>JBHIXF010000028.1:0-70290 GCA_041984925.1 Comamonas sp.
GGCTTGAATTCCGGCTGGCCCATGTCTATGCGCAACTGGGGCTGGAGGATCCGGCGCGCACCGATCCTGCCGCCTGATTCAGGGTATGCCATGAGTTGTCACGCCCCGGACAGACCCAAAAAGAACGTGCGTGCTACAAAAGCCGGGATTGAAGGAGACACCATCCATGGACCTGGCATTTACCCCTGAAGAACAGTCCTTCCGCGAGGAAGTCCGCGCCTGGGTGCGGGCCAACCTGCCCCAGGACATCGCGCACAAGGTGCGCCATTCGCTGCGCCTGACGCGCGACGACCTGCAGAACTGGGCCAAGATCCTCGGCAGGAAGGGCTGGCTGGGCTACGGCTGGCCCAGGCAGTTCGGCGGCCCCGGCTGGAATGCCGTGCAAAAGCACCTGTTCGAGGAGGAATGCGCGCTGGCCTGCGCGCCGCGCATCATCCCCTTCGGCCCCGTGATGGTGGCACCCGTGATCATGGCCTACGGCTCGCCCGAGCAGCAGCAGCGCTTTCTGCCCGGCATCGCCAGCGGCGAGGTCTGGTGGAGCCAGGGCTACTCCGAGCCCGGCTCGGGCTCGGACCTGGCCAGCCTCAAGACCCGCGCCGAGCGCGTGGGCGACAAATACATCGTCAACGGCCAGAAGACCTGGACCACGCTGGGCCAGTACGGCGAGTGGATCTTCTGCCTGGTGCGCACCAGCAACGAAGGCAAGCCCCAGACCGGCATCAGCTTCCTGCTGATCGACATGAAGAGCCCCGGCGTGACCGTGCGCCCCATCAAGCTGCTGGACGGCGAGTGCGAGGTCAACGAGGTCTTCTTCGACAACGTCGAAGTGCCCGCCGAGAACCTCATCGGCGAGGAGAACAAGGGCTGGACCTACGCCAAGCACCTGCTGAGCCACGAGCGCACCAACATCGCCGACGTGAACCGCGCCAAGCGCGAGCTGGAGCGCCTCAAGCGCATCGCCAAGGCCGAGGGCGTCTACGAAGACCAGCGCTTCCGCGACGAGATCGCCAGGCTCGAAGTCGACGTGGTGGCACTGGAAATGCTGGTGCTGCGCGTGCTGTCGGCCGAGAAATCCGGCAAGAACCCGCTGGACATCGCGGGCCTGCTCAAGATCAAGGGCAGCGAGATACAGCAGCGCTACGCCGAGCTGATGATGCTGGCCGCCGGCCCCTTCAGCCTGCCCTTCATCGAGGAGGCCATGGAGGCCGGCTGGCAGGGCGACTTCCCGGGCGGCGTGGTGGACAACGCCCCGCTGGCCCCGACCTACTTCAACCTGCGCAAGACCACCATCTACGGCGGCTCCAACGAAGTGCAGCGGAACATCGTCGCCCAGACCGTATTGGGCTGATTGGGACTCAGGGGGCGGTGCCGGGGCGCCATCCCCATTCAGCATCAGGAGTGAGACAAATGGATTTTGATTTCTCGGATGACCAGCAGCAACTGCGCGACGCCGTTCGCCGCTGGGTGGACAAGGGCTACACCTTCGAGCGCCGCCGCGCCATCGTGGAGGCCGGCGGCTTCTCGCGCGAGATCTGGGGCGAACTGGCCGAGCTGGGCCTGACGGCGCTGACCGTGCCCGAGGCCCATGGCGGCCTGGGCCAGGGCGCCATCGACGTGATGGTGGTGATGGAGGAGCTGGGACGCGGGCTGGTGATGGAGCCGCTGTCGCAGGCCTTCGTGGCCTCGGCCGTGCTGGGCCAGTACGCCGATGCCGCCGTCGCCGGCCAATGGCTGCCGCGTGTGGCCAGCGGCGAGGCCCTGGTCGTGCTGGCCCACCAGGAGCGCCAGGCGCGCTACCGGCTCGATGTCTGCGCGGCCAAGGCCGCAAGAAGCGGCAGCGGCTACACGGTCGATGCCGCCAAGAGCGTGGTGCCTGCGGGCGATGCGGCCGACGCCTTCCTGGTGCCGGCCCAGCTGGACGGCAAGATCGCGCTGTTCCTGGTCGAGCGCGGCGCCAGCGGCGTCAGCACCCAGGGCTACCGCACGCAGGACGGCAGCCGCGCGGCCGAGCTGCGCTGCCAGGGCACGCCGGCCACCCTGGTCAGCGCCGACGGCCTGGCCGCGCTGACGCTGGCCCAGGACGTGGCCAATGCCGCGCTGTGCGCCGAAGGCGTGGGCGCCATGGAGCAGACCCTGCACCTGACCACCGACTACATGAACCAGCGCAAGCAGTTCAACGTGCCCATCGCCAGCTTCCAGGCGCTGCGCCACCGCGTGGCCGACATGAAGATGCAGCTGGAGCTGGCCCGCTCCATGAGCTACTACGCCAGCCTCAAGATGGGCGCACCCGAGGCCGAGCGCCACGTGGCCATCGCGCGCGCCAAGGTCCAGCTGGGCCAGTCGCTGCGCTTCGTGGGCCAGCAGTCGGTGCAGCTGCATGGCGGCATCGGCGTGACCGACGAATACGCGGGCAGCCACTACTTCAAGCGCCTGACGCAGATGGAGATGACGGGCGGCGACACGCTGCACCACCTGGGCACCGTGTCCGAGAAGATGCAGGACACGGCCGGCGTGTTCGCCTGAGCGGCACCGGCCCCCTGGCAAGCCCCGCAGCCGCGGGGCTTTTTCTTGCACGGCCGCCAGGCTAGGTGTGAAGCTTCAATAGGTTGTATCCGGTGTTCATCCGGGTTGGATTTGAGAGACTGGAAGTCGCCAAACACCCAACCCACTCCATCGTCGAGTTGCGCCGCCGTCGGATGCTGCAGTCGCGCATTGCCTGCCATGCAGGTGTCTCGGCCTCCTCCGTCAGCCGTGTACTGGCCCGTGCCGGCCTATCGCGGCTCAGCGACCTGCAGCCTGTTGAACCGGTGGTTCGTTACGAGCACGACGCCCCTGGGGAGCTGCTGCACATCGACACCGAGAAGCTCGGGCGCATCGTCAGGCCCAGTCATCGCGTGACCGGCAACCGTCGTGACTCGGTCGATGGTGCAGGCTGGGAGATGTTGTTCGTGGCCATCGACGGCCATGCGCACATCGCCTTCACCGCGATGCATCCTGACGAGAAGAAGCACGAAGCCGTCGCGTTCCTGCACAACGCGGTGGCGTACTACGCGGGGCTGGGCGTGCGCATCAAACGCTTGCTGACCGACAACGGTGCGGCCTTCCGTTCAAGGGAGTTTGCGGCGGCCTGCAATGCGTTGGGCGTGCAGCACAAGTTCACCAGGCCGTACCGGCCACAGACCAATGGCAAGGCCGAGCGGTTCATCCAGTCGGCGTTGCGCGAGTGGGCCTATGCGTGGACGTATCAGAACTCAGCGGAGCGGACCAATGCACTGGCGAGCTGGCAGCACCACTGCAACTGGCACAGGCCGCACAGCGGCATCGGTCACATCGCTCCGATGTCCAGGCTCAAATCTGCAAACAACCTCTTGACGGTTCACATCTAGTCGCTCATTGACCACGTAGTCGTGCAATCCAAACCGCCATGAGGATAGCAACCACCGCGATGCCGGTGGCGACATAGCCGATGCTTCCCAATCCCCATTGCGGGATGGCCAGCCCACCGATGATCGCGCCGAAGCCCGTGCCGGCGTTGGCTGCTGACACGTTCAAGGTGCCAGCCAAAGCTTGTGCATGTGCAGCGGACTTCATCACTCGAACCTGACAGATGGGAAACAGTGCGGTGTAGGCGATGCCCCACACCGCCAGCGCCAATCCCAACAGTACAAGCGAACCTGCTAGCGGCACGCTCGCCGCCATGCCGACGCCCAATAGCAGCGAGAAGGCGACGGTGGTTCCCAGCGGGCTGCGATCCACGAAACGCCCCCCCAGCCAGTTGCCGACCAAGCCGACGGCACCGAAGCCCATGAGCCACCAGCCAATGTGCGCCGGCGCTATGCCAACGATGCGCTCCAGCGTGTCGGCCAGGTAGGTGTAGGCGGTGAACATCGCGGTAAACACCACCACCGACAATGCAACATTGCCAATAAAATACGGATTTTTTAGGATGCGCGTCTGTTCCGCCAGACGCAGCCGCTGCGGTCGCGCCACGGTCGGCATGAAGACCATCAACGCCAAGGCCATCACCAACGACAGTCCAGCCAGTATCCAGAATGTCCCACGCCAGCCGATGACGTCGGATGCCAATGTGCCCAGAGGAATGCCGAACAGCAGCGCCGCAGAGATACCCAGAAACACCTGCGAAACGGCGCGGCCAGCGCGTTGCGGCCCTACGATTTGCCCAGCCGTCTCACTGGCCGTGCCCCAGAACACCGGCAGCACCAGTGCCGGAATGAACCGGGCGACCGCTAGCACCCAGACGTTCGGTGCAACAGCGGCCAGCGCATTGGACATGACAAAGATCAGCAAGATAGCGATAAACAGGCGTTTGCGTTCGACGTGTGACAGCAACGCAGTCAACACCGGCCCGAAAAGCATGACTGTGAAAGCAAACAGGGTGACGAGCTGACCAGCGGCTGAGATAGAAATCTCCAAGTCGCGTGCTAGCGCAGGCAGCAGCCCAACGATCAGGTACTCGGTCGTGACGATGACGAAGGCAGACACTCCAAGGATGGCAATGGAAAGAGCGTTGCGGCCTGCCAAGGCGGCGGTGTCCTGTGCTGCAGGGGAAGACATTAAAAAATCTCCTGAATGGATTTACTGTTGCCTCCAGTGTATTAAAGAAATAAAATCTTATTTCAGATATATTTTCATCTTATAACGGAATTTTAATCCGAAATAATGGAGAAAATCGTATGACTCCATCGGAGAGGCTCAAGGGCATTGAAGCTTTTGTGGTCACGGCAGATGCGGGCAGCTTCACTGCGGCGGCAAAGCAATTGCACCTGACCAGTTCTGCCGTCAGCAAAAGTGTGGCGCGTCTGGAAGATCGGTTGAGTGCCCGATTATTCGAGCGTACGACTCGCCGCTTGGCACTGACGGACGCCGGGGCGGCGTTTTACCACACCTGTGTGCGCGTGCTGGCTGATCTGGAGGAAGCCGAAGCCGTACTTGCCGCACAGCGCAGCGAGCCGGTGGGCCGCCTGCGACTGGACGCTCCAGCGACATTCGGTCGCCTGCGGGTCTGGCCGCTGTTGTTACGCTTCACCCAAGAACATCCGCATTTGCGCTCACACGTTTCCTTGACCGATCGTTTCGTCGATCTGCTTGATGAGGGCATTGATGTGGCGGTGCGCATCGGCGGCCCGGATCACTGGTCTGCCTCGGTGGCCCATCGTCACCTGGGCCGTGAACGCTTGATTTTCTGTGCTTCCCCCACCTACCTGTCGAGCCACGGCATACCAGCATCGCCAGCCGATCTGGCCTCGCACGATGCCGTACTTTATGGAAAGGCTGATGGCACGACTGGCCCGTGGTTGATCGCGCATGGCCCAGGAAAAATTGAGCGGCGCACGATCGAAGGCCGCATCATAGTTGGAAACGGTGAGGCTCAGGTTGCGGCAGTTAAGGCGGGCTGCGGCATCGCGCAACTGGCAACTTGGCTGGTGTGCGATGAAGTCAATCGAGGGGAATTGGTTGCAATCCTTCCCGAACTCTCAACTGAGGGGCTGCCGCTGAACCTAGTTTGGCCGGTAGGGCGGCAGTTGCTGACCAAAGTGGACGCCATACTGGAATTGCTGGCAGGGGAGTTGAGTATTCATTGAAAAACGCCGAAATGGCTTTCTTGATGGCACAGTTTCCAACTGCTAATTGTTCTCAGCGCCGTCTTCGTTCCATTTTTTTTGACAGATTTCATCAATTCGGCTGACGCCCCCGAACTGCCTAAAGGCATAGTGCTGCCTGAGTCACCGACGCTGGTGTGCGTACCCAAGATTTTATACATCAGATAACTGGATTCCGGCTCGCCCGGTCGAACCAAGTCCAGCGGGCTTCCGGTAGATTTCACTCCAACAAGACTCTTGTAGGACTTTCCTGGCTGAAGGTTAAGGTTTGCGGAAGCTGTTCCGTCCATATGACATGACACACAACTTGCATTCAGCATAGGCTGAATAATGCGCCGAAAACTTGAATCACCTCCTTCATCAGAAACCACTAACTGATTTTTATCCTTCGCCTCATCCACACTCATCTTCGCGCCGAAAACAAGAAAAAGACAGATAAAAGCCATGAGAGGTTCATCCAGTCGGCGTTGCGCGAGTGGGCCTATGGGTGGACGTATCAGAACTCAGCGGAGCGGACCAATGCACTGGCGAGCTGGCAGCACCACTACAACTGGCACAGGCCACACAGCGGCATTGGTCACATCGCTCCGATGTCCCAAACAACCTCTTGACGGTTCACAGCTAGAAGGGTGTGCGGTCCAGGAAGCGGTCCAGCACGTTGCGCGTGATGCGCGACACGTTGTTGTCGTAGCCGTTGTGCGACAGGCTGCCGGCCCAGGCGATCGAGCCGGTCGAGAACACCGCGCCCCCCGCCGCGGTCTCGTAGAAGACCATGTCAGCCTTCACCAGCGGGCTGACCGTGCCGCCGGTGCCGGGATAGTTGATCAGGATTTCCTCGGCCACCACCTGGTAGATGTCGGAATGCCCGGTCGAGGACGCCAGCACCAGCGTGTGGGGCGGGCTGCCCAGCAGGCGGTCGGCATGGTCCAGTTCCAGGCCGGCGGCGCCGTTGCCCACCAGGCCGAAGTCGCCGATGCGCTCGTCGTGCGCGATGCCTTCGAAGATGAAGCGGGCACGCGGGTCGAAGCTGCCTTCCTTGCGCAGGAAATAGGACGAGTCATCGAAGCCCTGCGCGATGAAGCCGTTGCCGGCGATCATCTGCGGCGCGCGGCCCTGGCGCCGCCACAGCCCGCCGTATTCGCCGGTGAAGCTGTGGTAGTACTCGCCGGGCTCGGCCGCCCAGGCGCGGGTGCCGTCCTCGTTGCGGCGCACTTCCATCACGCCCGGCACGACCGGGTTGAAGGCCACGCGCCAGTACCAGGTGTTGCCGCCCATGGACATGATGCGCCCGCCGCGCGCGCGGAAGGCGTCCGCGGCGTCCCACATTTCCTTGGACCAGTATTCGGAATGGCTGCTGGTGATGAGCACGTCGTGGTCGCCCAGCGCCGCCTCGCCCTGGTAGTGCAGGTCTTCGTCGGACAGGCAGTCGAAGCCATAGCCCAGCGCCTCCAGCCAGTCGATCACATGCGTGTCGGCGTTGAACTGCCACAGCGCCGAACCGCGGCCGCCCAGCCAGGAGCGGTACTTCGGCCGCATGTTCAGGATGGGCCGCAGGCGCGAGGTATAGCACACGCCCGCGCCGTCGCTGTGCACGTCGTAGCAGGAGTTGCCGTACTCGCGCTGCTGGCTGAGGAACAGGTCGTTCTTGCGCAGAATGGCCACCTGGTCGGTCAGCAGCTGCGCCAGCGGCGCATCGGTGGGCATGTGCTCGTTGGCATAGGCCATGTAGCTGGCCGTGGGCACCAGGTAGGCGATGCGGTTGCGCGTCTTGCCCGGCACGGGGCGCACGACGAAGGGGATGAATTCCTCGTCGTCGCCGCAGCGCAGGTGGGCCGCGTACAGGCCGGAGGGCAGCGATTCGGGCACGGTCAGCGCGAAATCCGTGTCCCAGCCCGCGTCGTGCACGGCGTCATCATGGAAGTGCATGGCGCCGTATTCGCGCGGCGCATGGCGCCAGTTCATTTCTTCGCCGGTCCAGTTGGCGCCCTTCATGGCGCGCACCGGCAGGTTCACCGTGCGGCCATGCAGCTGGTTGCCGCTGATGTCCTCGATGGTTTCGGATTCCATGCGGCGCGAAAAGTCCCATACGCCCACCACGCCGTTCGTGCGCATGCCGGAAAAACAGGGATCTTCCAGCGCGCGGATCTCGGCCTCGTCCAGCGCACGGGCGCTCAGCCGCGGGCGGTCGATCTTGCCGTTCATCAGCGCCTGGCCCACGACGCGCGCGCCCGCCAGCGCCGGCGTCGCGGCAAAGCCCAGCAGGGTCTCGCCGTCCAGGGCCGGGGCCGCCATGCGCTGCTGCACGCAGGCCGCGTCGTCGACCTTGGCATAGACACGATGCGGGATCTGGCGCAGCGTGACCGTGCCTTGCTGCGCGTCGATGGACAGTGCCACCGAATACCATTCGCGCGCCAGCATCGGCTTGCCGCTGGCCAGGATCTCGCTCCCGGCCGGCCCGGCCAGCACGGCCTCCAGTTCGCCGCGCGCATTGATGTCCAGCCTGAGGCCATGCTGCGTTTGCGGATTCCACAGGCACATGACGGTCTGCGCCCGCCCGCCGGGCTGGGTCGGCCAGACGATGGCTTGCAGCGTCATCGAGCGCAGCCTTGCGATGTGGCGGCTACCGCCGACCCAGGCGAAGGAGCCGCAGTGGATCTTTTGCTCGCGCCCGTCGTAGGTGCGCTCGATGCTGCTGGGAATGTGCTCCTCCTTGTAGCCCGGCCCCTGCGGGTTCATGTCGCCATGGATGATGCGGACAAGCCGCGCCTCGTAGGGCCGCGCGGGCCGCGTGCTCACCTTGAAGGCGATGGTCTCGCCCGCCGCCACGCTGATCTTGTCGCTGTAGCCGGTCATGCTGTTCATCGGATGTCTCCCCCGTGCTGGTTCGTGGTGTCCGTGGTGCCGTCAGTCCGCGAGCGCCTGCCCGAAGTGCTGCTGCCAGCGTGCCTTGAAGACGAACCATTCGGCGTCCTCGATGCGGTCGAACACCGCGCCCTCGATGGGCTCGACGGGGGCCCCGCGCGTGGCGCCCAGGCGTGCGGCCTGCCAGGGGCCGAAATGCGCCAGCTCGACCAGCACATGCTTGCCGGGCATGGGCGCGCTGCGAAAGCGCTCCAGCAACCTTTTGAGCGCCTCGCTGTGCTGGCCGCACGGATGGCGGCGGAATTCCTCCGCCAGGCCGGGATCGGGTATCGGTTTCATCGTGTTCCCCTTGGGTGGATATCGGCGTGAACCAAGATATCAGCGCCCCCGCGCGGGAATGTGGCCGCAGTGCACAGTGTGTTTGGCGGGCGCCGCGCGCGCCCCACTGTGGCGTCCCGTCAATTGCTGCGCACCACGCTAGCCGCGCGGCCCCGGCGCCGCCCGGCCCTGGCGCAGATCGCCGGCGGTGCAGCCGAAACGCTGCTTGAACGCGTAGCAGAAATGGGAGAAGTTGGTGAAGCCGGCGCGGTACATCACCTCCTTGATCGACAGGTGGGACCAGCGGGCATCGGCCAGCATCTCGTAGGCCAGCTGCAGGTGGGCATCGCGCAGCTGCTGGCCGAAGCTGGTGTTGTGTCCCGCCAGTATCCGGTGCACGTAGCCGGGCGAGATGCGCAGCTGCTGCGCCACCTGCGCCGCGCTGAGCGCGGCCTCGCCGTCGCCGGCGCGGATGCGGCTGACGATCTCGCGGTACAGCCAGGCCGCCGAGCGCCCGCGGCCTGGCGGGGGTGCGCCGGCCTCGCCCTCGCCGCGCAGCATGATGGCCACCAGGCGCGCCAGCTCGCCCGCCAGTTCGGGGGCGAGCCGCTGGCGCGTCGGCTCGTCCAGTTCCCAGACCGACTGCGCGAAGCCCAGCACCACGGCCGCCACCCCGCTGGCGCCGCCGCGCCGGTTCGCGCAATGCATCCACACGTGCGGATACTCCGCTTCAAGCATGGCTGCGGGCACACGGATGGTGGTGTTGCGGAAATTGTCGGCACAGGACAGCTCGTAGTACTCGCTGCTGCGCACCATGACGTAGCCGCCGGCGTCCACGTAGCCGTTGCGTCCCTGGTGCGCGAAATACAGCGGCCCGGTTTCGGGAAAGACCAGCACGTAGCTGTCGTCGGCGTCGCTGGCGATGTGGCTGCGGGTGCGCAGCACGCGCTGCCGGTCGGAGTCGAAGCGCGTCAGGCTGACGCGGCCCAGCGCCTGCTCGGACAGTTCGCCCCGGATGCCGTGCTTGCGGTCGCCGACGATGTCGACGCGGTAATACACCTCGCCCATGATCTGCTGCCACCGCAGCAACTGGCGCGACGAATCCACACCGGCGGTGCTGTGCACTTGTGCCATGCTGTCCCCCCCTCGGTTTCCGTCCGGAGCCGTCGCCCGCATGCCTGGCGCAGCGCCATTGCGGCGGCGGATCGTGGACGCCATGTCAGCAGAAACCGGCCGGTGCCGCAATCATCGGAATCGATGACGTGCGGCCGACCGGCTCCCCCCGAGCCAGCGCGCCTCAGGTCAGGCGGTAGTCCACGGGCCTGAGCGGCGGCGGCAGGTCCGTCTCGCCCAGCGTGCGGCCCAGGCTGATCTCGATGGAGTGGCAGATGGTGTCCAGCGGCAGGTCGTTGCTTTCCAGGCCGAAAGGCTCCTCCAGCTCGTCGCCCAGCGCGTCCAGCCCGTAGAAGGTGTAGGCCACGATGGCCACGACGAAGGGCGTCATGAATCCCGTCGTGTCCACCAGGCCGAAGGGCAGCAGAAAGCAGTACATGTAGGCCGTGCGGTGCAGCAGCAGCGCATACGAGAACGGCATGGGCGTGTTGCGGATGCGCTCGCACGAGGCCGCCGCCGCCGTCATGCGCGTGAAGGTCTGGTCCATGGTGGCGGCAAGGCAGGGGTCCATCTCGCCGCGGCGCACGCACTGCGCCAGGTCGCGCCCCATGTCCATCATCAGTGCATCGCAGCGCTGCTCCAGCGGCAGGGCCTGCAGCTGGCGCCATTCCCCTGGCACCAGCCAGCGGCCCGCAGCCGCATCGTCATGCAGGCCGCGCAGCTGGGCCCGCAGCAGGTGCGCAAAGGCGATGGCCCGGTGCACCATGCGCACGCGCACGTCGGTGGCGGCCTGGCGCGGGTCGGGCGCCGCATCCAGCACGATCAGGCTCTGGCACTGGCGCGCCAGCGTGCGCGCGCAGATCACCATCTCGCCCCAGAGCTTGCGCCCTTCCCAGTAGCGGTCGTAGGCCGTGTTGTTGCGAAAGCCCAGGAAGATGGCCAGTGGCAGGCCGATCAGCGTGAAGGGAATGGGCGTGACCGTGATTTTCACGTCGAACAGGTTGCCGTGCACCAGGGTGATGAGGGCGGCGAACACGATGTTCACGAGCAGCGTGACCTGGATGCGCTGGAGCACCGAGCCCCGCAGAATCAGAAACAGCCTCAGGCCGGCGGGGCGATCACGGACGATCATGGGGGTCTTCAAGGGTAAACCCGTATTCCACCACAGATCCAGGAGCCGCACGCCCATGGCGTCCCCTCGCACAGGCGTGCGCCTGCCCCGGGGCGCTCAGGGCACGAACACCAGCCCCCGGCCGAAGACGGCCCGCACCGGCAGGGACATGGCCGAGACATCCAGGGTCTTGCGGCGCAGCCGCGTCAGCTGCGATTCGATGCGGTGGAAGCCATCATCGACATCGGCATAGCCCATGGCCTCGATCAGCGTCTGCTTGCTGACCATGGCGCCAGGCGTGGCCATCAGGCAGCTGAGCAGCTCCAGCTCGCGGCTGGTCAGCGCAATGATCTGGCGGTTGGGCGCCACCAGGCAGGCCGTCAGCGTATCCAGGCGCCAGTTGAGCACGGGGCCGGGCGCCTTGCCCGCCGCCTGGCCGCCACCGCGGCGCAGTTGCGAGCGGATGCCGGCCACCAGTTCATTCATGTCCGTGGGCTTGACGAAATACTGCAGCGCCCCCGCATTGAGTCCCGCGATCCGGCTGTCGAGATCGCCACGCGCCGTGAGCACGACAACGGGCACCTCCTGCTCGGTCAGGCGCTTGACCAGGCTCAGCCCGTCTTCGCCCGGCAGTCCCAGATCGACCACGACCAGATCCGCCCTGTCGCGCAGCAGCCGCACATAAAAGTCTTCGGCAGAATCCGTACCCCACGAGCGGAGGCCGGATTTTGATAAAAATCGACACACATTGAAACGAATGTCTTCATCGTCCTCCACGACGGCGATCGTGAACTCCACCGATGGCTCTAGGGTCTGCTGCATGATGTTTGCCTATTGGTGAGCGGATTTTCATTGTGCAGGCATGGGCATGCCACCCACGAACACTCACAATTACTCACAGTGCCGCAATACAAACAAAAAATTACATTTATTGCATGGATTGCAGTATCGCTGGGTGTGCTGGCCTTTTTCTCCCTCAGTCCCACGACCATGCCGCCGCCCGAGAAAGGTTTGCAGCTCGGAGCCGATCTGCCCATGCAGGTGCTTGCCGAGCCCGGCCGCCACATGGCGCCGCAGGAGGTCGCCGCCCTGGCGGACGAGGCATTCGAGACACTGCATGCGCCCCTGAACCGCGGCTATACCCGCCAAGCCTACTGGATACGCGTGGCAGCGCCGGCCAGCGCCACCGGCAGCGCGCTGGCCGCCGATGATCCGCTGTGGCTGGAGATCACGCCCACCTACCTCGACAAGGTCACGCTCTACCAGCAGGAGGCAGGCCGGTGGCAGGCCAGGCACAGCGGAGACACCGTGCCCATGGCCCAGCGTGTGCACGTGCGCCAGCTGGTGTTCCCTCTCCGGGCGGGGCAGCCCTTTTTGCTGCGCCTGGAAACCACCAGCTCCATGCAGTTGCATGGCAGGGTCTGGCGCAGCACGGCGCTCATGGCCTGGCTGTCCCGCGTGGAATGGGCATCGGGCCTGCACCAGGGCGTGAATCTGGCCCTGACCCTGCTGCTGGGTGGAGCGGCCCTGGCGCTGCGCATGCGCAGCCTCAGGGCCATGACCCTGCTGGCCTTTGTCGTGCTGGTGCATACCGCCAACGTGCGCGGCTATGCCCAGCTGTGGCTGCCGGCCTCCTGGACGCTGCATGCCGACCGGTGGGTCAGCATCGGCGCCTTCCTCCTGCCCGCGGCCTTCGCCTGGCAGGCGCGCGAAACGCTGACCCAGGGCACCGCCTGGCGCCGCATCGACCGCATGCTGCTGGTGCTGGTCCTGGCGCCGCTGCTGGCCCTGGCCAGCATTGCGCTGGACCGCTATACCCAGTGGGCGTGGCTGGCCGTCAGCGCGCCCTGGATGGTCAGCGCGCTCAGTTCCGTGGTGGTCTGGACCAATCTGGCACGCCAGGGGGCGACCCTGGTCAACGTGCTGATGGCCGTGCCCTATACGCTGCACGGCATCATGGGCCTGCAGGTGGCGCTGGCGTTCACGGGCATGGTGCCATCCCATGTGGAGGCAGGCATGGTCTGGCAGCTCGAATCGCTGCTGCTGTACATCCTGATCGTCATCGCCGTGGGCGCCACCCTGGTGGAGAAGTTCCAGAAATCCATGGATGGGCAGGCACAGCTGCTGCAATCGCTGGCCCGTTCGGAGCATGCGCTGGAAGAGCGTGTGCGGCTGCGGGCCGCCGAACTGCTGCAGGCCCAGAACGCGCTGCAGGCCGCGCTCCAAAGCGAGCGCAAGCTGCGCCTGGAGCAGCGCCAGTTCTTCAACATGGTCAACCACGAGTTCCGCACCCCGCTGGCCGTGGTGGACAGCGCTGCCACCGAGCAGCTGAGCTTTCCCTCCACCGACATCGACGACCAGCTCGAACGCGCGGCCCAGATCCGGCGCGCCTGCCGGCGCATGACCGCCCTGGTGGACAACTGCCTGGTCAGCGACCGCCTCGATGCGCCGGCTTTCAGCCTGCAGCTCGAGGAAGTGCCGCTGATGGATCTGATCGACGATGCCGTGCAGCTCGTGCACTGGTCGCGGCGCCATCATCTGGCGCTGGACACCGCGGCCGCGCCGCACCAGTGGAAGTGCGACCCGACGCTGGTGCGCATCGCCTTGTCCAACATCGTGGACAACGCGGTGAAATATGCCAGGTCCGGCGAGATTGCCGTGCTCGCGCGCACCGATGACCAGGGCGGCCTGCAGCTTCTCGTCAGCGACCAGGGGCCCGGCCTGTCGCCGCAGGTGGCCCAGCGCATCTTCGAGTTGCATGAGCGCGGCGAGCGCACCGACCAGACCCGGGGCTTCGGACTCGGCCTGTGGGTGGCCCGGCGCATCGCCCAGATGCACGGCGGCGATGTCCAGGTCATGGCTTCGGAGCGGGGCGGCACCTGCTTCATCCTGACGCTGCCGCGCGAGATCCGGGAAGATCCGGACGCGTCCGTCCACCGGGACGGCCCGGCCGCGCACGAGGCCGCGGCATGATGCGCCTTCTGCACAGGCTGGTGCTTCCGGGCTGGCTGGTGTTCTCGCTGGGCCTGGTGATCTGCTTCATCCTGAGCCCCGCCTTTCTCTCGCAGCCCGCCCAGCGCCTGCAGCTGGGCCCGGACCTGCCCATGCAGGTGCTTGCCGATCCGCAGGGCCGGCTGGACGTGGCCGAGGTCGCCGCCCTGCCCGATTCGGCCTTCGCGCTGCTCGACACCGCGCTGAACAAAGGCTATACCCGCGACGTCTACTGGATCAAGGTCCAGGCGCCGGCCATCGCGCAGGGCAGCATCCCCGCAGGGCACGACCCCCTGTGGCTGGAGATCCTGCCCAGCCATCTCGACCACATCACGCTGTACCAGCGCAGCGCGGATGCATGGCTGCAGCGCCACGGCGGCGATGCGGGCTCGATCGCGCAGCGTGTCCCCGTGCGGACCCTGGCATTCGCGCTGATCGAGGGCCAGCCCTTCTGGCTGCGCGTGCAGACTTCCGGCCCCCTGCAGCTCGACGCCACGATATGGCGCAGCACGGGGCTGATGAGCCAGCTGTCCAGCGTGGAGTGGGCGTCCGGCGTGCACCAGGGCATCAATCTGATGCTGGCCCTGCTGATCATCGGCGCGGCCCTGGCCTGGAAGATGCGCAGCCTCACGGCCATGGCGGTGGCAGCCGTCGCCGTGCTGATCCATGGCGCCAGCGACCGCGGCTATCTGCAGATATGGCTTCCGGAGGATCTGGCCCACTGGGGCGACTTGGCCGTCAGCCTCGGCACGCTGATGCTGCCCGCCGCCCTGGCCTGGCAGATGCACGAACTGCTGACGCGCGGCACGCGCTGGCGCCGCATGGACAAGGCCTTGCTGGCCCTGGGCCTGGTGCCCCTGCTGTGCCTGCCCAGCATCCCCCTGGGGCTTTACCCGGAGGTTGCCTGGATCGGTGTCGCCGCCCCCTGGGCGATCAGCGCGCTGTTCGCCATCGTGGCCTGGAGCAACCTGCTGCGCGCCAGCGCCAGCCTCGTGAACGTGCTGATGGTCGTTCCCAGCACCATGTACGGACTCATGGGGATCTATGCGACCGCCGCCTATGTGGGCCTGACCCGCCTGCCGATCATCGAGACCAGCATCTTCTGGCAGCTCAACACCTTGCTGGTCAACATCGTGATCACGGTGGCCGTGGGCGCCGGCCTGGTCGACAGGTTCCAGAAGTCGATGGCCCGGCAGGCCCAGCTGCTGCAATCCCTGGCCAGGTCGGAGCATGCGCTGGAGGAAAGCGTGCGCCAGCGCACGGCGCAGCTGCTGCAGGCCCAGAACGCGCTGCAGGCCGCGCTGCACAGCGAGCGCAAGCTGCGCCTGGAGCAGCGCCAGTTCTTCAACATGGTCAACCACGAGTTCCGCACCCCGCTGGCCGTGGTGGACAGCGCTGCCACCGAGCAGCTGAGCTTTCCCTCCAGCGACGTCGACTCCCTGCTGGAGCGCGCAGCCCAGATACGGCGCGCCTGCCGGCGCCTGACGGCCCTGGTGGACAACTGCCTGATCAGCGACCGGCTCGACGCCCCCGCGCTGGCCCTGCACCGCGCCCATGTGCCGGTCACGCAGCTGCTCGAGGATGCGGCGCAGCTCGTGCACTGGTCCCCGCGCCACCAGCTGCGGCTGTCGGCCCACGGAGCGCCAGTGCAGTGGGAATGCGACCCCCACCTGGTGCGCATGGGCCTGTCCAACCTCGTGGACAACGCCGTGAAATACGCCAAGGCGGGCGAGATCAGCATCGAGGCGCGCCTGGACGCACAGGGCATGCTGCAGTTCTCGGTCTCCGACGAGGGGCCCGGCCTGTCACCCGAGGCGGCGCAACGCATCTTCGAACGCTTCGAGCGCGGGCAACGCACCGACCAGACCCGCGGCTTCGGCCTGGGCCTGTGGGTGGCACGGCGCATCGCGCGATTGCATGGAGGCGATGTGCAGGCCTGCCCTTCGGACAAGGGCGGCACCCGCTTTGCGCTGACCCTGGCACCGCTGCCGCCGCTGCAAGGCGTGCCTCCCGCGCCCCACGGCACGCCCTAAGCCTGGGCCGGATGGTGCCCAGTCCCTCCATCGCGGGACCAGCGCGAGCTGCGGGGCACGTGCAGCAGCAGGAACTCCATCTGGTCGGCCAGGATGCGCCGGTTGCGCAGGATGAAGTCTTCCCACAGGCTGGGCACGTAGGGCGCATACAGCAGCGGCATGCGCGCCTGCTCGGGCGTGCGCGCGCCCTTGCGGTGGTTGCAGGAGCGGCAGGCCGTGACTAGGTTCATCCACTGGTGGCCGCCGCCCGCCGAGATGGGCACGATGTGCTCGCGCGTGAGCTCGCTCTCATGGAAGAGCCTGCCGCAATAGGCGCAGATGCAGCGGTCGCGTGCGAACAGCTTGCCATTGGTCAGGCCGGGCTGCAGGCTGTGCGGATTGATGGACGGGGCGCCGCGCGTGCCGATGATGCTGTTGATGCGGATGATCGACTGGCAGCCCGTGACGGCATTGTGGCCGCCGCGAAAGCAGGCGATCTCCGCCCCGGACTCCCAGCGCACCTCGTCCGCCGCGTAATGCAGCGCCGCTTGCTCCAGCGAGATCCAGGATTGGGGCAGCCCCTGGGCCGACAGCTTCAAGACCTTCACGACACGCCTCCTCTGACACCATGGTGGACGGGAATGCAGCCAGTGCACAGGTGCCCGCCGGGCGAACCTGACCGAGGCAATATACTCTGTTTCCATGTCGGATTGACAGCCTGCGCTGGGCCAGCGCGTGCCAGCCGCTATTGAAAACAAAGCGTCCCATGAAGATTTTCCGAGGCTTCAATCATCCAGGGCGAGAGCCGGCCTGCGCGGTCACCATCGGCAACTTCGACGGCGTGCACCGGGGCCACCAGGCCATGCTGGCCCTGCTGTCGGCGGAAGCCGCCCAGCGCGGCGTGCCCACCTGCGTGCTGACCTTCGAGCCCCATCCGCGCGACTACTTCGCCCAGGCCCTGGGCCGGCCCGCGATCGCGCCGGCGCGCATCGGCACGCTGCGCGACAAGCTGTCGGAGCTGGCGCGCTGCGGCGTGGGCCAGACCGTGGTGCTGCCGTTCAACCAGGCACTGGCCAGCCAGCCGCCCCAGGCCTTCATCGACGAAGTGCTGGTGGCCGGGCTGGGCGCCAGGTACGTGCTGGTCGGCGATGATTTCCGCTTCGGCGCGCAGCGCGCGGGCGACTACGCCATGCTCGATGCAGCCGGCCAGCGCCGGGGCTTCGACGTGGCGCGCATGAACAGCTACGAAGTCCATGGCCTGCGCGTGTCCAGCACCCATGTGCGCACGGCGCTGGCCGAAGGCCGCATGCAGGATGCGGCGCGGCTGCTGGGCCATCCCTACACCATCTCCGGCCATGTGGTGCATGGCCGCAAGCTCGGCCGCCGCCTGGCCGAGAGCCGCCACGGCGCAGGCGACGGCTTTCGCACGCTGAACCTGCGCTTCAACCACTGGAAGCCGGCGGCCAGCGGCATCTTCGCGGTGCTGGTGCATGGCCTGCACGGGCAGCCGCTGCGCGGCGTGGCCAACCTGGGCGTGCGGCCCTCGCTGGACCCCGCCGACGTCAACGGCGGGCGCGTGCTGCTGGAGACCCACTGCCTCGATTGGCCTGGCGAGCCGGGTGGGGAAGAGGCCTACGGTAAAATCATTCGCGTGGAACTTCTGCACAAACTGCACGACGAACTGAAGTACGACAGTCTCGACGCCCTCACTGCCGGCATCGCCAAGGACTGCGACGACGCGCGCGCGTTCTTCGCCACCATCCACACGCCCACCTACACCGAGACCCGTCGCCAGACCACGCGCGACCGAATTTGACGCTCTCCGTCACCTGCCCGGGCGCGGGTGCGCACCAGGCTTTCCTCCCCATTTTCCGTGTCCGGTCCGGACGGTCCGGGCCGCGGCCTGCTTTCAAGGTTCCCCATGTCTGATTCGAAAGTCTCCTCCAACGCCAATGCGGGCTATCGCGCCACGCTGAACATGCCCGATACGCCCTTTCCCATGCGCGGCGACCTGCCCAAGCGCGAGCCGGGCTGGGTCCAGGAATGGGAGGACAAGGGCATCTACAAGAAGCTGCGCGACGCGCGCCACGGCGCACCCAAGTTCATCCTGCACGACGGCCCGCCCTACGCCAACGGCAAGATCCACATCGGCCACGCGGTGAACAAGGCGCTCAAGGACATGATCGTCAAGAGCCGCCAGCTCGAAGGCTTCGACGCCATGTACGTGCCGGGCTGGGACTGCCACGGCCTGCCCATCGAGAACGCCATCGAGAAGCTGCACGGCCGCAACCTGCCGCGCGACGAGATGCAGGCCAGGAGCCGCGCCTTCGCCACCGAGCAGATCGCCCAGCAGATGGCGGACTTCAAGCGCCTGGGCGTGCTCGGCGACTGGGAGCACCCCTACAAGACCATGGACTACGCCAACGAGGCCGGCGAACTGCGCGCCTTGAAGCGCGTCATGGAGCGCGGCTTCGTCTACCGTGGCCTCAAGCCCGTGTACTGGTGCTTCGACTGCGGCTCCTCGCTGGCCGAGTTCGAGATCGAGTACGCCGACAAGCAGAGCCAGACGCTGGACGTGATGTTCCCCGCCGCCGAGCCCGGGAAGCTCGCCGCGGCCTTCGGCCTGCCGTCGCTGGACAAGCCGGCCTTCATCGTGATCTGGACCACCACCGCGTGGACCATCCCCGCCAACCAGGCACTGAACGTCAATCCCGAGCTGGAATACAGCCTGGTGGACACCGAACGCGGCCTGCTGATCGTGGCATCGGCCCTGGTCGAGAAATGCCTGGCGCGCTGGAAGCTGGAGGGCCGGGTCGTGGCCAGCGCCCAGGGCGCAAAGCTCGACCACATGCCGTTCAGGCATCCGCTGGCGCACGTGGACAAGGGCTACGACCGCATCTCCCCCGTGTATCTGGCCGACTACGCCACCGCCGACGACGGCACGGGCGTGGTGCACTCGGCGCCCGCCTATGGCCTGGACGACTTCAACTCCTGCGTCAACAACGGCATGGCCTATGAGGACATCCTCAACCCCGTGCAGGGCAACGGCGTCTACGCGCCCGAGCTGCCGCTGTTCGGCGGCCAGCACATCTGGAAGGCCGTGCCCGTCATCATCGACGCGCTGAAGGTGGCCGGCCGCCTGGTGGACACCACGGCCATCACCCACAGCTACCCGCACTGCTGGCGCCACAAGACGCCCGTGATCTACCGCGCCGCCGCCCAGTGGTTCATCCGCATGGACGAAGGCGAAGGCGTGTTCACCAAGGCCGGCGACAAGCCGGCCCGGACGCTGCGCCAGATCGCGCTCGAAGCCATCGAGCAGACCCAGTTCTACCCGGAAAACGGCAAGGCCCGCCTGCGCGACATGATCGCCGGCCGCCCCGACTGGTGCATCTCGCGCCAGCGCAGCTGGGGCGTGCCCCTGCCGTTCTTCCTGCACAAGGACAGCGGCGAGCTGCACCCGCGCACCATGGAGATCATCGACCAGGCCGCCGCCATGGTCGAGCAAGGCGGCATCGAGGCCTGGAGCCGCGTGACCGCCGAGGACATCCTGGGCGCCGAGGACGCCGCGCACTACACCAAGAGCACCGACATCCTGGAGGTCTGGTTCGACTCGGGCTCCACGTTCTGGCACGTGATGCGCGGCACGCACGCCGACATGCACCACGACCAGGGCCCCGAGGCCGACCTCTACCTGGAAGGCCACGACCAGCACCGCGGCTGGTTCCATTCCTCGCTGCTGCTGGCCTCGGCCCTCTTCGGCCGCGCGCCCTACCGCGGCCTGCTGACCCACGGCTTCACGGTGGACGGCCAGGGCAAGAAGATGTCCAAGTCGCTGGGCAATACCATCGCCCCGCAGGACGTGAGCAGCAAGATGGGCGCCGAGATCATCCGCCTGTGGGTGGCCTCGACCGACTATTCGGGCGACCTGGGCATCGACGAGAAGATCCTGGCCCGCGTGGTGGACGCCTACCGCCGCATCCGCAACACGCTGCGCTTCCTGCTGGCCAACGTGAGCGACTTCGATGCGGCCAAGGACTCCGTGCCCGTGGACGAACTGCTGGAGATCGACCGCTGGGCCCTGGCCCGCGCGGCCCAGTTCCAGGCCGAGGTGCTGGCCCACTACAAGGTCTACGAGTTCCACCCCGTGGTGGCCAAGCTGCAGCTGTTCTGCTCGGAAGACCTGGGCGGCTTCTACCTGGACGTGCTCAAGGACCGCCTGTACACCAGCGCCCCCAGGAGCCTGGCGCGGCGCAGCGCCCAGACCGCCCTGCACCGGATCACGCACGCCATGCTGCGCTGGATGGCGCCCTTCCTGTCCTTCACGGCCGAAGAGGCCTGGAAGGTCTTCGGCGACAGCGAGTCCATCTTCCTGGAGACCTATACCGACCTGCCGGCCGGCGACGAGGCATTGCTGGCCAAGTGGGCACGCCTGCGCGAGATCCGCGACGTGGTGAACAAGGACATCGAGGCCGTGCGCGCCGACGGCAAGCTGGGCTCGTCCCTGCAGGCCGAAGTCCGGCTCTCGGCCCAGCCCGAGGATCTGGCCCTGCTGCACAGCCTGGGCGACGACCTGAAGTTCGTCTTCATCACCTCGGCCGCGCAGGCCCTGGCCGGCGAAGCCCTGCAGGCCGAGGTCACGCCCAGCAGCCATGCCAAGTGCGAGCGCTGCTGGCACTACCGCGCCGACGTGGGAGTCAACCCCGCGCATCCCGGCCTGTGCGGCCGCTGCGACAGCAACCTGCACGGCGCCGGCGAAACGCGCACCGCCGCCTGACCACCGCCCGAGGCCCCGCCATGACCCCCACCTTTGCCGCAGTGCCCGATTCCCGCAACAGCCGCATCTGGCCCTGGCTAGCCTGGGCGCTGGCCATCATCGCCATCGACCAGGTGACCAAGCAGTGGATCCTCGATGCCTACCAGCTGGGCGACTGGACACCGGTCACGGGCTTCTTCAACATCGTGCGGGCCCACAACACCGGCGCGGCCTTCTCCTTCCTGGCCGGTGCCGGAGGCTGGCAGCGCTGGCTGTTCGTGGGCATCGGCGTGGCGGCCACGGTGCTCATCGTCTGGCAACTGCGCAAGCACCCGGGGCAGAAGCTGTTTTGCTTTTCCCTGGCCAGCATCCTGGGCGGCGCCATCGGCAACGTGGTCGACCGGCTCCAGCACGGCTATGTGGTGGACTTCCTGGACTTCTACTGGGGCCGTTCGCACTTTCCGGCCTTCAATGCCGCCGACATCGCCATCAGCATGGGCGCGGCCTGCCTGATCCTCGATGAACTGCTGCGCGCACGGCGCGCCAAGGCCGCAGGCTGAGCGCACCTCGCCCCATGAAAAAGGCCCCTCGCACGAGGGGCCTTTTTCATCGCCGCTCCCACGGGTTTACCTGGATGCGTTTTGCATTTGTGCAATTTCTTTTTGGTTCGTTTTTTTTCTACAATTTTCCTTATTCCGCACCCATTTGTGCGCCATCGGCCTGCGCTGACTGCGCGCAGGCAGGGGCCGGGGTTATATTTGTCCGCTTCTTCGCCCGCAGCACATGAAGCACTTACTCAATCTCTTGGCCGCCATCGCCCTGCTGGTGTGGGGCACGCACATGGTGCGCACCGGCGTCCTGCGCGTTTTCGGCGCGAATCTGCGCAACGTTCTGGCGCACAGCATGGGCAACCGGTTTTCGGCCGCGTTGTCGGGCCTGGGCGTGACGGCGCTGGTGCAGTCGAGCACGGCGACCTCGCTGATGACTTCGGCCTTCGTGGGCCAGGGCCTGATCACGCTGCCGGCCGCGCTGGCCGTGATGCGCGGCGCCGACGTGGGCACGGCGCTGATGGCCGTGCTGTTCTCCGCGGACCTGTCCTGGCTGTCGCCGCTGTTCATCTTCGTGGGCGTGGTGCTGTTCATCACGCGCCAGGACACGAAGGCCGGGCGCATCGGCCGGGTGCTGATCGGCCTGGGCGTGATGCTGCTGGCGCTGCGCCTGGTGGTCGAGGCCACCGAGCCGCTGCTGGAGGCGCCCGCCGTGCGCACGCTGCTGGCCTCCGTCAGCAGCGACATCTTCATGGAACTGCTGCTGGGCGCCCTGCTGGCCGTGCTGGCCTATTCGAGCCTGGCCATCGTGCTGCTGATCGCGGCCATGGCCAGCTCCGGCGCGATTCCCATGGATGTGGCCCTGGGGCTGGTGCTGGGCGCCAACATCGGCAGCGGCCTGGTGGCCGTGCTGACCACGGCCAAGTCCGCCGTGGAGGTGCGCCAGGTCACCATCGGCAACATGCTCTTCAAGATCATGGGCGTGGCCATCGTCGCGCCCCTGCTGGGCCTGTGGACCGCCTATGTGCTGCCGCTGATCGACGGGCGCGGCCAGAACATCGTGCTGTTCCACCTGGCCTTCAACATCTTCAACAGCCTGTGCTTCATCGGCCTGACGCAGACGGTGGCGCGCTGGGTCACGGCCATGCTGCCCAAGCCCGAGGCCAGCGCCACCAGCCTGCTGCGCCCGCGCCATCTGGACCCTTCGGCGCTGAGCACGCCGTCGCTGGCGATTTCCTGCGCCGCGCGCGAAGCCCTGCACCAGGCCGACATGGTCGAGTCCATGCTGATCGGCCTGCAGCGCGTGCTGGAGACCGACGACCTCAAGCTGTCCCAGGAGCTGCGCGCGCTGGAGGGAACGGTGGACGACCTGTACTCGGCCATCAAGTACTACATGACCAAGATCTCGCGCGCCGAGCTCGACGAGCGCGAAGGCCAGCGCTGGACCGAAATCATCAGCTTCACCATCAACATGGAGCAGATCGGCGACATCATCGAGCGCGTGCTGCTGGACATCGAGGACAAGAAGATCAAGAAGGGGCGCCAGTTCTCGGAGGCCGGCACGCAGGAGATCCGCGAGCTGCTGCACCATCTGCTGGACAACCTGCGCCTGGCCATGAGCGTGTTCCTCAACGGCAATGCGCGCGAGGCCCAGAAGCTGCTGGAGGAGAAGGCGCGCTTTCGCGACCTGGAGCTGGCCTATTCGGCCACCCACCTGGCCCGCCTGTCCGACAACACCGTGCCCAGCATCGAGACCAGCTCGCTGCACATCGACCTGATCAGCGATCTCAAGCGCATCAACTCGCTGCTGTGCTCGGTGGCCTATCCCATCCTCGAATCGGCCGGCGCGCTGGCGCCCAGCCGGCTCAAGGAATCGGCGCTGGACAAGCCGGCGCGCTGAGGACAGCGGCGCCGCGCCGCCCTCAGTGCAGCCAGCCCAGCCAGGCGGCCAGCACCATCGACGCCTCCGGCGTGAAGCGCCCCTGGGGCAGCCACTGCAGCAGCTGCGCGCGCTCCACGAGGGCGAAGGCCTGCACCTCGCCGTCCTGGTTGTCGGGCCGCAGCGCTTCGGGCACGGTGGCGCTGTACCAGTCGATGCGCTCGCGCATGAAGCCCTGCCCTTCAGCCTCGTCGCTGGGACGCTCGAACAGCACATGCCCGCCATGGCGCAGCCCCTGCAACTGGGCCAGGCGCAGGCCGGCCTCTTCCCAGGTCTCGCGCTCGACCGCCTGCTCCACGGTATCGCGCGCCGCCACCATGCCCCCCATCAGCGTGTCCCACATGCCGGGATGGGTGGGCTTGTCGGCGGCGCGCTGCTGCACCCAGATGCGGCCATCCGGCGCCAGCCCCACCAGGTGCACGGCCTGCGTGGCAATGCCCAGCGGGCGCACGGCGCCGCGCTCCACGGTGGCGATGCGCAGGCCCCGGCCATTGCACACGGCCAGCTGCTCGTTGCGCCATGGACCGCTGTGGCCCGTGGCGCGCAGCACGTCGGCCACCGCGTTGAGCCGCACCGTGGGATCACCCTCGCCGGCCAGGTGCCAGCCATCCGGGCGATCCCGCAGCGCCAATGCCGCCACGGCGCCATGGCCGGGCAGGGCCTGCGCCAGCTGCAGGGCCAGGCCTTCTTGCAGCGAACCGATGGCCTCGCCATCGACCAGCAGGGGCCGGCGCGGCTGCGCTGGCGGCTGCAGCGCCTGCTCGCGCAGCTGGCGCAGCCAGGCGCTCACCTGGGCCCTCATGGCAGCAAGATGGTGGAGCCCGTGGTCTTGCGCGCCTCCAGGTCGCGGTGCGCCTGCTGCACATCGGCCAGGGCATAGCGCTGGTCGATGTGGATGCGCACGGTGCCGCTTTCCACGACATCGAACAGCTCGTCGGCCATGGCCTGCGTGGCCGCGCGGCTCGTGATGTGGGCAAACAGGGTCTGGCGCGTCACGTAGAGCGACTTGGCCGCGAGCACGGCAGGCGCGAAGGCCGGCACCGGTCCCGAGGCATTGCCGAAGCTGACCATGAGGCCGAAGCGGCGCAGGCAGGCCAGCGAGCCCTCCCAGGTGTCCTTGCCGACGCTGTCATAGACCACCTTGACGCCCTGCCCGCCCGTGATCTCCTGCACGCGCTCTGCGAAATTCCCGCTGCGGTAGTTGATGGCATGGGCAGCGCCGTTGGCCAGCGCCAGCGCGCACTTCTCGTCCGAGCCCGCCGTGGCGATGAGCTGCAGCCCCAGCGCGCGCGCCCACTGGCAGGCGATCAGGCCGACACCGCCTGCCGCGGCATGGAACAGCACGGCATCGCCGGGGTGCAGTCCTTCTGCCGGCAGGCATTTCCTGAGCAGGTACTGTGCCGTCAGGCCCTTGAGCATCATGGCCGCGCCGGTCTCCAGGTCGATGGCGTCCGGCAGCCGGCACACGCACATCGCCGGCATGTTGCGAACCTCGCAGTAGCTGCCCGGCGGGTTGCCGGCATAGGCCACCCGGTCGCCCACGCGCAGGTGCGCGACGCCCTCGCCCACGGCCTCCACTTCGCCGGCGCCCTCCATGCCCAGGTTCAAAGGCATGGGCAGGGCGTACAGGCCCGAGCGCTGGTACACGTCGATGAAATTCAGGCCCACCGCCCGGTGGCGTATGCGCACCTCGCCGCGGCCGGGATCGCCCACGGCGGCCCGCACCAGCTCCAGGACCTCGGGGCCGCCATGGTGGCGGATCTGCACTGCGATACCCATGGGATGCTCTCCTGCAAAACGACGGAGCGGGCATCGTGCCATGAATTTCCCGGCGCCGTGCGACGCGATCCGGATGGTCTTGTACCCGGCCTGGTCCGGCCCTTTCACGGGAGCCGGCGCGGCCCTGCCGGTCATCGCCGTCGGGCCGGCCATTGCGGGAGCGTCGGCGGCATCACGGCTTCGTCGCGTCGGAGCCGGACAGCCCCTCCACGCCGGCCCGCGCGGGCGGCACCCGCACCGGCACCTTGGCCAGCAACTGCTCGAAGGTGCGCACGGGCACGGGCGGGCTGAACAGATAGCCCTGGAAGTACTCGCAGCCATAGTGCGACAGCAGCGCACGCTGCTCCAGCGTCTCCACGCCTTCGGCGATCACATCCAGATGCAGGTTGCGCGCCATGCCGATGATGGTCTGCACGATCACGTCGTCGGTATGGCGCATGCCCAGGTGGCGCACGAAGGACTGGTCGATCTTGAGCTGGTTCAGCGGCAGCTGCGTCAGATAGGTCAGCGAGGAATGGCCGGTGCCGAAGTCGTCCATCGAAAAGCGCACGCCGTGGCTGCGCAGCAGCTTCATCTTGGCAATGGAGTCCTGCACGTTCTCGATCACCAGCGACTCGGTCAGCTCCAGCTTGAGCAGGTGCGGCGGTATGCCGGCGGCCCGCACCAGATCGATCACCTGGGACGCGAAATCCTGGTGGCGGAACTGCCGCGCGCTGACGTTGACCGCCACCTGCAGATGGCACAGGCGCCCGTCGTTCTGCCAGGCCGCCAGTTGCTCGCAGGCCGTGCGTATCACCCACAGCCCCAGGGGCACGATGATCTCGCTTTCCTCGGCCACCGCGATGAACATGCCCGGCGGCACCAGGCCACGCTCGGGGTGGCGCCAGCGCAGCAGGGCCTCGGCGCCGATGACCTCGCCGGCCAGCGTGAACTGCGGCTGGTAGTGCAGCTCGAACTGCGACTGCACCAGCGCCTGGCGCAGGTCGCCCTCCATGCGCACGCGCTGGTGGATCTCCACCTGCATCTGCGGATCGAAGAAGCACAGCCCGCTGCCGTTGCGCGCCTTGATCTGGTACATGGCGATGTCGGCCTGCTTGAGCAGCTCGGCCGCCGACTGCGGCAGCCGCCCGAACAGGGTGGCCCCGATGCTGCAGGCGCTGCGGTGCAGGTGCGCGCCCAGCACATAGGGCTGGTTCAGCCGTGTCAGGATCTTCTCGCCCACGCGCTGGGCCAGCGTGGCGGCCTCGCCGGAATCGTGCGACAGCTCGCAGAGCATGACCACGAATTCATCGCCGCCCAGCCGCGCCACCGTGTCCGAGGTCCGCACCGCGCTGCGCAGCCGCTGAGCCACCTGCTGCAAAAGCTGGTCGCCGACCTCGTGGCCCAGCGTGTCATTGAGCATCTTGAACTGGTCCAGGTCCAGGAACAGCAGCGCGCCGGTCCAGCCCTCGCGCGCCGCCAGCACCGTGGCCTGCGCCAGCCGGTCCAGCAGCAGGCGCCGGTTGGGCAGGCCGGTCAGGGGGTCGTAGAAGGCCAGGCTCTCGATCTCGGCCGTGGCCAGCCGGATGTCGGTGACGTCGTTGTAGGTGATGACCGTCCCATTCTCGGCCGCCGGACGCGCCGACATCTGCACGAAGCGCCCGCTGGGCAGCTGCTGCTCCAGCGGCTTGCCCGACAGCTGCAGCAATTGCCCGTGCAGCTCCGCGGCCTCCTGCCGCTGTTCGTCGGACATGTTCAGCCCGCAGGTGCCGGGACAGGCCTGCAGCAGGTCGCGCAGCGGACGGCCGGGCTCCAGCAGCGGCAGGTGCCAGGGGAACATCTCCGCATAGCAGCGGTTCCAGCGCAGGACGCGCTGGCCGGAGTCGAGCAGCAAAAAGCCGCTGACCATGCTGTCCAGCGCCTGGTCCAGCCACTGCTCCGAGCGCTGGGCCTGGCGCCGGGCCGAATGCAGGCGGTCCATGTAGCTGCGCACGGTCCAGGCCAGCGCCGACAGCAGCGCGCCGAAGACCAGCAGGGCCAGCCCCAGGCCCCAGGCGGCGATGCGCCAGTCGGCCAAGATGGCGGACATGGGCAGGCTGGCGGTGACCCACAGGTTGCCCTTGGGCAGCGGATGGGCCGCCACCAGGGCGGGAACGTGGCTCAGGCGCGAAGGCGCTTGCATCACCCCGCGCTGGCCCAGCTGGGCCGTGGCCGGGGTCAGGCGGCTGGGGGGCGCGTCGCCGAACTGCGGCATGGACAGCAGCAGATCGCCGCCACTGCTCTCCAGCGTGACCTCCAGGCCGTCGAGCACGCCTCCCTGGGCCAGCACCAGGCCGATGCCCACGGCCGGCAACTGCATCAGCACATAGCCCCCGCCTTCGAGCTGGTGCAGCGGACGCACCAGATAGAGGATGCGCTCCGCGCCCTGCTCCACGGGAGCGGGCAGCGGCGGGCTCTGGGCCAGCGCCGCCGGGCTTTGCGCCCGCACCTGCGCCCACCACGATTCGGGCAGCACCGGGGCCGATCCAGCCTCGGACGAAGCCAGCGCGCCGCCCCGGGCATCGAATACCGTGGCCTTGAGCACCAGCGTGTTCTGCCGCACCATGGCGCGCAGCATTTCCTGCAGCTGCGGCTGCAGGGGGGTGGCGGGGCTGCGGGCGGCCAGCAGCTCATCGACGCCCAGCGCCAGGATATCGAAGGATTCCAGGCTGCGGCTGATGGCCGCCTCCGCGCTCAACACGAAGCGCACCAGGCGCAGCGACGCCTCTTCCTGCGCGGCCGTGCGCATGCTGGCCAGCAGCCAGACCATGGCGCCGGCCAGCGTGAGCAGCAGCATGGCCAGCAGCAGCAGCACCGTGCGGCGCAGTCCCGGCGGGCTGGCCGCCGCCACGGGCTGTGTCTGCTCGATCATGGACGGACTCCCTGCAAGGCGTTCGGCATGGATGCGCCGGGCCCGGACCGAGGCGGCGGGCACGGGCTGCGGCCGCTCACCGCCCCAGCCCCGCAGCGCCGTCCTGCTGCGGCAGCATCGCCACGCGGCGGCGGTACATGGCAGCAGCGCCAGCGCACGGCATCATCAGAACGTGCCTGCGTACAGCCCGCCATCGGGCAGGATGTTCTGGCCGGTCATGTAGCCCGCATGCACGCTGCACAGGAAGGCGCAGATGGCGCCGAATTCCTCGGGCGTGCCGAAGCGCCTTGCAGGCACCTGGGCCTGCTGCGCGCCGCGCACCTCGTCCAGGCTCTTGCCGGTCTTGCCGGCCGCCGCCGTGAAAGTGGTGCGCAGGCGGTCGGTATCGAACTTGCCGGGCAGCAGGTTGTTGACCGTCACGCCCTTGGCCGCGATGCCGCTGCGCGCCAGTCCGGCCACGAAGCCCGTGAGCCCGCTGCGCGCGCCGTTGGACAGGCCCAGGATGTCGATGGGCGCCTTCACGGCGCTGGACGTGATGTTGACGATGCGTCCGAAGCCGCGCTCCGCCATGCCATCGACCGTCGCCTTGATGAGTTCGATGGGCGTGAGCATGTTGGCATCCACCGCCTTGATCCAGGCCTCGCGGTCCCAGTCGCGGAAGTCGCCGGGCGGCGGGCCGCCGGCGTTGGTGACCACGATGTCGAAGTCCACGCCGGGTCCGCCGTCCGCCGACAGCACGGCCTCGCGCCCCTGCGCCGTGGTGATGTCCGCCGCCACGGCCAGCACCCGCACGCCGGGCGCCTGCGCCGACAGGCGCGCGGCCGCTTCCTGCAACGCCTGCGGATTGCGTGCATTGACCACCAGGTTGACGCCTTCCCGGGCAAGCGCCTGGGCACAGCCAAAGCCCAGGCCCTTGCTGGCGCCGCATACCAGGGCCCACTTGCCCGCGATTCCCAGATCCATGTCCCACTCCTCCATACAGACAAAACCTCGCCGGGCCCATCGGCCCGGCAGCGCACATTGTGCGCGAGGCTTCAGGGCTTGCGCGCCAATACGGCAAAAACACGGGCATCGGCGCCCGATGGCGGGGCCGGGGCTCAACGCCCGGCATCCTCCTGATGGGGGCGGAACAGCCGGTGGTGCAGCCTGCGCAGCGACCACCATACGCCCAGCGCCACCACGGGAATCGCCACGGCCGCCGTGCTTTCGGGCGACCAGGGCCAGCCCAGGGTCCGCGCGCCCTTGGCCAGGTAGCTGATCAGTCCCGTGAAGTAGTAGGTGATGGCAGCCACCGACAGGCCTTCCACCGTGGACTGCAGCTTCAGCTGCATGTCCTGGCGGTGGTTCATGGTGCCCAGCAGTTGCTGGCTGCTTTGCTGCTGCTCGATCTCCACGCGCGTGCGCAGCAGGCTGCTGACGCGCGAGACACGCTCGGACAGCGCGTTCTGGCGCCGCGTGGCCCATTCGCAGGTGCTGCGGGCCGGCGTCAGGCGCCGGTCCATGAACTCGCGGATGCTCTGGAAGCCGTCCAGGCGCGATTCCTGTATGTCCTGGATGCGCTTGTCCACCAGCTCGAAATAGGCCGCGCTGGCCGAAAAGCGCGAGTGCGTGGCCGCGTATTCGCTCTCCACCTGGCCCGCCAGGCGCGTCAGGCGGTCCAGCAGCGCGGGCTCGGCATCGCGGTTGGCCGACCGGATGGACTGGGCCAGCTCGGCCAGCTCGCGCTCGGCCGATGCCAGCACGGCCGCCGCCTGGCGCGCTGCCGGCAGCCCCAGCAAGGCCGCCATGCGGTAGGTCTCGATCTCCAGCAGCCGCTGCACCAGGCGCCCCAGCCGCTTGGGCGACAGGTCTTCCGAAGCCTGCAGCAGCATGCGCGAGAAGCCGTCGGCATGGATGGCGAAGTCCGTGTAGACCCTGCCGCCGCCGCCCGCAACGCAGGCGCCTACCAGGGTTTCCTCCTGCAGCAGCTGGCGCACCAGGCACGCGGTTTGCGCATCCTGCATGCGCAGGGCCCACAGGTGCAGGCTGCTCAGGCACTGGCCGGGCAGCGCGGCAAGCCAGTCGTGCGGCACATGGTCCACGGCCGTCGCCGGTGCGCGCACATCGTCCATCGCAGCCTGGGCCATGGGCCTGCTGAAGGTCCAGCAGACGAATTCCGTGTGCAGTTCCCAGCGCAGATGGAAGGCGCCCAGGTCGATCAGCACATGGGTGGTGGCGGCATCGGGCAGCGGGCGATGGTGGTTGCGCAGCAGCTGCGCCACATGCGCGCGGCTGGCCTCGCGCTGCGCCGCATCGGTCAGCATCACCAGGTGGGTGATGGCCAGCGGGGCCTGCATTTCCTCCGCCGGACGGGCGTGGATCTCGTTGTGCAGCAGCACGCGCTGCGGGTGCTGTGGGGGCAGAAGGGGCAGTGACATGGTGCGCGCTATTGTGACGGCAGCCTGCGGCAGTCGCCTTTCCGCGGCAGGCAATGCTGTCCAACCATGGCCGCAGCTCCCCAAAAAAAACGGCCCCGAAGGGCCGCTCAAGCAAAGGCTTGCAGTCTGCGCGGGGACGATCAGTCCTCGACGAAGGCTTCCTCGCGCTTGTTCTTCACGGAGGGCATCAGCACCACCACGAGCAGGATCACGGCAGCGATCAGCAGGCCGGCCGAGATCGGACGGGTCACGAACACGCTCCAGTCGCCGCGCGACAGCAGCAGCGCACGGCGCAGGTTCTCTTCCATCATCGGGCCCAGGATGAAGCCCAGCAGCAGCGGCGCGGGTTCCGTGCCCAGCTTGTGGAACACATAGCCGATGAAGCCGAAGATGCCCACCATCCACACGTCCCAGGTGTTGTTGTTGGTACCGTACACGCCGATCGCGCAGAACAGCACGATGGACGGGAACAGCCAGCGGTAGGGCACGGTCAGCAGCTTGATCCAGACGCCGATCAGCGGCAGGTTCAGGATGATCAGCATCAGGTTGCCGATCCACATCGAGGCGATCAGGCCCCAGAACAGCTCGGGGTTGCTGGTCATCACCTGCGGGCCGGGCTGGATGTTGTGGATGGTCATCGCGCCCACCATCAGCGCCATCACGGCGTTGGGCGGAATGCCCAGCGTCAGCAGCGGGATGAAGGAAGTCTGCGAACCGGCGTTGTTGGCCGACTCGGGAGCGCACACGCCACGGATGTTGCCCTGGCCGAAGGGGACTTCGCCCGGCTTGAGCTTGGTCTTCTTCTCGATGGTGTAGGCAGCGAAGGCCGACAGCATGGCGCCGCCACCGGGCAGGATGCCCAGGGCCGAGCCCAGGGCCGTGCCGCGCAGCATGGCAGGCAGCATGCGCTTGAAGTCTTCGCCCGTGGGCATCAGGCCGGTCACCTTGGCGGCGAACACTTCGCGCTCGTCTTCAGGCTTGGACAGGTTGGCGATGATTTCGCCGTAGCCGAACACACCCATGGCGATCACGACGAAGTCGATGCCGTCGGTCAGTTCAGGGATGTCGAAGCTGTAGCGGGCCACGCCCGAGTTCACGTCGGTGCCGACCATGCCCAGCAGCAGGCCCAGCACGATCATCGCGATGGCCTTGAGCAGCGAGCCCGAAGCCAGCACCACGGCGCCGATCAGGCCCAGGGTCATCAGCGAGAAGTACTCGGCAGGGCCGAACTTGAAGGCGACTTCGGTCAGCGGAGGCGCGAAGGCGGCCAGGATCACGGTGCCCACGCAGCCGGCGAAGAACGAGCCGATGCCGGCCGCGGCGAGCGCGGGTCCCGCCCGCCCCTTTCTGGCCATCTGGTAGCCGTCGATCACGGTCACCACGGACGAGGACTCACCGGGCAGGTTCACCAGGATGGCGGTGGTCGAGCCGCCGTACTGGGCGCCGTAGTAGATGCCGGCCAGCATGATCAGCGCCGCCACCGGAGGCAGGGCGTAGGTCGCGGGCAGCAGCATGGCGATCGTTGCCACGGGACCGATGCCGGGCAGCACGCCGATCAGCGTGCCCAGCAGACAGCCTACGAAGCAGTAGATCAGGTTCTGGAAAGTGAAGGCGACGCCGAAGCCGGTCGCCAGGTTCTGAAAAAGTTCCACGGACGATGCTCCTGCTTAGCCGGTGATGAAGCTGGGCCAGACGGGGAACTGCAGATTCAGCGCCCACACGAAAGCCACATAGCTGCCCACTGCCAGGATGGTGGACAGAATCGCCACTTCCTTGAAGTTGAAGCTGTGGCCGCCCAGGCTGGCGATGAACACCAGCGCATAGATGGCGACGATCAGGCCGAACTGGGGAATGCCCAGATTCGGAACGCCCACCAGCAGGATGCCGAACGCGAAGTTCGCGGCCAGGATGAAGAACACCTGCTTCCAGGCCCACTTGCCGATCTTGTCACCGCCGGCCGGGCCCTTGGTCAGGCCCGTGATGCAGATGGCCGTGCCCAGGATGGACATGAGCACGCCCAGGATCAGCGGGAAGTAGCCAGGGCCCATGCGGGCGCCGGTGCCGACGGTGTAGTTGGTGGCGCCGATCGCAAAGGCGAGGCCGACCACCAGGAACATCACGCCGGAAAAAAAGTCTTTCTGACTCTTGATTTTCACGAAAATGTCTCCTTACGGAATCACGACCCGGCGATTTTGCGTTCAGAAAAACTGTGTCCGAATGTGGATTCCACCTACAAAGGGCATACCCTCATGTCCTACCCGCATGGGCTGCACAGTGTGCTCACCACGGAGTCGCGCAAGCCGTGCCGACGCAGCCCGTACCGATGGCGAACACTCACGTCAGCCCCTGGAAATCAGGCCAGCATCGGCGTGCTGGCCATGACCTCGGGCAAGGTGGTGAGGCCTTCGGCCACGCGCAAGGCGCCGGCCAGGCGCAGCGGCCGCATGCCGTCCTGCACGGCCTGGCGGCGCAGCGCATCCATGGAGGGCGTGGCATGGATCTGCTGCTTGAGCGCCTCGCTCACGGTCAGCAGCTCGTACAGGCCCATGCGTCCGCGAAAGCCGGTCATGCGGCATTCGACGCAGCCCACGGGCCTGTAGGGCTGGTAGCCGCCCGACAGCTTCCAGGGCCGCACGGCCTCGGCCAGCGTGGCGGCCGAGGTCTCTTCGTCGCGCTGCTTGCACTGGGCGCACAGCGTGCGCACCAGGCGCTGGGCCAGCACGCCCAGCAGCGTGGCATTGATCAGGTAGGGCGGCACGCCCAGCTCCATCAGCCGGCTCACGGCGCTGGGGGCATCGTTGGTGTGCAGCGTGGAGAACACCAGGTGGCCGGTGAGCGCGGCCTGCACGGCCATCTCGGCCGTGGCCAGGTCGCGGATCTCGCCGACCATGATGATGTCCGGGTCCTGGCGCATCAGCGAGCGCAGGCCTTCGGTGAAGCCGAAGTCCAGTTGCGGCTGCACCTGGGTCTGGTTGAAGCTGGGCTCGATCATTTCGATCGGGTCCTCGACGGTGCTGACGTTGACCTCCTCGGTGGCCACGCGCTTGAGCGTGGAGTACAGCGTGGTGGTCTTGCCCGAGCCCGTGGGTCCGGTCACGAGGATGATGCCGTGCGGCCTGCGCACCAGCTCCTTCCAGCGATCGGCATCGTGGCTGGTGAAGCCCAGCGCATCCAGGTCCTTGACCGTGTTGTCGGGGTCGAAGATGCGCATGACCATCTTCTCGCCGAAGGCCGTCGGCAGCGTGGACAGGCGCATCTCCACCTCGTCGCCGCGCGGGTTGCGGGTCTTGATGCGGCCGTCCTGCGGCCGGCGCTTTTCCACCACATCCATGCGCCCCAGCAGCTTCACGCGCGAGACCATGGCATTGAGCACGCCCATGGGCATCTGGTAGACGGGATGCAGCACGCCATCGATGCGAAAGCGGATCACGCCCTGCTCGCGCCGCGGCTCCATGTGGATGTCGCTGGCGCGCTGGTCGAAGGCGTACTGCCACAGCCAGTCCACCACCCGCACCACGCCCTGGTCATTGGCATCGAGCTGCTTGCTGCTGTTGCCCAGCTCCACCAGCTGCTCGAAGCTGGCCGCCGCCGATGCCCCGCCCGCCTTCTCGGCCGCGCGCACCGACTTGGCCAGCGCGAAGAATTCCGCCGTGTAGCGCTTGATGTCCTGGGGATTGGCCACCACGCGGCGCACCTTGCGGCGCGACTGGCGCTCGACCTCGGCCACCCAGTCGTCCATGAAGGGCTCGGCCGTGGCCACGACCACCTCCTGCGGCGTGACCTGCACGGGAAGCACCTTGTGGCGCTCGGCATAGCTGGCGCTCATGACCTCGCCGACGCGGCCCACGTCCACGCGCAGGGGATCGATGCGCAGGTAGGCCAGGCCGCTGCGGCCCGCTAGGTACTGCGTCAGCTCCTCGATGTCCATGGCCCGCCCGTCGCTGGCGCGCGCCATGCCGACGTTGGCCAGCCGCACCAGGGGGGGCTGCGCGCTTTCGGCCTGCGAGCAGCGGGCGACCGTGCGCTGCGCCTCGTCGGCGCTGATCACGCCATCGGAAAGCAGCCACTGCACCAGCCGGCGCCAGTCCAGCGGTCCGGAGGGAACTGAGGTGCTTTTGGCGGGCCGCATGGCGGCGGGTGTGGACTCTGACATGGGCATGGACCGGAGTGTGCGTCGCCCAATGGTAAGCGCTGGGCCTGCGGGCCCGGTCGCAAGGCTACCAGGGCCGCACGAAGACCTTGGGCCAGCGCGCCGTGGGCAGGTCCCAGCGCGCCTGCACCTGGGCGCTGGCGGCCTGCAGCGCAGCGGTGTCCAGCGCGCGCGCGGTGCGCTGCGCCAGCACCACGGTATTGCCTTCGCGCGTGGGGCGGAAAGCCCACATCGCCTCCTCGCCGAACGCCTCGGCCATGCGCGCCAGGCTGCGCTCGTAGCTCGATGTCCGCCCGAAGAGGTTCACGGTCATGATGCCGTCCTCGGTCAGCAGGCGGCGGCAGTCGGCATAGAACTCGGCACTGTCGAGCACGGGCGCCGCCGCCTCGTGGTCGTAGAGGTCGACGGCCAGCGCATCGACCGTGCCCAGCCATTGCTGCTTGCGGATTTCCTGCGCCGCGTCGGCCAGCACCACCTGCAGCGTGTCGCTGTCGGGCGGCAGCTTGAACCAGCTGCGGCAGACGGCCAGCACCTGCGGGTTGAGCTCGATGGCCGTGGTGCGCATGCGCAGCTTCTTGTGGCAGAACTTGGTGATGGCGGCCGCGCCCAGGCCCAGCTGCATGGCGTGGCGGCCGGCCACGCCGGCCGGCTCCATGAACAGCAGCCAGCCCATCATGCGCTGCACATACTCCAGCTCGATCTCGAAGGGTTCGCGGATGCGCATGGAACCCTGGATCCAGGGCGTGCCCAGGTGCAGGTGGCGCACGTCGCCATCGTCGGAGACGCTGACTTCGGGCAGTTCGGAAGGGGTTTCGGGGGAGGCTGGGGCCTTGGCGGCGCCACGGGTCTTGCGTATCACGTAGAGGACAGGAAAAAGGGGTTCAGAGCAATTGGCAGGACGCCAGCGCTTCGCGCCATGCCTGCAGCTTGCGCTCGAAAGTCCAGCCCGCATTGGCGGGGCTGGTCGAAGGCAGCTTCACGGCCGACAGGCCCAGGGCCTGCACACGGCCCGCGTGCTTGTAGCTTTCGCCGCCGTTGTGCAAGGCCAGCACCAGCCGCGGACAGCGCTGGCGCAGCCCGGCGAAGTCATTGACTTCGGCCGCCCGTATGGCGCTGTCCAGGCTGCCTTCGCGCTCGCAGCTGGCATACACGTCCCACAGCCCCAGGCCGCGGGCCAGCAGCCACTCGCAGCGTCCTGCATAGTCGCCGCGGCCCGGCTGCGGATGCTGCGGCCACAGGGCCTGGAGCAAGGGCCAGAACTGGTTCTGCGGGTGGGCATAGTACTGCTGCTGCTGCAGCGAGCGCAGGCCTGGGAAGCTTCCCAGCACCAGGGCCCGGGTGCGGGCGTCGGCCACCGCAGCCAGGCCCTGCCGGCGCTGGCCGCCCGGCATCTGCGGATCGGAAACGAGCAAGGACATGGCCGGCATTGTCGCCCAGCGCCCGCCGCACTGCCGGCGCCGGGCGCCAAGACCATGGATGCCGCTTCGCATTCAGGCCATGGCGGGCAGCCCGCGCAGCGCCGCACGCGCATTGCGCCCCGTGGCTGCGGCCAGCTCCCGGACCGTGATGCCGCGCAGCTGCGCGATCGCGGCCGCGATGCGCGGCAGCTCGGCCGGCGTGTTGCGCCCCTGGGCCTGGCCGGCGGCGCGCTGGCCGGCCGTGGCGTAGAGCCAGTGCGGCGGGATGTCGGGCGCATCGGTCTCCAGCACCAGCGCATCCAGCGGCAGCGTGGTCGCCAGCTCGCGCAGCTTGAGGGCGCGGTCATAGGTCACGGCGCCGCCAAAACCCAGCCTGAAGCCCAGGTCGATGAACGCACGCGCCTGCTGGGCACTGCCATTGAAGGCATGGGCGATTCCGCCCGCCACAGGATGCGCGCGCAGGGTCTTGAGCAGGCGGTCGCTGGACTTGCGCACATGCAGGATGACGGGCAGGCCGAACTCGCGCGCCAGCCCGACCTGCTGCTCGTAGAACCAGATCTGGCGTTCGGCATCGAGCCCGGGCACGAAGAAATCGAGGCCGATCTCGCCCACGGCCACCAGGGCAGGGTCATCGCGCAGCCGGGACAGCATCCCGCGCAGGGCCTCGATGTCCTGCGGCCCGGCCTGGGGGGTGTACAGCGGATGGATGCCCAGCGCATAGCTGTCGCCATGGCGCCGGGCCAGGGCCACGGCCGCATCCCAATGCCCTCGGGCAACGGCGGGAATCACGACATGGGCGACCCCGGCCTGCGCCGCCCGGGCGCGCACCGCATCGCGGTCGGCATCGAATTCAGGGGCGTCGAGATGGCAGTGGGTATCGATCCAGGCAGGCATGGCGCGCATCATGCCACCGGCTCCCACGCCTGCGCGCAAGGGCGGATTCCAAGGGTAAACCCGTGCCTTATTGCGAATCCAGTCCATTTGTCAAAATCAATGCCCGAAAAGGCGATCGGTCCATAAAAATACATAAGAAAAAATTTGGCGGCGCGCAGGCCTTCCACTTCGCATCTGGCATTTCTTTTGAAAGAGGAATATCCAATGAAGCGCATTGATTGGAGCCGTATTTTCGACTTCCTGGGCAGACACCGGCAGGCCGAGCTCGATGGCCAATTGGCGGCCATCCACAAATCCCAGGCAGTGATCGAATTCGACCTGCAGGGCCATATATTGGCGGCCAACCAGAATTTCCTCGACACGGTGGGCTATGAGGCCAGCGAGGTGATCGGCCAGCACCACCGCATGTTCGTGGACGAGGCAACGCGCGAGTCGGCCGAATACGCCGAATTCTGGCGCCGGCTGGGCAATGGCATCTATGATGCCGGCCGCTATCGGCGCATTGCCAAGGACGGCCGCGATGTCTGGCTGCAGGCCAGCTACAACCCCATCTTCGACCGCCAGGGACGGCCATTCAAGGTGGTCAAGTACGCCAGCGACATCACCGCGCAGCAACACCGCAATGCCGATGCCGAGGGCCAGCTCGCGGCCATCTCCAAGGTGCAGGCGATCATCGAATTCGATCTCGAAGGCCGCATCCTGCATGCCAATCCGCTGTTCCTGCAGACCATGGGCTATTCGCTGGACGAGATCGTGGGACGCCACCACGGCATGTTCGTGCAGCCGCACGAGCGCCAAAGCGCGGCCTATGCGCAGTTCTGGCGCAAGCTGGCCATGGGCCGGCATGACGCGGGCCAGTACCTGCGCCTGGGCAAGCATGGCCGCCAGGTGTGGATCGAGGCCAGCTACAACCCCATCCTGGACGCCGAGGGACGGCCTTTCAAGGTCGTCAAATACGCCACGGACATCACCTGCCGCATCACTGCGGCGCAGACCCTGCGCGAGGCCGTGCAGCGGCTGGCGGAGAGTGCCGGCCATGCCGGCCAGGCCAATGAGCTGGCCCGCCAGGCCTGCCGCGTGGCCGAGGAAGGCGGACAGACGGTGCACGAGGTGATCGACACCATGGAGTCGATCAGCGCCAGCTCGCGCAAGATCAGCGACATCATCGGACTGATGGATGGCATCGCCTTCCAGACCAACATCCTCGCGCTGAACGCGGCCGTCGAGGCGGCGCGTGCCGGCGAGCAGGGGCGGGGCTTCGCCGTCGTCGCCGGCGAGGTGCGCGCACTGGCGCAAAACAGCGCGGCGGCGGCCAAGGAGATCAAGCAGTTGATCCACACCTCGGTGGAGCAGGTTTCGCTGGGCGCGGCCCAGGTGCGCCAGGCCGGCGGCACCATGGAGGACATCGTGAACTCCTCGCGCCAGGTGACGGCCATCATGGGCGATGTGGTACAGGCCTCGCTGTCCCAGTCGGCCCGGCTGCGCGAGGTGACAAAGGACCTGGCAGCCACCGATGCGGATGCGGATGCGGCCGCCACCGGCACGGACGCGGCGTCGCCATCCGCGGCCATGCCGCCATCCGCGCCGGCGCCGCAACCCGCGTCCCGCGCGCTGCCGCAGGCACGCACACCTTCGGCCATCGCGATGCCTTTGCCCAGCCCTGCGGCCGCCGCCGCGCCAGTGCGCAGGCCGGCCGCCACGCTGCTGCACGCAGCCTGAGCGCGCGCCAGGCCAGGCGTCAGGCCGGTCCCCGGGCCAGCTGGCCCTGCCCCAGGCGCACCATGCGGTCGCAGCGCGCGGCCAGTTGCTCGTCGTGGGTGACCATGACGAAGGCCGTGCCACGGCTGCGGGCCAGCTCCAGCATCAGGCGGAACACCGTGTCGGCCGTGCTGCGGTCCAGGTTGCCCGTGGGCTCGTCGGCCAGCACGCAGGCGGGCTGCGTGACCAGGGCCCGTGCAATCGCCACGCGCTGGCGTTCGCCGCCCGACAGTTCCGAAGGCCGGTGCAGCATGCGCTCGCCCAGGCCCACGGCTTCGAGCATGCGCGCGGCCCGCTCCAGGCACTGGGCCTTGTCCTCGCGCCGTATGCGCAGCGGCATGGCCACATTCTCCTGGGCGCTGAATTCCGGCAGCAGGTGGTGGAACTGGTAGATGAAGCCCAGATGGCGGTTGCGCAAAGCGCCCTGCTGCTGGGGGCTGAGCGTGTGCAGGGGCTCGCCCATCAGCGTCACGCTGCCGCTGCTGGGCACATCCAGGCCGCCCAGCAGATGCAGCAGCGTGCTCTTGCCCGAGCCCGAGGCGCCCACGATGGCCAGCGTCTCGCCCGCCCTCACCTGCAGGTCCACGCCGGCCAGCACCTGCACGTCCAGCCGTCCCTCGGTGAAGCGCTTGGACAGCCCGCGCGCATCGAGCACCACGGACGAGGGCGGGGAGACGTCGAAACCGGGCATCACATTCACTTCATTCATAGCGCAGCGCCTCCGCGGGATTCACGCGGCTGGCGCGCCAGCTGGGATAGATGGTGGCAACGAAGGCCAGCACCAGGGAGATCACGGCAATCGGCATGATGTCGCTGTACTGCGGATCGCTGGGCATCTTGCTGATCAGGTAGATGTCCTTGGGCAGGAAATCGGCGTGCAGCGCGCGCTCGATGGCCGGCACGATGACATCGATGTTGAAGGCGATGCCCAGGCCCAGCAGCAGCCCCGCGAAGGTGCCGATGACGCCGACCATGGCGCCCTGCACCATGAAGATGCCCATGATGCTGGACGGCGAAGCGCCCAGCGTGCGCAGGATGGCGATGTCGGCGCGCTTGTCGGTCACCGTCATCACCAGCGTGGACACCAGGTTGAATGCGGCCACGGCGACGATGAGCGTGAGGATGATGAACATCATGCGTTTTTCGAGCTGCACGGCCGCAAACCAGGTGCGGTTCTGCTGGGTCCAGTCGCGGATCAGCAGACGGTCGGTGATCGTGCGCGACAGCTCCAGGGCCACGCGCGGCGCCTCGTGCAGGTCCTTGAGCTTGAGGCGGATGCCGGTCGGCCCCTCCAGGCGGAACAGGCGCTGGGCATCCTCGTAATGCATCATCACCAGGGCCGAGTCGTATTCATAGTGGCCCGAGTCGAAGGTGCCGGCCACATGCATCTGCTTGAGGCGCGGCACCACGCCGGCCGGCGTGACCTGCCCGCCCGGCGCGATCAGCGTGACCATGTCGCCCTGGCGCACGCCCAGCGAGCGCGCCAGCTCCACGCCCAGCACCACGTTGAACTCGCCGGGCACCAGGCGCTGCAGCACCTGGGCATTGGCGGCCGCCACATCGGTGACCTCGCCCTCGCGCGCCGGATCGATGCCGCGCACCAGCGCGCCCTTCATGTCCTCGCCGCGCGCCAGCAGGGCCTGGGCCGCCACGAAGGGCGCAGCGCCCAGCACGTCGGGATTGCTGCGCGCCTCGCGCATGGTGCGTTCCAGGTCGGGCAGGGCCGCGCCCTGGGGCGCGAAGATCTCGATGTGCGAGACCACGCTGAGCATGCGGTCCCGCACCTCCTTCTGGAAGCCGTTCATCACGCTGAGCACGATGATCAGCGCCGCCACGCCCAGCGAGATGCCCAGCATGGAAACGCCCGAGATGAACGAGATGAAGCCGTTGCGCCGCGTGGCCCGCCCCGCCCGGGTGTAGCGCCAGCCCACGGCCAGTTCGTATGGAAATTGCATGGGCATGCATTGTGTCATCGCCCGCAGGCCTTGCATGGCGCCAGGCTTTGCCGTGTGCGTGTCGGCGCCGATGCCGCGCCCGGACAGGGGCAAGCAGCGGCGCCCGGCCACGGCGCCGGCCCATGCCCGACAATACCGGCCATGCTTTCGACCGCGCCCCTGGTTTCCTCCACCCAAGTCCCGCAGGGGGACACCAACGAATGGATCATTGCCTACGCTGGCGGCCCGTCCTCCGACTCGGACGACGGGGCCGCCAGCGCCGCCGGCTGGAGCGGCCTGCAACTGCCCCGGCTGCAGGCCCTGCTGGCCCGCATGGAGCCCGGCCCTGCGCTGCAAGGCAGCGAGATGGACTTCTCCCCGCCGCACGAACGGGCCCTGGCCCGCCGCCTGGGACTGCCCGACGCGGCCGGGCTGATCCCCTGGGCCGCCTGGCAGCAGGGCGACAGCGCCCAGGCCTGCGCCTACGTCACGCCCTGCCATTGGCATATCGGCGCCGATCAGGTGCGCCAGGGCGCCCCTGCGGACACGCCGCTGGGCGAAGACGACTCGCGCCAGCTCCTGGCCCTGCTCTCGCCCTGGTTCCGCGACGACGGCATCACGCTCGAATACCTGCAGCCCCAGTGCTGGCTGGCACGCGGCGACCTGTTCGACGGCCTGGCCACGGCCTCCCTGGACCGCATCATCGGCCGCGACGTCCGCCCCTGGCTGCCCGACGCCCGGCAGGCGCGCAGCCTGCACCGCCTGCAAAGCGAGGTGCAGATGCTGCTCTACACCCACGCCTTCAACGAGGTCCGGGCCGCCAAGGGCCAGGCGCCCATCAACGCCTTCTGGGTCCATGGCGCAGGCCGGCTGCCGCCCGGCACGGCCACCGCCGCCGCCACCACGGCGGTGCGATGCGTGGACGACCTGCGCACCGCCGCATTGCAGGGCCGGGCCGCGGATTGGCGCAGTGCCTGGCAGGCACTGGACGCCGGCCTCATCGCCCGCCTGCTCGAACAGGTGCGCGGCGGCGCCGACCTCCGGCTGACGCTGTGCGGAGAGCGCCATGCGGTGACCTGGCGCACGCGCGCGCCGCGCTGGCTCGACAAGCTGAGCGGCCTGCTCGGCCCCCGGCCCCTGCCCGACCTGGGCCGCATGCTCTGAAACGGACCCCATGAAAATCATTCCCCGCGAGATTCCTGCCGACCAGGCCTCGGCGCTGCGCCAGGCCGGCGTCCACCCCCTGCTGGCGCAGCTCTACGCAGCGCGAGGCGTGTGCTCGGCCGCGGAGCTCGACGAAGCGCCGGCACGGCTCCTGGCCCCCTCGGGCCTGCTGGGCATGGATGCCGCCGTGCGCCTGCTCGCCGATGCCATCGAACGCGGCCTGCGCCTGTGCATCGTCGCCGACTACGACTGCGACGGCGCCACGGCCTGCGCCGTCGGCTGGCGCGGCCTGCGCATGCTGGGAGCCACCGAAACCAGCTACCTGGTGCCGGACCGCGTCGTGGACGGATACGGCCTGACGCCGCCCATCGCGCGCCGCGTCAAGGACAGCGGCGCCGACGTGCTGGTCACCGTGGACAACGGCATCGCCAGCGTCGAAGGCGTGGCCCAGGCCAAGGCCCTGGGGCTGCAGGTGGTCGTCACCGACCACCACCTGCCCGGCAGCCACCTGCCGCTGGCCGATGCCATCGTCAACCCCAACCAGCCGGGCTGCGGCTTCGAAAGCAAGTCCATGGCCGGCGTCGGCGTGATGTTCTACGTGCTGCTGGCGCTGCGCGCCGAGCTGCGGGCACGCGGACGCTTCGACAAGGCCAGCCAGCCCCGGCTCGAATCCCTGTTGCCGCTCGTGGCCCTGGGCACGGTGGCCGACGTGGTGCGCCTGGACGCCAACAACCGGCGCCTGGTGGCCCTGGGCCTGAAGCAGATCCGGCGCGGGCAGATGCAGCCAGGCCTGCAGGCATTGTTCGACGCGGCAGGCCGCAAGGCCTTCGCGGCCACCACGTTCGACTTCGGCTTTGCGCTGGGTCCGCGCATCAATGCGGCAGGCCGCCTGGCCGACATGACCATCGGCATCGAATGCCTGACCACCGATGACCCGGCCCGGGCGGCCAACCTGGCCCAGATGCTGGACGCCATCAACCGCGAACGGCGCGAGCTCGAGGGCGGCATGCGCGAGCAGGCCATGCTGTTGGCCGAGGGCCTGTGCGCCGACGGCATGACGCCGCCGCCCGCGATCAGCGTGTTCGACCCCGACTTCCACGAGGGCGTGGTCGGCATCGTGGCCTCGCGCATCAAGGACCGCATGCACCGCCCGACCTTCGTCTTCGCGGCCAGCGGCGCCCCGGGGCACGAACACGAGCTCAAGGGATCGGGCCGCTCGATTCCGGGCTTTCACCTGCGTGATGCGCTGGACCTGGTCTCCAAGCGCCACCCCGGCCTGCTGCTGCGCTTCGGCGGCCATGCAATGGCGGCCGGCTGCACCATCGCCGAAGCCGATTTCGCCCTCTTCGAGCAGGCCCTGGCACAGGTCGCCCAGGAATGGCTGGATGCGGCCACGCTGACGCGGCGCCTGGAAACCGACGGCCCCCTGGACCCGAGTTTTCGCAACGCCGAACTGGTCGAGCGGCTCAATCTCGAAGTCTGGGGACAGGGCTTCGCTCCACCCACCTTCAGCGAGGAGATCGAGGTGCTGTCACAGCGGCTGGTCGGCGAGCGCCATCTGAAGCTGCAGCTGCGCCACCATGGCGAAATGGTGGATGGCATCTGGTTCGGGCACACGGACCCACTGCCCGAATCCGCCTGCATTGCCTACCGGCTGGACATCAATGAATGGCGGGGCGAACGCAAGGTGCAGTTCCTGATTGAAGGGGTCCATTCGGAAGGCGCCTGAGCCGTTGAACCTGCGTGGCCGCAGCGCGCCGCATTCATGTAATATTCCACATTTTGCAACAACCTGTTGCAAAATTTTTGAACCACCAAATGGGAATATCACTCATGAATACACGGCTCTGGCTGTGTGCTGCCACCACCTTCGGTTTGGCGGCTGCCATTTCCGGCTGCTCTTCCGTGGAGCAATCACGCGCAGTGGAAACGGCCAGGCCGGTTTCCGCCTCCTATGCCTATCAAGGACCTCGCAGTCCCATTTCAGTGGGCAAGTTCGATAACCGCTCCAGCTTCCAGCGCGGCATCTTCTCGGACGGGATTGACCGCCTGGGCAGTCAGGCGAAAACCATTCTGATCACGCACCTGCAGCAAAGCGGCCGCTTCAACGTGCTCGACCGGGAAAACATGACCGAAACCCGCCAGGAGGCTGGCTTCAACCGCCAGGAGCAGGCCATCAAGGGCGCGGCCTATGTCGTCACCGGCGATGTGAGCGAATTCGGCCGCAAGGTCGTCGGCGACCGCCAGTTGTTCGGCGTGCTCGGCCGCGGCAAGGAACAGGTGGCCTACGCGAAAGTCAGCCTCAACGTGGTGAAGGTGCAGACGTCGGAAGTCGTCTATTCCGTGCAGGGTGCTGGCGAATACAGTCTCTCCAGTCGTGAGATCGTGGGTTTCGGCAGTACCGCCAGCTATGACGCAACGCTCAATGGAAAGGTCCTGGACCTGGCCATCCGCGAAGCCGTGGACAAGCTGGCATCGGGCATTGATGTGGGTGCATGGAAGCCTGTGCCATGAGGATCTGCGCATTGTCTGCTGCCGCTTTTTGCCTTGCATTGACCGGTTGCGCCACTCCCAGGCCACCCCTTTACGCATGGGATGACTACCAGCCTCAGGTCTACCAATACCTGAAAGACGATGGGAATACCGACCCGCACCAGCAGTTGATCACGCTGGAGAAGACCCGCCAGCGGATACAGGCCCAAGGAAAGGCTCTGCCGCCTGGCTACAGAGCCCATATGGCCTTGCTCTACTCCAAGGCGGGCGACAGTGAAAGAACAGTGCAGCAGTTGACGGAGGAAAAGCAGAGCTTTCCCGAGTCAGCCACTTTCATGGACCAGTTGCTGCAGACCTTTGCCTCCCGCAAGAAAGACTGAAATGCGCTTGCCCGACATCTTCAAGTCATTGACCATCGCCATGGCGGCGGCCTTGACCGGCTGCGCGACAACAGCGCCCTACGACTATTCCGCCCTGCGCGCATCCAAGCCGCGCTCCATCCTTGTGATGCCACCTTTGAACCAGTCCCCCGAAGTCACTGCGCCGGCCGGGGTTCTGTCCCAGATCACGCTGCCCTTGGCGGAGGCCGGCTACTACGTGCTGCCCGTGGCAGCCACGGAGGAGATGTTCCGGCAAAACGGCATCCACTCCGGAGAAGATGCCCAGGAACTGCCTTTTTCCAAACTCCGGCAGATCTTTGGGGCCGACTCGGCGCTGTACCTGAACATACGCAGCTATGGCACCAGCTATGCAGTGATCAGCAGCGCCTCCGTGGTCACACTGGATGCAAAGCTCGTGGATCTGCGCACGGGCGCCCAGTTATGGAATGGCAGCGCCACGGCATCCAGCGCCGAGAATCAGAGCTCCAGTGGCGGACTGGTCGGTCTTCTGGTGACGGCCTTGCTCAACCAGATCCTCGACACTGTCAATGAGCGCAGCGTGCAGGTCGCCTCGATCGCCAACCAAAGGCTCGTGGCCCAGGGGCTGCGGGGCGGCCTGCTGCCAGGTCCGCGCTCGCCCGACTACGGCAAGGAAATGCAGCCGCGCTGAACATCCTCGCCAGAACGCCAGGAAAAGAGCGGTCAGAACGACTCCCACTCGTCCTCGGCCACCTTGCTGCGTGCGGCGGGCGCGGGCAGCTTTTTCTCGGGCATGGGCGACGGCGATGCCGCCACCGGCGCCGGCCTGCGGGCCGCAGCCGCCGCCGGCGCGGCCACGGAAGGCGCGGGCTGCGCCGGCACGGCAGCGGGGCCGGGCCGGACCGCGGCGCGTGCCGCCTGGGGCCGCGCCACGGCAGGGCGCGCCGTCGCAGGGCGGCGCTCTGCCGCAGGCGCCAGGGCGCTGCCCTCGTGCCCGAGCTTGAACACGGCCACCACCTGCGACAGGCGCCGCGCCTGCTCCTGCATCGCCAGCGCCGCCGCGCTCGACTCCTCCACCAGCGCCGCGTTCTGCTGCGTCATCTGGTCCAGGTTCGTCACCGCATGGTTCACCTGCCCTATGCCATCGCGCTGCTCCGTCGATGCCGCCGTGATCTCGCCGATCAGGTCGCTGACACGCCGCACGCTGGACACGATCTCCTCCATGCTGCGCCCGGCCTGCTCCACCTGCTGCGAGCCCATGTGGACCTTGTCCACGCTGGTGGTGATCAGCGTCTTGATCTCCTTGGCCGCCTCGGCGCTGCGCTGCGCCAGCGAGCGCACCTCGCCCGCCACCACCGCGAAGCCCCGCCCCTGCTCGCCCGCACGCGCCGCCTCCACGGCCGCGTTCAGCGCCAGGATGTTGGTCTGGAAGGCGATGCCGTCGATCACGCCGATGATGTCCGCGATCTTGCGGCTGCTGTCGGTGATCTGCTGCATGCTCTGCACCACCTGTCCCACCACCGCCCCGCCCTGCTCGGCCGCCTGCGCCGCCGTCGCCGCCAGCTGGTTGGCCTGGCGCGCCGTATCGGCCGACTGCGTCACCGTGGCCGTCAGCTCCTCCATGCTGGCCGCCGTCTGCTGCAGGTTGGCCGCCGTCTGCTCGGTGCGCGCCGACAGGTCCTGGTTGCCGCTGGCGATCTGGTTGGACGCCGTGGACACCGACTCCACCCCCGTGCGCACCTCGCCCACCACGCCGCGCAGCTGCTTGACCATGCGGTCCAGGGAGCCCAGCAGGTGGCCGATCTCGTCCTTGCGGCCGGTCTGCACCGACCCCGTCAGATCGCCCTGCGCAATCGAGCCCGCCAGGCCTACGGCCTGCGACAGCGGGCGGGTGATGGAACGCGTGACCCAGGCGCCGAGCACCACGGACAGCAAGACCGTCAGCACCAGGCCGCCCCATTGCATGGCCAGGGTCCGGGTGCGCAGCGCATCCGAATGCGCACGCCGTTGCACCAGCAGCCCGCGCTCGACCTCGGAGAAGTCCCCGTGCACCTGGCGGAAACCGTCCATGATGGCCTTGGCCCTGCCCTTCTTGAAGGCCGCCAGGAACTCCTGCATGTCCGTCGTTCCCTCGTCCACCGCGCGGCGCATGGCGATCAGATCGCGCTCCACGGCCGTGAATCCCTGGTAGGCCGCCTTCAGCTCGTCCAGGCGCTTTTGCTGGGGCGGATTGTCCTGGGTGAGCTGCTTGAGCTCGCCCCAGGTCCGCTCGAACCGCTTCAGCCCCGCCTCCCATGGTTCGAGAAAAGCGGCCTCGCCGGACAGCAGGTAGCCACGCACCCCGGTTTCCATGTTCACCATGCTCAGCAGCAGCTCGTCGGCCTGCAGCAGCACGCCGAAGGTGTGCTGGTTGCGCTCCTGCGCGGTCTTGATCTGGTCCTGGCTTTGCATCGCCACCAGCGTCACCGCCAGAAAAATGGCGATGACACCCGAAAACACCAAGGCCAGGCGGCGCGCCAGAGGCCAGTCGGAAATCTGCATACATCCTCCGTTATTGCAAGGGGCGGACCTTGAAGTGCGGCCGCAAGCCCGGGCCATATGAGAAACCAAAAGATACAAACTCGAAAATGAGACTGGTCTGATATTTGGACGGCGTTATGCGGCAAGGCCGATACGGCCCATCAGGGAAGTCCCCAGCCGCACCGGCGCGGTGGGGAAAAAGGCCGCCACCTACAATGCAACCGTGCCCAAGACCTATCTGAATGCCGATCTGCACAGCCACTCCGTCGTCTCCGACGGAACGCTGACTCCGGAGCAATTGGCCGAGCGCGCCGCCGCCCGGGGAGTCCAGTTGTGGGCATTGACCGACCATGACGAGATTGGCGGCCTGCAGCGCGCGGCGGCCGCGGCCCGGGCCTGCGGCATCGACTACCTGACGGGCTCGGAAATCTCGGTGAGCTTTGCGGGCGCCACGGTGCATATCGTGGGGCTGGGCTTCGATGCCGGCGATCCGGTGCTGGCCGAGGGCCTGCATGCCACGCGCAATGGCCGCGGCCCGCGTGCGCGCGAGATGGCGCGGCAGCTGGAGCTGGCCGGCATCGAGGGCAGCTATGAAGGCGCGCTGCGCTTCGCCGGCAATCCCGAGTTGATATCGCGCACGCATTTCGCGCGCTTTCTCGTGGAGACGGGCCGCTGCCGCGATACCGCCGAGGTGTTCAGGCGCTATCTGACGGAAGGCCATCCGGGCTATGTGCCCCATACCTGGGCCCGGCTGTCCGATGCCGTGCAGTGGATCACCGGTGCCGGCGGCGTGGCCGTGATCGCCCATCCGGCGCGCTACGGATTCACGGCCAACGAGGAGTACGCGCTTTTTTCGGAGTTCAAGGCCCACGGCGGCCAGGCCGTGGAGGTGGTCACGGGCAGCCACCGGCCCAGCGAATACGCCATCTATGCCGACATGGCCCAGGAGTTCGGCCTGGCCGCCTCGCGCGGCAGCGATTTCCACAGCCCGGAGGAATCGCATACCGATCTGGGGGAATTGCCCTACCTGCCAGGTCAGCTTACGCCGGTATGGGAGTTGCTGGGCGAGCGCATACAACAGGCCTGAGCCTGATCCCGAGCCCGCGCTCCTTTCAGAAAGACGACATGGTCCAACGTTTCGAAGCCCACCCCGACAACCCCCAGCCGCGCCTGATCAAGCAAGCCGCCGAGATGCTGCGCCAGGGCGCCATTTTGGCGATCCCCACCGATTCGAGCTACGCCCTGGTCTGCCACCTGGACGACCGTCCCGCGGTCGAGCGGCTGCGCCGCATCCGGCAGATCAATGACAAGCACCATCTGACCCTGCTGTGCCGCGACCTGTCCGAGCTGTCCAGCCATGCGCGCGTGGACAACCGCCAGTACCGCCTGCTCAAGCTGGCCACGCCAGGCCCGTACACCTTCATCCTCGAAGCGTCCAGGGAAGTGCCCAAGCGCCTGAGCCACCCTTCGCGCAAGACCATCGGCCTGCGCGTGCCCGACCGCAAGGGCACACAGCTGCTGCTGGAGCAGTTGGGCGAGCCGCTGATCGCCACCACGCTGATCCCGCCCGGCGAGACCGAGCCGCTGCACGATGCGGACGAGATCATCGAGCGCTTCGCCCATGACCTGGACGCCGTGGTCGACGCGGGGGCCTGCCCTTCGGAGCCCACCACCGTCATCGACCTCGTGCCCATGTCCATGGGCAACCCGCCCACGGTGGTGCGCCAGGGCCGGGGCAGCCTGGATGCGCTGGGGCTGGAGCTGGGCTAGCCCCGCTCCAGCATCAGCTCGCGCGCCGGGCGCGCCGCCTGCATGCGGCCTGCGGCCACAGGCGCCAGGGCCGGCCGGGCGGCCGGGGGCGCCTCGTCGTCGAGCTTGAAGGCGCCCACGGCCTGCTGCAGGTCGTGCGCGCGCTCATTGAGCGCAGAAGCAGCCAGCGTGGCCTGCTGGACCAGGGCCGCATTCTCCTGGGTGGCGCTGTCCATGTGCCCCACGGCCGCATTGACCTGGGCAATGCCCTGGCTTTGCTCCGTGAGCGCCGACGATATCTCGCCCAGCAGTCCCGTGACCTGGCCCACGGCGCCCACGATTTCCCGCATGGTCGCGCCGGCCTGATTCACCAGGCCGGCGCCGCTTTCCACCTGGCGCACGCTGGCCGTGATCAGTTCCTTGATCTGCTTGGCCGCCTCGCCCGAACGGCCGGCCAGGCTGCGCACCTCGCTGGCCACGACGGCGAAGCCCCGGCCCTGTTCGCCCGCGCGCGCCGCCTCCACGGCGGCGTTCAGCGCCAGGATGTTGGTCTGGAAGGCAATCCCCTCGATGACCTGGATGATGTCCACGATCTTGCGCGAGCTGCCGCTGATGGCCTCCATGGTCTGGACCACCTCGCCGACCACGGCGCCGCCGCGCTGCGCGGTGGCCGAGGCATCCACAGCCAGCGAACTGGCCGAATGCGCGCGGTCGGCGTTCTGGCGCACGGTGGCCGTGAGCTGCTCCATGCTGGCCGCTGTCTGGGCCAAGGCCGAGACCTGGGATTCGGTCCGGCGCGACAGGTCGCGGTTGCCGGCGTTGATCTCGCTGGCCGACAGGCCGATCGAATCGGTGGACTGCTTGATGCGGCCCACCAGCTCGGTGAGCGTGTCCTCCATGGTTCCCAGCGCACCGAGCAGGCGGCCGAAGTCACCCTGCAGTTCGGTGGAGAATTCCTGGCTCAGGTCGCCCGATGCGACGGTTTCCGCAATCAGGATGGCCTGGCCCAGCGGCTGCACGATGCCGCGCCGCAGGCTGACCCAGGCCCCCAGGGCCAGCGCGCAGACGGCGCATCCCAGGCCCAGCACCCACCAGCGCGCCTGCTGCAGCGCCTGCAGTGCGGCTGCGCCCGCGCCGCCGGCATCCAGCGCCTGCCGGGCCTGGCCCAGCGACAGCAGGGTCACGCCCATCATCGTCAAGACCAGAATGTTGATCCCGCCGAAAGCGATCACCAGACGCCAGCCGATCGGCAACCTGCCCAAGCCCATTACACCCACGTTCCACCCCTTGTGCGCACGGCCCGCGGGCCTTCCAACAATGACGTTTCATTTTGCAACAGCCACGGATCGATTGCCAATGGATGGAAACCTCTAGGCGGCGCACACGCCGCCAGCGCCCCGCTGCGCGGCAGGACTGTCTTGCGTCTGAGACAATGCCCGCCGTGGACATCTCCAACCTTATCCAGACCGTACTCATCTATGCCCTGCCCGTGCTCTTCGCGATCACGGTGCACGAGGCGGCGCACGGCTATGCCGCGCGCCACTTCGGCGATCCCACCGCCGCCATGATGGGGCGCATCACGCTCAACCCGATCAAGCACATCGACCCCATCGGCACCATCCTGATGCCGCTGCTGCTGTACTTCGCGACATCGGGCGCCTTTCTCTTCGGCTATGCCAAGCCGGTGCCCGTGCGCTTCGACCAGCTGCGCAACCCCCGGCGCGACATGGTCTGGGTGGCGCTCGCGGGGCCGGCCTCCAACTTCGTGCAGGCCCTGCTGTGGGCGGTGCTGCTGGTGGCCCTGGTGGGCATGGGCATGAGCGAGCGCTTCTTTCTCGAAATGTGCCGCGCCGGCATCCTGGTCAATCTCGTGATGTGGGCGTTCAACCTGTTCCCGCTTCCGCCGCTCGACGGCGGGCGCATCCTGGTCGGCCTGCTGCCCTGGCGGCAGGCCCAGTGGGTGGCCCGGATCGAGCCCTGGGGCTTTTTCATCGTCATGGGCCTGGTCATCGCCGGCGTGGTCGGCAGCCTGTGGCTGCGGCCGCTCATGGACATGGGCTATGCAGTGATCGACTTCGCGCTGACGCCGCTGATCGCACTGCTGCGCTGAAGGCAGGCGTCCCGCGGCCCGCTTCCTCCCGCTTCCTCCCGTTCCCCCATTCCTGTTGCAGTCTTCCGTCATGAGCACAACGCGCTTTCTCACCGGCATCACTCCCAGCGGCACGCCGCACCTGGGCAACTACGCAGGCATGCTGCGCCCGGCCATCGCGGCCAGCCGCTCGCGCGAGGTCGAGAACTTCTACTTCCTCGCCGACTACCACGCGCTCATCAAGTGCCAGGATCCGGCGCGCGTGCAGCGCTCCACCATCGAGATCGCCGCCAGCTGGCTGGCCGCGGGCCTGGACCCCGAACATGTGACCTTCTACCGCCAGTCCGACATCCCCGAGATCCCGGAGCTGTGCTGGTTCCTGACCTGCGTCACCGGCAAGGGTCTGCTCAACCGCGCCCATGCCTACAAGGCCTGCGTGGACAAGAACCTGGCCGCTGGCACCGAACCCGATGACGGGGTGACGGCAGGCCTGTTCATGTATCCCGTGCTGATGGGTGCGGACATCCTGGCCTTCAACGCCCACAAGGTGCCCGTGGGCCGCGACCAGGTCCAGCACATCGAGATGGCGCGCGACATGGCGTCCAGCTTCAACCACATCTACGGCGCGGAGTTCTTCACGCTGCCCGAGGCCCGGATCGAGGAAAACGTGGCAACGCTGCCCGGCCTGGACGGGCGCAAGATGAGCAAGAGCTACAACAACACCATCCCGCTGTTCGCGCCGCGCGAGCAATTGCGCAAGCTCATCGGCAGCATCGCCACCGACTCGCGCGCGCCGGGCGAGCCCAAGGAGGTCGAAGGCTCGGCCCTGTTCCAGATCTACCAGGGCTTTGCCAGCGAGGGCGAAGTCCAGGCGCTGCGCCAGGCCTATGCCGACGGCATTGCCTGGGGCGAGGCCAAGCAGATGCTGTTCGAGCGCATCGACAGCGAGCTGGCCCCCATGCGCGACCGCTACGAGCACCTGATCGCCCACCCGGCCGAACTGGAGGACGTGCTGCAGGCCGGCGCCGAGAAGGCCCGCAAGCTGAGCATGCCCCTGCTGCGCGAGTTGCGCTCGGCCGTGGGACTGCGCAACCTGGCCCAGGCCCCCGTGGCCGCCCGGGCCAAGGCCGCCAAGCAGTCGCTGCCGCAGTTCAAGCAGTACCGCGAGGCCGATGGCAGGTTCTATTTCAAGCTCGTGGCCGCGGACGGCACGCTGCTGCTGCAAAGCCAGGGCTTCGATGCCCCCAGGCAAGCAGGCCAGGCCATCGCCCGGCTGCAGCGCGAGGGCGAGGCCGCGCTGGCCGACCTGCAGTCCTGCCTGCAGCCCGTGGACGCCGTACAGCCGTCGCAGGTGCTGGCCGCCCTGCAGCAGCTGCGCGAAGCCTCCGAGTAGGGGTAGGGTAAGCTTCGCTTGGAAAACCGACACTGGCGGGCCCCCATGCCCGCAGACCCGGCGCCGCGCTCCTGGCGCCTGCGTGAAAGGACACTTGGATGCGTATAGCTGCTCTGGACGATGATCCACTGCAACTGGAGATGCTGCGTCAGGTCGCGCTGGACATGGGCCACAGTTGCCACACCTACCTGACCGGCGCCTCATTGCAGCAGGACCTGCGCCGCGAAAGCTTCGATCTGCTGATCGTGGACTGGCATCTGCCCGACATGGAAGGCACCCAGCTCGTGCGCTGGGTGCGCGGGCACATCAGCCGCGAGCTGCCCGTGCTCATCATCACGCTTCGCAGCGAGGAAGCCGACATCGTGGAAGGCCTGACCTGCGGCGCGGACGACTTCATGGTCAAGCCCGTGCGCCAGGGTGAGCTGCGCGCCCGCATAGGGGCCTTGCTGCGCCGGGCCTATCCGGTGAACACGCAGAACGTGCTCGAATTCGGCCCCTACCGCTTCCTGACGTCCAGCAACCGCCTGGAGGTCAACGGCCAGCCCATGGAGCTGACGCACCGCGAGTACATGCTTGCGCTCACGCTGTTCCAGAACCAGGGCCGGCTGCTGTCGCGCGACCATTTGCGCGAAGCCGTCTGGGGACACAATGCCGAAGTGCAGTCGCGGTCGCTGGACACGCACATCTCGCGCCTGCGCAGCCTGCTGAACCTGCGCGCGGGCCAGCCCTACGCCATTAGCGCCATCTACGGCTACGGCTACCGCCTCGACATGCCGGAACCGGTGCCGCACAGCCAGGCCGAGCCGTCATGACCGCCCTGCAACGCTGGCGCAGCCTGCCCCAGGCCTGTGCGCTGCTGGCGCTGGGCCTGGCCGGCCTTCGGTGCGCACAGGCGCAGATCATGCCCACGCCGCGCGGCGGCGACGTGATCGCGCACCGCATCGTGGCAGGCGATACGCTGGAGCAGCTGGCGGCCCGCTACCTGGGCGACCACCGCCAGTGGCTGCAGCTGCAAAGCCACAATGGCGTGGCCGACCCCTACCGCCTGCGGCCCGGCTCCGTGCTGGAAATTCCCGTCCGCCTGCTGCGTGCCGCCACGGCGACCGTGGAGTTCGTGCAAGGCGACGCCCGTGCCTCGCGTGCGCTGGACCATCGCGCCAACGCGCCGGACGGCACCGTTGCGCCCCCCGCCGCGGCCCTGCGCCAGGGCCAGGCATTGCAAGAGGGCGACCGGCTGGAGCTGGCGCCCGACGCCTTCGTCGCCGTGCGCCTGGCCGATGGCTCCCTCGTGCGCATACAGTCGCGGTCCGATGTGCTGCTGCACCAGATGCGCCGCAAAGGCCGCGCGGGAACCGTGCAGTCGGTGCTCGATCTGCGCGAAGGCAGCATCGAGGCATCGGTGCCGCCCGAGCCCGGCGCACCGCCGCGCCGGCTGGAGATCCGCACGCCCACGGCCTCCACCAGCGTGCGCGGCACGCGCTTTCTCGTGCAGACCGGCGCGGGTGGCAGCACCGCCGCCGCCGTAGACCAGGGCGCGGTCGCCGTCGCCACGGCAGGCGATGCAGCCGGCGCCCTGCTGCGGCCGGGGCAGGGCGCGGCCGTGGCCGCCGATGGCATGCTGGCCCCGGTGCGCGGCATGCTGCCGGCACCCGACATCAGCGCCTGGCCCGCCCTGGCCGAGGATGCCGGCTGGCTCAGCCTGCCGCTGCCGGCCCAGCCCGGGGCCGTGCGCTACCAGGTCCTGCTGGCCCGGGATGCCGGGCTGGAGCAGGTCTTGCGCATCGGCAGTTTCACGGCCTCGCCCCTGCGCCTGGCCGCCGTCGAGGACGGCAACTACGTGCTTTCCATCCGCGCCGTGGACGATCTCGGCATTCCGGGCCGCGAAAGCCGGCACGCGCTGCGCGTCAAGGCCCATCCCGTGGCACCGCTGTATGAATCGCCTGCGGCGGACGCCGTGGTCGGGCTGGGCCTGGCCGGCCTGTCATGCACCCGGGTCGTCGAAGCGGCGCGCTACCGCATCCAGGTGACGGCCGCCACGGCCGGCACGGGGCAGGACGCATTCGCCCATCCAGCCATTGATGCCGACGCACTCCAGGACTGTGCCCTGCCCGCCCAGGCGCTGGCCGCCCTGCCGGCCGGCCGCTATCTGTGGCGCGCGGCCAGCGTGCGCGTGCTGGCCGACGGCAGCGCCGACCAGGGCCCGTTTGCCGCGCCCCAGGCCATGCAGCTGGCCCCCGTGCCGGACCGGCCCTCGGCCGATGCGCTGCAGCTGGGCGACAGCCAGGGCGAAGGCAGCCGCCACATCCGCTGGAGCGGCGAGCCCGGCCAGCGCTACCGCGTGCAGGTCGCCCGCGAGCCGGGCTTTGCCACGCCGCTGGTCGACGAATGGACAGACCAGCCTGGATGGAGCACCGAAAGCCTGCCCGCCGGCCAGTACTTCCTGCGCCTGCAGATCGAGGACGGCAACGGGCTGCGCAGCGGTTTCTCCGCCGCGCGCCAGTTCCGGACGGGCCGCTGGGTCACGGACGCCAGCGGCCAGGGACTGCAATCGGGCAGCGGGGAGCGCCTGCAGCGCCAGTAAGGCCGCTGCAATGCCGCTGGCATGACCGACCGCATTGCCCCTTCGGTGGCGCAGCCACCTCCGCGCCGCCCCGGCCTCAGGCGCGATTGGGCGCTGCTGGCGGCCGCCCTGGTGTCCCTGGTGCTGTGGCTCAGCGGCAGCGGCCAGCTGCCGCGCGCCAACGGCATCCTGCAGGATGCCGCCAGCTGGCTGCACCAGCCCGCGGCGTCTGCGGACATCGTCCTCATCGCCATCGATGACGCCAGCATCGCCGCCATAGGACGCTGGCCCTGGCGCCGCGCCCTGCATGCCGGCCTGATCGAGCGCATCACGCGGGCGGCGCCACGCGCCATCGGCATTGACGTCTGGTTCAGCGAGGAGGACTGGGACTACCCTGATGACGACCGGATGCTGGCGGCCGCCCTGCGCGCCAGTGGCCGGACCGTGCTGCCGGTGGCGCAGGCCGCCGCACCGCTGCCCGCGCTGGCGCAGGCCGCTGCGGCCCTGGGCCATACCCAGCTGACCGTGGATGCGGATGGCAGGGTGCGCGGCTTCAATGCGGTGGAAGGCCCCGGCGACGCACCCTGGTGGCACATGGCCCTGGCCCTGCATTGCCTGGGCGAGACGGGCCGCGCCTGCGCGCCGCCCCCCCGCGATGCATCCGCCTGGACCCGCAGCGGGCATGAGCTGATCGCCTTCGCCCGGCCGCTGCAGGACAACCGGCCGCCCTTCACCACCTACTCCTACATCGATGTGCTGCGCGGCAGCATCCCGGCGGCCGCATTCCGCGGCAAGTACGTGCTGATCGGCCCCACGGCTGCAGGCCTGGGCACGCAGTTCACCGGCCCGCTGGGCACCACCGCGCGCCCGGTGGCCAGCGTGGAGATGCTGGCCCATGTGCTCAACGGCAGCCTGCAGGACGTGCACCTGCGCCCGGCCTCGCCCCTGCTGGACCGGGCGCTCAACCTCGTGCCCGTGCTGCTGGCCCTGTTCGCGCTGGCACGGCTGGGGCCATCGGGCGGCATGCTGGCCTGTGCGCTGCTGGCACTGTGCAGCCTGCTTCTTGCCGGCCTTGCCCCACGGATCTGGCAGATCCAGACGGCGCCCGCGGCAGCCCTGCTGGGCCTGGCACTGGCCTACCCGCTGTGGAGCTGGCTGCGTCTGCGCGCCGCCGCGCGCTTTCTCGCGCTGGAGCTGCGCGATCTGCAGGGGCAAGGCCTGTCGCCGGCGCCCGGCCTTCGCGGCGACCTGCTGGACCAGCGCATCCTGGCCGTGGAGCAGGCCTCGCGCCAGCTGCGCGCACTCCACCACTTCGTCAGCGAAAGCCTGCGCCAGCTGCCCTCGGCCACCTTTGTCTGCGACCGCCAGGGCCGGGTGCTGCTGGCCAATGCGGCCGCCCATGGCTACGCCCAGAGCCTGGGCCATGCGCTGCGCCCGGGCGATGACCTGCCGGCACTGCTGAAGGGACTGCAGTCCGCCGCCGCCGATGCCAGCGGCGCCTTGCTGACCAGCTCGGCGCTGGCCAGCGGCCAATTGCCCGCCAGCAGCGAAGGGCGCGATGCGCAGCAGCGCAGCCTGATGCTGCTGACACAGTCCTTTGACGCGCCGCCCACCAGCGGCTGGCTGATCACCCTCGTGGACATCAGCGAATTGCGCGGCGCCCAGGCCCAGCGCGACCAGGCGATGGAGTTCATCTCGCACGACATCCGTGCGCCCATCGCTTCCATCATCACCTTGCTGGAGATGCAGCGCGGCACCCGGGAACCGGCGGCAGACGCCGCGCTGCTGCAGCGCATCGCAGACTGCGCGCAGTCTTCGCTGACCCTGGCCGACGACTTCGTGCACCTGGCCCGCGCCCAGCAGCAGACACTGCGCAGCGAGCGCCTGGATCTGGGCCTGCTGCTCGACCAGGCGGTGGACAGCTGCTGGGCCCAGGCCACGGCCGCCCATGTGCAACTGCGGCTGCAGCGGCCCGAGCAGGACATTCCGGTCGAGGGCGATCCAGGCCTGCTGCACCGGGCGGCCGTCAACCTCATCGGCAATGCCATCAAGTATGGACGCCCTCCCGACCCCGGCGCCGCGGCCCTGGTGGAGTGCGAGGTGCGGCAGGACGGCGCGCACGCCTGCATCGCCATCCGTGACCACGGCCCGGGCATGGACGCCGCCTCGCTGGCGCGGCTGAACCGTCCCTTCGAGCGCCTGCAACAGCACCAGCGCATGGACGGCGTGGGCCTGGGCCTGGCCTTCGTGCGCACCGTGGCCGCGCGCCATGGCGGCCGGCTGGAGATTGCCAGCACGCCCGGGCAGGGCAGCTGCTTCAGCCTCATCCTGCCCTGCGCGGCGGACTGACACCGGCCGCCGCAGCGGCCGGGCCTGCGCCATGCGCAAACGAAAAAGCCCTGAAGCCAGAAGGCTTCAGGGCTTTGCGTTGTTTGGTGCGGCTGGCAGGAATCGAACCCACGACCCCTTGGTTCGTAGCCAAGTACTCTATCCAGCTGAGCTACAGCCGCAACGCTTCGCATTGTAGCAGCGGCTTTTGCCCACTTTGGCCAAACCTGCCATTTTTCTGAAAAATTCCGCATGCTGGCCCGCCACGGCCATCGCCCGGCCACGGCACCATGCAAAAAAGCCTGCCACTGGCAAGAGTGGCAGGCTTGGAATCCCTGCAGGAGCGGCGCGGGCAGGATGCAGCGCCGCGCCTGGCGGGCCAACCGTTCGCTGCTCGCGCCATTCGTGCGCCGCACGGTCGATGGTAGGGCCTCCCAGAGTCGAACTGGGCACCAACGGATTATGAGTCCGCTGCTCTAACCAAGCATGAGCTAAGGCCCCCCTTGTCTGCCGCGCAGACAGCAAACCGGGCTATTGTAGGCCCTATCGCTTGTGGCTCAGGGCATTGCTCACGAGTTTGGAAGTGATGTCGACGATCTGGATCATGCGGTCATAGTGCATGCGGGTCGGCCCGATCACGCCCAGCGTGCCCACCACCTTGCCGTCCAGCTCGTAGGGAGCGCTGACCACGGACAGCTCCTCGAAGGGCACGACCTGGCTTTCGCCGCCGATGTAGATGCGCACGCCTTCGGCCTGGCTGGAAAAGTCCAGCAGCCTCAATATCTGGGTCTTTTGCTCGAACAGGTCGAAGGCGCGGCGCAGATTGTCCATGTCGCTGGAGAAATCGCTGACCGACAGCAGGTTGCGCTCCCCGGAGATCACCACCTCCTCCTGCGCGCTGCTCATGGCCTCGGTGCCCACGTTGACCGCGGCCTGCATGAGCGCCGCGACTTCGCCGCGCAGCAGCTCCACCTCGCCCTTGAGGCGCTCGCGCACCTCTTCCATGGCCAGGCCCGCATAGTGGGTGTTCAGGAAGTTGGAGGCCTCGACCAGCTGCGACTGAGAATAGTCGACGTCGGTGAAGATGACGCGGTTTTGCACGTCGCCTTCGGGCGAGACGATGATGACCAGGAAACGCCGCTCGGACAGGCGCACGAACTCCAGGTGCTTGAAGACCGAGGTGCGGCGCGGCACCAGCACCACGCCCACGAACTGGGACAGGCTGGACAGCAGGTTGGCCGCGTTGGCGATGACTTTCTGGGGCTGCTCCGGCGCCAGTTCGGGCGTCACGAAATCCGCACGGTCCACGGTGAGCATGGTGTCCACGAACAACCGGTAGCCCCGGGCGGTCGGAATGCGGCCTGCCGAGGTGTGGGGACTGATGATCAACCCCAGGTCTTCGAGGTCGGCCATCACATTGCGTATCGTGGCAGGCGACAATTCAAGCCCCGATGCACGAGACAGGGTCCGCGACCCCACCGGCTGACCGTCAGCGATGTAACGCTCGATCAGCGCTTTGAGCAACAACTTGGCACGTTCGTCGAGCATGTGCTGATTTTAATGATGTAATTTCCAGAAATGACGACCACATTTCGCCACGTAGCCTTGATAGGGAAGTATCACGCTCCCACCGCAAGCGCCCCGTCCGAGAGTGCCAGCGACGCCTTGCAGCGCATCGCCGTCTTTCTCAGGCAGCAGGGCTGCGAGGTGGTGCTGGACACGCAGTCGGCCCTGCACTCCGGCCTGGCCGGCTTTCCCGCCATGGACGTCGACGGCCTGGGCCGGCACTGCGACCTGGGCCTGGTCGTCGGCGGCGACGGCACCATGCTCGGCGTCAGCCGCCATCTGGCGCAATACGGAACGCCCCTGATCGGCATCAACCAGGGGCGGCTGGGCTTTGTCACCGACATCGCGCTCGAGGATTTCGAGGCCACGCTGACCCCGATGCTACAGGGCGAATACGAGGAAGACGAGCGGCCACTGATGTGCGCCCGTGTCATGCGCGAGGGGCAGTGCGTGTTCGAGGCCCTGGCCATGAACGACGTGGTGGTCAACCGGGGAGGCACCTCGGGCATGGTCGAGCTGCGCATCGAGGTCGGCGGGCGCTTCGTCTCCAACCAGCGCGCCGACGGCCTGATCGTGGCCACGCCCACCGGCTCCACGGCCTATGCGCTGTCGGCGGGCGGCCCCATGATGCACCCCTCCATCCCGGCCTGGGTGATGGCGCCCATCGCGCCCCACAACCTGTCCAACCGCCCCATCGTGCTGTCCGATGCCAACGAGGTCACGATCGAGGTCGTGGGCGGGCGCGACGTCAGCGCCAATTTCGACATGCAGTCGCTGGCCTCCCTGCAGCATGGCGACCGCATCCTGGTCAGCCGCGCCCACCACAGCGTGCGCTTTCTGCACCCCCGGGGCTGGAACTACTTCGCCACCCTGCGCAAGAAGCTGGGCTGGAACGAAGGGGGCGCCTGACCATGGCGCTCAAGCGCATCGTCCTGCGTGATTTCGTGATCGTGCAGTCGCTGGACCTGGAATGGCAGGCAGGCTTCACGGTGCTGACCGGAGAGACGGGGGCCGGCAAATCCATCCTCGTCGATGCGCTGCAGCTGGCCCTGGGCGCGCGCGCGGACGCCGATGTCGTTCGCGACGGCTGCGCCCAGGCCGACATCTGCGTCGAATTCGACCCTGCCCCGCGGCTGGCGCCCTGGCTCGAAGCGGCAGGCATGGCCAGCGACGACCACAGCCTTTTGCTGCGCCGCACCATCGACAGCCAGGGCCGCAGCCGCGCCTGGATCAACGGCACGCCGGCCACGGCCACGCAGTTGCGCGCGCTCGGCGACCAGCTGGTGGACATCCATGGCCAGCATGCATGGCAAAGCCTCACGCGCCCGGATGCCGCACGCGCCCTGCTCGATGCCTACGCGGGCATAGACAGCCGCGACGTGCAGGCCTGCTGGAGCCACTGGAGCCAGGCGCGCCAGGCGCTGCAGCATGCGCAGTCGGCGCAGGACAACCTGCAGCGCGAGCGCGAGCGGCTGCAGTGGCAGATCGCCGAGCTCGACAAGCTGTCGCCGCAGGCCGACGAATGGGACGAGCTCAACGCCCAGCACACGCGCCTGTCGCATGCCCAGACCCTGATCGACACGGCCCAGGCCGCGCTGCAGATGCTGGAGGACGACGAGGCCGGCGCCAGCAGCCCCCTGGGGCGCGCCAGCCATCTGATCCAGAACCAGGAGCATCTGGAGCCCGACTTCCAGAACATCGCCGACGTGCTGGTGTCGTGCGTCGCCCAGCTCGAAGATGCGCGCCATTCGCTGCAGGCCTATCTGCGCCGCGCCGACCTCGATCCCGAGCGCCTGGCCGAACTCGATGCCCGCCTGTCGCTTTGGATGCAGCTGGCGCGCCGCTACAAGCGTACGCCCGAGGAGCTGCCGGGACTGCTGGCCGGCTGGCGCCAGGAGCTGCAGCAGCTCGATGCCGCCGTCGACATCGAAGCGCTGCATGCAGCCGAACAGAGCGCATTGCAGCAGTACCAGGCTGCGGCGCGCCTGCTGTCGCAGCAGCGCGCGCTGGCGGCGCCGCGGCTGTCGCGCGCCATCACCCAGGCCATGCAGGGCCTGGGCATGGAGGGCGGAATATTCGAGGCCTCGCTGTCGACATCCGACACGCCCGGCGCCTTCGGCACCGACAGCGTGGCCTTTCTCGTCGCCGGACACCCCGGCGCCAGCCCCAAGCCTATCGCCAAGGTTGCCTCGGGCGGAGAACTGTCGCGCATCTCGCTGGCGATCGCCGTGACGACCAGCGAACTGGGCGAAGCCGGCACGCTGATCTTCGACGAGGTCGATTCGGGCGTGGGCGGCGCCGTGGCGCAGACCGTGGGCCGCCTCATGCATGCGCTGGGCCGCTCGCGCCAGGTGCTGGCCGTCACCCACCTGCCCCAGGTGGCGGCCTGCGCCGACCACCACTACCTGGTCGCCAAGCAGCGCGCCCGCCAGGGCACGCTGAGCCATGTGCAGCCGCTGGCGCCCCAGGCGCGCGAGGCCGAGCTCGCGCGCATGCTGGGCGGCGAGCACCTGTCGGAAGCCACCCTGGCCCATGCGCGCGAAATGCTGGCCATGGCGCGCCAGGCGCCGCCGCGCAGCGCGGGCTCCCGGCGCGGCGCCCGACAGCTTTCCCCGCCGGGCGCGGTCAGGCCGGCACGCCGTTCCACAGGAGGATGAAACCATGTCGCTAGAGATCGTGCTGATCACGGGCATGTCCGGTTCGGGCAAGTCCGTCGCCCTGCATGCCCTGGAGGATGCGGGCTACTACTGCGTGGACAACCTTCCGCCCGAGCTGCTGTCATCCTTCGTCGAGCTCGAGCATGGCCGCCACAGCAACAAGGTCGCCATCGCCATGGACGCGCGCAGCGCCGGCAGCCTGCCCCACCTGCCCATGCAGCTGGAGCGGCTGCAGCGCCAGGGCGTGGTGCCGCACCTGATCTTCCTGGACGCCACGACCGGCACGCTGGTGCGCCGTTTTTCCGAGACGCGGCGGCGCCATCCCCTGTCGCAGGCGGCCATCTCCGAAGACCGCCGCGCCCTGGTCCAGGCCATCGAAAACGAGCGCGAACTGCTGGGCGATCTGCGCGACAAGTCGCATGTCATCGACACCAGCCATCTGCGCTCCTCGCAGCTGCAAAGCTACATCAAGGAGATGATTGCGGCGCCGGTCGGCCAGATGACCCTGGTCTTCCAGTCCTTCGGCTTCAAGCATGGACTGCCGGCCGACTCCGACTACGTGTTCGACGTGCGCATGCTGCCCAACCCCCACTACGAGGCCGAGCTGCGCCCGCTGACCGGCATGGACGCGCCCGTGGCCGACTTCCTGCGCCAGCAGCCGGGCGTGGAGAAGATGCGCAGTGACATACAGCAGTTCCTCGAATCCTGGCTGGAAACCATGGCCAGCAACCACCGCAGCTATGTCACCGTGGCCATTGGCTGCACGGGCGGCCAGCACCGCTCGGTGTTCCTCGTGGAGGAGCTGGCACGGCATTTCGCGCAGCGCTGGCCCACGCTGCGCCGGCACCGCTCGCTGGACGGCGCGCCCAAGCCCCTGCGCATGCCGCTGGCCCTGGACACCTGAGCCGCCAGCCCCATGCAGGACACCGTTGCCCGCGTGCTGCTCGTGGAAGACGACCCCGCGATCGCGCGCACGGTCTGCTATGCGCTGGAGCGCGACGGCATCGCCGTGCGCCACAGCCTGCAACTGGGCGATGCGCGCGCACAGTGGGCACAGCAGCGCTATGACGCATTGCTGCTGGACGTGGGGCTGCCCGACGGCAACGGCCTGGACTGGTGCCGCGAGCTGCGCTCGCACGGCTGCGCCGTGCCGCTGCTGGTGCTGAGCGCACGCGGCGAAGAGATGGACCGCGTGCTGGGCCTGGAGCTGGGTGCCGACGACTATCTGACCAAGCCCTTCAGCCCGCGCGAGCTCGTGGCACGCACCCGCGCCCTGCTGCGCCGCGCCCAGAGATTCCAGCCGGCGGCCGCGCCACGCCCGGCGCCGCTGTTCAACCTCGACACCGAGGGCCAGCGCGTCAGCATGCAAGGCATGCCGCTGGACCTGACGCGGCGCGAATACCAGCTGCTGCGCTGCCTGCTGGAGCGGCCGGGCCGCATCCTGAGCCGGGAATTCCTGCTCGACAGCGTCTGGGGCCAGGACAGCGACAGCACCGACCGCACGGTGGACACCCACGTCAAGACACTGCGCGCCAAGCTGCGCGCGCTCGCGCCGCAGCAGGACTTCATCACCACCCACCGCGGCATGGGCTACAGCCTCACGCTGCCGGACTGAACGCGCGCCATGCATCTGGGCCTGCGCCTGTTCTTCGCGTTTTTCGTCATCAACGGGCTCGCCGCATTCTTCGTGCTGCGCGTCTTCATGGTCGAGGTCAAGCCCAGCGTGCGCAAGGTGACCGAAGACACCCTGGTCGAGACCGCCTATGCGCTGGCCGCCCTGGCCAGCGACGACCTGGCCAGCGGGGTGCTGCAAAGGGATGCGGACGCCAGCCGCTTCGCCCGGCAGATGCGCGCCTATGCACGGCAATCGGTCAAGGTCTGGATCTGGGACACGCGCAAGCTCAGCCTGGACATGCGCATCACCGTCACCGACGACAAGGGCCTGGTGCTGTTCGACTCCGCCGGCACGGACCAGGGGGCCGACTACTCGCGCTGGCGCGATGTGCACCGCACGCTGCGCGGCGAGTACGGCGCGCGCACCACGCGCATGGTGCAGGACGACGAGGCCAGCAGCATCATGTATGTCTCCGCGCCCATTCTGGTCGAAGGCCGCATTGCAGGCGTTCTCACCGCCTCCAAGCCCGCGCGCTCCGTCCAGAAGATCGTCGACAGCGCCGAACGCAAGATGCTGCGCGGCGGCCTGCTGTTCCTGCTGCTGTCGGCCGGCGTGGGATTCGCCGTCACCTGGTGGCTGGTCCTGCATGTGCGCCGCCTGCGCAGCTATGCGCAGCAGGTGCAGGCGCCCACGCTCAACGAGGCGGCCTCGCCGGCCGCTGCCCAGCTGCGGCTGCAGGCGCCCCGCATTCCCGGCGAACTGGGCGAGCTGGCCAGGGCCATGGAAAACATGCGCAGCCGCCTGGAAGGGCGCGACTACATCGAAGGCTATGTGCGCGCCCTCACCCATGAGCTCAAGAGCCCCGTGGCCGCCATCCGCGGGGCCGGCGAACTGCTGCAGGAAGACCTGCCCGAGGCCGACCGCCAGCTCTTCGCCAGGCAGGTCGTGGACCAGTGCGGCCGGCTGCAAAAGCTGGTGGACCAGTTGCTGCAGCTGAGCCAGCTGGAACAGCGCCGCCAGCTGCACACGGCCAGCTCCTGCAGCCTGCGCGAGTGCGCCAGGCAGGCCATGGCCCAGGTCGAGGCGGCCGCGCAGCAGCGCGGCGTGCGGATCACGCTCGATGGCCCGGACAGCAGCGGCCCCTGGGAGCATGGCCTGGTCGTGCTGGCCATCAGCAACCTGCTGAGCAACGCCATCGACTATTCCCCGGAAGGCGGCGCCATAGACCTGCGCCTGGCGCCGCAACGCATCAGCGTGCGCGACCATGGCCCCGGCGTGCCGCCGGCCCTGCTGGGCCGCCTGGGCGAGCGCTTCTTCACCACCCCACGCCCCAACGGCGAGCGCAGCGGCACGGGCCTGGGCCTGTCCATCGTGCTGCGCATCATGGCGCTGCACGGCGGCGCCATGCGGGTGGCCCATGCCGATCCCGGCCTGTGCGTCACCCTGGACTGGCAGGCCGGGCCCTGACCTGCGCGCCAGTTCACACCGGCTTCACAGACTTCATTTCCGGCACACAGGCGCTGCCGACACTGCCGCCACGATCCATCAACGGGAAGTGGAATGAAGAACCGACTGTTTACCAAGGCCGTGGCGCTGGCCGCCATGCTGGCCATTCTGATGCTGGGCCTGAGCCTGATCCATGACGTGGTGCGCGACCGCATCCGCAACCGCGACACGGCCGTCCAGGGCGTGGTGGCCAGCCTGGCGGGCAAGCAGACCCTGATGGGGCCCGTGCTGGTGCAAAACTGCACCGAGACCCATAGCGTGCAAAACGGCAGCAAGACGGAGCTGACCACGCACCAGTTCCAGCGCATGCTGCTGCCCGACCAGCTGCGCCACGAGGCGACGGCCCGCATGCAAGAGCGCACGCGCGGCCTGCACCACGTCAATACCTACGCCATGCAGGACCGGATCAGCGCCAGCTTTTCCAATGCCGCGCAATACCTGGAGCGCCCGGCCGAGGACCACACCGCCTTCCGCTCCACGCGCTGCGGCCCGCTGCGCATGGCCCTGTCCCTGACCGATCCGCGGGGCATACGCCATGCACGCATCCGCACTGGCGACCAGGAGCTCGAGGCGCAGCCCGGCACGCCGCTGGAGCGCTACGCCCAGGGCCTGCAGGCCGAGATCGCGCCCGCCCTGCTGCACAAGGACAAGCCCCTGGAGCTGTCGGTGGAGCTGGAGCTCGTCGGCACGGAACGCCTGTCCTTCGTGCCGCTGGGCAGCAGCAGCCACGTGAACCTGGCGGCGGACTGGCCCCACCCCTCGTTCGGCGGCAGCTTCCTGCCCGCGCGCCGCGAAATCGGCGACGGCGGCTTCACCGCGAACTGGAACCTGTCCGCACTGGCCTCGTCCGCGCGCCAGTCCTTCCAGAAGCAGCAGCCGCTGTGCCGCAACGACGGCGACATGGCCGACTACGCACGGCTGGCGGCGGCCACGCACGCCACCAGCGGCGAAGCCTGCCTGGAGTCGCTGGACACCGACTTCGTCAACCCCATCAATCCCTACTCGCTCAGCGACCGCGCCACCAAATACGGGCTGCTGTTCGTGGCGCTGACCTTCGTCGCCGTCGGCCTGTTCGAAGTGCTCCAGAAACTGCGGGTGCACCCCGTGCAATACCTGCTGGTGGGCTCGGCGCTGTGCAGCTTCTTTCTGTTGCTGATCAGCCTGTCCGAACACATGGGCTTCGCGGGCGCCTACGGCGTCGCGGCCACGGCCTGCGTGCTGCTGCTGGCCTACTATGCCAGCCACATCCTGGGCAGCCTGCGCCGCGGCCTGCCGTTGGCCGCCGGCATCGCCACCCTGTACGGCCTGCTGTACGCGCTGCTGCAGCTGGAGCAGACCGCCCTGGTCGTGGGCTCGGTGGCCCTGTTCGCCGTGCTCGTCCTGATCATGGTCAGCACGCGCCACGTGGACTGGTATGCCTTCGGACGCCAGGACACTGACGCAACCCACGCAAGACTCCAGCCATGAACACCGCCATCCCGCACTCCATGGACGAAGCCGGCGAACGCAGCCGCTGCGAGCAGGCCTGGCACCAGGCCGTGCGCAGGGGCGACCGCGAGGCCCTGCGCGCGCTGCGCCTGCAGATCATCGAAGCCACGGCACGCGCCCGGCGCACGCCGGGGGCGCGCTCGCAATGGCAGGCCTGGCTGCTGCTGCGCTGCGCCCTGCTGCTGCCCCGCCGCAGCTTCTAGCCCAGGCCCGGTTGCGCATCCAGCAGCTTGCGCACCGGCGCGGGCAGGCCCATCGCAGCCCAGTCCGGCGCAGCGGCCCAGCAGCCAGTGCCGTCGCCGTCGCCAGGGCCCATGCGCTGCGCAGGCGCGGGCACAGGCACCAGCACGGGGTGCAGATGCAGGTCGCGGTGGGTCAGCACATGCAAAAAGGCGTCCAGCTCGCGCCATTGCGAAGGCTGTGCCTGCGGCCAATGCAGCGCGGCGGCTTGCTCCAGCGCCTGGCGCGAAGTGAATACCGGCGGGCTGTACAGCCCCGCCCAGATGCCTTGCTGCGGCCTGCGCTCCAGCCATACGCGCCCGTGCCCATCCACGGCGATCAGCAGCCACCAGGCCTCGGCGCTGCGCTTGAGCTTGCGCGTGCGCACCGGGTAGTTCTCGGGATTGCCGGCCCGGCCGGCACGGCATTGCGGCAGCAAGGGGCAGACCAGGCAGCTGGGCTTGCGGGGCAGGCAGATGCTGGCTCCCAGGTCCATCATTCCCTGGGTGTAGCGCGGCATGGCGTTTTCCAGGTCGTCCACGGGGCACAGCTGCTGCGCCAGGTCCCAGAGTTGGCGCTCATTCCTGGCCACGGCCAGGTCCGCATCGAAAGCCAGCACGCGCGTGAGCACGCGCCGCACATTGGCGTCGAGAATCGGCACACGCTCGGAAAAGCAAAAGGAGGCAATCGCGCCCGCCGTGGACCGGCCGATGCCCGGCAGCGTGGCCAGATCCTCGGCGCGCCGCGGAAACGCGCCGCCCCATTGCTCGACCACGGCCTGGGCGCAACGGTGCAGATTGCGCGCACGGCTGTAGTAGCCCAGGCCGCTCCACAGCGCCAGCACCGCATCCTGCGGCGCCGCGGCAAGGCTGGCGACGTCGGGAAAGGCGTCGAGAAAGCGCTGGTAATAGCCCAGGACGGTGCTGACCTGGGTCTGCTGCAGCATGATTTCGGAGAGCCAGACACGGTAGGGATCGCGTGTCTGCTGCCAGGGAAGATGGTTGCGCCCGTGGGAGGCTTGCCACTGCACGACGGCCGTGGCAATAGAGGGAAGAGTCAAGATATCAGGCAATCAATGGGGGTGGCCGCGCCGCCTGCGCCCGTGAAGGACGGAGCCGGGGCCAGGGGCTCCAGCAGCAGTTGCGCGGACTGGGACAGCTGAAGCTGCAAGGCGGTGAGCTGCTGGTCGGCCGCCTCGATCTCGGCAATGCGCTCGACCAGGCCCGTGGCCGCGTTCTGTATGCGGTCCACGGCCTCGATGCGGCGCGCAAAGCTGCGCTTGCGCTCCTTCAATTGCGCATCCAGCTGGGCCGTGGCCGACTTGCTCCACAGGTCCACGTCGTTGGATGCGGACTCGAACACCGTGCGCAGCCGCATCGCCAGCGCCTTGGCCAGGCGCTGCGCATAGGAGGAACTGCTGAGCCGCACGGCATGGCCCAGGCCCAGGTACTGGGTGTAGCTGGCCTCGATGCGCTGCAGGTCGGTGCCGAACTCCGTCAGCGTCAGCGGCGCCGGTGCCTGCAGCGAAAAGCCGAATTCGGCGTTGAGCTCCTTGAAGGTCGCGCCCAGCATGGACTGGATCTCCGCGGCCTGCGCCTGGGCCTTGGACGCCACGGCACGCAGCCGCTCGAACGTCTCGGCATAGACCTTGCGCACGCCCAGCTTCAGGCCACGCTGCTCCAGCGCCTCCTTGAGTTCGGCCAGCTCCTGCTTGAGCGCACTGGAGCCCAGCTGCCGGAAGACATCGCGCAGCATGCGCATGTGCACCATGCGCACGGCCTGGATTCTGGCAGCGCTGGCATCGAAATCCTGCTGCTCGTTCTCGATCCGGTGGCGCATGGCGGCGATCACGCTGGCGTTCTTGCCGCGCAGGCTGCGCAGCTCGGCCATCTGGTCGTCCAGGTCGCGGCGGCGGATGTTGAGCACGCGCTCGACCTCGGTCTGCAGCTGCTGGACATTGGCCCTGACGGCCATCTGCAGCACCGTCTGGCGCTGGCCCATGATGCCTTCGGCCAGCACGTTCTCGAACGCCGGCAGGCCGCTGGCCTGCAGCAGCCCCTCGTTGCCGGCCACCTTGGCCACCAGCCCCTTCTGCGCCGATACCGGCAGCACGCGCTCCACCGGCAGGCCGAGCATGCGCGCAGACTCCTGGCGCTGGCGCAGCAGCTGCGACTGCACCTGCGAGCCCGAGCTCAGGCTGTCCCACAGCGTATCGATCTTGTTGAGCACCACGAGGCGCGAGCCGGCCAGGGCACCTGTCGCGATGGAGGCGTCCGCAGGCAGCACATGGTCGCGCCAGATGGCAAGGTCGGACTTGGTCACGCCGGTATCGGCGCCCAGCACGAACACCACCGCATGCGCCTGCGGCAGGAGGTTCACCGTCAGCTCGGGTTCGGCGCCCACCGCATTCAGGCCCGGCGTGTCCAGAATGACCAGGCCCTGCTTGAGCAGCGGATGGGGCATGTTGATCAGCGCATGGCGCCACATGGGCACCTCGACCATGCCCTCGCCATCCACGAAGGGATTGCCTGCGGCATCCTCGTCGTGCCAGAAGCCCCAGACACGCGCCTGGTCGACCGACACCTTGCGCACCTCGGCCACCTTGGCCAGCGTATCGGCGATCTGCTGGGCGTCCTTGACATCCAGCGGCAATTGCACCCAGGCCTGGGGCCGGGCGCGCCACTGGCCCAGGCTTTCCATGGATTCGCGGGTATCGATGGGCAGCAGGCGCAGGCTGGGCTGCAGATCGGCTTCCCACCCCAGCTCGGCCGGACACATGGTCGTGCGGCCGGCGCTGGCCGGCATCAGCCGGCGGCCATAGTGCGCGAAGAAGACGGCATTGATGAGTTCGGACTTGCCACGCGAGAACTCGGCCACGAAGGCCACCATGACCTTGTCGCCGCGCACCTGGTCTTCGAGCCGCTGCAGCCGCTCCTGGACGGCGGCATCCAGCAGGTCCTGGGACTGCAGCCACTCGCGCAATGCATGCAGCTGCTGCGCGAAGCCGCGGCGCCAGGCGCCGTGCTGGTCGAATTGCTCATTGAAAGATGGTCCCACGTGATTCCCCCGCCTTAGGCCTCGGTTTCGCCCCGATGTTGCACTGCAGGCTGCTGCCCGTTCTCCTCAAAATATAGCATCGACGCTCCAATCTGCATGCTGTGCACGCCTGCAAGCGGTCTGGCCGCCGAACCCTCCCGACAGCGGGAAGGCAATTAATTACACAAGAAACAAATTAATACTATCAATGCATCCCTGCCCTCGCAATCAAAAGTCCAATAGGAGGGGGCGCCCCGCCCCATGTCCCATGGGTGCTTGACGCAAAAAAAGAGGCTGCAATCGCGCAGGCAGGGTGCGGCGACGTGCCGCACCGCCGGCAGGCCCTTCAACCCGCCAAAGCCCCAGCCTGCGTCAGGTCTTCTGGCAGCGGGGGCAATAAAAGCTGCTGCGCTGGCCCTGGCGCAGCAGGCGGATGGGCGCTCCGCAGTGCGTGCAGGGCAGCCCCTCGCGGCCATAGACCTTTGCCTGCAGCTGGAAATGCCCCTCCATGCCGTCCGGCGCGGAGAAGTCGCGCAGGGTGGTCCCGCCCTGCTCCACGGCCAGGGCCAGCACGCGCCGGATTTCCTCGAACAGCCGGCGCAGCTTGCGCGGCCCCACGTCGCAGGCAGGCTGCGTCGGTGCGATGCGTGCCATGAAAAGCACTTCCGAGGCATAGATGTTGCCCACGCCCACCACCACGCTGCCACTCAGCAGCCATTGCTTGACGGGCATGCGGCTGGCCTTGGCGCCCGAACGGAAGGCCTCGAAATCAAAGCCGTCGCCCAGCGGCTCCATGCCCAGGTGGTCCAGCAGCTTGCGCGCCAGCGGGTCATGCTCGCCCTGCACGTGGATCACGGCGCCGAACCGGCGGGGATCATGCAGGCGCAGCAGGCCCCGGTCCGTCAGCAGATCGAAGTGGTCATGCGGCCCGGCCGGGCCCAGCGAGGGGCCGTCCGCCGCCGCGAAGCGCAGGCTGCCCGACATGCCCAGGTGCAGCAGCAGCATGCCTTCGCTGAGGTCGATCATCAGGTACTTGC
>JBHIXF010000029.1:0-68109 GCA_041984925.1 Comamonas sp.
GGATGGCCAGCAGGCCGACCACCATCTCCGCCGAGCGCTGCATGGCGATGCCCACACGGGCCTCGGGGCGCACGCCCAGGGCGACCAGGCGGTGGGCCAGGCGGTTGGCGCGGGCATCGAGTTCGCCGTAGGTCAGCGTGTGCGCCTCGCAGCGCAAGGCAATGGCGCCAGGCCGGCTACCGGCCTGCTGCGCCACCAGGCGATGGAGCGGCTGCGCATGCAGCCCTGTCTTGAGAAAGGCGCCCCGTTGTTGCAAGGATGCAAGCTCGCGGCCATCCAGGACTGCCATGTCCACGGCCGCCATCGAAGGTCTTGCGGCCAGCGCCTGCACCAAGCCTTCGAGGGTCTGCCTCACGTATTCCACCACGCGCTGCGCTCCGACCTGCTGCGCAATATGTGCCACCAGCTCGAAGCCGCCATCCCTGTCATTCACATACAGCCCGAACGGATAGTTGGTGCGCTCCCGTGTGCCCAGGATTTCCATGCCTTCCCAGGACTGGGCCGTGTCCTCGCCTGCGGAGGCCCCATGGCGGTAGTTGAGCAGGGCCGTGAACAACGGCACCCCCGCCCCCAGCCCGCTGCAGCGCTGGGCCAGCGACAGGCCGGCATGCTCGTGCTCCAGCAGTTGCGTCAGTGCCGCATGCGTCTGCACCAAGGCCTCGCCCACCTGCCCGCCCAGCCCGATGCGGATCGGCAAGGTGTTGATGAACATCCCCAGCGCACGGCCCGCGTCCCGCTCCCCCTGCATGCGCCCGAACAGCACCGTGCCGAACACCACGTCCTCCCGACCCGTGGTCCTGCCCACCACCAGCGCCCAGGCCAGGTGCAGCAGCGCCGCCGCACTCACGCCATGGCTGCGCGCCTGCTCGCGGATGCGCCGCGCCAGCCCCGCATCCAGTGCCAGCCGCGCTTCCTCGACCTGGCTACCGTCCCCGCGCACATCCAGCAGCCCGTAGGGCGCCGTCGGCTCCTGCACATCGCCCAGCATCTGCCGGAAGAACGCCTCGTGTTCCCCCCGGCTGCGGCCCAGCCGTGCCTGCGCCACGAAGTGCCTGAAGGCCACCGGCTCGGCCAGTTGCGCCTGCAGGCCCCGCTGCACCAGCCCGATCTCGCGCACCGCCAGCTTCAGCGTGGTGTTGTCGTCCACCATGTGGTGGGTGTACAGGCGCAGCCGCCAGCGTGGCCCTTCGGGCGCGGCAAAGCCTTCGATCATGGGTGCCCGGCGCACGTCGATGCGGTGAGACTGCGGCAGCACGCTGGCATCCTGCAGCCACCGCAGCTGCAGTCCCGCCTTGCGCCACACCACCTGCACCGGCTCGCGCAGCCCCTCCCACAGCACACCCGTGCGCAGGATGTCGTGGCGCGCGATCACGGTATTGAAGCTGGCCGCAAAGTGCTCCAGCCGCTCGCGGCTGTCGAAGGACAGGTCGTGCGAGGTCACATAGGCATCGTGCTGCGCGTCCAGCATGTGGTGGAACAGCATGCCCTCCTGCAGCGGCGCCAGCGGGTAGATGTCCTGGATGTTGGCCGCACCACCGGGCACGGCGGCCTCTATGCGCGCGATCTCCTGCGCATCCAGCTCCACCAGGGTCAGCATCCGCGGCGTGATCGCCGTGCAGTCCTCGGGGATCAGGTTGGGCGGCACGCCGATCTCGGCGGCACCCAGGCCTTGGTCCTGCTCGTGTTGCAGCGCCTGCGCGAACGGCGCCAGCTTGGGGTGCTGGAACAGCAGGCGCACCTGCGCCCGCAGGCCCAGCGCCCGCACGCGCTCGATCAGGCCCAGGGCCAGCAGCGAATGCCCGCCCAGCTCGAAGAAGCCGTCCTGCCGCCCCACGCGCTGCACGCCCAGCACCTCGGCCCAGATGCCGGCCAGCATCTCCTCCAGTTCGCCCTGCGGCGCCTCGTATTCCTGCGCACCCGCCATCTCCGGCTCCGGCAGCGCCTTGCGGTCCACCTTGCCGTTGGCCGTCAGCGGCAGCGCATCCAGCACCACGATGGCCGAAGGCACCATGTAGTCGGGCAACACCTGGCCCAGCCGCTGCCTGAGCACGCTGTCTTCGACAGCGCTATGCAGCGACACATAGGCCACCAGCCTTGCCCCGCCCGCGCCATCCTTGGCCAGCACCACGGCCTCGCGCACCTCGCGCTGCGCCAGCAGCTGGGCCTGCACCTCGCCCAGCTCGATGCGAAAGCCCCGGATCTTGACCTGCTGGTCCGCCCGGCCCAGGTATTCCAGCTCGCCCAGGGCATTCCAGCGCACCAGGTCGCCCGTGCGGTACAGGCGCTCGCCTGTCTCGCTGAACGGGTGGGCGATGAAGCGCTCCGCGCTCAGTCCTGGCCGGTTCAGGTAGCCGCGCGCCAGCCCTGCGCCCGTCACGTACAGCTCCCCCGCCACGCCCTGCGGCAGCAGGTTCAGGCTGCCATCGAGCACGTACAGGCCCAGGTCCGGAATCGCCACGCCTACCGGGCTGCGGCCACCGTCCAGGTCTGCCCTGGTGATCTCCCGGTACGTCACATGCACCGTGGTCTCGGTGATGCCGTACATGTTGATGAGCTTCGGACCCTCGTCGCCGAAGCGCTCGAACCACGGCCGCAGGCTCTCGGGCTCCAGCGCCTCGCCGCCGAAGACCACATGGCGCAGGGCCAGGCCGGCACCAACCTCCTCATCCTGCGCCACGGCATGCACCAGCTGGCCGAAGGCCGAGGGCGTTTGATTGAGAACCGTTACGCCTTCGGCTCGCAGCAAGGCCAGGAAGTCCTGGGGCGAGCGGCTGACCCAGTACGGCACCACCACCAGCCGCCCCCCGGTGCACAGCGCGCCGAAGATCTCCCAGACCGAGAAGTCGAAGGCGTAGGAGTGGAACAGGGTCCACACGTCGTCGGGGCCGAAGCCGAACCAGGCCTCGGTGGAGTCCAGCAGCCGCGCCACATTGCGGTGGCTCAGCTGCGCGCCCTTGGGGCGGCCCGTGGAGCCCGAGGTGTAGATCACATAGGCCAGGCTGTCCGGGTGCACATCGACCTGCGGCTCGGTATCGGGCTCGGCCGACAGGTCCAGCGTGTCGATCTCCAGCACCCGCAGGGCCTCGGCGCCCGGGATGCGCTCGCGCACCGCCGCCTGCGCCAGCACCAGGGCAATGCCGCTGTCCTGGACCATGTGTGCCAGCCGATCGGCCGGGTAGTCCGGGTCCAGCGGCACATAGGCGCCGCCGGCCTTGAGGATGGCCAGCAGGCCGACCACCATCTCCGCCGAGCGCTGCATGGCGATGCCCACACGGGCCTCGGGGCGCACGCCCAGGGCGACCAGGCGGTGGGCCAGGCGGTTGGCGCGGGCATCGAGTTCGCCATAGGTCAGCGATTGCTGCCCGAAGGCCAGCGCTGGGGCATCAGGGCGGCGCTGGGCCCAATGTCGTACGCGCAGGTGCAAGGGCTGAATGTGCCCATGCCCCTGCGCTTTCCGGGCCAGCGCCTGCAACTGCGTCGCCTGCGCAACAGGCAGCAGGTCGGCCGATCCCATGCGGCAATCCGGCCGGTCCGCGAACACCGACAGCATATGAACCCACTGGTCCGCAAGCCGCGCGATGCGGGAGGGCTCGAACAGTTCTCGCGCATAGCTGAATCTTGCATGCACGCTGCCATCGGGCCGCTCCGTGGTCTCCAGCATCCACTCGAACTGTGCCGCCTTGTCGCCGGAGTCGCAGAGTTCGGCCTCCAGGCCCGGCAGTTGCTGCAGTGCCCGGTAGTTCTCGCGCAGGTGGTTGAACATGACCTGGAACAGCGGGCTGCTGCCCAGGCTGCGCTCGGGCTGCAGGGCCTCGACCAGCCGCTCGAAAGGCAGGTCCTGGTGGTCCTGGGCCTCCAGTGCCGCCTTGCGGGTCTGGTCAAGCAGTTGCCCGAATGGCATGGACTCGTGCAGTCTGGCGCGCAACACCTGGGTATTGACGAAAAAGCCGACGAGGCCTTCCGTCTCCACCCGGTGCCGGTTGGCGATGGGCACTCCCACACGGATGTCCTCGCAGCCGGTGTGGCGGTGCAGCAATGCCTGGAACCCTGCCAGCAGCACCATGAACAGGCTGGCGCCATGCCGCTCGGCCAGAGCACGCAACCGCCGCACCAGATCGGCGGACAGGGCCAGGCCGTAGCGCGCCGCCTGGTAGCGTCCGTCACTGCTGCGTTGCCGGTCTGCCGGCAGTTCGAGAACCGGGTGCTCGTCGCCCAGTTGCTGTTGCCAGTAAAGCAGTTGCCGGTCGGCCTCGCCTGCGTCCAGCCAGCCTTGCTGCCACAGCGCGTGATCGGCATACTGCACCGCCAGCGGTGCCAGGTCCAAGGCCTCGCCCAGAACCCGGGCCCGGTAGTGCTGCGCGAATTCGTTGAGCACGATGGGCAGCGACCAACCATCGGCAACGATGTGGTGCATGACCACCACAAGCAGATGCTCCTCGGGCGAAAGCCGCAAGACCACGGCACGCAGCAGCGGCCCCCGGACCAGATCGAACGGCTGGCTGCAGATGCGCTGCACTTCGGCTTGCTGTGCATGGACCTGGCGCGACGCACCGAGGTCCAGGCAGCTGAAATCGATCTCGGCCTGTTCGCGGATGAGCTGCTGAAGCCGGCCCTGTTCGCCCATCCTGAACACGGTGCGCAACGATTCATGGCGCTGCACCACTGCGCACAGTGCCGCTCTTGCTGCCTGGATATCGAATTGCCCGCCCAGCCGCACTACACCCGCCAGGTGGTAGGCCGTGCTTCGAGGATCCAGCTCCCAAAGAAACCACTGCCGCGCCTGGGCTGCCGAGGCCGCGCACTCGCCACGCGCCTGCGGCCCGCGCGGCAGGATGGGGAACTGGCCGATGGACAGTCCCTGCGCCCTCAACTGCTGGTAGACGAGTCGGCGCTTGTCATCGGAAAGCCCGGCGAATTTTTCCGCCACATACCGCACTTGATCGAGACCCATCAAACGTTCTCCAGACTGTCGATAAACGAGGCGATCTCGCGGAACTTCGCGTCCTGATCACCGGAGGTGACAATGCGGGCGGCCATGGCGGCCAGCCCGGGAGCTTCGAACACGTCCTTGACGGCAAGGCCGGTCTGCATGGTGCTTTGCACCCGTGCCACCATCTGCGCGGCCAGCAGGGAGTGGCCGCCCAGCTCGAAGAAGTTGTCTGTGCGGCCCACGCGCTCCACCGACAACAGCTCGCACCAGATCCGCGCCAGCCGTTGCTCGGTCTCTCCAGATGGCTCCTCATGGGTGGGCGCCGAGACGGCAGCGGGATCGGGCAGCCTGGACCTGTCCACCTTGCCATTGGCGTTCAGGGGCAGTGCCTGCAGTTCGACAAAGACCGAAGGCAGCATGTAGTCGGCCAGGGACCGCCGCAGACCTTCACGCAGTGCAGCGGCATCCACCGCAGCGCCGCAATGGCCGACGACATAGGCCACAAGCCGGCTAGAGTTCGCCAGCTGCTGCGCCACGACGACGGCCTCGCGCACCGGCTGCAGCGCAAGCAGGGCGGCCTCCACCTCACCGACCTCCACGCGAAAGCCGCGGATCTTCACCTGGTGATCGACGCGCCCCAGGTATTCGAGCTGGCCGTGCTCATCCCAACGCGCCATATCCCCTGTCCGGTACAGGCGGCCGGCATGACCGTCCAGCGGGTCCGCCACGAAGCGCTGCGCCGTGAGCGAGGGACGCCCCACGTAGCCTCTGGCGAGCGCACCGCCCAGATACAGTTCGCCGGCCACGCCCGGCGGCACCAGCTGCAGGCTGTCATCCAGGACGCGCAGGATGGCCGTGGACGCGGGTGTTCCTATGGGAGGCAGCATGCGGCCATCGCCAGCGTCCACATCCAGGCTGCTGACCACATGGGTTTCCGTGGGACCGTACTGGTTGACCAGCCGGCATCGGGGCAGGCGCCTCAGCCAGGCCGCCAGGTCATCGGTCAGCTTGAGCTGCTCGCCTGCCGTGATGATGTGCCGCAGCGCAGGCAGACGCCTGTCCAGTCGCAGCGCTGCTTCCGCCAACAGCTGGAGCACCGCGTAGGGCAGGTATACGCGCTCCACCGCCCGTTCGTCCATCAGGGCCAGCAGCAGCGAGAAATCCTTTCTCTGATCGGCATCCGTCTGGACCAGGGTGGCGCCCGAACCCAGGGCCACGGCGACCTCCTGGTAGCCGACATCAAAGCAAGGCGAAGCGAACATCAGCGTTCGTGCCGATCCCGGCATCCGGGCGATCTGCCATGCAACCAGTTCAGAGAGCACGCCGTGCCGCATGGCAATGCCCTTGGGCCTGCCGGTGGAGCCCGAGGTGAACAGGATGTACAGCAGGCTGTCCGCATTCAGCGCGACCGCCGGATTGCCCTGCGGCAATTGCGCCCACGCCACGCGGCGCAGGTCGATGGCCACCAGCCCGTCGAAGGCCCCCGACAGCGCAGCGCCCACATCCGCATGGTGGATGAAGGCATCGGCCCGGCTGTCGTCGAGCATGACGGCGATTCTGTCGGCCGGGTATTCCAGATCCAGCGGCACATAGGCGGCGCCCGACTTGAGGACGGCCAGCAAGGCCACCACCGAATCGATGCTGCGCTCCAGCGCCACGGCCACACGGCGCTCGGGCCCCATGCCCTTTTGCATCAGCAGATGGGCCAGCCGGTTGGCGCGAAGGTTGAGCTCGCCATAGCTGAGGCTTTCTCCCGCATATTCGATGGCAATCGCCTGCGGCTGCCGTTCCACCTGCTGCTCGATCCTCTGCACAAGACAGCCAGGGCCTGCCTCCTGCCCGCCTGCCCTGCTCCACGCTTCGAGCTTTCGGAGGTCGGCAGTGCCGAGGATGTCGATCTCGGACAGCCGCGCCCCGGGCCTTTCCACCAGCGCCGCCAGCAACTGGTCGAAGCTGCGCGCCAGCCGCTCGACCATGGGTGCCTCGAACAGTTCCTGCGCATAGCCGAACTGTGCGCTGAGGCGGCCATCCTCCCACTCGACCGTGTCCAGCATGAACTCGAAGATGGTCGATCTCTCGATGTCCAGATAGCCCTCGAACCGCAGCCCGGGAAGCTGCTCCAGCACCTGGCGGCCCTTTCTCTGGTGATTGAACATCACCTGAAACAGGGGACTGACGCTCAGGCTGCGCTGCGGATGCAGGGCCTGCACCAGATGCTCGAAGGGAAGGTCCTGGTATTCCTGGGCCTGCACGACGGCATCCCGGGTCTGGGCCAGCAGGTCAGACAGCGTCATCTGGCCGTGCAGTTGCCCGCGCATCACCTGCGTGTTGACAAAAAAGCCCACGATGCCCTGGCTCTCCGCCCTGTGCCGGTTGGCGGTGGGCACGCCCACCCGGATGTCCCGCATGCCGGTATAGCGGTGCAGCAGCGCCTGGAATCCTGCCAGCATCACCATGAACAGGCTCATGCCCTGGGCCTGGGCCCTGCGCTGCAGGCCCTGCACCCGCTCGGCGGACAAGGTGATGGAATGCTGTGCCGCGCGGTAGCGGCCATCTGCGCGGCGCGGCCGGCCCGTGGGCAATTGCAGGACGGGATGCTCGCTGCCCAGCCTGCTCTTCCAGTACGCCAGTTGCCGCGCTCCCTCGCCACCCTGCAGCCAGCCCCGGTGCCAGGCCGCATGGTCCGCGTACTGCAGGCGCAGCGGCGCAAGCTCCAGGCTGCGCCCTTGAAGACGTGCGCTGTAACGCTGTGCGAACTCATCCACGATGATTTGCATCGACCAGCCGTCCGAGACGATGTGGTGCATGACCACGACCAGCACATGTGCCTGCGGCGTCACACGGATCAGCGCCAGCCGCATCAGCGGTCCCCGGGACAGATCGAAGGGCGCGGCGATGATGCCCATTGCCTCTTGCCGCACAGCGGCATCGCGCCGGTTCTCGGGCAGGGTCGAGAAATCGATCAGGGGCATGGCGGAGCCGGGCAGTTCCGCAGGCGCCTGGATCTGCTGCCATACCTGGCCCTGGGCATCGGCACTGAACACCGTGCGCAGCGATTCGTGGCGTGCCACAAGCTCATCGAAGCTCAGGCGCAGGGCCGGCAAATCCAACGCTCCCGCCAGTTTCAGCGCGCCTGCGATGTGGTAGGCACTGCTTTGCGGGTCCAGTTGCCAGAGGAACCACTGACGCAGCTGGGCATGCGAGGGCACCAGCGGCTGGCTGCGCTGCTGCGCACCCAGCACGGGGATGGCCTCTTCGCGGTCCTGACTCGCACTTGGCGCCGTGGCCTGCTGCGCGGACGGTGCGGACTCCAGCATGGCGGCCAGCTGCTGCAGGCTGACCTGCTCGAACAATTGCCTGGGCACCAGCCTGAGCCCACGCTTGCGCGCCTTGGCCACCACCTTGAGGGCGAGGATGGAGTCTCCTCCGATCTCGAAAAAGCTGTCCCTGCGGCCGATGTGCTCGCGCCCCAGCACCTCTGCCCAAACCGCTGCCAGCGCCTGCTCGGCCGCCCCCACCGGCGCCTCATGGCCAGCGCCTTCAGCCGACTCCGCAGCAGGCTCGGGCAAGGCATGCCGGTCGATCTTGCCATTCATGGTCAACGGCAGATGGGTCAGTGGCACGATGGCTGCCGGCAGCATATAGGGAGGCAGCATCCGCGACAGGGACTCTCTCAACGCGGCGACATCGGGCACCTGCCCTTCCTGGGCCACCACATAGGCCAGCAGGCGCTGCTGTCCGTTTTCGGCCTCGCGCACGATGGCTTCGGCACTTGCGACGCCGGGCAGTGCCAGCAGCGCCTGGGCCATTTCCCTGAGTTCCATGCGGTAGCCATGCAGCTTGATCTGGTCGTCGTGCCGGCCCAGGAACTCGAGGCTGCCATCCACCAGCTGCCGCACGCGGTCCCCCGTGCGGTAAAGGCGTTGGCCTGCGCGCCAGGGATCCGCAACGAAGCGCTCGCTGGTCTGGCCGGGCCGGCCTTGGTAGCCACGCGCCAGACCTTCGCCCCCCAGGTACAACTCCCCGGCAAGTCCAGGGGCAACCGGGCTCAACCATTCGTCCAGCACATGCGAGCGACCGTTGCGCAGCGGCGTGCCCAGCGGCACCGTCGCGGCCTCGCGAGCACCTGCAGCGGCCTCCTGCGTCAACACGCCCACCGTGGTCTCCGTCGGGCCATAGTGGTTGAGCACCCTGGTGCCGGGGCTGAGTGCGGCGATCTGGGCACACAGCGGCCAGCCCGTGGCCTCGCCCCCCAGCACCAGGCAATGGCGCGGCAGAACCTGTTCGGGCCGGGCGGCGTTCAGCAGGGCCTGCAGATGGCTGGGCACGATCTTGAGCACATCGACCTGGTGCGCGTGCATGTAGTCGGCAAAGGCATCGGGATCGAAGGCGCGCTCGGGGGCCATCAGGTGCAGCAGGCGTCCCGAGCACAGCGCGCCGAAGAGCACGGTATGGCCCAGGTCGGCGGCCACGGTGGACACCATGGCCATGCTGCGGGCCTCGGCGGGCAGGTCCAGCCGGTCCAGCACGCCCTGCACATAGTTGGCCAGCGCGCCGTGGCTGATCACAACGCCTTTGGGCTGGCCCGTGGAGCCCGAGGTGTAGATGAGGTAGGCGGCCTGGTCGCGGTGGAGCCTGACATGTTCCAGCGCGGCGGCGTCATGCGTCCCATCCTCCGAAAGTGCCAGCGGCCAGACGGGAATCGCCGGCTGCCACGCCACGGGCTGCGCCGCCAGCAGCAGGCGGGCGCCGCTGTCGCTCAACTGGTAGGCCAAGCGCTCGGCCGGCAGCTCGGGGTCCAGCGGCACATGGACACAGCCGGCCTTGAGCACGGCCAGCATGCCCAGCACCATCTCCGGCGAGCGCGGCGCCAGCACGCCGATGCGGGTTTCCGGACCCAGGCCCTGCGCGCGCAGCTGCGCCGACAGGCGGTTGGCCGCCCAGTCCAGCTGCGCGAAGGATGCAGTGCGCGCTTCGGCACGCAGCGCCATGCCCTGTCCATGGCGCGCCACCGAGGCGTTCCACAGCGCAAGCACCGTTGCGGCCTGTGCGTCGGCGGGCTGCGGCGCCTCGACAGCGCCGGTCGGATCAGCGAGCGCAATGGCGGCCAGCGCCGCATCGGGCGCGGCCACCACCTGCTGCGCGCAGCGGGTCAGGCTGTCCGCGAAGACGGCGATGCGCTGCGCATCGAACAGGCCCGTGTCGTGGATGAACACGCATTCGATGCCCTCGGCCCGGTCGGTGAAATCCAGGCTCAGGTCGAAATGCGCCTGGCCTGCAGGCAGTGTCTGCATGCGCACGCGCAGTCCGGCGGCGCTGCGCTCGCGCTGCATGGCATCCTGCTGGGTGCACTTGACCTGGAACAGCGGATGCACGCCCGGCAGGCGCTCGGGCGCCAGCGCCTCGACCAGCATGTCGAACGGCAGATCGGCATGCTGCTGCGCCTCCAGCACGGCCTGGCGCACCTGCTCCAGCAGTTCGCCAAAGCCCATCTGCGGCGCGGCATCGACCTGCAGCACCTGCAGGTTGAGCAGATAGCCGATCAGCCCATGCGTCTCGGCCTTGCCGCGGTTGGCGATGGGCGTGCCCACGCGGATGCGGGGCTGGCCGCTGAGGCGGTACAGCAGCAGGTCCAGCAAGGCCGTCATGGCCATGAACAGCGAGGCGCCGCGCGCCCGCGCCAGGGCGCGCACCGCGTCGGACAGCCCCGTGGGCCAGACAAAGCGGTGCCGGCCCTCGGCCGCGCCCGGCACGGCGCCGCGCGCATGGCTCAGGGGCAGCTCCAGCGGCGCGTGTTCCTGGCCCAGGCGATCACGCCAGTAGCGCAGCTGGCGCTCGCGCTCGCCGCCGTCCAGGCGCTGGCGTTCCCAGGCCGCATAGTCGGCGAACTGGATGGGCATGGGCGCCAGTGCGGGGGGCTGCGCGCGCACCCGGGCCTCGTAGCAGTGCAGCAGCTCGTCGACCAGGATGCGCAGCGACCAGCCGTCCGCCGCGATGTGGTGCAGCGACAGCGCAAGCACATGGCGCTGCGCGTCCAGGCGGTACAGGCCGGCGCGCAGCGGCGCCTGGCGGTCGAGGGCGAAAGGCGTCTGCGCGAAGCCTGCCAGTGCGTCCTCCAGCGCAGCCCGCGCCGGCAGATCGACCACGGGCATTGGCAGCGACATGCTCTCGTGCGGCTGCACCGCCTGCAAGGCCTGGCCGTCGTCGCCGACCGTGATCCGCGTGCGCAGGATGTCGTGGCGCGCCACCAGGTCGCCCAGCGCGGCCGCCAGTGCGGCCGCGTCCAGCGGGCCTTCCATGTCCAGGCTGCCGGCCAGGTTGTAGGCCGGGCTGTCGGGTGCCAGCTGCCAGGTCAGCCAGAGGCTGCGCTGGGCATGGGACAGCAGGGCGGGGCTGGCCGGATCGCGGCGCGGAATGTCCTGGCCAGCACGTGCGGCCGGGCTGCCACCGCCGCGCAGGCGGGCATCGAGCAGGGCCCGTTGCTCGGGGCCGAGCCGGGCGCGCAGGGACTGGATATCTTGCGGTGCTGTCATGGCGGTCTTCACGAATAAAGCGGCGATGCGGTGGTCGGGGCGGGCTCGGTTTCGGCGTCCAGCGCCTGGATTTCCTCGATCAACCGGGTTTCAACGAGTTCGGCCAGGCGCCGCACCGTGGGCGTGCGCAGCAAGGCCGCCGGATGGATTTCGACGCCATAGGCCTGGCGCACGCGCGCCAGCAGCTGTATCGCCATCAGCGAGTCGCCGCCGAGCTCGAACAGGCTGTCCTCGGCGCCCACGGGAGCCACGCCCAGGAAGCCGCTCCAGAGCGTGGCCAGCCCGGTCTCCAGGTCGCCCTCGGGGGCCACGAAGCCGGCCAGACCACCGGGCCGCGCCTGGGTGGGCGGCAGCCCGACCGTCGCTGCCGATGCCGCGGGCAGGGCCTGGTCCAGCAACTTGGCAAGGTCCGCATGGCGGCGCGCCTCCAGGTCGGTAGTGGACACGCAGACATGGGGCAAGACAGGGCCGGCCAGGATGTGCTCGAACAGGTGCGCGCCCTGCTGCGGCGCGATGCCCACGCCTTCGGGCATGGCCGTGGCTGCCGCCATGCCGACATCGCGCCAGCCGTCCCAGCCCACGGAAATCAATGGCCAGCCGGCTGTCCGGCCATGGGCCACGGCCAGCGCATCCAGGCAGGCATTGGCGGCCACATAGTCGATGCGGCCCAGGCCACCCGCCACGGCGGCCAGGGACGAGCACAGCAGCATGAAATCCAGCGGCTGCCCGTCCAGGGCGGCCAGCAAGGCCCGCGTGCCCTGGAGCTTGGGCGCGAGCACCTGCATCACGCCGTGCGCCCGCTTGTCCGCGAGCATGCCGTCGCCAGCCAGGCCGGCGGCGTGGATGACGCCATGGATGCCGCCAAACGCGCGCCGTGCCTGCTCCAACGCGGTGCGCAGCTGGGCTTCGCTGCCCACATCGGCCTGCACCAGGCACAGCTGGGCGCCCAGCCGCTCCAGCTCCAGCAACTGCTGCAGCCGGGCACGCAGCGCAGGTTCGGCCCTCGCATCCTGGGCCAATGCCGGCCACTGTCCCCGTTCAGGCAGCAGCGAGCGGCCCAGCAGCACCAGCCTGGCCTGCCAGTGCCCGGCCAGGTGCCGGGCCAGCGCCAGCCCCACGCCGCCCAGGCCGCCCGTGATCAGATAGCAGCCGCCACGGCGCAGGCGCGCAGCGGGGTCCGGCATGGCAGCAGTGGCTGCAGCGGCCGTCTGCGCCGCGATGCGCTCGTAGCGCCGGGTCCAGCGGTGCGGGCCGCGCAAGGCCACGCAGGCCTGGGCGGGCTGCTCGAACTCCGCCAGGATGCGCTGCGCCAGCGCGGCCGCCCCACCAGCCTTGTCGGCCTGCTCGGGCAGCACATCGACGATGCGGCAGCTCATGCCCGGCAGCTCCTGTGCAAGCACGAGGCAGGGGCCATGGAGCATGGCCTTGGCGGGTTGCAGGACTTCGGTGCCTGCCACGTCCTCCAGCCCGTCCGTGACCAGCAGCATCTGCAGCCCGCCGGCAGCCCCTGCGGCGGGCGCGGCAGGCAGCGCCTCCAGCGCCTGGGCCAGGGCCAGCGGGCCGAGCAGGCAGCGCTCGGCTGCCTGTACGTCATCCAGCGGGCCCAGGCTCCACAGATGGCAGATGCGCGCCACGGGTCCGAGCTCGGCGGCGATCTGCTCCAGGGCGTGCGTCCAGTCGCTGCGCTCGGCCATGCGCAGCACATGGTGGGCGGGGCCCAGGCGTTCATGGCGCGGCCCGGGTTCGATGCGGACCACGGGCGCGGACTGGGTGGCGGACCAGGCCTGCGCCAGGGATCCGGCCAGCGCCGATCCGGCCTCGGCCAGCAGCAGCATGCAGCCGCCCGCCGAGGCCGTGGCGACGCGTGCCACAGGCGCGGACCGTTGCCAGACGGGCGCATACAGCCAGTCCAGGGGATCGGTTCCGGAAAGGGCAGCAGGAGAGGCTGGAGATGCCGCAGAGGCCGGCACCGTGGCGGCGACCCAGTGCGATTCGCGCTCGAACGGATAACCGGGCAAGGGCACGCGGCGCGCGCCCTGCGCGCTGTTCAGCAGCGGTGCCTTGGCCGCGTCAACGCCCGCCGTCCAGAGCTGGGCCAGGCAGCGCGCCGGCTGATCGGCCTGCAACTCCTCGCGGTTGGCGCCCGCCTGCGAGGCCAGCACGGGGCGTGCACCGGCCTTGGGATGGCGCCGGGCCAGGCCGCCGAGGCCCTGGCCGGGGCCCACTTCCAGCAGGATGCGGTCGCTTTTGTCCAGCAGCGTGTCCAGGCCCTGGGCAAAGCGCACCGTGCCGCGCAGGTGCTGCAGCCAGTAGCGCGGGTCCTGGGCCTCTTCGTCGCGGATCCAGCGGCCGCTGAGGTTGGAGATGAAGGCAATGGCGGGCCGGTTGAATCGAACGCCGGCCAGCTGGTGCGCGAAGGCGTCGAGCACGGGATCGAGCAGCGCGGAATGAAAGGCGTGCGACACCTGCAGTCTGCGCAGCAGCACGCCCGTGCCGGCCAAGGCCTGCTCGGCGGCCGCAATGGCGTCGGGCCGGCCCGAGAGCACGCAAAGATCGGCCGCATTGACAGCGGCCAGATCGCAGCCCCGGTCCAGCCATTCCTGCAGCGCGGCCTCGGGCAGGCCCACCGCCAGCATGGCGCCGGGCGCGGTGGCCTGCATGATGCGCCCGCGCGCGACCACCAGGTCCAGCGCGTCGTCGAGCGAGAACACCCCGGCGACGCAGGCCGCCACGTACTCGCCGATGCTGTGGCCCAGCATGGCCTCGGGCTGCAGGCCCCAGGACATCCACAGCCGCGCCATGGCGTACTCGACGATGAACAGCGCGGGCTGCGTGGCCTCGGTACGCGCCAGCGCCTGCGCGGCCTGGTCATCGTCGGCATGCGCCAGCAGCCAGGGCCGCAGGTCCATGCCGGTCTGCGCCCCCACCCTCTCGCAGCAGCGGTCCATGATGTCGCGGAACACCGGCTCCTGCGCATGCAGACTGCGCGCCATGCCCGCGTGCTGGGCACCCTGGCCCGGGAACAGAAAGGCCAGGCCGGGCCGGGGCGAGAGCACGCTGCCCGTGAAATGCACCAGGGGCGCCGGATGGCCCAGCGCCTCGATGGCCTGCGGCAGGCCATGGGCCAGCACGGCCAGCCGGTGCGCATGGCGCTTGCGGCCCACGCGCAGCGTGTGGGCCACATCGGCCAGGGCCAGGCCCGGATGCTGCGCCAGATGGCTGGCCAGCTGGCGGGCCGAGGCCTGCAGCGCCTGCGGCGTGCGCGCCGACAGCAGCAGCAGCTGGGGAGACTGGCCTGCGCTTTCCGAGGCGTCGGCAGGCAGCGTGGCCGCAGCTTCCTCCAGCACCACATGCGCATTGGTGCCGCCCATGCCGAAGGAACTCACGCCGGCACGCCGGGGCAGCGGGCCGGCAGGCCAGTCCTGCGCCGCGGTCTGGATGCGGAAAGGGCTGGCCGCCAAGTCCACGCGCGGGTTGGGCGTGGCGAAGTTCAGGCTGGGCGGCAGGGTGCGGTGGCGCAACGCCATCACGGCCTTGATCAGGCCGGTCACGCCGGCTGCGGCGTCCAGGTGGCCCACATTGGTCTTGACCGATCCCAGTGCGCAGTGGCCGGGCGCACGCCCCGCCAGCCCGCCCGCCGCGCCAAAGGCCTGGGTCAGCGCCGCGATCTCGATGGGATCGCCCAGCGTGGTGCCCGTGCCATGGGCCTCGACATAGCCCACGGAGGCGGGATCGACGCCGGCCATGGCCTGGGCGGCGCGTATGGCCTCGGCCTGGCCGTCCACGCTGGGCGCGTTGTAGCCGATCTTGCGCGCGCCGTCGTTGTTCACGGCACTGCCGCGGATCACGGCATGGATGGTGTCGCCGTCGCGCAATGCCTCGTCCAGGCGCTTGAGCACGACCACGCCTGCGCCGCTGCCCAGCATGGTGCCGTCGGCGCGCGCATCGAAGGCGCGGCAATGGCCGTCCGAGGACAGGATGGCGCCCGGCTGGTGCAGGTAGCCCGCGCCCTGCAGCAGGTTGAGCCAGACCCCGCCGGCCAGGGCCATGTCGCACTCCATGCCCAGCAGGGACTGGCAGGCCATGTGCACGGCCACCAGCGAGGTGGAGCAGGCCGTCTGCACGGTCACGGCCGGGCCGCGCAGGTTGAGCTTGTAGGCCACGCGCGTGCACAGGGCGTCGGCCGCGTTGCCGTTGAGCAGGGCGATCAGCTCGGCGATGCCGCCGCTCCACTGCGCACGCCCCAGCAGATGGCGCATCAGGTAGAGATTGGCGCCCGCGCCCGCGAACACGCCGGCCGCCACGTCCAGCCGCTCGGCGTCATAGCCCGCGTGCTCCAGCGCCTGCCAGGCGCATTCGAGGAAGACGCGCTGCTGGGGATCGATCTGGCCGGCCTCGCGCGGCGTGTAGCCGAAAAAGCCGGCATCGAACCAGTCCAGGCCTTCCAGCATCACGCCGGACTTCACGCAGGCCGGATCGTCCAGCAGGGCCTGTTCCGTGCCCTGGGCGCGCAGGGCCTCGTCGCTGAAGGCCGTCACGGATTCGCGGCCCTCGCGGATGTTGCGCCAGAGCGCGTCCACGCTGTCCGCGCCCGGGAAGCGCCCGCCCATGCCGATGATGGCGATCTCCACGCCGCTGTAGCCCGCATCCTGAGCACGCATCAATTCACCTCCTCGGTCAGGCCGCGGCGGCCCAGCAGCGCGGCGCGGCGGCGCTGGGCGCGTGCGTCGGCCTGCTGGTGCTGCTGGTCCTGCGGCGCCCCTGCGCCGCGCTGTGCCTCGATGCAGCGCGCCAGCGTGGCCACGGTCGGGTGCTGGAACATGTCGATCACCGAAAGCCCGCTGCCCAGCGCATCCTCGATCAGCCGGTGGGCGCGTATCAGCAGCAGCGAATGCCCGCCCAGGTCGAAGAAGCTCTCGTTGGCGCCGATGCGTTCGAGCTGCAGCAGCTCGCGCCAGATGGCGGCAATGGTCTCGGCCACCCCGCCTTCGGGTGCCTCGAACGGCTGCGCGCCATCGCCCGATGCAGGCAGGGGCACGGGCACCGGCAGCGCCTTGCGGTCCACCTTGCCGTTGCTGTTGAGCGGCAGCGCGTCCAGGCGCACGAAGAGGGAGGGCACCATGTAGTCGGGCAGGCCGCGCCCCAGCTGCGCCTTGAGTGCGGCCAGGTCCTGCAACGCGGCATCTTCACCGGACAGGTAGGCCACCAGCCGGCTGCCGCCTTCAGCGGGCGCGGCGACCACCACCGCCTCGCGCAGGCCCGGCATGGCCAGCAGGGCGGCCTCGATCTCGCCCAGCTCCACACGGAAGCCGCGGATCTTGACCTGGTGGTCCAGCCGGCCCAGGTATTCGATCTCGCCGAGCCCGTTCCAGCGCACCAGGTCGCCCGTGCGGTAGGCACGCTCGCCGGCCAGCGCCGAGGGGCTGACCACGAAGCGCTCTGCCGTGAGCGCGGGCCGGCCCCAGTAGCCGCGCGCCAGCGCCAGGCCACCCAGCAGCAGCTCTCCGGCCACGCCACGCGGCACGGGCTGCAGGTCGGCGTCAACGATGTGCACCTGCACGTTGCCCAGCGGCCGCCCGATGGGAACGGCCTGCGGGCCGGGCTCGCGGCAGTCGTGCCAGGTGACCTCGATGGCCGCCTCGGTCGGCCCGTAGAGGTTGAGCAGGCGCGCACCCGGCAGCAGGGCCAGTGCGCGGTCGCGCAGCTCGGCCGGCAGGGCCTCGCCGCTGCAGACGATGTGCCTCAGGCCCGTGCAGGACGCGGCATGGCCGCTGGACAGAAAGGCCTGCAGCATGGACGGCACGAAGTGGATGCAGCTGACGGCGTGGCGCCGGACCAGGGCCGCGATGCGCGCGGGATCACGGTGCTCGCCGGGCCCCGCCAGCGCCAGGCGCGCGCCCGTGGTCAGCGGCCAGAAGAACTCCCAGAATGAGATGTCGAAGCTGAACGGCGTCTTCTGCAGCACGGTGTCGTGCGCGGCCAGCGGCTGGTGCTGCTGGCCCCAGGCCAGGCGGTTGCACAGCGCCCGGTGGCGGTTGCCCGCGCCCTTGGGCCGGCCGGTGGAGCCCGAGGTGTAGATGACGTAGACCAGGTTCTCGCCGTGCATGGCGACACCCGGGTCGTGGGCCGGCCGGGACACCAGATCGATGGCGTCCACGGCCATGCACAGTGGCTGCAGCCCGGACGGCAGCCGTGCCACCAGCGCCGACTGCGTCAGCAGCACACCGATGCCGCTGTCCTCGGCCATGTAGCGCAGGCGCTCGGCCGGATGCTCGGGGTCCATGGGCACATAGGCACCGCCGGCCTTCATGATGGCCAGCAGCGACACCACCATCTCCAGCGAACGCTCCATGGCGATGCCGACCTGCACCTCGGGCCGCACGCCGCATGCGATCAGATGGTGGGCCAGGCGGTTGGCGCGCGCATTGAGTTCCCCATAGCTCCAGGAGTCCTTCCCGAAGACCAGGGCCGTGGCCTGCGGGTCGCGGCGCGCCTGCTGCTCGAAGGCGGCATGGACCAGTTCGGGGATGGCATAGCCGCCCTGCCCGGTCTGCCAGGACGCCAGTTGGGCGCGTTCTTCATCCGACAGCAGGTCGACCTCGCCCACCGTGGCCCCGGGGTGATGGGCCAGGGCCTCGAGCATGCGCAGATAGTGCTGGCCCAGGCGCTCCATGGTGGCCGGCAGGAACAGCTCGGCCGCGTAGTCCATGCCCACGCGCACGGCGCCGCCCACGCGTTCACGCACTTCCAGCGACAGCTCGAACTGCGCCGTGCCTCCTGGCACGACAGCCACATCGGCCGTGCAGCCCGTCATGCGCTCGAAGCCGCGCAAGTCCTCGTGCACATGGTTGAACAGCAGCTGGAACAGCGGCGGATGCGCAAGGCTGCGCTGGGGCTGCAGGTCTTGCACCAGTTGTTCGAAAGGCAGGTCCTGGTGGGCCTGGGCCTGCAGCGTGGCGTGGCGGGCCGCGGCGAGCACCCGGGCCAGCGGCGTGCGGCCATCGACCTCGGCCTGCAGCACCACGGTGTTGACGAAGAACCCGATCAGGCCCTGCGTGCCCGCATGCTGGCGGCCCGCCACAGGCACGCCCAGCCGCAGCACCTGCTGGCCCGTATGGCGGTGCAGCACGGCCTGCCAGCCTGCCAGCAGCACCATGAACAGGCTGGCGCCGGCTTCGGCGGCACGCGCGCGCAGCGCATCCACCAGCGGCGCGGGCAGCGCGAAGCCGTGCCGGGCGGCCGAGTAGCGGGCCACGGCGGCACGCGGCCCGTCGCCGGGCAAGGCCAGCACGGGATGATCGCTGCCCAGTTGCCCGCGCCAGTAGGCCAGTTGCCGCTCGCGCACACCGCCGTCCAGCCAGGCCGCATGCCAGGCTGCGTAGTCGGCATATTGCAATGCGGGGGCGGCGGGCTCAGTGGCCGCCGCCGCATCCCCCAGATGGAGGTATTGCTGCGCCAGTTCGTCCAGCAGGTTCTGCAGAGATACGCCGTCGGACACGATGTGGTGCATGACCAGCACCAGGCGGTGTTCCTGCGGCCCCAGCCGCATCAGCAGCGCACGCAGCAGCGGCCCCTGGCACAGGTCGAAGGGCCTGGCATGCAGGCGGGCTGCCTCTTCGGTCGCACGCTGTGGCTCGCAGCCCAGGTCCAGCCACTGGAATTCCAGCCCCCCGCCCTCCAGCACCTGCTGCCGGGCCGAGCCATCGGCCGCCGGCCGGAACACGGTGCGCAGCGCGTCGTGGCGCGCCACCAGGCGCTCCAGGGCCGTGTGCAGCCGCTGCGCATCCAGCCTGCCGCCCAGCCGCAGCTCCACCGCCACGTGGTAGGCCCCGCCCACAGGATCCAGGTGCCAGAGAAACCATTGCCGCTGCTGGGCGTGGGACAGGGGCTGGCTCGCCCCAGGGCCGCGCGCCACCGGGCCTGGACGAGGCGTTCCAGCGCCGGGGCCGGCCGCCTGCAGTTCGCGCAATGCAGCCGCGCAGGCCGAAAGCCGGGGCCGGTCAAACAGCAGGCCTGGCGCAAAGTCCACGCCCCATTGCTGCGACACGCGTGCCGACAGCTGCGCGGCCGAGAGGGAGTTGCCGCCCAGCAGGAAGAAATGCGGATCGCCCGCAGGCAGTTCTGCGCGGCGCAGCACCTCGCACCAGAGCAGGGCCAGCGCAGTCTCGGTGGCATCGCGCGGCGGGGCGGATGGGCCTGCTGCGCCATCTGCCAAGGAATCCACCACGGAGTCCGCCGCAGATTCCGCCGCGTCCACGAAGCTGCCATGCTCCCAGACCGCATAGGCATCCAGGCTGCGCTGCGCCCAGCCCTTTTTGCAGGCCTGGCGCTGCAGCTTGCCGCTTGATGTGCGTGGCAGTGCGCCGGGCTCCAGCAGGACCACGGCGGCCGGTGCCTCGCCAAAGGCCGTGGCCACGGCTGCAGCCAGTGCATCGACCAAGACCTCCCGCGGCACCAGCTTTTGCAGGCCGCGCGACACTTCGGCGGCCACGCCTATGCCCTCGCCGGCAGGCCCCTGCACCGCGAACGCGGCCACGCGCCCCTTGCGCACGGCTTCCACCTCGGCCTCGACCACGCGCTCTATGTCCTGCGGATAGAGGTTGTGGCCGCGCACGATGATCAGGTCCTTGATGCGCCCGGCCACATGGACCTGGCCACCGTGCACGAAGCCCAGGTCGCCCGTGCGCAGCCAGCGCCGGCCTGCATGTTCGACAAAGGCCTGTTGCGTCTCTCGCGGCTTGCCCCAGTAGCCCTGGCTGATGCTGGGGCCGTGTGCCCAGATCTCGCCCACGCGGCCGGGCTCCAGCACCTGCAGGCTGTGCGGATCGACGATGGCCACGGCATGGCCGGGAACGGCAGGGCCGCAGCCCACCAGCGGGGTCTGCAAGGCGCTGGAGCTTTCTTCGGCCCGGCCCTGGCCCAAAGCCTCGGTATCGAAGACCGTGACGGCAGCGCCCGCGCCGCGCGTGCCGCCAGTGATGAACAAAGTGGCTTCGGCCAGGCCATAGCAGGCATAGGCGGCGTCGGGCCGCAGGCCGCAGGGGGCAAGGCGCCGCGCGAAGGCCGCGACGGTGTCCGCGCGCACGGGCTCGGCCCCCGTATAGGCCAGCCGCCAGCTCGACAGATCGAGCCGCGCCAGCTGCGAATCCCTGATCCGCTCCAGGCACAGCCGATAGGCGAAGTCGGGGCCGCCGCTGACGGTGGCGCGGTGGCGCGAGATCAGTTCCAGCCAGCGCACGGGGCTTTCCAGAAAGAGGCGCGGCGAGGTCAGCACCAGCGGCAGGCCGCTGTACAGCGGCTGCAGCAGGCCGCCGATCAGGCCCATGTCGTGGTACAGCGGCGCCCAGGAGACGAAGCGGTCGCCCGCGCCGATGTCCATGCGCTGCTGGATGGCGGCCTCGTTGGCGATGAGGTTGCCGTGGCTGACCATCACGCCCTTGGGCGCCGAGGTGGAGCCCGAGGTGTACTGCAGGAAGGCGATGTCCTCGGCGGCCGGCGCATGGGGCCGCCAGGCGGCGGCCTCGGCCAGGTCCACCTGGTCGGCGGCGACGGTGGCGACGCCGGCAAAGCGCGCGTCGGCGCCGGGCAGGGCCTCGATGACGTCGGCCGTGCTGATCACGCAGGACGCGCCCGCGTCGCCGACGATGCCCAGCAGCCGCTCCAGGTGCTGCACGCGCAGCGATTGCAGCGGCGGCACGGGAACGGCGATCACGCCCGCGTAGAAGCAGGCCAGCATGCTGGCGGCATAGTGCTCGTCGTTGTCCATCATCACCAGGGCGCGCGCGCCCAGGGGACACAGCTGCTGCAGCCGGGCGGCCAGGGCGCGCACGCGCCGCTCGAACTCGCCGTAGCGGTGGCTGCGCTCGACCACGCGGCCGTCCTGCACGGCGGCCACGGTGAGCCAGATGTCGTCGGGCCGCTGCTGCGCCAGGCCCCTCAGATGCGCGACCAGGCTGGCCGGCGCCTGCCCCGCCGCCGCGATTGCACTGTGTCCACTCAGCATGTCGACTGCCTCCCGGGTTCTCAGAAACGGTCCAGATTGCTGCGCGGCTCGGCCATGGCGACGATCACCTTGCGCGGCCCCTTGAAGGGCGAGCGGGCATGGGCCACGAGCATGTTGTCCAGCATCAGCACGTCGCCCTGCTCCCAGGGGAAGCTGACGGTCTCGGCGTCCAGTGCGGCGCGCACCTCGGCAAAGATGTCGTCGCCGATGGTGGAGCCGTCGGCAAAGAAGGTGTTGCGCGGCAGGTTCTCGATGCCGTAGACCTCTTCCAGCACCTCGCGCTCCTCGGGCTCGCGCGCCGAGATGTGGAACAGGTGGGCTTGGTTGAACCAGACCATCTCGCCCGTGACGGGATGGCTTTCCATGGCCTGGCACAGCTGGCGCGTGCGCAGGCCGTCGTCCTCCTTCCACTCCCAGTCCATGCGCGCATGGCGGCAGAAGGCCTCCACCTCGGCGCGGCTGTCGGTGTTGAACACCTTCTGCCAGGGCACGTCCATCTCGCCGAAGTTGCGCACGTAGAGAATGCCGGGCTCGAACAGCTCGCGGATGCGCGCCGGAATGCGGCGGTAGACGGCGCGGCTGTCGGCGATCGGCGTCTCGCCGCCCTCGGGCGCGGCCGTCACGCAGTGGAACCAGATCTTCATGGGCCATTCGCGCGTGTAGGCCTGCTCGTTGTGCAACGGAATGCTCTGGTGGGCCGGGTATTCGGTGGAGGTGTAGACGCCCGCGCCGCTGGCGGCCGCGACCGCGCTGCGCGGCGTGGAGGCGAATTCGTACTTGAGCAGCGGGTGGCCGAAGGCCGAGGCAAAGCGCTGGAAGGTCTCCACATCGGGCACGCCGAAGCCGCGCAGCAGCACGCCGCCCGTGGTCAGCAAGGCCTCGTCGATGTCACGGCGCAGCGGCGGCAGCGCGGCCAGCAGGTCCTGGCCCGGCTGGGCGGGCGTGATGAGCTGGGGAAGCAGGGATCCGGCGGGTGCCTTGCGCTCGAAGCGCTGGAGGGTTTCGTTCATGTCGATTCCTTGGTGCGCCACGCAAGAGCTGCCGCGTAGCCCGGCGGCGCCGGCAGCGCCATCGCTTGAAAACCGTTCCAGTCGGGGACCGTGCAGGCGATGGCCAGCCGTCCGTCCCCTCCCGGGCTGATGCCTATGGAGCGCAGGTGGTCGGCCACGCCGATGCCGATGGCCTTGAGCACGGCCTCCTTGCCCACCCAGCGCTGGTAGAAGGCCGCCAGCCGATCAGGCGCTCGGCGCACGCTGGCGCGTTCCTGGTCGGTGCAGACGGCGTCGAGCATGACCTCGGCATCGAGGTCGGGCTTGTGCTGCTCGATGTCCACGCCCAGGTGCAGCACGCCACCGGGATCGGCCAGCGCGATCAGCGCATGCCCGCCCGAATGCGAGACATTGAAGACAGGCGCCCTGTGCGGCTCGTCATTCACGAAGGGCTTGCCATGCGTGCCGATGGCCAGGGGCACATCGGCCGGGCAGCAGCCCAGCCTGCGCCCCAGCAGCCGCCGCGTGGCAGCGCGCGTCTGGGCAAAGCGCAGCCGGTCGGCGGCCCGCACGAAGCGCGCGGCACGGCCGCGCTCATCAGGGGTCAGGTGGGGCAGGCTGTCGCCCAGCTCGGCCGACAGGTCCAGGTCCAGCCGGAAGACCTCGATGCCCTGGTTCGCGGCCTCACGCACGGGCACGAGCTGCATGGATTTCCCCCTGGATTGAATGGGACCCGGCCAGGCGCTGCGCCAGGACGGCCAGCACATCGCCTTCGCTCTGCCTGATGAAGAAATGCCCGCCCTCGAACCAGTCCAGCGTGAAGGCGTCGGCGGCCTCCCGCGACCAGGCCTGGACGCGGGGCGCTTCGATGTCGTCCTGCCGCCCCGCAAAGACATGGATCGGCACCGGCAGTCCCGCAGTGGGCACATGGCCGAAGCTCTCGCAGACGCGGTAGTCGCAGCCCAGCACATCCAGCGTGATGCGCATGAGCTCGGGGCTGGCAAACACCTCTTCGGGCGTGCCGCCCTGCCTGCGCAGATCGGCGATCAGCGCCGCGTCGTCGCCCTTGCCCGCAAAGCGCCCGGGATCGCGGCAGGCCGGCGCCGGACTGCCCGAGGCGACCAGGGCCAGCGGCAGCGCCCTGCCCTGATCGCGCAGCCGCCGCGCCATGCCGAAGGCCAGCAGCGCGCCCATGCTGTGGCCCAGCAAGGCAAAGCGGCCCTGCATGGCCTGGCGCTGCTCGGCGCACAGCAGCCCGACGAGTTGCCCGAAGTCCTCGACCGCAGGCTCGCCCAGCCGGCTGCCGCGCCCCGGCAGCTCCACCGGCGCAATGCGGATCCAGTGGGGCAGCAGCCTGCGCCAGCGCAGGTACATGGTGGCGCTGGCGCCTGCGCAGGGCAGGCACAGCAGGGTCAGTGGCGCGTGCATGCGCGTCAGCCCGCTGTGGCTTCGCTCTGGGTATCGGCCTGGTGCGGCGTGGCGCCGGCGCCCGCCTGTTCCTGCTGCTGCATCCACACGCGCAGCGACTTGGGCCGCATGTCGGTCCAGGTGGCTTCCACGTAGTCGAGCACGGTTTTCTTGTCGCCCTTCACGCCTTGCACGGCGGTCCAGCCGCCGGGCACGGCCTTCCAGTGCGGCCAGATGGAATACTGTTCCTCGTGGTTGACCAGAACGATGAAGGTTTCGTCTTCGCGGTCGAAGCAGCTTGTAGACATGCAGGCGTCCTTATGCAGTTGAACATCGGCGAAGCCCATGCCGGAACGCGGCGATCCGGCACTGCGCCTCTGTTGGACATGACGTTCTGGATCCGAAACTGTTCATGCCGCGTGCCGGGCCGCATCGCTCAGAGGTGGTCGAGCAGCGCACGGTGGACATGGATGGCCTTGCAGGCATCCGCGATCCTGGCGTTCACCAGGCCCAGCGCGCACTGCATGTGCTCGGCGATCTGGCGCTGGGTGAGGCCCTTGATGCGGTACAGCTCGAAGGTCTCGCGCGTCTTGGGCGGCACCTCGTCCAGGGCCTGGTCGATCAGGCGTATGGCCTGGGACTCGCACAGCAGGCGCTCGGGCGAGCGGCTGTCGGGTATCTCCAGCGCCTCCACGTCCACGCCGTGGGTGCGATAGGTGTTCTCGCGCTCCTGGCGGCGCAGGTAGTCCAGCGCCATGTTGCAGACGGCGCGCGTCCAGTAGGCGGCGGGCTTGGCGATCTCGGCATCGCCGCGCATCTCGGCCACGCGCAGATAGGTGTCCTGCACGGCGTCGTCGGCCAGTTCAGGATTCCTGAGAATTCTTCGCGCGACCCTCACCAGTTGTCCACGCGAAGCAATGAAGACCTCTTCCAGCGAAGAATGTGTGTGATTCACGGACACGATGCAGTTCCTCTCGCAAGCCAGGCAAGAACATCAAGGGGACATGTCGACCGCAGGTCGATGGACTGCCGGCACACCGCCCCTGCACAAGACAGGACGGTGCACGGCACAGGCGGCAGCGGCGGCGCAACCGCTGACCGCAGGGCATCAGTGCGCGCCGATGCGCCTCGGCGCGCCTTGGGGGAGCGGCCTCAGGCCGGCCTCAGACCGGCCTCAAATCGGCCTCACGGCGGCGGCGGCCGCCCGCGCCGGGTCCATGCGTCCTCGAACAGGATCGGCAAGGGCTGCGCAGCCCTGTTGACGTGCTGAGACTTGAACCGTGACCCAGGCATTCGATGGTGCTCCTTCAACGTTTCCAGGACATGAAATGAGAAGCATTACCGGCGATGGCGGCAAGCCGGCCTGCAATGGCATCTCGGACCTGTTTGGAAGACGTGCCGCAAGAGCAAACGAAGACACGGCTATCGTCGGTGGGAAACCGGCAGCGAATACCTATGAAGCCGCATCTGCCTGGCTTTCCCACGCCATGGATGATGGCCCGCACCATGGCGGACTGGTGATGCCCGCCGTGCAGGAAAGGGGCGCAGAACCGGCGTGCAGCGACGGCCCCCGCCATCGTGCAGGGCAGGAAAAGCCGGTACGCAGCGCCCGGCGGCGCTGCAGAGGCTGCGAAGAAGCAAAAAAAGCCACCTTGCGGTGGCTTGCGGACTGTGCAGGCGCTGGGCCTGCACAAGGAATCTGGCGGAGTGGACGGGACTCGAACCCGCGACCCCCGGCGTGACAGGCCGGTATTCTAACCAACTGAACTACCACTCCTGGCAGGCAGCTTTTGCGCTCTTGCGAGCCAAGTGCTGCGGACTTGGCGACCCTACGGGGATTCGAACCCCGGTACTCACCGTGAAAGGGTGATGTCCTAGGCCTCTAGACGATAGGGTCAATCCTAGAACTTGCGTAAAACCCAAGCTTCAAATTTTGGTGGAGGTAAACGGGATCGAACCGATGACCTCTTGCATGCCATGCAAGCGCTCTCCCAGCTGAGCTATACCCCCTTTGCTGCAACGTTGCTTTGCTTCGTTGCTGCGATTCAAAAATTGTAGCACAGCGTTTTCGGGCCAGAAACGGAATGCGTGACTTTTTTATGTCGCCGCGCATTCCGCTGCCCGTGCACGCCGTCAGGCCAGGCTCTGCCCGTCGCGGATGCGGTGGATCTCGGCGATGTCCACCACCCATACCAGGCCGTCGCCGACCTGGCCCGAATGGCAGGCCGAGGTGATGGCCGCGCGGATGGGCTCGACCATGGACGCCTCGGCCAGCACGCAGACCATGAGCTTGTCGGAGAAGTCGGTCAACTCCTCCTTGACGCTGCGCTTGTCGATGGCGGCCGGGGCCGTGAAGCCCTCGGCGCGGAACAGCGTCACGCCCGGGAAGTTGGGAATGGCGCGCAGCGCATCGCGCAGGCGCTCCAGGCGGCTGGGGCGCACGATGGCCCGGATTTCCTTCATGGTCATGGATTCACCTCCTTGGATCAGGCTTCCAGCGGTTTTTCATCAAACCAGCGGTACAGCGTGGGCAGCACCACCAGCGTCAGCAGGGTGGACGAGATCAGGCCGCCGATCACCACGATGGCCAGCGGGCGCTGCACCTCCGAGCCGGGCCCGGAGGCGAACAGGAAGGGCACCAGGCCCAGCAGGGCCACGGTGGCCGTCATCATCACGGGGCGGAAGCGCTGCACGCAGCCCTCGCGCACGGCCTGGGCCACGTCCATGCCGTCCTCGCGCAGCTTGCGGATGCAGGTGACCAGCACCACGCCGTTGAGCACGGCGATGCCCCACAGCGCGATGAAGCCCACCGAGGCCGGCACGCTCACGTACTCGCCCGTGACGAACAGGCCGATCAGCCCGCCGATGGAGGCGAACGGCAGCACCAGGATGATCAGTCCGGCCAGCTTGACCGAGTTGAACAGCAAAAACAGCAGGAAGAAGATGGCCACGATGGTCAGCGGCACGATGACCTGCAGCGTGCCCATGGCGCGCTCCATGTTCTCGAACTGGCCACCGTACACGAAGTAGTAGCCATCGGGCAGCTTCACTTCGCTGTCGATGCGCTGCTGCACCTCGGCGACGAAGCCGCCCAGGTCGCGCCCTTCCACGTTGGCGCCCACCACCACGCGGCGCTTGCCGCTTTCGCGGCTGATCTGGGCCGGTCCGTCCACGAGTTCGATGCGGGCCACGCTGCTCAGGGGCACCTGGGCGCCGGTGCTGGTGGTCAGCAAGGTGGCGCCGATGGCCTCGGGCGAGCCGCGGAAAGGCTCGGGAAAGCGCACGACCACGTTGTAGCGGCGCTCGCCCTCGTAGACCGTGGTGACTTCCTTGCCGCCGATGGCCGACTCGATCACGCCCTGCACATCGGTGACGTTCAGGCCGTGGCGCGCGATGGCCTTGCGGTCGATGTCCACCGTGAGCGCCTGCTGGCCCGACAGGCGCTCGACGCGGATGTCGGCGCTGCCCGGCACGCTTTTCAGGATGCGGGCGACCTGCTCGGACACGTCGCGCAGCTCGGTGAGTTCGTCGCCGAAGACCTTGATCGCCACCTGCGAGCGCACGCCCGTGACCATCTCGTCCACGCGCTCGGAGATCGGCTGGGACAGCACGATCTGCACACCGGGAATGGTGGACAGGCGCTGGCGGATGTCCTCGTCGATCTCGTCCTGGGTGCGGTCGGACTCGGGGTCCAGCAGCACGATGGGATCGGACTCGTTGGGGCCTGCGGGGTCGGCCGGCGACTCGCCACGGCCCAGCTTGGAAACCACGCTGAGCACGCCCGGCACTTCGGCCACGGCCTTCATCGCCGCCATTTCCATGCGGATGGACTCGTCCAGCGAGATGCTGGGCACGCGGTTGATCTGCGGCGTCAGCGCGCCCTCCTTCATGGTCGGCATGAAGGACTTGCCCAGCAGCGGGAACAGGCCCAGCGAGCCCAGCAGCAGGGCCACGGCCACGGCCAGCGTGGCGCGGTTGCGCGCGGTGGCCAGGTCCAGCAGGCGCAGGTAGCGGCGCTTGAGGAAGGCAATCAGCCGCGTGTCGTGGTCGGCGCCGCCCTTGAGGAAGTACGAGCACAGCACGGGCGAGAGGAACAGCGACACCGCCAGCGACACGGCCAGCGAGATGGCGATCGTCAGCGCCAGCGGCCCGAACATCTTGCCCTCGATGCCCTGCAGCGTCATCAGCGGCAGGAACACCAGGATGATGATGGCGATGCCGAAAATGGTGGGCGTGGCCACCTCGGTGGTGGCCGACAGCACGGTGCGCACGCGGGCGCCCATGCTGTCGCCGGCCTGGCCGAGCTTGTGGAACACGTTCTCCACCACCACCACGGTGGCATCCACCATGAGGCCGATGGCGATGGCCAGCCCTCCCAGCGACATGAGATTGGCCGATATGCCCCAGCGGTTCATCATGATGAAGGTGGTCAGCGGCGTGATGATCAGCGTGGCCACCACGATCAGGCTGGAGCGCACGTCGCCCAGGAAGATGAACAGCACCACGACCACGAGGATGATGCCCTCGATCAGCACCTTGCCCACGGTCCACAGCGCCGAATCGACCAGGTCGGTGCGGTCGTAGTAGGGCACGATCTGCAGGCCGCCGGGCAGCATGCCCTTGGTGTTGATCTCGTTCACGCGCTGCTTCACGCGGGTGACCACTTCCTTGGCATTGCCGCCGCGCATCATCAGCACGATGCCTGAGACACCTTCGGTGTAGCCGCCCTTGATGATGGCGCCCTGGCGCACTTCGGCGCCCAGCCGGACCTCGGCCACGTCGCGCACGAAGACCGGCACGCCGCCCTGCTCCTTGAGCACGATGTTGGCGATGTCATCCAGCGTCTGTATCAGGCCCACGGCACGGATCAGGTACTGCTCGGTGACCTGGGGCAGGATGCCGCCGCTGGCATTGGCGTTGTTGTCGGCGATGGCCTGGACCACCTGGCGCACCGACAGGCCGTAGTGGCGCAGCCGGCCCGGATCGACCTCCACCTGGTACTGCTTGACGTAGCCGCCCTGGGAGTTGATCTCGGCCACGCCGGGAATGGAGCGCAGCAGCGGGCGCGCCACCCAGTCCTGGATGGTGCGGCGCTCGGTCAGCTCCTCGGGGGTGAGGGCGCGCTTGCCGTCGTCGGGATGCTCCAGCGTGTACTGGTAGACCTCGCCCAGGCCCGTGGACACCGGCCCCAGCACGGGGATGATGCCCTCGGGCATGCGCGGCGTGACCTCGATCAGCCGCTCGGTGACGAGCTGGCGCGCGAAGTACACATCGGTGGCATCGGTGAAGACCAGGGTGATGATGGACAGGCCGCTCTTGTTGAGCGAGCGCATCTCCACCAGGCCCGGCATGCCGGTCATGGCGATTTCCAGCGGCACGGTCACGAAACGCTCGATCTCCTCGGGCGAGCGGCCCGGCGCCTCGGTGGCCACCTGGACCTGGACATTGGTGACATCGGGGAAGGCATCGACCGACAGATGCATCGCCGCGCGCAGGCCGAAGCCGCACAGCACGAGCGCGAGCACGATCACGATGAGTCGCTGGCTCAGGGCGGCCCGGATCATGGAAGCGATCATGGGCTTACTCCAGCTCGGCGCGCTTGCGCTCGTTATTCAGGTGGAAGGCACCGGTGGTGACGATGACCGTGCCCTCGGCCAGCCCCTTGTTCACCGGGCGCATGCCGCCGCTGGCGGCGCCCAGGTCCACGGGCGTGAGCCGGTAATGGTTCTCGCCCTTGCGGACGAAGACATGGTCGCGGTCGTTTTCGCGCACCACGGCATCGGCGGGCACGGCCAGCAGTTCGCGCGACTCGCCCTGGATGCGCATGGTGGCCAGCATCTGGGGCTTGAGATCGCGCTCGGGGTTGTCCACCTGCGTGCGGATGGTCACCGTGCGCGTCTCGGGCGTCACGGTGTCGCCGACATGGATGATCTGGCCGGACAGGGTGCGATCCCCCAGCGCGGGCACCGAGATCTCCACCGGCTGGCCGGCGCGCACGCCGCTGGCCATCTGCTCGGGAATGGCGCCCACCACCCAGACGGTGGCCAGGTCGGCCACGGTGAACAGCGGATCGCCGGGCTGCGCCACCTGCCCCGCACTGACCTTGCGCTCGATCACCACCCCCGCCCCCGTGGACAGCACGGCCGCGTGCGATTGCAGCGTGCCCTTGTCACGCAACTGGGCGATGGCGCTGTCGGGAATGCCGATCAGGCGCAGCTGGTCGCCGGCCGCGCGCTGCTCGGCGCGCGCGATGGCCAGTTCGGATTCGCGGCGCAGCAGCTCGGCCGAGCCGATCACGTCGGCCGCGATCAGCTGGCGCGCACGCTCCACGGCGCGCTCGGCCAGCGTGGCCGCCGAGTGCGCGCGCAGGTAGGCGAGCTGGGCCGTGGTCAGCTCGGGGCTGGCCACGCGGGCCAGCACCTGGCCGGCACGCACACGGTCGCCCACTTCGACCAGCACCTCGGTCACACGGCCCGTGACCGCCGCGCCGATGCGCGTGACCTGGCGCTCGTTGGCCTCGATGCGGCCGGACACCTCCTGCAGCGGCGCGATCTGCGCCTTGGCCACGGGCTTGGCCGCGAAGTTGGGCGCCATCTCGGGCGTGACGCGGACCTCCAGCGGATCCTGCTCCTGGGCGGCGGCCGCAGCGGGCGCGGCCTTGGCGGCGGCTTCCTCGCCCTTGCCGCAGGCGCCCAGCGCCAGGGTCGCGGCCAGCAGGCCGGCCAGGGCCATCGAGTGCAGCAGCGTGCTGCTGCGGGCGCCTGTGGCAATGTTCTTCGATTGCATAGTCAAGGACATGTTCGTTTCTGAATTCGGAGAGGTTGCGGGGCTCATGCGAGAAAGGCGCGCTTCACGGCGCGGCCGGTTCGTCATAGCGGCCCGCAAGGTATTCGAGCTGGATGCGCGCGGCTTGCAGCTGGTAGCGCGCATCCAGCAGGTCGGCGCGGATGGAGCGCAGCACGCGCTGCGCATCGAGCACGTCCAGGATGCCGCGCTCGCCGAAGCGGTAGGCGGCCTCGGCCACGCGCAGCGCCGATTCGGCCTCGCGCACCGAGCCCTGGCTCAGCGCCTGGGTGCGCAGCCGCGCCATCTCCAGCTCCTTCCAGGCCTGCAGCGTCTGCTGGCGCAGCTCGATCTGGCGGCCCTCCAGCTGCAGCCTGGCGCGCTCCAGCTCGGAGGCCGCCTCGTCGATGGGGCCGCGCTGCTGGTCCAGCAAGGGAATCTGGATGCTCACACCCACCGTGTTCAGCCGCACATCGGGCTCGCGCGTCTGCCCGTAGCGCAGCTCCATGCCAGGCCAGCGCGCCGCCTTGGCGCCATCCAGGCGGGCCTGGGCGCGCTCGACCTCGGCCTTGAGCTGGCGCAGCTCGGGATGCTCCATGGGATCGATTGCCCCCAGATCCTCGATGCGCAGCGGGTCCTCCAGCGACACATCGAGACGAAAGCGCACGGGCAGCTGGCCGGCGGCCAGGCGGCCCAGCGTCAGCTGCGCCTGCTCGGCGCGCAGGCGCGCGGTCTGTTCCAGCTGGCGTGCCTGGATGATCTCGGCGTCGGCCTTGATGATTTCGTAGCGCGCGGCCTCGCCGCTGTCCACGCGCACGCGAACACGCTCGTGCGCCTGCTCCAGCAGGCGCACGGCATCCCTGGCCGCCTCGACCTCGGCCTCGCGCAGCACCAGCTCGTAGGCACGCAGGCGCACCTGGGCCACCAGCGCGTTGCGCGTGGTGGCCACGTAGTGCACCGAGCCTTGCTCGCCCGCCTTGGCCGCCTCGATCCGCGCACCGCGCACCGCCGGGTTTTCGATGGGCAGGGCCACGGCCCAGCCCTGCACCGTGCCGGCGGCAGCGCCCGGCACCCGGGCGCTGTTGCGGCCCTGGTTCCATTCGAGCTTGGGATTGGGCAGCGCCGATGCGCTCACCACGCCCGCACGCGCCGTGGTGCGCGACTGCTCCACCGCGCGCAGATCGGGGTTGTGCTCCAGCACGGCGCGCACGACCTCGTTCAGGCTCAGCCGGGGCAGATTCTGTGCGCTGGCCGACGCTGAGGCCGCTGTGGCCGGCTCACTGGCCGCCACGGCCTGTGCCGATGCGCCTGCGCCACAACCCAGCATCAGGCCGCAGACCGCAGCTTGCAGGACCTTGCGTGGCAAGAAAGGAAAACGGGCGGAGTCGAATCCCGCCAATACCGTTGGTTTCACCATGGCATATCTCTGCCGCAGGGCGGCAGTCGAGGGGTTGAGTAAGCGTGGAGCTGGCGGGGTGCCCAGCGTGGCCGGTTCAGAGGACGAACAGCGGCAAGGCTTTTGCCCCCGGCAGGGGCAAAAGGCCATCGATCAGCAAAGGGGGATGGGCCGGCACGGGACGCGGAGCAGGTCCGCGCCGCAAAGCGCTCAGGCGGCTTCGGACGTTTTTGGCGGGCGCAGCAACTGGCCCGGCGCAGGCGACAGATGCGCCGACGTCCTGGGGGAAGGAGGAGCCCAGATGGGCAGGACCTGAATGACCACCTGCTCGGGAGGCCAGTACATCTCGGAGGAACGGTCCTCGCTGGCCTGCAGGTTCAGCGTGTTGCGGGAGTTGCCGCCATGGACCGTGAGCTCGGCGAACTGCGTCTCGTCCTCTTCTTCGAGTTCGTCGAGGAAGGCCTCATCGATGGAAACGATGGGGTAATGCATGCCCATCAGTCCATCCGCCTCCATGCCATCGACCGATGCCGACGCCGTGGCCTGTCCCCAGATGATGGACATCAGCATCAGCAAGGAAAACAGGAAAGAAGGCGCAAGGCGCATGGGGTCGTGGACGGTAACGGCTTGGACAATGCAGCTTCCGCGCGGAAGCCCTATGTATTGTTACGAATGTTGAGGCAAAGTTCCGGGTTTATCCCTAAATTTTTCCGGCTTTTTTCTTTCCAGCTGTAAAAATCCTGCCACCGGAACGACAGCGCAAAGCAAAAAGCCACCCGAAGGTGGCTTTCTGGACCCAGGCCAAGGCCCGGAACATGCTGGCGGAGTGGACGGGACTCGAACCCGCGACCCCCGGCGTGACAGGCCGGTATTCTAACCAACTGAACTACCACTCCTGGCAGACAGCTTTTGCGCTCTTGCGAGCCAAGTGCTGCGAACTTGGCGACCCTACGGGGATTCGAACCCCGGTACTCACCGTGAAAGGGTGATGTCCTAGGCCTCTAGACGATAGGGTCAAAACCTGGATTTTGCCGATAAAAAAGCGCCTTCACACAGAGAAAGGCGCTTACATACCAAGCGACAGATTGTGGCGGAGTGGACGGGACTCGAACCCGCGACCCCCGGCGTGACAGGCCGGTATTCTAACCAACTGAACTACCACTCCTGGCAGGCAGCTTTTGCGCTCTTGCGAGCCAAGTGCTGCAAACTTGGCGACCCTACGGGGATTCGAACCCCGGTACTCACCGTGAAAGGGTGATGTCCTAGGCCTCTAGACGATAGGGTCAATCCTAGAACTTGCGTAAAACCCAAGTCTCAAATTTTGGTGGAGGTAAACGGGATCGAACCGATGACCTCTTGCATGCCATGCAAGCGCTCTCCCAGCTGAGCTATACCCCCTTCATGCTGCAATCACTGCTTCTTTTCAGTTGCTGCGTTTGCATCAGAGACTCGAATTATAGACAGGTTTTTCAGCGGTTTTTCAAACGCGCGAGAATTTTTTCACGGCCCAGCAGTTCGAGCACCGCATCCACCGAAGGCGTGTGCGCCGTGCCCACGGTCAGCACGCGCACGGGCATGGCCAGCTGGGGCATCTTCAGGCCCTGGGCCTTGAGCACGTCCTTGATGGCGGCGGCGATCGCTTCCTTGTTCCATGGCACCGCTGCGATGGCCTCGGCGAAGGCATCGATGGCGGGCGACACGGCCTCGGTCACATGCTTGGCCAGGTCGTCGGCATTGCGTTCGAATGCGTCCACATAGAACAGGCGCGCCCAGTGCGCCAGGTCGACCAGGGTTTCGCAGCGGTCTTTGAACAGCGCGCAGATGCGCGGCAGGCGGTCGTCGGCATCGAGCAGGGCCGCGTCCACGCCGGCCTGGAGCACGAACGGGCGCACCAGGGCCGCCAGCGCCGCGTCGTCCAGCGCCTTCAGGTGCTGGGCGTTGACCCAGCGCAGCTTGGCCTCGTCGAACTGGCCGGCGCTGCGGCCCAGGTGGTCGAGGTTGAACCACTCCAGGAACTGGGCGCGGCTGAAGATTTCATCGTCACCGTGGCTCCAGCCCAGGCGCGCCAGGTAGTTGACCATGGCGTCGGGCAGGTAGCCTTCGTCGCGGTACTGGGTGACGGCCTTGGCGCCGTTGCGCTTGCTCATCTTCTCGCCCTGCTCGTTGAGCACGGTGGGCAGGTGGGCGAACACCGGCACGCTGGCGCCCAGGGCCTCGAAGATGTGGATCTGGCGCGGCGTGTTGTTGACATGGTCGTCGCCACGGATCACATGGGTGATGCCCATGTCCATGTCGTCCACGCAGACGCAGAAGTTGTAGGTGGGCGTTCCGTCGGGGCGCGCGATGACCAGGTCGTCGAGTTCGCTGTTCTGGAACTCGATGCGGCCCTTGCACTTGTCCTCCCAGGCCACGACGCCGTCCTTGGGCGTCTTGAAGCGCAGCACGGGCTGCACGCCTTCGGGCACGGGCGGCAGCACCTTGCCTTCTTCGGGGCGCCAGGTGCCGTCGTAGCGCGGCTTTTCCTTGTTGGCCATCTGGCGCTCGCGCAGCGCGTCGAGTTCTTCCACGCTCATGTAGCAGGGATAGACATGGCCCGAGGCCTGCAGGCCGGCCAGCACCTGCTTGTAGCGGTCCATGCGCTGCATCTGGTAGAACGGGCCCTCGTCATGGTCCAGTTGCAGCCAGGCCATGCCTTCGAGGATCACGTCCACCGAGGCCTGGGTGGAGCGCTCCAGGTCCGTGTCCTCGATGCGCAGGATGAAGTCGCCGCCCGTGGCGCGCGCGAAGGCCCAGGGGTACAGGGCCGAGCGGATGTTGCCCAGGTGGATGAAGCCCGTCGGGGACGGGGCGAAACGGGTACGTACTTTTTGGGTCATTGCAGGGTGTCCAGTCCGCGGGAGAGATCGTTCTTGATGTCGCCCAGGTGTTCGAGTCCGACGGAGATGCGCAGCAGGCCCTGGCCGATGCCGGCGGCCTGGCGCTGCTCCTCGCTCAGGCGGCCATGCGAGGTGCTGGCCGGGTGGGTGATGGTGGTCTTGACGTCGCCCAGGTTGGCCGTGATCGAGCACACCCGGGTGCTGTCGGCGACGTGGAAGGCATTGGCGCGCAGCTGCGCTGCGCCCTCGCCCACCACATCGAAGGACAGCACGCCGCCGCCCATGCCGTTTTGCTGGCGCATGGCCAGTTCGTGCTGCGGATGGCTGGCCAGGCCCGGGTAGTAGACGCGCGCGACCTTGGGGTGCGCCTGCAGCCAGGTGGCCAGCTCCAGCGCGGCGGCGCTTTGCGCCTTGACGCGCAGGGACAGCGTCTCCAGCCCCTTGAGCACGACCCAGGCGTTGAACGGCGCCAGGTTCAGGCCGCCGCTGCGCAGAAAGGTGCCCATGACCTTGTCCACCAGCGCCGTCGTGCCGCAGACGGCGCCCGCCATGACGCGGCCCTGGCCGTCCAGCAGCTTGGTGCCCGAATGCACGACCAGGTCGGCCCCGAACTTCGCCGGCTGCTGCAGCACGGGCGATGCGAAGCTGTTGTCCACCGCCAGCAGCGCGCCATGGGCGTGGGCCAGCCGGGCCAGCGCGGCGATGTCGCACAGGTCGGTCAGCGGGTTGGTGGGCGTCTCTGCGAACAGCAGCCGGGTGTTGGGACGGATGGCGGCCTGCCAGGCCTGCACATCGGTCTGCGCCACGAAGCTGGTCTCGATGCCGAAGCGCGCCATCTCGCCGCCCAGCAGCTTGATGGTGGAGCCGAACATGGACTGCGAGCAGATCACATGGTCGCCCGCCTTGAGCGTGGTCAGCGCCACCAGCAGGATGGCCGACATGCCGGTGGACGTGGCCACGGCGCATTCCGTGCCTTCCATGGCCGCCAGGCGCTGCTCGAAGCTGGTGACCGTGGGGTTGCCGGTACGGCTGTAGGTGTAGCCGAACTCTTCGTTGGCAAAGCGGCGCGCGGCCGTGGCGCAGTCGGGCTGCACGAAGCTGCTGGTCATGTACAGCGCTTCGCTGTGCTCGCCCCACTGGCTTCTTTCCACGGCCACGCGCAGGGCCAGCGTATCGGGATGCAGGCCTTCGGGAAGTGTCTTGTTCGTCACGTTGATGGTCCTAGGGATCGGGCACGGGCCGCCGTGCTGGCGGCACCCGGAAAAAAGGAGCTAGAAGCGCTTGTCACCTGGCGGCATGGCCCTCCAGCACCAGCGCTTTTAGCTCATTTGTCAAAAAAGGCGGGCCACAGGCCCGCCCGGTATTGTCACTGAATGCCCGCCCGCTCAGGCTTCCTGAGCATTGGGCAGGGACAGGCGCGAGGCGTCGCCGGCATCTTCCTCTCCGCCACGGTTGCGGCCCTCGTTGAGCGCAGTCACCTCGTCCTCGGAGATGTCGCCCGTGATGTAGACGCCGTCGAAGCACGAGGCCTCGAAGCCCTGCACCTGCGGATTGATCTTGCCCACGGCCTGCTTCATGGCGGCCACGTCCTGGTAGATCAGCGCATCGGCGCCGATGACCTGGCGGATTTCCTCGACCGAGCGGCCATGGGCCACCAGTTCGGCACGCGTGGGCATGTCGATGCCGTAGACGTTGGGATGGCGCACCGGCGGCGCTGCCGAGGCCAGGTAGACCTTGACGGCGCCGGCGTCGCGCGCCATCTGCACGATTTCCTTGGAGGTGGTGCCGCGCACGATGGAGTCATCGACCAGCAGCACCTTGCGGCCCTTGAACTCGCTGCCGATGGCATTGAGCTTCTGGCGCACGGACTTCTTGCGCGAGGCCTGGCCCGGCATGATGAAGGTGCGGCCCACGTAGCGGTTCTTGACGAAGCCTTCGCGGTAGGGAATGCCCAGCAGCTGGGCCAGCTGCATGGCGCTGGGGCGGCTGGATTCCGGGATCGGGATGATGGCGTCGATCTCGCTGGGCGGCACGGTGGAGACCACGCGCTTGGCCAGCGTCTCGCCCATGTTCAGGCGGGCCTGGTAGACCGAGATGCCGTCCATCACCGAATCGGGGCGCGCCAGGTACACGTACTCGAACACGCAGGGGTGCAGTTCGCTCCTGTCGGCGCACTGGCGGGTCTCGACCTGGCCATCGTTGTGAACGAACACCGCCTCGCCCGGAGCGATGTCGCGCTCGAGCTGGTGCAGCGTGCCTTCCAGCGCCACGGACTCGCTGGCCAGCATCACGGTGCCGTCGGCACCCCGGCCCATGCACAGGGGACGGATGCCGAAGGGATCACGGAAGGCCAGCAGGCCGTAGCCCGCGATGAGGGCGATCACGGCGTAGGAGCCCTTGATGCGCCTGTGCACGGCGCTGACGGCCTTGAACACGTCCTCGCTCTTAAGCGGGGCACCGCTGCTGGCGCGCGCCAGCTCATGGGCCAGCACGTTGAGCAGCACTTCGGAGTCGCTCTCGGTGTTGGTATGGCGGTGGTCCGTGTCGGACAGTTCCTGGCGCAGCTGCTTGGCGTTGGTCAGGTTGCCGTTGTGCACCATGACGATGCCGAAGGGCGCGTTCACGTAGAAGGGCTGGGCCTCTTCCTCGCTGGTCGCGTTGCCGGCCGTCGGGTAGCGCACCTGGCCCAGGCCCACCGTGCCCGGCAGCGCGCGCATGTTGCGGGTGCGGAACACGTCGCGGACCATGCCCTTGGCCTTGTGCATGAAGAACTTGCGCTCCTGCTGGGTCACGATGCCGGCGGCATCCTGGCCACGGTGCTGCAGCAGCAACAGGGCGTCATAGATCAGTTGATTCACGGGTGCGGTGCTGACCACACCAACGATTCCACACATAGTTGCGTTCCATCCGTTTGCGAAGGTCGCCCTTCGCTGACTGGGCCGTAGCAGCCACCCATTGGCCACGCCTGCGCCCGATTCTCTTTCCAAACTGTTTCAGCCGGCCGGCTCCTGCGCTGCAGCGCCTTGTCATGCGGCCGGCAGATAGCGTCCCCATTCCTTCGGCAGCTGGGGCAGCACCGCCCGCAACGCCTGCGTCAGCCACGGCGCCAAGGCTGAATCCTGCCACCATCGGCCTTCATGCAGCGGCGTGTAGCTGATCACCATCGTCGCCACCAGGGCCAGAACCAGCCCGCGCAGCACGCCGAACAAGGCGCCCAGCGTGCGGTCCACGGGCCTCAGGCCCACCGCCTCGATCAGCTGGCGCGACAGCCAGGACACCAGGCCCCAGGCGAACAGCGCCAGCACGAACAGCAGCACAAAGCCGGCGGCATAGCGCAGCTGCATGTCCCAGCCGTCCAGCGGCAGCCACAGCGCCATGTCGGCGGCCCACAGGCGCGCCACGACGAAGGCCACCAGCCAGCCCGCCAGCGACAGCACCTCGTACACCAGGCCGCGCCACGCGCCCAGCAGCATGGAGGCCAGCAGGCTGGCCACCACGATCCAATCCACCGTCGTCATCGACCGCTCAGAGCTTGATCACCGAGGCCGGCAGCCCCTGCCCCCGGGCACGCGCCGCGGCCTTGTCCGCATCGGCCTTGTTGTTGAAGGGTCCCAGGCGCACGCGCGTGCGCTTGCCATCCTTGGTGTCCACGGTCTGGGTGAATGTCTTCAGGCCTGCCAGCTCCAGCTTGGCGCGCACTTCCTGGGCCTTGCCGCCGTCGGCAAAGGCGCCGATCTGCACGATGAAGCGTTCGTCCGCCGGCGCCGCAGGCATGCTGCGCCCCTCCAGCAAGGCACGGGCCCGGGCGGCGTCATCCCCCCTGGCCGGCTCGGGCTTGGCCTGTGGCCTGGGTTCCGGCTTGGGCTCGGGCTTCGGCTCAGGCTTGGGCTGCGGCTTGGGCTCGGGCTTGGGTTCAGGCTTGGGCTGCGGCTTCGGTTCGGGCTTGGGTTCCGGCTTGGACTGAGGCTTCGGTTCAGGCTTGGGCTGGGGCTTGACCTCCGGCTGCGTCCTGGCTTCCGGCTTGGCCTCGGGCTTGACTTCCGGCTTCGCCTGGGAGACGGCGGGCGCCACGGGCAAAGAGGGCAAGGCAGGCAGCGAGGGCTTGCCCGCAGGCACCTCCTCCTCACCTGCGCCCAGGGAAGCCTGCGCCGCCACGCGGCTCGAGGCACCGCCCGCGCGGGAGTCCACGGCATTGGCACCGGGAACGACCAGGGGCGCGACCTTGTCGCGATCCGGGATCTCTATCGGGATGTCCACCGGCACCGGCCGGGGCTGGGTATCGAACAGCAGCGGAAAGCCCACCACGCCCACCAGGACCAGCACGGCCGCGCCGATGAGGCGATGGCGTGCCCGGCGGCGCATGACTTCCACGCTTTCCGGCTGGCCCAGGCGCGAGGGACGCCGCGATGCGGACGGCGATTCACCGTCATCTTGCTTGCCGGGCCAACGAAATTTGAAAAGTGCCATGGAGTGCGGACTCGTTCAGACCTTGTGCCATATGCCGCCACGATGGCGGAATGCAACACAGATCGCTGGTTTCATGTGCCCAGATGCTTGGCGTTCAGCCGAGGCGGGCCATCGTGCAGGACACCGCCCACTGTGTAGAACGAGCCAAAGACCACGATTCTATCAGCGGGGTCCGCCGCCGCGACTGCGGCGTCGAGTGCATGCTGCGGACTTTCGTGGATGGAGATGGGCGCGTCGCGGCGCAGGCCCGCCGTCTGCTGCAGCGCCTGCAGCTTCCCGCGCAGCCCTGCGGCCGATTCGGCGCGCGGCGTGGGCAGGTCGGCCAGGTACCAGCGGTCGATCAGCGGACCCACCTTGGCCAGCATGGGTGCCAGATCCTTGTCGTGCATGGCGCCGAAGACGGCGTGCGTGCAGGGGAAAAAGCCCATGGCGTCGAGGTTGGCCGTCAGCGCCGCCACCGAATGCGGGTTGTGCGCCACGTCCAGCACCAGCGTGGGCTGGCCCGGAATGATCTGGAAGCGCCCCGGCAGCTCGACCATGGCCAGGCCCGTGCGCACGGCCTGGGCCGTGACCGGCAACTGGGCGCGGATCGCCTCCAGCGCCGCCAGCACGCCCGAGGCATTGACCAGCTGGTTGGCGCCCCGCAGCGCCGGGTACGACAGGCCCGCATAGCGCCGCCCGCGGCCTGCCCATCCCCACTGCTGCTTGTCGCCGGAAAAGTTGAAATCCCGGCCGAAGCGCCACAGATCCGCGCCGATGGCCTGGGCATGGTCGATCACGCTTTGCGGCGGCATGGGATCGCTGACGACCACCGGCCGGCCGGCCCGCATGATGCCCGCCTTCTCGCGGCCGATGCTTTCGCGGTCCGGCCCCAGGAACTCCACATGGTCGATGTCGATGCTGGTGATGACGGCACAGTCGGCATCGATCACATTCGTCGCATCGAGGCGTCCGCCCAGGCCCACTTCCAGGATGGCCACGTCGAGCCGGGACTGGCTCATCAGGCGCAGGATGGCCAGTGTGGTGAATTCGAAATAAGTCAGCGCCACCTCGCCGCCCTGCACGCGCGCCTGCTCCACGGCTTCGAAGTGCGGCAGCAGCTCGGCCGCCTTGACGATCTCGCCGCCAACGCGGCAGCGCTCCTCGAAGTGCACGAGATGGGGAGAGGTGTAGACACCGGGCCGGAAGCCCGATTGCAGGGCCACGGCTTCGAGCATGGCGCAGGTCGAACCCTTGCCATTGGTGCCCGCCACGGTGATCACCGGGCAGTCGAACTTCAGCGCCAGGCGCTGGGCGACTTCACGCACGCGGTCGAGGCCCAGGGCGATGTTCTTGGGGTGCAGGCGCTCACAATAGGCAAGCCATGCATCCAGTGTGGGAAATGAGGTGTGCATACTGCGCGCTATTGTTACCCAGGGCCAGTGCCCCCATAGGGCCCTCGCCCACCGCCAACGCCGCAACTGCAAGCATTTATGACAATCTCCAGCACCCCCATCCTCTACGGCATCCCCCAGTGCGACACCGTCAAGAAGGCGCGCGCCTGGCTCAGCGGCCAGGGCATCGCCTACGAGTTCCACGACTTCAAGAAGCAGGGCGTGCCCGCCGGGCAGTTGCAGGCCTGGATGGCTGCGGTCGGCTGGGAAAAGCTGCTCAACCGCCAGGGCACGACCTGGCGCAAGCTCGACGCCGCCACGCAGGCCGCCGTCCAGGACGCGGCCAGCGCCGCAGCGCTGATGCAGCAGCAGGCCAGCGTCATCAAGCGCCCGGTGGTGCAATGGCCGCAGGGACAGATCACGGTGGGTTTCTCGCCCGAGGCCTGGACCGCGCTTGCCGGCCATAGCGGGCACTGACATTCCCCGCAGGCTTTACGCAGATTTACGAGGCCGCAACCTGTGTTGCAAAGGCCGGGTCTACACTGGCGGCTGAACTGGCGCTTTGTTGGCAGCCAGTGCGACAGGAGTGCAATCATGAAATCCCTGGTTCTTTTGACGCTGGCGGCCACGACCGCCACCGTGGCCCTGGCCCAGGAGCAAGGCCGGGTGCTGTCCGTGACGCCGGTGACGCAGCAGGTGGCCGTGCCCCAGCAGGTCTGCCGCGACGAGAGCGTCTACACCGGCCAGCGCACTTCCGGAGCGGGCGCCGTGCTGGGCGCCCTGGCGGGCGGCGTGGTCGGCAATGCCATCGGCCATGGCGGCGGCCGCGCGGCCGCCACGGCGGCCGGCGTGATCGGCGGCGCCATGCTGGGCAACTCGGCCGAAGCCTCCGGCCAGCCCCAGTACCAGACCGTGCGCAACTGCACGACGCAGACCTTCTACCAGAACCGCGCCGTGGCCTACGACGTGGTCTACGAGTACGCCGGCCGCAACTACACCACGCGCACCGCCACGCCGCCCGGCGACTGGATCGCGCTGAGCGTGCAGCCCGCGGCCAACAGCGGCGCCTACGGCAGCAACGGCTACTACAGCAGCACCCAGCCGCCGCAGGCCGCCTACGCGACCACGCCCGTGGCGCCGCCCGTGGTCTACCAGAACAACTATTACGACGGCGGCGGCTACTACGCGCCCGCGCCCCAGCCCGTGTACTCGGGCGCCGACTATGTGGCCCCCGTGGTCATCGGCGCGGCCCTGGCCGCTGGCGTCTACTACGCCTCGCGCCCCAGCCACCATGGCTGGCATGGCGGCCACTACCGCCCTGGCTGGCGCCGTTGAGCCCTCCATGCGCCTGCCCGAAAAGCCCCGCCGAGGGGCTTTTTGCATGGTGGCGGCCAGCACGTACCGGCATCGGCCGGGGGCTGCCCTAAAATGGATGGTTTAGTCCTACCTCAGCCCTGCCTCCATGACCACCGAAACCATCTCCGGCGTCACCCTGACCACCAAGGCCAATGTCTATTTCGACGGCAAATGCATCAGCCACGGCTTCACGCTGGCCGATGGCACGAAGAAGTCGGTGGGCGTGGTGCTGCCCAGCCAGCTGACGTTCGGCACGGCCGCCGCCGAGATCATGGAATGCGTGGCCGGCTCGTGCGAATACAAGCTCGACGGCACGGACCAGTGGCTGACCTCCAGGGCCGGCGAGTCCTTCCAGGTTCCCGCCAACTCCAAGTTCGACATCCGCGTGACGGAGTCCTACCACTACATCTGCCACTACGCCTGAGCGGCCGGGCGGCCCTCCCGCATCCGGCATGTCGGCGCCACGGCGCCCACCCAGTTTTCCGGCCGCCGCGCCCAGCGCGCCCGCAGCCATCGTTCTTGAGAGATACATCGTATGGAAACCATCCTGCAAAACGTCCCCGTCGGCCAGAAGGTCGGCATCGCCTTCTCGGGCGGCCTGGACACCAGCGCCGCCCTGCGCTGGATGAAGAACAAGGGCGCCCTGCCCTACGCCTACACGGCCAACCTGGGCCAGCCCGACGAGGCCGACTACGATGAGATCCCCCGCAAGGCCATGGAGTACGGCGCCGAGAAGGCCCGCCTGATCGACTGCCGCGCGCAGCTGGCCGGCGAAGGCATCGCCGCCATCCAGGCCGGCGCCTTCCACGTCTCCACGGGCGGCATCACCTACTTCAACACCACGCCGCTGGGCCGCGCCGTGACCGGCACCATGCTGGTGGCCGCCATGAAGGAAGACGACGTCCACATCTGGGGCGACGGCTCGACCTTCAAGGGCAACGACATCGAGCGCTTCTACCGCTACGGCCTGCTGACCAACCCGGCGCTGAAGATCTACAAGCCCTGGCTGGACCAGGCCTTCATCGACGAGCTCGGCGGCCGCGCCGAGATGTCGGCCTTCATGACCAAGGAAGGATTCGGCTACAAGATGAGCGCCGAGAAGGCCTACTCGACCGACAGCAACATGCTGGGCGCCACGCACGAGGCCAAGGACCTGGAGTTCCTCAACAGCGGCATCCGCATCGTCAACCCCATCATGGGCGTGGCGTTCTGGAAGCCCGAAGTCGAGGTCCAGGCCGAGGAAGTGTCGGTGACCTTCGAGGAAGGCCGCCCCGTGGCCCTCAACGGCAAGCAGATCGCCGACCCCGTGGAGCTGTTCCTGGAAGCCAACCGCATCGGCGGCCGCCACGGCCTGGGCATGAGCGACCAGATCGAGAACCGCATCATCGAAGCCAAGAGCCGCGGCATCTACGAAGCCCCCGGCATGGCCCTGCTGCACATCGCCTACGAGCGCCTGGTGACCGGCATCCACAACGAGGACACCATCGAGCAGTACCGCATGAACGGCATGAAGCTGGGCCGCCTGCTGTACCAGGGCCGCTGGTTCGACCCCCAGGCCATCATGCTGCGCGAAGCCGCCCAGCGCTGGGTGGCCCGCGCCGTGACCGGCACCGTGACGCTGGAGCTGCGCCGCGGCAACGACTACTCCATCCTCAACACCGAATCGCCCAACCTGACCTACGCGCCCGAGCGCCTGTCGATGGAAAAGGTCGAGGACGCGCCTTTCAGTCCCGCCGACCGCATCGGCCAGCTGACCATGCGCAACCTGGACCTGATGGACACGCGCGACAAGCTGGCCATCTACTCCAAGGCCGGCCTGCTGTCGCTGGGCACCAGCGGCGCCCTGCCCCAACTGGGCAAGAAGGACTGACACCCTCGAGCGGCTGCGCCGCTCAGGCCGCAAGCCGCAGCAAGCCGCCGTAAGCCGCCGTAAGGCGGCTTTTTCATGCCTGTACCACGCTTTGCCTACCAGCGCGCGCCCTCGAAGCGCTGCGCGAGGAAATCCAGCAGCGCGCGCACGGACTCGGGCAGGTGGCGGCGCGAGCTGTACAGCGCATACACATCCAGAGGCTGCGGGCGCCAGGCGGGCAGCACCTGCTCCAGCGCCCCCGACGCCAGCAGCGGCTGCACCAGGTAGGTGGGCTGCATGGCGATGCCCGCGCCCTGCACGGCCGCGGCGGCCAGCACCGTGGCTTCGTTGGCGTTGAACCAGGTCGTGACGGCGACCTGCTGCTCGTCGCCTTCGTCCTCGCGCCTTGTCAGGTGCCAGACATGGCGGCCCACGCGCATGTGGCCCAGGCAGCGGTGCGCCTGCAGCTGGGCCGGCTCCGTGGGGCGCCCCGCGCCGTCCAGGTAGGCGGGCGAGGCCACCAGCACGGATTCGCACACCGCCAGTTGCCGGCCGATCAGCGCCGCGCCAGGGGCGGCGCTGATGCGGATGGCCAGGTCGATGCGCTGCTCCACCAGGTCCAGCGCCCCGTCGTCCACCAGCAGGTCGATCTTCAGGTGCGGATGCAGCCGCATGAACTGCACGATGGCCGGCGCCATCTGCGCATGGCCGAAGGACATGCTGCAAGTCACGCGCAGCAGGCCGCGCAGCTGGTTGCCGCCGGGCCGCATCTCGCCCTGCACCTCGTCGGCCAGGGCCAGCATCTGCTGGCTGTAGCGCAGGCATTGCGCACCGGCGTCCGTCAGGGAGACACGGCGCGTGGTGCGGTGCAACAGGCGTGCACCCAGCCATTGCTCCAGCGCTTCGACATGGCGCGTGGCCATGGCCCGCGACAGATCCAGGCGCTCGGCCGCCGCCGTGAAACTGCCGCACTCGGCCACCGTGGCAAACACCTGCATCGCAAACAGTCGGTCCATTGATCTGCTCGGTTCATGCAACAAACAAGCGCATATTCTGCGGTTTATCTGCTCTATTTCAAAAACTAAAGTACGGGACATGGCGGCTCGGCGCCGCCAGCTTCTTCACCCCAAGGAAACCGACATGCTTCGTACCACCCTGCTTTCGCTCACCCTGGCCCTGTCGGCCGGACTGTCCCAGGCGCAGACGGCCGCGCCGCTGCAGATGAAGGTCTACCAGGCCGACGAGCACAGCTTCGCCGTGACCTCCACGCTGATCACCGGCCCCAGCGAGGCCGTGGTCGTGGACACCGGCTTCACGCGCGCCGACGGCCTGCGCATCGCCGCCAACGTGCTCGACAGCGGCAAGCAGCTGACCACCATCCTCGTGAGCAATGCCGATCCCGACTACTACTTCGGCGCCGAAGTGCTCAAGAGCCTGTTCCCCCAGGCCAAGGTCGTGGCCACGCCTGCCGTGCGCGAAAAGATCGCGGCCAAGCTGCAGGGCAAGCTGGCCTTCTGGAGCCCCAAGATGGGCGCCAACGCCCCCCGCCACCCCGTGCTGCCCGAGCCGCTGGCCGCCGACGCCGTGACCGTGGACGGCCAGACGCTGGAGCTGCGCGGCACCAGCGGAGCCCTGGCGCATCGCCCCTACGTCTGGGTGCCTTCGCTGCGGGCCATCGTGGGCAACGTGGGCGTGTTCGGCAACCTGCACGTCTGGACGGCTGATACGCAAAAGCCGGCCGAGCGCCAGGCCTGGCTGGCCCAGCTCGACGAGATGCAGGCCCTCAAGCCCGCCGTCGTCGTTCCAGGCCACATGCAGCCCGGCACGGCCATGGATGCCAGCGCCATCGCCCATACCCGCGGCTATCTGCAGCGCTTTGATGCAGCCGCCGCCTCGGCCCGCGACAGCGGCGAGCTGATCGAAGCCATGAAGCAGGCCTACCCGCAGGCCGGCATGGCGCTGTCGCTGGACATCGGCGCCAAGGTCGCCAAGGGCGAAATGCCCTGGTGACCACGGGCACCGACTGCCGGCGCAGCGGCTGCGCCCCTTGATGCGGCAAAACAAGCGAGGGCCCGTGCGCAGGCATTGCGCGCGGGCCCTCGCTTTTCCAGGCGGCGACGGCTCAGATCACCACGGGCTCGGGCTCCAGCCGGATGCCGAAGCGCTCGTAGACGCTGGTCTGTATGGCGCGCGCCAGCGTCATGACCTCGCCTCCCGTCACGCTGGCATCCACGCTGTGGCGGTCGCCGCGGTTGACCAGCACCAGCGCCTGGCGGTCATAGACCCCGGCGCGCCCCATGGACTTGCCCTTCCAGCCGCAGGCGTCGATCAGCCAGCCCGCGGCCAGCTTGATCGATCCGTCATCCATGGGGTAATGCACGATCTTGGGCTCGCGCGCGATGATGTCGGCGCACTGCTCGGCCGTCACGGTCGGGTTCTTGAAAAAGCTGCCGGCGTTGCCGATCCGGTCCGGGTCCGGCAGCTTGGCACGGCGGATCTCGCAGACCCAGTCGAAGATCTGGCGCGCCGTGGGCTGCCCGACCGCTGCCTCGGCCTGCTTGCGCTGCAGGTCCAGATAGCCCAGGTCCGCACGCCACTGCTTGGGCAAGGCCAGGCGCACGCGCAGGATCACGGCGCGGCCCTTCAGGCCCATGCCGCGCGGCGGCAAGCCCTGCATGCGTGCACGCGCCACAGGCGTGGGCTCGGCCGGCGCGTGCTTGAACACCGAATCGCGGTAGCCGAAGGCGCATTGCGCCGCATCCAGCGCAAACACCTCTCCCGTGGCCAGGTCGATGGCGTCCAGCGAATCGAAGCGGTCCTGCAGTTCCACGCCATAGGCGCCTATGTTCTGCACGGGCGCCGCGCCCACGGTGCCGGGAATCAGCGCCATGTTCTCCAGGCCGGCATAGCCCTGGGACAGGGTCCAGGCCACGAAGTCATGCCAGCGCTCGCCCGCGCCGGCCTCGACGATCCAGTGGCGCGCCGTCTCGCCCACCAGGCGCATGCCCGGTATTTCCATCTTGAGCACCACGGGATCGACATCGCCGGTGATCACCACATTGCTGCCGCCGCCCAGCACGAACACGGGCTGGCGGCCCCACAGCGGATCGGCCAGGAAATGGCGCACGTCCTCGTCGCTGCGCACGCGTACCAGCGTATGGGCGCGCGCGGCGATGCCGAAGCTGTTGCATTGCTGCAGGGGAACATTTTTCTCGACTAACATCGGCCGGATTGTCGCACCGCCTCCCGCGACCGCCGACCGCGGCCCTGCATCGCCCGACTGCGCGCTGCGATACTTCTTCGAACACTTACAGGAAAGATTTGCCATGCCTTCTTTTGACACCGTTTGCGAAGCCGATTTCGTCGAAGTGAAGAACGCGGTGGAAAACACCGCCAAGGAAATCGGCACGCGCTTCGACTTCAAGGGCACCTCGGCCGCCATCGAGCTCAAGGACAAGGAGATCACGCTGTTCGGCGATGCCGACTTCCAGCTGCAGCAGGTCGAGGACATCCTGCGCAACAAGCTGACCAAGCGCAGCGTGGACGTGCGCTTTCTCGACATCCAGAAAGCCCAGAAGATCGGCGGCGACAAGCTCAAGCAGACCATCAAGGTCAAGAACGGCATCGAGTCCGACCTGGCCAAGAAGCTGCAAAAGCTGATCAAGGACAGCAAGCTCAAGGTCCAGGCCGCCATCCAGGGCGACGCCGTGCGCGTCACCGGCGCCAAGCGCGACGACCTGCAGGCCGCCATGGCCCTGATCCGCAAGGACCTGGCCGACCACCCCCTGTCCTTCAACAACTTCAGGGACTGACATGCCCGCTGCAAGCCGCTGCGCCGTGGCTGTGCTGTCGCTGTCCGCCTGGCTGACGGCGCATGCGCAGACGGTCACGCTCAGCGGCGTGCTGGGAGGCAAGGCGCTGCTGGTCATCGATGGCGGCGCGCCGCGCGCGCTGGCAGCCGGCGACAGCATGCAGGAGGTGCGCGTGCTGCAGGTCGCGGGCGACACCGCCGTGGTCGAGATCAAGGGCCAGCGCCAGACGCTGCGCCTGGGCGACGGGCCGATCGGCGCCGGCCCACGCCAGGCCGCGGGCGAGGGGCCGGGGCGGCGCGTGGTGCTGCGGGCCGACAGCCGCGGGCACTTCATCGAACGCGGCCAGGTCAACGGCAAGACCATGCTCTACATGGTGGACACAGGGGCCAGCTCGGTGGCCATCGGCCGCCCCGACGCCGAGCGCATGGGCCTGCCCTTCCTCAAGGGCCAGCCCGTGCTCATGCGCACCGCCAACGGCGAGGCCCAGGGCTGGCGCATGCGGCTCGACTCGGTGCGCATCGGCGACGTCGAGGTCCATGGCGTCGATGCCGTGATCGTTCCCCAGCCCATGCCTTACGTGCTACTGGGCAACAGCTTTCTCTCGCACTTCCAGATGACGCGCCAGGGCAGCGAAATGGTGCTGGAGCGGCGCTGATGCGCAGCCGCCACGCCATAGTGCCGGCCCTGCCTCGGACACGATGAGCAGCCTGTCCCACGACTCCTACGAAGATCTGCTGGGCCTGTGGTCCGACCTGGAGGCTGCGCTCGCCCTGCTGCTGTCGCATCCGTTGCGCGTGCAGGGATTCCTGGCCAAGCTGCAGCAGATCGACCAGTGGCTGCAGGAACTGATCACCCACGACACGGATGCCGCCCTGTACCTGATGTTCCAGCGCGCCGGCTCCTCCACGGTGGGCTACAGCTGCGCCCATGCGCTGGTCTGCGCCTGCCTGTGCCAGGTGCTGGGGCGTGCGCTGCAATTGCCGGACACCGAGCGCCAGACCCTGGTGCGCGGTGCGCTGACGATGAACATCGGCATGAATGCGCTGCAGGACGCCCTCGCGCTGCAGCGCGAGCCGCTGTCGTCCGCGCAGCAGCATGCCGTGCAGCGCCACCCGCTGGAAAGCCAGGCGCTGCTGGCACGGCTGTTCGTGACCGACCCGCTGTGGCTGGAACTCGTGGAACGCCACCATGAAACCGTGCAGCACCTGCCGCTGGCGCAGTTGCCGCCGCTGCAGCGGCTGGTGCGCATCCTGGGCACCGTGGACCGCTATGCGGCGCTGATCAGCCCGCGCAAGACGCGCGAAGCACGCAACGCCGCCGAATCGCTGCGCACGCTGTCCCAGCAGGCCCGCTACTCCGATGAAGTCGGCCAGGCCCTGGCGCGCTGCGTGGGCCTGTGCCCGCCGGGCACCTACGTGCGGCTGGACAACGGCGACATCGGCATCGTGCTGCGCCGAAGCGAGCCCCCGGCACCGCCCCAGGTGGCCAGCGTGATCGGCGCCGATGGCCACAGCCTCTACCCGCCGGTGATCCACCCCGTCGACGGCGGCCCGCAGATCCGCTCGGCGCTGACGCGCGCAGCCATCACGCTGGAGCTGGACCCGCGCGCCCTGGCGCAGCTGGGTGTGATCGCGGCACGCAGCAGCCAGCCGCTGTGCCGCATGCTGGCCACTGCTGGCGGGCCGCTGTAGCCCCCCTCCCGGCAGGCACAAGGCAGGTCAATCGGGCCTGATGCCCGCCTGCCGGATCACGGCGCTCCAGCGCTGTATCTCGCCCTGCACCCATTGCGTGGCCTGCTCGGGCGTGTTCGCCACCACGGACAGCCCCATTTCCGCCATCTTGCGGCCGGCCTGCGGCTGGGCGAGTGCCGCGTTGAATTCCTTGTTCAACCGCGCGACGGCGGCCGCAGGCGTGCCGGCGGGGGCGCCTATGCCGATCCAGTAGTCGATGTCCATGGCGGGGATGCCGGCCTCTTTGGCGCAAGGCACATCCGGCAGCGTCGCATTGCGCTCCTGGCCCGTCACCATCAGGGCCCTGAGCTTGCCGCTGCGGATGTAGGGCAGCGCCGTGGGGACCGAGGTGATCAGGGCCTGCACCTGGTTGCCCATCAGGTCGGCCAGCACGGCCCCCGCGCCCTTGTACGGCACGTGGACCAGGTCGGCGCCCGTGGCGCTCTTGAACAGCTCGCCGGCCAGGTGGGTGTTGGTGCCGTTGCCGCCCGAGCCGTAATTGAGCTTGCCGGGCCGGGCCTTGGCCAGCGCGATGAACTCCCCCACGCTGCGCGATGGCACCTGGGGGTTGACCACCAGCACATGGGGCACCCTCACCGCCGTGGTGACCTGGGTGAACGCCGTGCGCGGATCGAAAGGCAGGTTGGGCAACAGGCCTGCGGCAATGGCATAGGACAGCTCCACCGTCAGCAGCGTCTGCCCGTCGGGCGCGGCACGCGCGGCCGCGCTCCAGCCCACCACGCCGCCGCCGCCGGTGCGGTTGTCCACCACCAGCGGCGCGCCCAGGCCGGGCGCCGCGAACTGCGCGATCACGCGCGTCACGAGATCGGCGCTGCCGCCCGGCGCATACGGCACGATGATGGTCACGGGCTTGGCCTGGGCCGCGGCCCAGGCGGGGGCAAGGCAGGCTGCGCCGGCCGTGGCCAGCAGGGTGCGGCGGGAAAAATGGGAAGGCATGTCGGTCTCCTTGAAGCGTGAGGTCAGCGGGTGCGGTCGCGCAGCGTCATGCAGGCCGCGGCAGGCCAAGCCGGTACACGCGGCTTGCCGTTCCTTCGAAAAGCGACTGGCGCTCGGTGGCGCTTGCGCCCGCCGCCAGCCGCTTGAAGGCGTTCCAGCAGGTGGCATAGCTGAAGGAGCCCTTGTCCACCGGGAAATTGCTCTCGAACATGCAGCGGTGGGCGCCGAATGCCTCGATGCAGGTCTCCATCCACGGCTTCCAGGCCGCAGCCAGTTGCGCCGACGCCGGGGGCCTGTCCGCCTTCTCGAAGCCGAATCCGTTGATGCGCATGCCCAGCCCGCCGAGCTTGACGTACACATTGGGCAGCCGCGCCAGGGCCTGCATGGAGGCCTTCCAGCGCTCGAACACCTCGGCATGCCGGCCTTCATAGGCGCCGATGCGGGCCACGCCCCCGCAGTGGTTGATGATCACGGGCGTCTGCGCAAAGGCCAGTGCCAGGTCCAGCAGCTCCGGCAGCTGCGGAAAAAGCAGCCAGGCATCGAAGGAAAGCCCCAGCGGCGCCAGCTGCGCCACGCCCTGCCGGTAGGCCGGCTCCAGCAGCAGGCCCTGCGGCGCGGCGGCCAGGGGATTGACCAGGGTGCTGTCCGCATCCCAGGTCGCCAGGTGCCGGATGCCCCGAAAGCGCCCTTGCCCCGCCTCCATGTGGGCCAGCAGCACCTCGCGCACCGCGGCGCCGGCGCGCAGGTCGGCATATCCCACGATGCCCTGCGCGATGCCCATCCCCGCGCCGTCCGCTCCCGCCACCTGCGCCACGAACTCGGTCTCTCCCACCGGCCGCATCGCCTGCGGGCCTGCGGTGCGGTAGCGCGTCAGCGCCTGCATGTAGACCGAGGCCCGGACCCGGTGGCCCGAGCCCGCATCGGCCAGGTACTCGTCCGCCAGGTAGCGCCAGCCCGGGCGATCGTAGAAATGGTGGTGCGCATCGACGATGGCCAGCGAGGGCTCAAGAATCTCCTCCTCGTGCAGGCCGAGCCAATCCGGCCTCACCGGCAGATAGTTGCCCATTGCTTTCCGAGCCTTTCTTCAAAGTTCTATCTGACAGAACAAAGATCCATCAAATAGAACTATATCGAGGCATCGTCGGCACACGGACAAGGGCAAACCCGCTGGCGGACACGGCCAGCGACGAGCCGGCGCTGCCTGGCCGGCGATCGGGAATCCACGCAAGGGGCCGGTGATGGGTCAGGCGCCGGCCCACAGGCCCGCATGGTGGCCGCGCGTGAAGGCCTCTTCCAGCACCGAGTAGCCGGCCCAGTCGGAATGCGCGAACCACAGGCGGCGCGTGCCCGGCGTGGGCAGCAGGGCCACGCGCTCGCCGGCGCACAGCGCGCTGCGGCCCCGGTGGCGCGACTGCAGCGCCACCTGGCTGAGCAGTTGCTGGTCGCCAGGCCGGGGAATGGCCATGGCATGGCCGTAGCGCGTGATCTCCATGCGCGTGGCCTTGTGCAGCAGGTCGGGATGGGGCACGAGCAGGCTGCGCAGGATGCGGTCCCGCCAGAAGCCGAAGGGCTGGCCCAGCAGTTGCGCGCGTCCGTCGGGCCAGTCGCCCAGCGCCTGGTAGTAGCTCAGCACCGTGGGCCGGGGCGTGAGCCGGTCCAGGCCCTGGTGGCCCGCATCCACATAGCCCAGCCCGCCCGCATTCGGATCGGCGAAGAGCACGTTGTCCCAGGCCGGATCGGCACCGGGCCGGTCGGCCAGCGGCTGCTGCAGATGGAGATTGGCCACCAGCCAGGGCGCCCAGTCCAGCCGGCCTGCCACCGCACGCAGGAAGTCCGGCGCATCGCGCACCACGCGCGCCGCGATGAAGCTGGGCAGCGCCACCACGCAGTGCCCGGCCAGCCAGCGTTCATGCTGCTGGCGGCCGTGGTGGTAGACGTCGATCTCCACACCGCCGGCGCCTTCGGCCATGGCCAGCACGCTGCAATCGGTCTGCAGGTCGGTGGCAGCCAGCCCGGCCACCAGTTGCTGCGCCAGCCATCCATTGCCCTGGGGCCAGGTGAGCACGGCGTCGCCGGCCTCTTCGGCCATGCGCCCGTCCTGGCGGCGCGGGGCCGAGAAGCCATGGCGGCTGGCGAAATAGTGGACGCCTGCCCAGGCCGATACGCGCGCCAGGCCCGCGCCAAAGTCGTCGCGGCAGCAGTACTCCAGATACCAGAGCAGTTGCGCATCGTCGATGCCCTGCTGGAGCAGCCAGGCCTGCATGGTCTGGCCATCCAGCGCGGCATGGGCGGCGGGCAGCCGGCCCTCGCGCTGCCAGACCCGGATGGACGGCATGGCAAAGGCCGCCCGCCCCATTTCGCGGTCCACGCTGCGCGCAAAGCGTTCGTACTGCTCCAGCGTGCGCGGCGCCACGCCATCGACGGGCAGCAGGCCCTCATGCCAGGCGCCCTGCCAGAACAGGCGCTCCTGCGGGCTGTGGCACAGATGGCGCTCGTCGTACTGCCAGCGGCCCGCCCGGCGCTGGCGCAGGCCCAGGGCCTCCAGCCAGTCCTGCACCTCGGCCGCATCGTCGCCGGGCAGGGGCAGATAGTGCGCACCCAGCGGACAGGGCAGGCCCGCGATGCTGCCGCCCTGGCTGTTGCCACCCATGGCCTGCTGCGTGTCCAGCAGGGCCACGCCCTGCACGCCCGCCAGCTCCAGCGCCCGTGCGGCCGCCAGGCCTGCCATGCCGCCACCGGCAATCACCACCTTGGCGCGGCGCACCACGGCCGGTGACGGCAGCGCAAGGCCCTGGGCCAGACGCTGCCAGAACGCGCGCAGGGCATGGCCGCGCTCCAGCGCCACGCCGCTGAATCCGCCCGGCAGGTCTTCAAGCCGCGGCGGCGGCGGCGTGCAGCCGGGCAGGCCCAGGCCCAGGGCCGCGCCGCCCGCCAGGCCCTGCAGCCACTGGCGCCGGCTCCACAGGGACGAGCGGCCGGTGCTCAACGCTCCACCCTGCCCCATTCGCGCTCGTAGGTGTTGACCAGCACCTGATTGGACAGGCGGTTGACCTCGGCGGGCACGCGCGCCATGTCCAGCGGAAAGTCGAACATCAGCGCCATGGTCTGCGCGCTCAGAAAGCGCAGGCCCGCTGGCAGCGCCCCGGGCTCGCGCCAGGGCCGGTGGCTGGCGATCACGAAGCCCCACTCTCCGAAGCTCGGGACATGGGCGTGGTAGGGCGTGGCCCGCAGGCCGATGGATTCGATGGTCTGCACCACGGTCCAGTAGCTCTTGCGCGCGATCAGCGGCGACGTGGTCTGCACCACGGCATAGCCGCTGGCCGCCAGCCGCTTGTCCAGCAAGGCATAGAAGCTGTTGGTGAACAGCTTGCCGATGGCGAAATTGGTCGGGTCGGGGAAATCGACGATGACCACGTCGAACATCTCGCCTTCCTGCTGCAGCCACTGGAAGGCGTCCGTGTTGACGATGTGCACGCGCGCGTCGCTCAGCGCATCGCCATTGAGCCGGCGCAGCAGGGCGTTGTCCTTGAACAGCCCGGTCATTGCCGGGTCCAGCTCCACCAGGGTGACCGACTCCACCGTGGGGTACCTGAGCACCTCGCGCACCGCCATGCCGTCGCCGCCGCCCAGCACGGCCACGCGCCTGGGCGCGCCATGCGCGGCCATCACGGGGTGGACCAGGGCCTCGTGGTAGCGGTACTCGTCGCTCTGCGCGAACTGCAGGTTGCCGTTGAGGTACAGCCGCGCGCCCTGCCGCCCCTGCGTGACCACGATGCGCTGGTAGGGCGAGCTGCTGGAGAGCACGATGCGGTCCTGGTAGAAGTGGTCATCGGCCAGGCGGGTCAGATGGTCGGCGCCCCAGATGCCCGCGCCCAGCAGCGCCAGCACCGCCGCGCAGGCCAGGGCATGGGCGCGCGGGCGGCGCAGCTCGTGGCGGAACAGCAGCAGCGCCCACACCGCCACGGCCGCGTTCATGAAGCCGAACAGCAGCCCCGTGCGCACCAGCCCCAGCTTGGGCACCAGCAGCAGCGGAAAGGCCAGCGACACGGCCAGCGCCCCCAGATAATCGAAGGTCAGCACCTGCGACACCAGGTCCTTGAGCGCCACGTTGCGCTTGAGGATGCGCATCACCAGCGGAATCTCCAGGCCCACCAGCGTGCCCACCACCAGCACCATGCCGTACAGCAGCAAGCGGAACGCGCCGGGCGCATAGGCGTTGGCGATGAACAGCGTGGCCGGCAGCGCGCCGCCGACCAGGGCCACCATCAGCTCGATGCGCAGGAAATGCGCGGGCAGATGGTCCTCGAAATAGCGCGACAGCCACGAGCCTATGCCCATGGCGAACAGGTAGCTGCCGATGATGGTGGAAAACTGCAGGACCGAATCGCCCAGCAGATAGGACGCCAGAGCCCCCGCGGCCAGCTCGTAGAGCAGGCCGCAGGCCGCGATCACGAAGACGCTGGCCAGCAAGGCGATGTCGATGGGACGCGGCGGCTGCGCGCCGGCAGGAGAGGCAAGGGATGGCACGGCCGGTATTGTGCGCGATGCGCCCCGCGCATGGCGCCGCACGGTTCGCCGTGCGGCGCCCCAGCGTGGATCAGAACTGGTAATTCGCGCTCACCAGCACGCTGCGCGGCGTGCCCGGCATGGAGCTGGAACGCCAGTACTGCTTGTCGAACAGATTGGACAGGGCCACCGTCACGGTCCAGGCGTCCTGGCGCCAGCCCAGCAGCGCATCCCAGCGCGAGTAGCCCGGCACCCTGGCCGTATTGGCGGCATTGGTGAAGCGGCCGCCCGTGTAGGTCACGCCGACTTCGCCATACCACGGCCCCTTGGGCGCATAGCGCAGGAACAGGTTGCCGTTGCGCCTGGCCGTGTCACGCAGGTACAGGCCCACGTTGGCGGGGTTCTGCGCATCCTCGGCCACCTTGGCGCCCATGAAGGCCACGCCGCCACGCACATACCAGGACTGGGCCACGCGGCCGGCCGCGCTGAACTCGATGCCGCGCGAACGCTCCTTGCCCCGGATGGCCCAGGTGAAGGGGTCGTTGTCGGGATCGGGACGGTAGCGGATGTTGTATTTCTCCAGCTGGTAGACGGCCAGCTGGGTGGACAGCGCACCGCCCAGCCAGTCGCTCTTGACGCCGACTTCCGACTGGCGCGAGTACTGCGGCTCCTCGTCGAGCACCGCCGTCGGGGAGGTCTCCACGGAAATCATGCCGCGGCCACCGTAGGGCGAGAAGCTCTTGTTCCACGAAGCGTAGAAGCTGTGCTCGCGCACCGGCTGCCAGACCACGCCCACGCGCGGGCTGAAGCCGTTGCCGTCGGTCTTGCGCGTCAGCTTGGTGAGATTGTTGGTGCTCTGGAAGTCGTAGCTGTCGTAGCGCAGACCCAGCAGCAGCTTCCACTGCTCGGTCAGGCTGACCAGGTCCTGCATGTACAGCGCCTGGCCCTTGCCACGGTGCAAGTTGTCCTGGGTGGGATTGCCCGGCACCGGCCGCGAGGGCCAGGCGATGGGCTGCAGCGGGTCATAGGCAAAAGTGCTGCCAGGCTGGCCGATGCGCGGCGCGCGCTCTTCCTCGCTGGCCTCCAGGCCCACCAGCAGATCGTGCCCGACGCTGCCCGTGCGGAACTTGCCCGTCAGGTCCAGCGTGTGGGACAGCGTGGTGTTGCGGGTCTGCTGCCAGGCGTAGTTGGGCGTGACCTTGCCGGTCGCGGGCCGGTAGGTGCCCAAGAAGTAGTGGTCGAAATCCTGGCTGGCCTCGCGCTTGCTGGCCACCCAGCGCAGGCTCCAGCGGTTGTTGAAGTCATAGGACAGATCGGAGCGCAGCACACGCAGGCGGTCTTGCACGTAGTCGCCCGGGGCCGCGAAGCCCTTGCGGATGGACACGCCGGCCGGCAACTGGTCGTAGGCGGGGCCGCGGTCGGGCACGCGCCACACGTTGTCGTAGGTGTACTGGCCGGTCCAGCGCAAGCCCGTGCGCGTGTCCACCAGGATGCTGGGCGAGACCATCTCGTTGCGGTTGCGTATGCCTTCGCGGAAGCTGTGGGCCTGCTCGCGGTCGGCCGTCAGGCGCACGGCCACATGCTCGTTGAGCACGCGGTTGATGTCGATGGTGCCGCCCACGTTGTCCCAGGAGCCGCCGCGCAGCGTGATGCTGCTCCTGGCATCGAAGCGCGCCTGCTTGCTGACCATGTTCACCACGCCGCCGCCCGCGCTGCGCCCGTAGAGCACCGAGGCCGGCCCCTTGAGGATCTCGATGCGCTCCACATTGGCGGTGCTGCGGCGCACCTGCCCGCTTTCGCGCACGCCATCGCGGTAGATGTCGCTCTCGTCGGCCTTGAAGCCGCGGATGTACACGCCCTCGCCGCGCATGTCATAGCTGGTGTTCACGCCCGGCACGCCGTCCAGCATGGTCGCCAGGTCATTGATGCCGTAGCTCTTGTACTTGTTGACCTCCAGCGTATCGATGGTCTGGGGAATGTCCCTGGGCGCCAGATAGGTCTTGGTCGCCGTGGTCACGCCCTCGGGCCGCACATCGTCAGGGTCGTATTGCGAACCCGTGACCTGCAGCGTCGGCAGGGAATGGACCTCCTGGGCATGCTGCACCTCCTGCTCCTGCTCCTGCGCCTGGGCCGCAGCCGCCAGCGCCATGGACAGGAGGGCCATGCCCACGCCCGTTGCAACCATCGTCCTGCGGACATGGTGATGATCTGTCATGGTAAACCCCTCTCAAGATAAGCGCGCGATTATATTTAGAATGCGAACGAATATCATTCACATGCGCATTCCATGTCGATGGCGTTGCAACACAGCAACGCCTTGCGCAGGGAGCGAGGGGGGGACGGGAGGGGCCGGATGGGGGATGGGCCACGCCGCGCACGGCCCTCGCGCGCAGGGGACGGGGACCGGCCGTGGCGCCAGGACAGCAGGCGCCTGGCCTGCCGCCCTCGGGAAAATCACTGGTTGCGCAGGTACTGCAGCGCGAAGTCGTCCTGGTTGGGCGCCGACTCGGAGGTCGTGAAGACCATGGCATCGCCTTGCCGGCCCAGGTTGAGCTTGTCGCCGAACTGGCAGTTGATGCGCGACAGCCTGGCGGCCTGCTGGGACTTGAATGCGGCATCGCTGCCGCACAGCTGGCGCGCCGCATTGGCGACGGCGGCGCAATAGCCGGCGATGCTCAGGCGCTTCATCTGGTCTTCGTTGACCGAGGACCAGACCACGCTGGTGCGCACGGGCACGCCGCAGGCCTGGCTGGCGGATTCATCGGCCTCCTTGAGGCTGGCCTCCGCATTGGCGACGGCCTTGGCGCGGTCGAATTGCGCCAGCTTGTCCTGCACGCCCTTGCTCTTTTGCTTCTGGTAGCTTTGCAGCAGCGCGTTGAGGTTGAGCGCCTTGCTGCCGGCCTCGTCATAGCGCAGATTCACGCCATCGCGCTGCCCAGGCAGATAGGCCTGGGTCGAGGCATAGCTGCCGCCCCAGCCTTCGTAGTCCTGGCTGATCACGAGATTCCAGGGCCTGCCATCCAGCGTGGTGCGCAGGCTCATGCGCTTGCCTTCAGTGACCTTGTCTGCCAGGAAGACCACATCGTCGATGGGATGGTTGATGCCCTTCACGCGGACCAAGGCGGCCTTGTCGTCGGCCGTCGGTGCCACCACCACGCTCAGGCCCCGGTCGCCCTTGAAAGCTGCCCCGTACTTGCCCAGGGTCTGCGCCATGGCGCCCTGGCTGGCGGCAGCGAATGCAATGAATGTGAACGTGAAAGCGAAACGCGACATGGGATCCCTTCATAACAACGCGAGGGAGTATATAAAAAACCGGGTCCGCACATCAGGCATGCTGCGCCGCACCGTTTCGGCTCCATCCCGCACGAATATGCCGATGCCACTAAATGTGGCTTCGAGGCCGGCAGGCGGCCCTGCAGCATGGACCACGCCAGGCTCAGCCATGCCGCAAGCATGAAAGGCAGGGACAGCGCCAAGGCATAGTTCCCGATGATCAAGTGCTTTGTGATTTCGTAGAGCCCATCGCCCAGGGCGACGGCGTATTGACTGAATCCGAAGAGTGCCATGAACACCCCCACCCGCATCACGGCGGCTGCGCTGTCGCAGCCTGGCCGCAGCCGGCGCATTGCCAGGACACCGGCCGTTGCCATCGCGACCAGCAGGATGCAGAGGTTGAGTCCCTTGGCGAACGCCTTGGGCATCAGATTGAACATCCAGATGCCCGAAAAGTCGGAAGCATTTTCCAATCGCCGGCCCAGATAGTCGAGCCCGGTTTTTCTTCCCTCGGAAAAAACCCGCGCAACCAGATTCGCACCCACCCCAGGGTTCAGGATCAGAAATTTGAGGGTATCTTTGTAACTCACCTGGGCGGCTTGAATGCACTCGGCACCCAGGGGCTCGAATGCAGAGATGCCGATGCATTGAGCCAATACAGGCTTGTCGCCTATTGCCGTCAAATTCATCGCATCCTCTTTAGACATGACCTTGACAGCGCCATAATAGAAGGAATGATAGGAATTTATTTCCCCATATTTCCCCAAGGCAACAGGAAGCACTGAAACAATCTGACAAAATAGCAGAAACGCCAGGAACCTTATTTTCTGCTGCCGCCCGGGGACAAATGGCAAAGCAAAGCAGGCCGTCAGTATGGGCAGGTAAAAATATGCCGTCTTCGCAGACCCCAGCATGGCTGCACAAGCCAGCAGCAGATAGCCTGCGGAGGCGACCCGGGCGAGCATGAGCCTGAGCATCAAAAAGCCAATCACCGGCAGCAGCAGCAACGCCATCTGTTCTTCATAGAACGAGTTATAGAAGGCCGCCCAACCCGTGTCCAGAAAAATGACGGCAAGCAGCACAGCAAAGGCCCATGCAGCAAATGCAGGCAATGCTTTGCGGACCAGCAGCACAAGTGCCGCAAAGGCCATGAATGCAATCAACCGAGAGGGAATCGACCCCAGAATCATCGAGTAATGCGGTGCATCACCGCTGACGACCTTGCAAAACCCAACTTGCAATATCAGATATATTTTATAAAAAGAAAAGGAAAAGAAATTCGATCCCGGTCCACCTGGAACGAAATCCCATTTCTCATGCCATACGGAAAAAAATCTGCGTTGCCAAGCCTCTGTTCCAGCAGCAGGCCAGTTCACCTCGAATCCACTCGGTTTTTCAAAAATGAATCCAATGGTTCTCGAAAAATCCCCGTTATCCGCATAGCCACACAACAGGTGCAGGAAGCTGAGCACCAAAAACAGCGAGAAAAAAACCGCCAGAGCCAGGCGCTCCCTTCCTTTGAGCATGTTTTCCCTGCCTGTGCGCCGTTCAGATATTGAGCTTGTTGAAGATCGCACGCGGCAGCAGTCGGATGATGGTCATGATCAGCAGCCATTTGCCCGGGGCATAGACGACAGGCTTTCCAGCCTCCACGGCCTTGACGATCTGCTGGGCCACGCTTTCCACCGAAGCCAGCCTGGCGCCCTGCCCCTTCAGGTGCGCCGTCATGGGCGTGTCGGTCGGACCGGGCTTGACCAGCACCACCTTGACCTGCGTGGCCGCCAGCCGGTGCTGCAGCCCCTGGGCATAGCGGTCCACCAGCGCCTTCGCCGCGCCATAGGCGTAGTTGGTCTTGCGCCCGCGGTCGCCTGCGACGGAGCCGATGATGGCCAGCGCGCCGTGATCGGCCTTTTCCATGTGGCCGGCAAACGCCTCCGCATACAGCGCGGGCGAGATGCCGTTGACCTCCAGCGCCTGGCGGTCCGCTTCCAGGTCCTGCTGGCAGACGGCCTGATCGGGCAGGCTGCCATGGGCGATCAGCGCGATGTCGATGCGCCCCCGGACGGCGAAGCCGTCCACCGTGGCCCGTATGGATGCGGGATCCAGAAAATCCGCCTGCAGGATGCGGATGCCCGATTGCGGACTGCGCGCCCGCAGGTCGGCGGCCACGCGCTCCAGGCGCAGTGCGTCGCGGCCCACCAGCGTCAGATCCACGGCAGCAGCCTGCATCCAGAGCCGGGCGCAATGCTCGGCAATGGCCGAGGTGGCTCCGACGATGACAATATTTTTCCTGTTGTTCAATTCAATTTCCCATCAAGCGGCGAGACAAGCCCGAGCTGATGCCCGGATCACGGTATTTCTGGAACTCGGACAGGCGTGGATATCCTGCCTCGAAAAGCGAGCGCGGCATGCGCGCGTCCTTGGCGGCGTAGATGCGGCCGCCCGCCTGCTGCACGATGGCGTCCAGGCTGGCCAGCAGGCGGCGGGTGCGCTCGCCCTGGTTGGGAAAGTCCAGTGCCAGCGTGACGCCCGGCTGCGGAAAGCTCAGCATGCCCACCGGCTGGCGGTCGCCGAACGTCTTGAGCACGGCCAGGAACGAGCCGTCGCCCGAGCGCGCGATGGCCGCCAGCATGTCCCGCACCGCCTCCTTGCCCACGTCGCGGGGCACCACGCTCTGGTACTGGAAAAACCCCTTGGGGCCGTACATGCGGTTCCAGTCGAGCAGGTTGTCGAGCGGATAGAAGAACGACTCGTAGTGCGCGATGGCGCGTCCGGCCCGCCATTTCTTGAGGTGGTAGTAGGCCAGGTTGAAGGGCCGCAGCGACAGCCGGTTGACCAGCGACACGGGCGGCACGAAAGGCATGGCCAGGCTGCGCGCGCCCGGCAGGGGCCTCGGCCCCGCATCGACAGGATTGCCGCGCATGAACAGCCCCCGCCCCTGGCCGCCCGCGAGGCAGTCGATCCACGAGACCGTGTGCTCCCAGCCCGCTTCAGAATCATCGGCCAGCCGGAAAAATTCATCCAGGCTGGCATAGGCAATGGTTTCGGTGTCGAGCCAGGGCCCGGCGACGCGCCGCAGCTGGATCTCGGCCTGGGCGATCACCCCCGTCAGGCCCAGCCCACCCACGGTGGCGGCAAACCAGCCGGCATGCTCGCCCGGCCCGCAGCGCAGCACCTGGCCGTCGGTTCGCACCAGGGTCAGCCCCAGCACATGGTCGCCAAACGAGCCCAGCACATGGTGGTTCTTGCCGTGCACGTCGTTGGCAATCGCCCCTCCCACCGTCACCATCTGCGTGCCCGGCGTCACGGGCAAAATCCAGCCGCGCGCAATCGCCAGCCGCTGGATGTCGCGCAGCAGCACGCCCGCCTCGCAGACCAGCCGGCCCGTGGCATCATCAAAGCGGATGAGGTGGTCCAGCCCTGCCGTCATCCACAGCGTGCCGCCCGGATTCAGGCATACGTCGCCATAGCTGCGTCCCATGCCGTGCGCCACGCCCGGATGGGGCCCCTGGAGCACCAGGTCCCGCACCCGGGCCGGATCGTTCAGCACCACGGCGTGGTGCGGCTCGGCACTCAGCCGGCCCCAGGAAGAGACCGGCCTCATGCGGCCTCCTTGCGAAAGACATAGCGCTTGTCGAGCTGGTATTTGGTCATGTAACCGATGGCAAGGCCGATAATGCCGCCCAGGTAACGCATCTCGCGGGTCTCGAACAGGTGGTGGAAGCCGAACTCGAAGCCCCAGAACACCACCGTCGTCACCAGTCCCATGACGCTGTAGAGCGCGAAGGTGCGTGTGTCATGGGCGACGCTTTGCGCCTGGAAGCGGAAGATATAGCGTTTGTCCAGGATGTATTTGACGACAAGGCCCACCCCGGTCCCCACGATGATGGAAGCAACGATATGGAAACTGCCGCTGTAGATACGAACCGCAAGATCCTGCGCGCCGATATTTGCAGCCGTGGCAATCAGCGCAAAGATGGCGTATTTGATTGCCACTTTTCTCAAGAAAAACATTCTACGATATCACACAGGATCAAAAATAATGAATGATACCCTAGCAGACAGATCACTTGCAGTGCAGTTGCAGGGCCTGATAAAGCTGATGAGGCCCAAGCAGTGGGTCAAAAACGGCTTTGTTCTGGCGCCGCTGATTTTTTCCGGGGAATTCCTGAATGGGAGCGCCGTCAGCCATGCCTTTCTCGCGGCGCTGCTGTTTTGCGTGGGCTCGTCGGCGACCTACGTCATCAACGACATGCAGGACATCGAGCGCGACCGCCGCCATCCCCGCAAATCCAGGACCCGTCCGCTGGCCGCGGGCATCGTGACCGTGCCGGCCGCGCTGGCCCTGCTGGCGCTTCTCTACGGCGCGCTGGTCTACGGCTGGTTCTTCATGCCCCAGGTGGTGGCGGTGATCGCCAGCTACCTGGTACTCAACCTGGCCTACACCTTCGTGCTCAAGCACCAGCCGGTGCTGGACATCTTCACCATCGCCGCGGGCTTCGTGCTGCGCGTCTATGCGGGCGCCATGGCGCTGCATGTGCCCGTATCGTCCTGGATGTTCATCACCACGCTGTGCCTGGCGCTGTACCTGGCCGCCGTCAAGCGGCGCCAGGAACTGAGCCAGAGCGGAGCCGAAGGCCGCAAAGTCCTGGAAAAGTACACCGTCTCGCTGGTGGACCGCTATGCGGAAATGTCGGCCACGGGCGCACTGCTGTTCTACAGCATGTTCGTGATGTCCTCCAAGGCGGATCTGGTGATCACGATCCCGCTGGTGCTGTTCGGCCTGTTCCGCTACTGGTTCGTGGTCGAGGCCCTGGACGGCGGCGAATCGCCCACGGATGCGCTGCTCGCCGACTGGCAATTGCTGGTGACGGTACTGCTGTGGGTGGCCGCCTGCGGCTGGGCGCTGTGGCCTGCGAAAGGATGAGCATGGACTACTCCTACGCACTGACCCCCTTCCTGGCCTGGCTGGTCGCCGGCGTGATGAAGTTCGCCATCAACAGCCTCAAGGCGGGCAAGCCGGCCTTCGGCCTGATCGGCTATGGCGGGCTGCCCAGCAACCACAGCGCCATCGTCAGCAGCATGGCCGCGCTCATCGCCTTCAAGGAAGGCGTGGGCCACCCGGCCTTCGGCGTGGCGCTGACGCTGGCCTTCATCGTCATGCTCGACGCCAACAGCCTGCGCCGCCAGGTCGGCAGGCATGCCGAATCCATCAACCGGCTGTCGGCCGCCGCGCAGCAGAACCTTGCGCCGCTGCGCGAGCGCATGGGCCACACCCGCATCGAGATCGGCGCGGGCATCGCCGTCGGCATCGGCGTGGCCGCCGCGGTCAACGCCCTGCTGCGCACCGCAGCCTGACGCCTTGCGGGCCCGCCCCGCGCGCGGGCGCCGCTTCGCGGCACGCGGCGGCCCTTGCGCAGCGGATCAATGGATCGCCGCAGCCACGATGATGCTGATGCCCAGGCACATCGCGGCCACCACCATGGCCAGCGCCTTGTTGTGCTTCTCCACGATCTCGGCCCACATGTCCACGGGCGTGATCTTGTCGATGATGATGAAGCACAGCCAGAACACCACCACGCCCACCAGCGCGTAGAGGATCGAGCCGAAGAAGGCGGCGGGATTGAACCAGTCGAAGTTCATGATCAGTTTCTCCGTTGTTTACTTGTGGCTTCCGCCCGAGGTGTATCCGCCCCAGGAGCCGCCGCTGCTGCGGGTGTAGCTGTTGCAGTTGGGGTCCACGTTGGGATCGCAGCGCGGACGCGACGCGCAGCCGCGCAGGCTGGAGAACACCACCCACAGGACCAGCAGCCCGATGATGATGGTCCACAGGCCGAAGCGGCCGCCCGACAGCACGCCCACCTGGGAGCGGTCGCGCAGCCCCTTGAGGCCGAAGGCCGTGGCCAGCGTGGCGGCCGCGATGGAGCTGCCGTGGGTCCAGGTCGTCTCGCCGTTGTCGGTCTCGCTGGCCAGGAAGGCCTTGTTCTGCGCGCCTGCGCTCACATAGTCCACATTGCGCGTGGTCTGGCCGCGCTGCACGGGCCAGTAGAACTCGCCCAGCGCATAGGTGGTTTCGGCCGTGTAGCGCGATTGCAGCTGGTACTGCCGGCCCATGTACTTGGCCGTGCTGCGGTTCTTGGAGAGCTTGGGCACCCCCGTGGTCACGCGGGCCATGCTCCAGCCATCGGCGGAATCCACCAGGAAGGCGAAGCCGGCCTTCTGGTTGAACAGCAGGTATTCCTCCCAGCCGAAGCTCTCGTCATCGCCAGGCTCCTCGCCCATGCGGTGCTGAAAGCCCACGACCTGCCATTGCAGGCCTTCGAGCATGCCCTTGCTGCCCAGCGGGATGGCAGGGCGCACGGGTTCGTGCTGCTCGGCGTAGGCCAGCTCCTTGCCGATGCCCTGGCTCAGGTCCACCAGCGAGCCGCAGCTGGGGCAGCTCAGGCTCTTGGTGGTGGAAAAGCGCACGGGCACCACGGCGCCGCATTGGGGGCAGTTGAAATGCCGGCCCTGCTCGCCCTTGAGCGAAGCGCCGTCGCGCAGGCCCTGCATCTTCAGGTCGTCCAGCACCACGCGCTCGCCCAGGCTCAGCGCCGGTGGCTGGGCCGAGAAATCCACCGACAGCACCTGGCCCTCTTCGCTGCGCAGCTCCACCAGCCAGTAGGGCTTGCCGGGCTCGGGCAACTGCGCCAGCTCACCCTGGGCCGAGACCAGGGCGGCCTTTTGCACGCTGCTGACCGTGAAGGCCTTGCCGTCGATCACGCGCTGCGAGCCCAGCCGCCATTCGGCCGCCTTGAAGGGCCCGTTGCGCACGGCCTCGGCCTGCCAGGGCCAGGACCAGACGAACTGCCCGTTGTCCTCGCTCAGGAAACCCAGCGCGCCATCGCTGAAGGCGGCCACCCATTCGCTCCAGCTGCCGGCATCGCTCTTGAGCTGCAGCCGGCCGACCAGCGTGAAGACATCGGGCTTGCCATCGCGCAGCATGCGGCCCGTGGCGCCGATGCGCATGGGGCTGTAATCCTCGAAGACCTCGGCCATCGTGCCCTTGCGCTGCAGCACCTCGCCCTGGCGCACCACCGTGCTGCGGCAGAACTCGCAGACCGCATAGCTGGCCTGGGCGCTGGAGAACTCCACGGGTGCGCCGCAGCCGGGACAAGGAGCGCGGTAGATGCGCTGCGAGGGACTCGATGCCATAAGGTCGTCAACAGGAAGCAAGCAGGGGGCGGGACGGGCCTGCCGCGCGCGATGCGCACATGCGCGCGCCGGCCCTGCGGATCAGTGCGGCTTGCCGGCCTTGGCCGCGGCATCGGCCTTCTTGCTGCCCAGCCTGGACTCCTTGCCCGCGATCAGGCGCTGGATGTTCTCGCGGTGGCGCCAGATCAGCAGCGCCGCCATGGCGACGATGGCGGCCGCGACAGGCGTCTCGGCATACCAGACCACGCCGCTGCACAGCAGGTAGTACACGGGAGCGAACACCGAAGCCACCAGCGCCGCCAGCGAGGAGTAGCGGAAGAACACGGCAATGATCAGCCAGGTCAGCGCCACCGCCAGGCCCAGCCAGCCGCTGATGCCCAGCAGCACGCCCAGGGCCGTGGCCACGCCCTTGCCGCCCTTGAAGCGGAAGAACACCGGGTACAGGTGGCCCAGGAAGGCGGCCAGCGCCACCAGGGCCAGCGTGGCATCGCCCAGGCCGAAGCGATCGCCGAACCACTGCACCAGCGCCACGGGCAGCCAGCCCTTGGCCGCATCGAGCAGCAGCGTCACCGCTGCGGCCGCCTTGCTGCCCGAACGCAGCACATTGGTGGCGCCAGGGTTGCCGCTGCCGTAGGTGCGCGGATCGTTCAGGCCCATGGCCCGGCTGACGATGACGGCGAACGACAGCGAGCCGATCAGATAGGCGGCCACGATGGCGAGAAGAGGATAGAGCGCGTTCAATTCGGGTCCTTGGCCGGTTGCGGCGACGCGCGGCCCGGCCGGCCCTTGCGGGTGCCCGCCCTCCCTGCCCGTCGGCGCATGTCTTTCATGTTGTCAGGCGCCTATTCTGCCAGCGCGCAGTGCACCGGCCGCGCATCCAGCAGCCGCACGCAGGCCTGGGGGTCCAGCTGCACGAGAAAGCCGCGCCGTCCGCCATTGATGGCGATGCGCGGCAGCGCGAGGATGCTTTCCTCGATGTAGACCGGCATGGCGCGCCGCGTGCCGAAGGGCGAGGTGCCGCCGACCAGGTAGCCGCTGTGGCGGTTGGCCACCTCGGGCCTGCACGGCTCCACGCTCTTGGCGCCGATCTGGCGCGCGAGGTTCTTGGTCGAGACCTTGCAGTCGCCGTGCATGAGCACGATCAGCGGCCTGGCGTCCTGGTCCTGCATCACCAGGGTCTTGACCACCATGTGCTCGTCCAGCCCCAGGCTGGCCGCGCTGTGGCCGGTGCCGCCGTGCTCGACGTATTCGTAGGGATGCTCGGTGAACTCCACCTTGTGCGCGCGCAGCAGCTGGGTGGCCGGCGTTTCGCTGACGTGAGAGGTTTTCTTGGACATGTCGGTGGCGGTAGCGGTGCCGCACGGGCGCAGCGCCTGCGTGCAAACCCTGGACTATACGACCGTCTGCCGCCGCCCCGCCTCACTGCGCCGGGTCGCGCACCTCCCAGCGGATGGCGTCGATGGCCGCCAGCAGCTCGGGCGGCAGCCGCGTGCCCCAGGCGTCCAGGTCCTCATCGAGCTGGGCCACCGAAGTCACGCCGATGATGGTGCTGGCCACCTGCCATTTGGTATAGCAAAAGGCCAGCGCCATCTGCGTGGGCGTGAGGCCGTGCGCGCGCGCCAGCGCGTTGTAGCGGCGCGCGGCGGCCAGGGCCTCGGGCCGGCCCCAGCGCTGCTTGCGCACCGACTCGTAGCGCGCGATGCGCGCGGCCTGCGGCGCCGCCGGATCGGCGGGCGCATGCTGGTCGAACTTGCCCGTGAGCAGGCCGAAGGCCAGCGGCGAATAGGCCAGCAGCGACACGCCCAGGCGGTGGCAGCTCTCGTCCATGGCGTTTTCCCAGCTGCGGTTGAGCAGGCAGTAGGCGTTCTGCACCGAGGCCACGCGCGGCAGCCCGTGCTGCTCGGCCAGGCGCACGAACTCGTGCACGCCCCAGGGTGTCTCGTTGGACAGGCCGATGTGGCGCACCTTGCCGTCGCGCACCAGGCGGCCCAGCGCCTCCAGCTGCTCGTGGATGCCGGTCTGCGAGCTTTCCCTGGAGGGATCGTAGTAGAGCTGGCCGAAGGCCGGCACATGGCGCTCGGGCCAGTGGATCTGGTAGAGGTCGATCACGTCCGTGCCCAGGCGGCGCAGGCTGCCCTCGCAGGACGCGGCGATGTCGGCCGCCGTCATGCCCTGCCCCGCGCGCACCCAGGGCATGCCGCGCGAGGGGCCGGCCACCTTGGTGGCCAGCACCACCCTGGCGCGCGCCCCGGGGCGCCGGGCGAACCAGCGGCCGATGATGGTCTCGGTGGCGCCGCAGGTCTCGGCGCGCGCGGGCACGGCATACATCTCGGCCGTGTCGAAGAAGTCCACGCCGCGCTCCAGCGCGCGGTCCATGATGGCGAAGGCCTGGGCCTCATCCACCTGCTCGCCGAACGTCATCGTGCCCAGGCAGATGGGGCTGACCTGCAATGCGCTTTGACCGAGCGCCACCGGTTGCATGCTCTGAGAATTCATGGGCCCCGAGTGTAGGGGCCCACGGCCTCATGCGCTCTGGCCATCGACCTGCAGCACGCCGCGGTTGATCTGGTCGCGCTCCATCGACTCGAACAGCGCCTTGAAGTTGCCCTCCCCGAAGCCCTCCCGGTAGTTGCCCTTGCGCTCGATGAACTCGAAGAACACCGGGCCCAGCATGG
>JBHIXF010000030.1:0-68054 GCA_041984925.1 Comamonas sp.
CGCCATCGGCATCGCCTTCGTCTCGGTGGCCGCCGTGCTCTGGGGCACGACGGGCACGGCGCAAAGCCTGGGCGCGGGCGGGCTGTCGCCCTTCTGGGTGGGGGCGGCGCAGCTGGCCGTCTCCAGCCTGTTCCTGGGCGCGTTGCTGGCGGCGTCCCATCTGCGTTGCAGCCGCCAGGGCCTCCAGGGCCGCCAGGGCCAGCCCTTGCTGCCCAACCCTGTGCCACTGGGCCTGCGCCGGTCCTGGTTCCTGCTGGCCTCCCTGGGCATCGGCGGCTACAGCATCTTCTTCTACGAGGGCGTCACGCGCACCGGCGTGGCCGTGGGCACGGCGGTGGCCATCGGCAGCGGCCCCATCTGGGCCGGACTGATGCAGGCCCTGGTGCTGCGCGCGCCGCTGTCCGTCCTGTGGTGGAGCGGGACCCTGGTCAGCGTGGCCGGTGGCGCGGCCATGGTGATGGCCCGGGGCGGCGCCACGCTGTCCTGGGGCGGCCTGGTCCTGTGCCTGCTGGCGGGGCTGTCCTATGCGGGCTATGCGCTGATCAACAAGCGCCTGGTCACGCACATGCCGCCCCGGGTAGTGAACTTCTACGTCTTCACGGGCGCGGCCTGCATGGCCGTGCCGGTCGCGCTGGCGCAAAGCGGCCTGCCGCAGTGGAGCCTGGCGGCCGTGCTGGTCGTGGTCTACCTGGGCGTGGTGGTCTCGGGCCTGGCACACATGCTGTTTTCCATCGGCCTGCGCGGCATCTCGGGCCCCACGGGCGTGACGCTGAGCCTGATCGAGCCCGTGGCCGCCTTCGTGCTGGCCGTCTGGATCGTGGGCGAGCACCAGCCGCTGCAATCCTGGGTGGGGCTGCTGGCGGTGCTGGCCGGGCTGATGCTGGTGATCGGCGCGGAAATGCGCTCCCAGCGCGCGATGGCGGCGGCGCAGTGGGCGTAACTCTTTGTAGGCCGGCGCCGCTCTCCATGACGCGACGTTTGCCCATGTGCTTGGCGCCCGCTCCCGCTAGACTGGGCGGCATGCAGACATCTCATCTCTCCTCCGAGCCCTGTGCCCGCACCGGCTGGGGCTGTGCCTGCGCCCCCTGGCGCGCCCGCCGCGGCTTTCTGCTGGCCGGCAGCGCGGCGGCGCTGGGACTGGTGGCGGCGCCGGTGGCCGCCCAGGTCGATGTGGGCGGGTCCTCCAGCCTGCGCAAGCTGGTGCCTGCCGAGACGCTGGAAGGCGCGGCCACCGACCAGTACCAGCAACTGCTGGCCAAGGCACGCGCCCAGGGCGCGCTGGCCGGCGACAGCAACCCGCAGCTGCAGCGCCTGCGCGCCATCGCGCGGCGGCTGATTCCCTACACCGCCCAATGGAACCCGCGCGCCAATGCCTGGCGCTGGGAGGTCAACCTGATCGGCAGCAAGGAGATCAATGCCTTCTGCATGCCGGGCGGCAAGATCGCCTTCTACACGGGCATCATCGACCAGCTGCAGCTGACCGACGACGAGATCGCCATGATCATGGGCCACGAGATGGCCCATGCGCTGCGCGAGCATTCGCGCGAGCAGCTGGCCAAGAACCAGGCCACCAGCATCGGCATCTCGCTGGGCTCCCAGCTGCTGGGGCTGGGCGACCTGGGCAATGCGGCGGCGCGCCTGGGCGGCCAGCTGCTGTCGCTCAAGTTCAGCCGGGGCGACGAGAGCGAGGCCGACCTCGTGGGCCTGGAGCTGGCCGCGCGCGCAGGCTACAACCCCCAGGCCTCGGTGTCGCTGTGGCGCAAGATGGGCCAGGCCACGGGCGACCGGGGGGGCCTGGCCTTCCTGTCCACCCACCCCGCCGGCCCGGACCGCATCCGCGAGCTGGAGCGCAACATCCCGCGCGTGGAAGGCCTCTACGAGGCCGCACGGCGCGGGTAGGCAGCCGCCTTCAGGCGGCGGCTTTTTGCTTGGGTTGATAGCCCATCACGGCTTTCACTTCAAGGTACTCCTTGAAGCCGTGCTCGCCCCACTCGCGCCCCGTGCCCGACTGCTTGTAGCCGCCGAACGGCGCGCCGAAGTCCGGCCCCGCGCCATTGAGGTGGACCATGCCCGTGCGCAGGCGCGAGGCCACGCGGCGCGCGCGCTCCAGGCTGCCCGACTGCACGTAGCCGGACAGGCCGTAGGGCGTGTCGTTGGCCTGGGCGATGGCCTCCTCCTCCGTGTCGTAGGGCAGGATGACCAGCACGGGGCCGAAGATCTCCTCGCGCGCGATGGTCATGTCGTTGCGCACGTCGGCGAACACCGTGGGGCGCACGAAATAGCCGCTTTCCAGCCCTTCGGGCCGGCCCGGGCCGCCCGCGACCAGGGTGGCGCCTTCGGCGATGCCGGCCTCGATCAGGCCCTGGATCTTGCGGAACTGCGCCTCGCTGACCACGGGGCCCATGTGCATGGCGCCGGTGTCGGCCAGCGCATCGCCCACCTGGATGGCCTCGGCAGCGGCCTTGGCCGCCGCCACGGCGCGCGCATGCTGGGCGCGCGGCACGAACATGCGCGTGGGCGCATTGCAGCTCTGGCCCGAGTTGGTGAAGCAGGCGTTCACGCCCTGGGCCACGGCCTTGTCGATGTAGGCATCGTCCAGCACGATGTTGGCCGACTTGCCGCCCAGCTCCTGGGTCACGCGCTTGACGGTATCGGCCGCGGCCTTGGCCACGGCGATGCCCGCGCGCGTGGAGCCCGTGAAGGTCATCATGTCGATGCCCGGGTGCACGGACATGGCCTCGCCCACCGAGGGGCCGTCGCCGTTGACCAGGTTGAACACGCCGGCCGGCACGCCCGCCTCGTGCAGCACCTCGGCCACCAGGATGGCGTTCAGCGGCGCGATCTCCGAAGGCTTGAGCACCATGGTGCAGCCCGCCGCCAGGGCCGGCGCCACCTTGCACATGATCTGGTTGATGGGCCAGTTCCAGGGCGTGATCATGCCCACCACGCCCACGGGCTCGTGGACGATGCCGGTGGTGCCGCGCAGGCTCTCGAACTCGAAGTCCCTGAGCACCTGGAGGGTCTGCTTCAGGTGGCCCGCGCCCACCGTGGCCTGGGCGGCGCGCGACAGCCACAGCGGCGCGCCCATCTCCAGCGAGATGGTCTGCGCGATCTCGTCGATGCGGCGCATGTAGACCGCCAGCACCTTCTCCAGCAGGGCCAGCCGCTGGTCGCGCGTGGTCTGCGAGAAGCCGTCGAAGGCGCGGCGCGCGGCCGCCACGGCGGCATCCACATCGGCGGCCGAACCCATGCTGATGCGCGCCACGGCCTGTTCGGTGGAGGGGTTGATCACCTCAAGCGTGCGCGGCACGGCCGGGGGAACCCATTGGCCGTCGATGTAGAACTGCAGGTGCTCTTGGATGCTCATGAAGCTGTCTCCGTGTCTCGTTGTCATGGGATGGAAGGGGAGTCGAAGGTGACGCGCTGGTTCACGCGGTAGTGGGGCCAGTAGTCGGCCACAGCATAGTGCTGTGTGCTGCGGTTGTCCCAGACGGCGATGCCGCCCGCGTCCCATTGATGATGCACCATGAACTCCGGCTTCTTGAGCCAGTCCAGCAGGAAGGCCAGCACGCCGCGTGCCTCGTGGCGGTCCACGCCCGTGATGTGGCGCGTGAAGTCGGCGTTGACGAAGATGCATTTGCGCCCCGAATCGGGGTTGGTGCGCACCACGGGATGGGTCACCGGCTTGAACTGGCGCAGCGCCTCGAACAGCGCCTCCTCGCCCTTCCTGCCCAGGTATTCCCGAAAGCCCGACTCCTCCCAGGTATGGACCGCCTGCAGGCCTTGCAGGTACTGCTGCATGCCCGGCGACAGCCAGTCGTAGGCCTTGCTGGTGCTGGTCCAGCAGGTGTTGCCGCCGGCCGGCGGCGTGGCCACGATCTGGACCACGGTGCCCAGCGGGGGCTGCTGCTTCCAGCTGATGTCGGTGTGCCAGTTGTCGATGGCGGGCGGGCGGTCGCGGTCGGAGACGATCATCTCCACCTCGGGCATGCCGCTCTTGCGCTCGAAGTACGAGCCCTGGGACAGCGGGCCGAACACCCGGGCCAGGGCCACATGCTGCTCGGGCGTGATGGCCTGCGGCCGGAAGAAGATGACCTCGAAATCGAAGAGCGCCTGGCGCAGTTCGGCCTGCACCTCGGGGGACAGCGGCCGGGTGAGGTCCACGCCCTCGATCCAGGCCGCGAAATTGGGCATGCGCGGCACGGGGCGGATGTGGCGGTAGCGGCCGTCGATGTCGATCAGCTGCAGGGGGGCGGCATTGGCCATGGAGGACTCCTTGGTGGAAAAGACGGGGGTGGGAACGCCGCGGCTCACTGCCAGTGCAGCAGCCGCCGCTCGGCCCAGGACATGCAGCGCACCATGGCCACGCCCAGCAGGGCCAGCACCAGCAGCAGCGCCATCACGCCATTGATGTCGAAGGTGGATCCCAGGTAGGCCAGGGTCTGGCCCAGCCCTTTTTCGCTGGCGATGATCTCGGTGCCCACCACGCCCAGCAGCGCATAGACCAGCCCCAGGCGCAGGCCCGAGAACAGCACCGGCACGGCGCCGGGCAGCGTGACCTCGAAGAAGGTGGTGGCGGCGCTGGCGCCCAGCGTGCGGCACAGCGTCACATGGTCCTGGCTGACGCCGCGCATGCCCGCCACCGTGGCGGAGAGCACGATGAAGAAGGTCAGCGAGCAGCCCACGGCGATCTTGCTGCCCAGGCCCAGCCCGAACCACAGGATGAACAGCGGCGCCAGCGCGATGCGCGGCATGACGTTGAGCGCGCTGAAGTAGGGCTCGGCAAAGCGCTCGATCGCCGGCCAGCGCACGAACACCAGCCCCGTGGCGAAGGCGGCCACGCTGCCCAGCACGAAGGAGCCGGCCACGGCCGCCAGCGTCCAGCCCAGGTCGCTCCAAAAGCGCGCCGTGCCCAGGTGGTTCCACAGGGAGGCGGCCACGCCGCTGGGCTGGCCGAAGAAGGTGGGGTCCAGCCAGCGGCGCGCGGCGGCCAGCTCGGCCAGGCCCAGCAGGGCGGCGATGAACAGCGCATGCAGCGCCAGCCGTGGCAGACGGTCCAGACGGTCAGCCTTCATGGTGCACCCATCCCGATTCGAGCTGCGACCACAGGGCCGCATAGAGTTCATGAAAGCGCGGCGACTTCTGCAGCGCGCGGATGGAGCGCGGGCGCGGCAGGTCGATGGCCAGGTCGGCGATGATGCGGCCCGGGCGCGAGGACATCACCACCACGCGGTCGGCGACGGCCACGGCCTCGGCCAGGTCGTGGGTCACGAACAGCACGCTGTGGCGGTGCTGCTGGCACAGGCGCAGCAGCAGGTCCTGCAGTTGCAGCTTGGTCTGCGCGTCCAGGGCGCCGAAGGGCTCGTCCATCAGCAGCAGCGGCGCGTCCAGCGCGAAGGTGCGCGCCAGGGCCGTGCGCTGGCGCATGCCGTGGGACAGGGCCTTGGGCAGGGCCCGGGCATGGTCGGCCAGGCCGACCTCGTGCAGCAGCTGCAGCGCGCGCCGCGTGCTGTCCGCCGTGGAGGCGCCGCGCACGCGGGCGCCGAAGGCGGCGTTCTCCAGCGCCGTGCACCAGGGCAGCAGGCTGTCGCGCGCCAGCATGTAGCCGACCTGGGGGTTTCCGATGCGCGGGGCCTGGCCCAGCACGCGCAGCGCGCCCGTGCCGGTGTGCGCCACCAGGCCCGCGCACAGGTTCAGCAGCGTGGTCTTGCCGCAGCCGCTGGGGCCGACCAGGGCGATGAACTCGCCCTGCGCCAGCTGCAGGCAGATGTCGGAGAGCACGGGCGTGCCGCCGTCGAAACTCAGCTGCAGCCGGTCGATGGCAATGGCGGGAGCCTGGGAGGGTGTCTGCATGGCGCCGTACCTCACTGCGCCAGCAGGGGCGCGGTGTCGATCAGCCGGCCGATCTGCCCCGTGCGCTGCATATAGCCGGCCGCATGCTGCAAGGCCCTGGGCTCGACGGGAAAGCGCATGCCCGCCAGCGCATTGCGCAGCGCCACCTCCAGGATGCGGTCGCCGTCGGGCACGTTGATCCTGAAGCTGTCCTGCGCCACCTTCAGCAGGGCCGGGAAACGGGCCGGGTCCTGGGCGAAGTCGGCCGCCTCCTGCATCGCGCGCCGAAAGCCTTCCACGGCCCGGGCGTTGCCGCGCAGGAAGTCGGCGCGCACCACCTGCAGCACGCCGGCGCCATGGGTGTCCACCACGTCGGCCGGGCCCTGGCCCCGGCGCGGGTCGAGCACCACGCGGCAGGCCCGTGTGACCTCGCAGAAGCCGTCCATGGGCGAGAACAGCATCAGGCCATCCACCTGCTTTTGCGCGATCGCCGGAAAGGCCGTGTTGGGCGATCCCACGGCGACGATGGTGACGTCGCCGGCCTGCATGCCCGCGCCCTGCAGCAGGCTCACGAGCTGGAACTCCGCCGCGCTGCCGCGCGCCGTCACGCCGATGCGGCGGCCCTTGAAGTCCTGCATCAGCGCCGGGTAGCCCTGGGCCGCGCGCGGTGTGGGCAGGTGGGCCGAGGCCATGAGGAAGAAGGTCGGGCTGCGCGCGCCACTGCCGATCACCTTGAGGTCGGCGCCCTTGCCCACGGCCTGCAGCAGCACCTCGGGCGGCGTGAAGGCCACCTCGATGTCGCCGGCCAGCAGGGTCTGCAGCGCCAGCGGCGCCTGAGGGATGGTGCGCAGCTCGCAGCGAAGGCCGTGCTTCTCGCACAGGCCTTGCGCGTTGGCCACGCGCACCAGGAAATTGCCGATGCCAGGGTAGTCCTGGATGCGCAGCGTCGGAGTCTGGGCCTGGGCCGCCAGGGGCGGCAGCAGGGCGAGGGCGATGGCGGCCAGCAGTCTTCGGATCATGGGATGGCTCCGTGCGGTTGGGGTATGCCGCGATTACAGGGACGGGGCTGGGCAGCAATTGCCGCGAAAGGGACAATGGCCGGGTGAACACCAAGCTCGCTTCCCCCAGCCCCTCGCCTGCGCAACAGCGCAGCGAGCGCTACCGCGTGGACCTGCTGGCCGAGCTGCCACCGGCGTCGGCGCGCGGCCTGCGGGCCCTGGGCTTTCCGCGCCGCTACCGCGATGGCCAGCTGGTGCAAAAGCGCGGCGACGCGGCCGACCATGCGCTGGTGCTGCTGTCAGGGCGTTTGCGCGTGCTGGGCTATACCGAGGGCGGCACCGAGCGCATGACGCGCTGGCTGGAGGCCGGGGAGATCACCGGCATCAGCTCGGTGCTGGGCGGCGCGCCCGTGCCCGTGGACCTGGTGGCCGATGGCGACACCGAAGTGCTGGTGCTGCCGGGCCCGCCGCTGCTGGACTTCCTGGCAAGCGACGCCCGCGCCTGCCTAGCGATCGCGCGCCTGCTGAGCCTGCGCGTGAACGGGCTGCTGGACGTGGTCTTCATCGGCGCGGAGGACACGCTGCAGGCCCGGGTCTGGGCCAGCCTGCAGGTGCTGGCGGCCGAGAACGGCCAGCCCCTGCCCGGCGGCCGCACCCTGCTGCGCCTGTCGCAAAGCGATCTGTCGCATGTGGTCGGCGCCTCGCGCCAGCGCGTGAACGAAGAGCTGCGCAAGCTGCAGATCGCCGGCCGGGTCCGGCTGGGCTACCGGTGGATCGAGGTGCTGGAGTGACGCGCTGGCGTCAGTGCCGGATGGAGGCCTGGATCAGCAGCTCGGCAATGTCGGCAGGGCCGCTGTCCTGCGGGTCCTCGTCCCCGGGCAGGTTCGCGGGGATGTCCGTGGGGATGTCCGTGGGGAATTGCGCGCCGCTGCCCTTGCAGTGCCGTGCCACCGGCAGGCCCGCCCCTTCGGGCTGCTTGAGCAGGCCGTGCAGCAGCAGGGCGTAGAACTCGGCGAAGGCCTCCTCCAGCGTCAGCCCCGTGCGGGCCAGAAAGCGCGTGCGGCGGATGCGCAGCGCGCCGCCCATGAGGATTTCCGCCACCAGGGCCGCATGCCGGGGGTTGAACACGCCCTGGGCCACGCCTTGCTCCACCAGCCGCGCCAGCCCCTGGCCGCGCCGGGCCTGGTAGGCATCGAACAGGCGCCGGCCCGTGCGTGAGGCGTCGAGGTCGCGCAGAAAGGGCACGCCCAGCAGGGCCGAGGCGCGCACGCCGATGTCCAGGTAGCGCGTGATGGCCGCGACGGCATCGCCATCGACCACGGTGACGGCATCGCTGGCCTCCAGCAGGGAGTCGAGGTAGCGGCGCGCGACCGACAGGAACAGCTCCTCCTTGGTCCCGGCCAGGGCGTACAGGCGGCTGCGCGAGCAGTGCAGCCGGCGCGCGATCTCGCCCACGGTCAGGTCGGCGATGCCTTCCTGGCGCAGCAGGTCGAACAGTTCCTGCTGAAAGTCATCCTGGTTGCGGCGTGCGCTCATGGGGTGGGTTCCCGGGATTTTCCCGAATGGGTACTAGATCTATTGACGCAGTACCGGTGCCTGCGTCCAATGGTACTGAAACAAACCGCATGGTACCGAAATGACGCACGGCACTTCTTCCTCCCGTCCCCGCCCGGGCCGCCGCCTGGAGGCGCATGTCGGTGCCGTGGTGCTCATGGCGCTGGTGCTGATCACGCTGGCCAATGTGCTGGTGCGCTACTTCACCGACCAGTCCTTTGCCTGGACGGAGGAGATCTCGGTCTTCCTGCTCGTGGTGCTGACGCTGGCCGGGGCCGCCGTGGCGGCGGGGCGCGACGACCACATCCGCATCGGCTTCTTCTACGAGCGCGCCGGCGCGGCCGGGCGCCGGGCCCTGGCCTGGCTGACGGCCCTGGCCACGGTGCTGATGTTCGCGCTGCTGGCCGTGCTGATGGCGCGCAGCGGCTGGCAGGAATACCTGTTCGAGGAAACCACCACGGGCCTGGGCGTGCCGCGCTGGTGGTACACGGCCTGGCTGCCCGTGCTGGCGCTGCGGGTGGCGGCGGGCGCCTGGCGGGCGGCGCGTGCGGACGGAGCGGGTGCGGATCGGGAGGATGCCCGATGACCGGCGCGCTGCTGATCCTGGGCTTTGTGCTGCTCATGCTGGCCGGCGTGCCCATCGCCGTCGCCATGGGCCTGAGCGGCACGGCCGTGGTGGTGGCGACGGGGCTGGACATGCCCTGGTTCGGGCTGTTCACGGTGCAGCAGAACTTCGACGCCGGCATCGGCAAGTACCCGCTGCTGGCCCTGCCGATGTTCGTGCTGGTGGGCGCGGCCTTCGACCGCTCGGGCGTGGCGCGGCGCATGGTGGACTTCGCCACGGCCGTGCTGGGCCGGGGGCCGGGCATGCTGCCCATCGTGGTCATCGTGGTGGCCATGGTGCTGGGCGGCATCTCGGGCTCGGGGGCGGCGCTGGCGGCGGCCATCGGCAGCGTGATGGCCGGGGCCATGGCGCAGGCCGGCTACCCGCGCGCCTTCTCGGCCACGGTGATCGGCTCGGCCACCGCCACCGACATCCTGATCCCGCCGTCCCTGGCCTTCGTGATCTACAGCATCCTCGTGCCCGGGGTCTCGCTGCCGCAGCTGTTTGCCGCCGGCATGGTGCCGGGCCTGCTGGCCGGGGTGGCGCTGATCGTGCCGGCCTGGTGGCTGTCGCGCCGCCAGGGCTTCGGCCGGGCCGGGCAGCCGCTGCCGCGCCCGCCGTTCTGGCGCAGCCTGCGCGAGGCCGGCTGGGGCCTGGTCACGCCCGTGCTGATCCTGGGCGGCATGCGCGCGGGCTGGTTCACGCCGACCGAGGCGGCGGTTGTCGCGGCGGTCTATGTGCTGGGCATCGGCCTGCTGGTGCACCGCAGCATCGTCTGGCGCGACCTGTACGGCATCTTTGCCGATGCCGCCGTGGTGTCGGCCGTCATCCTGGTGATCCTGGGGCTGGCCGGCGTGTTCGCCTACTGCATACAGACGCTGGGCATCGTCGATCCCGTCGTCGCCTGGTTCGCGGCCAGCGGCTGGAGCAGCCTCGCGACCCTGGCGGTCGTGCTGCTGGCGCTCAAGCTGGCGGGCATGTTCCTGGACGGTGTGTCGGTGTTCATGGTGTTCCTGCCGCTGCTGGTGCCGCTGATCCGGCTCTTCGGCTGGGACCCGGTCTGGTTCGGCGTGCTGGTGACCATGGTCATCGCGCTGGGGCAGTTCACGCCGCCGCTGGCCGTGAACCTGCTCGTGGCCTGCCGCATCTGCCAGGTGCCGGTGGAGCAGACCCTGCCCTGGGTGGGCTGGTTCTTCCTGGGTTTCTCGCTGGCCATCGCCGCCGTGCTGGCCTGGCCCGCGCTGGCGCTGTGGCTGCCCCGGGCCGCCGGCTACTGAAGCCGCCAACGCGCCGTCCTTGCACCATCACCACCCAGAGGAGACACGCCATGATCCAACGCCGCCAGCTGCTGCACGCCGGTGCCGCCGCAGCCACCACGCTGTCCCTGCCGGCCCCGGCCCTGTCCCAGGGAAAGTACCGGCCCGAGTACCGCCTGTCCCTGGTCGTGGGGCCGGGCACCCACTGGCATGACGCGGCCGAGCGCTTCGCCACGCTGGCGCGCGAGCGCACGCAGGGCCGCATCCACTTCAAGCTGTATCCCGGCTCCTCGCTGGTGCAGGGGCAGCAGGACCGCGAGCTGACGGCCCTGCGCCAGGGCGTCATCGACGTGCTCGTGGGCACGGCGGTGAACTGGTCGGGCACGGTCAGGGACTTTGCGCTGTTCAACCTGCCGGGCCTGCTGTCCAGCGACCGCGCGGTGGATGCCGTGCTGGCGTCCGAGGCGCTGAACGAGGACTTCTACGGCATCATCCGCCGCGCGGGCATGGAGCCGCTGGCCAGCGGCGAGTACGGCCCCATACAGCTGATCAACGCCAGGCGCCGGCTGGCCGTGCCGGGCGACGTCAAGGGCCTGAAGATCCGCGTCGTGGCCACGCCCATGCAGCAGCAGGTGATGAGCGCCATGCACGCCAATCCGACCACCATGAGCTTTGCCGATGCACAGCCGGCCCTGGCCTCGGGCGCCATCGACGGGCTGACGCTGACCCTGGAGCAGTTCGTGGCCTACAAGCTGCACAGCCTGGGCCAGAAGCACATCACCTACTGGAACCAGTCCAACGAGCTGATCCATTTCCTGGTGGCCAACCCGGTCTGGAAGACCTGGAGCGCCGAGGACCGGCAACAGGTGCGCGAGGCCGCCCGCGACGCGGCCCGCGAACTCACGCAGCGCGTGCGCCGGACCGTGGCCGGCCACGAGCAGCTCGTGGCCGGGCAGGGCGTGGACATCTGCAAGCCCGATGCGCGCGAGCAGGCCCTGTGGCACGGCGCCACGCGCGAGGTCTACCAGCGCTGGAAGCAGCAGATCAATGCGCCGCTGGTCAGCCGTTTCGAGCAGGTCATCGCCGAGGCCGGCAAGGCCTGAGGCATTCCCTTCCCAGACTGGAGATCCCGCATGCATGATGTGGTGGTGGCCGGCGTCGGCATGGCGCCTTTTCGCAAGCCCGGGGGCCATGCGCCCTCCGGGCAGATGGCGGCCCGGGCGGTGCGCGCATGACCCATGCCCTGGCACTCGAACGCGGCCTGGCGCTGGGCCGCGAGGCGCCCTGCCTGGTCCAGGGACCGCGCTGCTGGACCTATGCCGACGTGGACCGGCTCAGCGCCCGCGTGGCCCGCAGGCTGCTGGCCGCCGGCCTGGGGCCGGGGCGCCAGGCCTCGGTGCTCAGCCGCAACGACGCCGAGGCCTTCATCTGCGTGTTCGGCATCTCGCGCGCCGGCATGGCCTGGGTGCCGGCCAACCCCAGGCTCACCGAGGACGACAACGCCTACCTGCTGGAGCACATGGACTGCGCGCTGCTGATCTTCCACAGCGAGCTGGCGGACATGGCGCGGGCGCTGCGCGCCCGGCTGCCGGGGCTGCGCCACTGGATCTGCCTGGACCGCGCGCTGGACGGCTTCGAGTCGCTGGCGCAGTGGCTGCAGGGCGTGGACGATGCCCCGCTGCCGGCCCTCTATGACGCCGAGGCCATCGCCATCATCGCGCCCACCGGGGGAACCACCGGCCGCTCCAAGGGCGTGCAGCTGACGCAGCGCAACGTGGGTGCCTTCATGGCCGCCCACCTGGCCAGCCTGCACTACCCGCACACCGAGCGGCCCGTGAACCTGGCGGCCGCGCCGCTGACCCATGCGGCGGGCTTCGCGGCCCTGCCCACCATCGCGCGCGGCGGCCAGGTGGTGGTGCTGCAGGCGCCCGAGCCGCTGGCCGTGCTCGACGCCATCGAGACCCATCGCGTGACCGAGCTGTTCCTGCCCCCCACCGTCATCTACCGGCTGCTGGCCACGCCCGGCGTGCGCGGGCGCGACTACGCCAGCCTGCGCTACTTCATCTATGCGGCGGCGCCCATGGCCGTGGAAAAGCTCAAGGAGGCGCTGCAGGTCTTCGGCCCCTGCATGACCCAGGTCTTCGGCCAGGCCGAGGCGCCCATGATGTGCAGCTTCCTGGCGCCGGGCGAGCATGTGCGGGACGGCCTGCCGGCCGATGACGAGCTGCTGTCCAGCTGCGGCCACCCGACGCCCATGGTGCAGCTGCGCATCCTGGGCGAGGACAACCGTCCCGTGCCCGAGGGCGAGCGCGGCGAGATCTGCGTGCGCGGCGACCTGGTCACGCCCGGCTACTACCGGCAGCCCGAGGCCACGGCCGCAGCGATCATCGATGGCTGGCTGCACACGGGCGACGTGGGCTTCATCGACGGGCGCGGGCGGCTGCACATCTGCGACCGCAAGAAGGACATGATCATCTCGGGCGGCTTCAACATCTATCCGCAGGAGATCGAGCAGGTGCTGTGGTCCCATCCGGGCGTGGAGGATTGCGCCGTCATCGGCGTGCCCGACGACGATTGGGGCGAGGCCGTCAAGGCCGTGGTCGAGCTCAAGCCCGGCGGCCAGGCCACGCCGGCCGAGCTGATCGCGCTGTGCAGGTCGCGGCTGGGCTCGCTCAAGTCGCCCAAGACCGTGGACTTCGTGGCGCAGCTGCCGCGCAGCCCCAACGGCAAGGTGCTCAAGCGGGACCTGCGCGAGCGCTACTGGCAGGGGCGTGCGCGCGCGGTCTGAGGAGGGCCCCGGCGGCCTCAGCTGCTTGTCCGCAGGCGCAACTGGCTGGGCAGCGGCACCGAAAGGCGCAGCACGTCGTCGGCCAGCCACTGCGCGCAGCGGCGCGCCCGCCGCGTGACCGCGGACAGCGGCATCTGCAGGTAGTCGTCGTTGAACACCTCGAAGCTGTAGTCGCCCCGGTAGCCCAGCGCGTCGAGCTTGAGCACCAGTTGCACCAATTGCTGGCTGTGCACCCCTTCGCCCGGGAACACGCGAAAGGTCCGCGCCGTGGCCATGCGCTCTTCGAAGGTGCGGGTCTCCTGCCACATGAAATCGGCCAGCTGCACCAGGAAGATCCTGTCGGGCTGCAGATCGCCGATCGCATCCAGCGGCGTATCGGCCGCGAAGATGTGGAAGGAGTCGATGCCCATGCCGAGATTGGGGCAGTCGGCGCGCTGGACCACGTCCCACGCCGTGGTGAACTGGTTGACCGTGCGCCCCCACGACAGGGCTTCGTAGGCAATGCGGATGCCATAGGGAATGGCCAGCATCGCAAGCTTGCGCAGGTCCCGGGCGATGTGGTCCAGGTCCTCGCTCGCGTGCCGGGATGTCGATGAGCATGCCAGCAGCACCTTGCAGCCCAGTGCCGCGCACATCTCCAGCATCGACTTGGCGATGTCCAGCTTGTAGGCGTGCAGGTGGCCCGACAGCCCCTCGAAGTCCCGCAGCACCTGGAACCCCGTGCCGCGCAGCCCGCTGGCATGCACGGCCTTCACCGCCGCCTGCCAGCCATTGGCGTGCCCCACGAGATCGTTGGCCTTGAGCATGACCTGCCCGAACCCGGCTTCGGCCATCGCCTCCAGCTTGGCCTCCAGGGGGCCGGCCAGGCTGATGGTGTCCATGCCGAAGGAACGGATCGAGAGGTCTTCGCGCTGGCGCAGCAAGTGGTTGTGGCCCATGGATTCACTCCTGAGAGACGGGTGCGTGGTGCACCAGCTCGAAAACGACCGAGCCCAGGTAGGTCCGGGTGAGGGCGCCGCGGCGCCCGGTGTGCACGGCGTCGGTCTCCACGAACTCCACGCCACGGGCGCGCAGGGCCTGCACGGCCGCCTCCACGTCCGGCACGCCCAGGCCGATGCGCTGCAGCCGCTCGCCGGGGTCGTGCACGCCGGGTTCCGGCTCGACCAGCTGCAGCATGAAGTGCTGCGCGGGCTCCAGCGCCGGGGCGCGCAGCAGACGGCCCCTGGGCAGGATGCCGAAGCGCTGTTCCTCCGCGACCAGCGTGGTGCCGAAAAGCTCCCCGTAGAACTCCAGCCAGTCCTGGCTGCGCCCGGGCCCGATGTACTGCACGATGCCGAAGAAATGGATGCCGGCCACGGGCGCCGGATGCGGGTCCACCGTGGGAATCGGCACGAAGTCCACGTCGTAGATGCTGAAGTGGCGGTAGCGGTCCACGAAGTGGATGCGGCTGCCGCCCGCGCCGTGGATGGCGGGAATGTTCAGCTCCATCACGTCGGCGCGGGTGGGCACTTGCCAGGCGCCGCGCTCCAGCACATGCCGGTAGGCCGCCTGCGCATCGCGCACACGCAGGGCCAGCGCGGAGATCGCCGGCGCCTCTTCGGCAGGGCGGCTGCCCTGGTCGTCCACGGGGTGGGCATTGACCACGATGTTCAGCGACCCCTGCCGGTACAGCAGCACCTCGCGCGAGCGATGGCGCGCGATGGGGCGGAACCCCATCATTTCCAGCACCTGGCCCAGCGCCTGGGGCCTCGCGGTCGCGTACTCGATGAATTCCAGGCCATCGAGGGCAATCGGGTTGCAGGCGTCGCCAGACGACGGCTGCAGCGGCTCGCGCGCAGGATGGCGGTGGCCGGGGGTGGGCAGTTCACTCATGGGGGTTCCTCAGGACAGGTTCGGCATCCATCGCGGCCAAGGGGCCGAGTGCCTCGCCAGGGTTGCCATTCATCGCATAGCCCCCATCCACGGCCCAGACGGCGCCGGTGACGAAGCCCGAGGCCGGCTCGGCAAGAAAGCCGACCACGCGCGCTATTTCCTCGGGCCGGGCCCAGCGGCCCACGGCCGAGCGTTCGGCGAACAAGGCGTAGTCCAGCGTGCCGCGCCGCATCTTCTCCTGCAGCACCTCGGTCAGGACGTAGCCGGGCGCCACGGCATTGACCGTCACGCCGTGGCGGCCGTTTTCCAGGGCCAGGCCGCGCGTGAGGCCGGCGATGGCGGCCTTGGCGGTGGAGTACGCCGTGCGCCGCTGCAATCCGACCAGGCCGATGACGGAGGACATGTTCACGATGCGGCCGAAGCCGCGCTCGCGCATGCCGGGCAGGACGGCGGCGCACATGGCTGCCGCGCCGCCCACATGCACGGCCAGCATGCGCTGCAGATCGCTGGCGGGCAGCGCATGGTGGTCGGCCGACTCGCGCTGCATGATGCCGGCGTTGTTGACCAGCACGTCGATGCGGCCCCATGCGGCGGCCACCTGCGCGCATCCGGCCGCCACCGATGCCTCGTCACTCACATCGGCGGCCACCGCCAGCGCGCGCACGCCGCAGGCCTGCGCGATCGCCCGGGCCGCCTCATCGGGCGCCTGCAGGTCGACGAGGGCCACGTCGGCGCCTTTGCCGGCCAGCTCCTGCGCGATGGCCCGGCCGATGCCCCGGGCCGCCCCGGTGACCAGGGCGACCCGCCCGCTCAGCGAACGCCTGGCGGTCACAGCACTTTCCCCGGGTTCAGGATGCCCTTGGGGTCCATGGCCTGCTTCAAGGTGCGCATCAGCGCGATCTGCTCGGGCGAGCGCGCATGGCCCAGCCAGCGGCGCTTGAGGGTGCCGATGCCATGCTCGGCCGACACCGTTCCGCCGAACTGCTTGACCAGCCCGTAGACCACCTCTTCCACGGCGTCCTTGGGCTGCGCCCCGCCGCCCGCGCGGTAGGCCACGATGTGCACATTGCCGTCGCCGATGTGGCCGTAGAACACGCTCTGCAGGCCCGGGACCTTCTCGGCCAGCGCGGCCTTGCAGGCGCGGGCGTAGTCGTCCATGGCCGTCTGCGGCAGGCCGATGTCGAAGGCCAGATGGCCCGGCCAGGTCTGGTGCAGTTCGCCGCAGGCGTCGCGCACGCCCCACAGCGCCTGCTCCTCGGCCAGGGATTGCGCCACCACGGCGTTGGGCACCACGCCGTCTTCCAGCAGCTTTTCCATCCACGATTCGAAGCGCGGCAGGTCGGACGCGGGGTCCGTGCCCAGCGCCTCGATCAGTACGTAGGCGCCATAGGGCGTCTCGTCGCCGGCGAACGGGTTGCGCGCGCGCAATTCGCCGATGGCCCGGCCCCAGTAGTCGGGCCACATCACCTCGAACGCGGACAGCAGCGGCCCCAGTCCCGAGCGTGCCGCGCCCAGCAGGCGCAGCACGGCGGCATAGTCCTCGCAGGCGCACATGGCGACGACGGACGAGCCTGCCTTCGGGAACATGCGCAGCACGATGCGGGTGATCACGCCCAGCGTGCCCTCGCTGCCGATGAACAGGTGCTTGAGGTCGAAGCCCGCATTGTTCTTGATCATCTTGTTGAGGCAGTCCACCACGGTGCCGTCGGCCAGCACGGCCTCCACGCCCAGGACCATCTCGCGGGCCATGCCGTAGCGGATCACGCGGTTGCCCCCGGCATTGGTCGAGAGGTTGCCCCCGATCGCGCAGGAGCCGCGTGCCCCCAGGTCCAGCGGGCAGAAAAAGCCCGCCGCCAGCGCGGCCTGCTGCACCGTCTGCAGCGGCGTGCCTGCCGCCACGGTCATGGTGGCCGCCGCAGCGTCGATTTCTTCAATCCCCACCATGCGTTCCAGCGACAGCGCGATCTCGCCGGCCCCCGCGCGGGCGCCCCCGCACAGGCCGGTCAGGCCGCCTTGCGGCACGACGCCGATGCCGTGCGCATGGCAGATGCGCATCGCCGTGGCGACGCCCGCCGTGTCCGCCGGGCGCACCACGGCCAGCGGCGTGCTCGTGGGCATGCCGCTGTAGTCGTTGCGATTGCGCGCGGGCAGGTCGTCACCCGCCAGCACAGCCACAGGGCCGAGGAGGTCGAGCAGTTCCCGCACGGCGGGATGGGAGGCGGCAGGCGTGGACATGGGTGGCAATCGATCCGTAGGAAGGAAGTGAAGAAAGAGGGGACAGCGCGAAGCTCAGGACCCGAAGCGGTCGTCCAGGCCCTTGTGGAAATCCAGGTCCACCAGCTCCGTGAAGTCGGCGTAGCTGACCATGCCGCCGGCCGCGCCCAGCGGCGTTCCGGCCCGCCGCAGCTCGGCCAGTGCACCGGAGACGGCCCGCACGGCGGTGAACAGCGCGGTGACGGCGTAGAACACCACCGAAAAACCCATGGCCTGCAGCTGCTGCGCCGTCAGCGCGGCGGCGGGCGTGCCATCCACCAGCGACACCACCTTGGGGCCCTGGACGGCGCGCGCCACGGCCTCGACCTCCGCCACGGTCTTGATGCCATCGACGAAGACGAGGTCCACGCCTGCGTCCTGGTAGAGCCTGGCGCGCCGTACCGCCTCGTCGATGCCCGCGGCGGGCAGCGCATCGGTGCGGCCGATGATCAGCAGATCGCCGTCACCGCGCGATTGCAGGGCGCAGCGCAGCCGGCGCACGTTCTCCTGCGGATCCATCAGGCGGATGCCCGCCATCTGGCCGCAGCGCTTGGGTGCCACCTGGTCTTCCAGGTGGATGGCGGCCACGCCGGCCTGCAGGTATTCCTGCACGGTGCGGTGGATGTTGGAGGGCCCGCCATAGCCGGTGTCGGCATCGGCGATCACGGGGATGCCGACGGCGCGCACCATGTCGCGCGCATGCCCCGTCATCTCGGTCTGGCTCAGCAGGCCGATGTCGGGCGTGCCCAGGCGGCTGGCCGTGGCGCCGAAGCCGGTCATGTACACCGCCGGGAAGCCGGCCTTCTGCACCAGGCGGGCGGTGATGGAGTCGGGCGCGCCGGGCGCCATGATGATCTCGCCAGCTTGCAGCAGGCGGCGCAGTCGGGAGGCTTGGGTCATGGGGCGGATGGGGATGTGATGCGTTGCAGCCGGGCAGCCCGGGCCGGTGTGCCGATGCGGCCGCTGTCCACCGCGATGCGGTAGGCGTGCACCGTGCGGTCGATGTGGATGCGCAGCAGGTCCTCCAGGCTGGCGAAGTCGCCACGGGCCACGAAGTCCAGCACCGCGCGGTGCTCGGACAGGGAGACCTCGCGCGCGTCGGCGAACTGGCGGGACATGGCGGTGCGCAGGGCCGCGATCTTGCCGGCGACCAGGTCGTAGGCATCGTGCAGGTAGCGGTTGCCCGAGTGCAGGAACAGCGCCAGGTGGAAGGCCGAATCGGCATGGCCGTAGCGCACGTCGTCGTCTTCGCCGAGGGCGGACTGCATCTCGTCCAGGCCCGATTGCAGGGCCTTGAGCACCCCCTCGCGGTCATGCCGGTGCGCGCAGCGTGCGGCCTGCACTTCCAGCATCACGCGGAAGTCGCAGATGGCGCGCATGTCATCCTCGCTGGGCAGGAACACGAAGCTGCCGCGCTTGGGCCGTATCTCGACCAGGCCGCAGTTCTGCAGCAGCGTGAGCGCGTCCCGCACGGGCGTGCGGCTCACGCCGAACAGCGTGGCCAGCGAATCTTCGGAAATCATCTCGCCCAGCGTGAACTCGCCGTCGATGATCGCCTGCCGCAGCCGGCTGGCGACGATCTCCGTCAAGGACCTGGGCATTTCGATGTCGAATTTGCGGGGCATGGGAACTCCTGGATATGCGAAGCGCAGACCTTAGCTGAGCACCAGGCCGCCATCGACATTGATCGACTGGCCCGTCATGTAGTCGGATGCGGGCGAGGCCAGGAACAGCGCCACGCCCGCCACGTCCTCGGGTGTCTGCGCGCGGCCCATGGGCACGTTGGCCACGCGGCTGGCGAACATGTCGCCTTCGCGGCCGTTGTTCAGGTGCGCGAGGTCGCGGTCCATGCGCGTCCACATGTCGGTGGCGACTATGCCCGGGCACAGCGCATTGACCGTGATGTCGGGCGACAGCGTGCAGGCCGCGGTCTGCGTCAGGCTCACCACGGCCGCCTTGCTGGCGCGGTACGGCCCCTGGTAGGGCGCCATCACGCCGGCGCCATAGCGCGCCGCGATGGAGGCCATGGTGATGATCTTGCCGCGCGGGCGTCCCTGCGCCAGCGGCGCCTGGTCCTTCATGCAGCGCGCGGCGGCCTGCAGGCTCAGGAAGCTGCCTTTCACGTTGACGGCGAAGTGCAGGTCCCAGTCGGCCGGCTGCAGTTCCATGAACGGCCGGACCTGGGCCACGCCCGCGTTGCACACCATCACGTCCAGGCGGCCGAAGGCGCGCACGGCGCTGTCCACCATGCGCGCGCAGGCGGCCGCATCCGTCACGTCGGCCGCCGCCGCCCGCGCCTCGTGCCCCTCGGCGCGCAGCGCGTCGCAGGCGGCGGCGCACGCATCGGCGTTCACGTCGGACAGCAGCACGCGCGCGCCGGCCTGCGCGAAATGCCGCGCCAGCCCCAGGCCGATGCCCTGGGCCGCGCCGGTGATGGCCACCACCGTGCCGGCCGGCGGCAGGGTGGCGATGGTCGGGCGGGAGGCGTTCACTTCGCGGCGCGGATGCGTTGCAGTTCGGCGTTCACGGCGGCCAGCGTGTCCTCGCCCGCCACCTTGCCGTGCACGGCGTAGACGTTCTTGACCCGCTCGCGCATGCGCTGCAGCTCGGCGGGGGAGACTTCGTTGACCTGCATGCCGGCCTTCTTCAGCTTGGCGATGACCTGCGCATCGGCGGCACGGCCCACGCGGCGCGACTCGGCCTGGCCGGCAATGGCGCATTCCTGCAGCACCGCCTGCTCCTGCGGGGACAGCGTGTCGTACTTCTTCTTGGAGACCAGCACGGCCAGGGGGCTGTAGGCGTGGCGGGTGAGCGAGAGGAACTTCTGCACTTCGTAGAACTTCATGTTCTCGATCAGCGCGACGGGGTTTTCCTGGCCATCGACGGTGCGGGTCTCCAGCGCCGAGTACACCTCGGAGAAGGCCAGCGGCGTGGGGTTGCTGCCCAGCGCGCTGAAGGTGTCCAGGAACACCTTGTTCTGCATCACGCGCATCTTCACGCCTTGCAGGTCCTCCCACCTGGTCACGGGGTGCCTGGAGTTGGTGACGTTGCGAAAGCCGTTTTCCCAGTAGGCCAGGTTCACCAGGCCGGCGGCCTCGAACCTGGGTGCGAAGGACTTGCCGATGGGCCCGTCCAGCACCTGGTCGGCCTCGCGCTCGTTGGAGAAGAGGAACGGCAGGTCGAACACGGCCAGTTGCGGGATCGCGCCCACCAGCGGGGCGGTGGAGGTCAGCACCATGTCGAGCGAGCCGGTGCGCACCTGCTGCGAGGCGGTGGTGTCGTTGCCCAGGGCGCCGTCGTAGTAGGTGACCAGCTTGAGCTTGCCGCCGGACTTTTCCGCGGCGCACTGCGTCATCTTGGTGATGCCGGAGCCGATCGGATGCCCCTTGGCGACGCCGGACGAAACGCGCAGCGAGCGCGCCTCGAACTGGGCGTGCGCAGGCGCGGCGGCAGCGGCGAGCGCCAGGGACAGCGCCGAGGCACGCAGGAAGCTGGACATCAACATGGGTAGGTCTCCTGGTTGGAATGAGAAACGGAGCGTGGAAAACAAGAAAGCGGCGGTGCCGCCATCAGCCCGTGAGCCAGCGCAGCGGCACCAGCACGATGGACGGGAACAGCACCAGCAGGAACAGCACGGCAACCTCTGCCAGCAGGAAGGGCATGATTCCCTTCATGAGTTCGCCCATGCCCAGCCTGGCCGTGCCGCACACGACGTTGAGCACGATGCCCACCGGCGGCGTGATCAGGCCGATGGCGTTGTTCATGATGAACAGCACGCCGAAATACACGGGATCGATGCCGGCCTCGCGCACCAGCGGCATCAGCACCGGGGTGAGGATGAGCAGCGTGGGCGCAAAGTCCAGCGCCGTGCCCACGATCACCACCAGGACCATCATGATGGCCATCAGCAGGATCGGGCTGTCCACGAAGGGCTGCAGAATCTCGCTGACCTGCTGCGGAATGTCCGAGGCGGTGATGAGCCAGCCCGAGACCAGGGCGCAGGCGATCAGGAACACCACCACGGCCGTGGTCTTGGCGGCGCTCACCAGCAGCGGGTAGATGGCGTTCCACCGGAGTTCGCGGTACACGAACATGCCGACGGCGAAGGCATACACCGCCGCGACCACGGCCGCCTCGGTCGGCGTGAACACGCCGAACTTCATGCCGCCGACGATGCCGACCGGCATCGCCAGGGCCCAGGCGCTGTTCAGCGCCACCCGGGCACGCTCGCGCATGGGCATGCGGGGCAGCACGGCCACCTTGTCCTTGCGGGCGACGATCAGCCAGGCCACCAGCAGGGACGCGCCCATGAGCAGGCCGGGAACGATGGCCGCCATGAACAGCTTGCCGATGGAGACGTTCGCCACCACGCCGAAGATGATCATGCCGATGGACGGCGGCAGCACCGGCGCGATGACGCCGCCCGCCGAGATCAGGCCCGCGGAGCGGGGGATGTCGTAGCCCGCCTGCCGCATCATGGGAATGAGCATGGTGGCCAGCGCCGCGGCATCGGCGGCGGCCGAGCCCGATATGGCGGCCATGATCACCGCCGCCACGATGGCGACGATGCCCAGCCCGCCGCGGATGTGGCCCACGAACGCCAGCGCGAAACGGACGATGCGCCGGGAGATGCCCCCGGCATTCATCAGCTCGCCGGCCAGCATGAAGAAGGGGATCGCCAGCAGGGGGAAACTGTCGGCCCCCTCGATGATCTTCTGCGACAGGATGGTGGTGTCCACCTGGCCCTGCAGCAGCATCAGCGCGGCGGCGCACACCAGCAGGGCGAATGCGATGGGCATGCCCAGCGCCATGGCGCCGAGCAGCGAGAACACGAAGACGCCGGCGGTCATGCGCGCTCCCCGCCGGGCGTGGCAGCCACTTCTTCCTCGCTCTCATGCACGCCGATCAGCTCGTCGTCATGCAACCGCCCGGTCGCCAGGCGCCAGAGCTTGCGCAAAGCCACCCCGGCGATGCCCAGGCTGGTGAAGTAGCCCATGCCGAACACCCAGATCATCGACAGGCCGGTGACCTGCGCCGTGGTCGTGGCGTTGACCTCGTGCTGGCGCCACGTGCCCCAGAAGAACATGGCGCAGCAGGCCAGGATGAGCAGCTGGCTGGCGGCCAGGCAGGCGATCCTGCCGCCGCGCGGAAGCATCTTCACGACGGAATCGACCCCCAGATGGGCGCCTTCCTGCATGGCGACGACGGCGCCCACGAACACCAGCCAGATGAAGGCGAAGCGGGACAGCTCCTCCGACATCACGATCCCCGAGTCGAAGCCGTAGCGCAGGACCACGTTGCCGAACACCATGGCCACCATGGCAAGCAGGCAGAAGGCGAGAAAGGCTTCGAGCACGCGCACGACGGGTCCACGCGGGCGGGATGCCGCACTCATCGCACCACCCCACATACCACCCGCCGCGCGCTGCAGGCGGCACGGTCGAGAAAGCGGCTAGCCATGGCTGTCTCCGGAAAAACTTGGAATGGTGGGTATTGTTGTATGTAAGGTACCGTATGCATAACCGGGTAAGCACTTAGAGCTTTTCATGCACTTTGATCGGTGGGGGAGGAACGCGGGGGCGTGGCGCGGCCTGCGTGCGTGGCTCGCTGGCGGTGCGCGCATGGAGGTGGACATGGGCCATGTCCGGATGGAGCGGCGGATGGGCGCTCAGCCTGGGCAGTCAGGCGCTGCCGGCATCCGCTTGGACGGCCGGGGCGAGGCCGTCCGCAAGGCGCTGGCGCGTGCCATCCGCGCGCCAGCGCCGGCCGGCCTCAGGTCCCGCCCACGTAGGGGTTGCTCTGGCGCTCGCGGCCGAAGCTGCTCTCGGGGCCGTGGCCGGGGATGAAGATGGTCTGGTCGCCCATGGGCCACAGGCGCTGGACGATGCTGTCGATCAGCTGCTGGTGGTTGCCCTGGGGAAAGTCGGTGCGGCCGATGCTGCCGGCGAACAGCACGTCGCCCACGAAGGCGCGGTCTATCTGCGGCGCGTGGAACACCACGTGGCCGGGCGTGTGGCCGGGGCAGTGGCGCACCTGCAGCGTCTCCTGGCCGATGCTGACGGTGTCGCCGTCGTGCAGCCAGCGCGTGGGCGTGAAGGGGTCCGCGTGCGGGAAGCCGAACATGGCGCCCTGCTGGGGCAGGGCGTCGATCCAGAACCGGTCGCCCGGGTGCGGGCCGATGATGGGCAGCTGCTGCGCGTCGGACAGCTCCCGGGTGCCGCCCGCATGGTCGATGTGGGCATGGGTGAGCCAGATGGCCTTGAGCGACAGGCCCAGGCGTTCGACTTCCCAGCCGATCTGCTCCAGGTCGCCGCCCGGGTCGATGACGGCGGCGTCCATGGTCTGGTCGCACCAGACCAGCGAGCAGTTCTGCTGGAAGGCGGTGACGGGGATGGTGTGGTACTGGAGCATGGGTGGTGGGGCAGGGGGCTTCGGGTGCAAGCCTCCATTATTCCCCGTCGCCGCTGCCACCCCCGCGGCCGTCAAGGCCTTCTGCCGGCATGCCTGCATCGCGGTAGGCCAGCAGGCGCAGCGCGTTGAACACCACCAGCAGGGTCGAGCCTTCGTGCACCGCCACGGCCGGGCCGATGCCCAGGCCCATGATGGTGGCCGGCACCAGGAAGGCGACCACGCCCAGGCTCACGAAGACGTTCTGGCGGATGACGGAGCGCGTGCGCCGGCTCAGTCCCACGGCAAAGGGCAGGTGGCGCAGGTCGTCGGCCATGAGGGCGACGTCGGCCGTCTCCAGCGCCACGTCCGAACCGGCCGCGCCCATGGCCACGCCGACCGAGGCATGGGCCATGGCCGGCGCGTCGTTGACGCCGTCCCCCACCATGGCCACCCCCCGGGCTTCGCCGCGCAGCCTGCGGATGGCATCGACCTTGTCCTCGGGCATGAGGTCGCCCCAGGCCTCGTCGATGCCGACCTGCCGCGCCACGGCCTCGGCCACCCTGGCATGGTCGCCGGAGATCATGACCATGCGCGTGATGCCCAGCGCGCGCAGCTGCCGCAGGGCCTGGCGCGCGCCGGCGCGCGGCGTGTCCATGAGGCCGATGGCGCCCAGGTCGCGCCCGCCCCAGCGCACGGCCAGGGTCGTGCGGCCGGCGTCCTGCAGCTCGGCGATGGCGTCGGCGGTCGGTGCGCCCAGCGGCGCGATGCCGTCGCTGCCGAACATCCCGGCCTTGCCGATCCAGACGGTCTGCCCGTCGATGGTGGCCGTCAGCCCCTTGCCGGTGATGCTGCGCAGGCCGCTGGCCGCGGGGATGTCTTCCTGCGCCCCCAGCCGCGCGCGGCCATCGCGCACCAGGGCCGCCGCCAGCGGGTGGTCGCTCAGCGATTCGGCGGCGACGGCCACGCGCAGCAGCTCCTGCTCAGGCACGCCCGGGGCGGTGCGCACGTCGGTGATGCGCGGGCGGCCCTCGGTCAGCGTGCCGGTCTTGTCGAAGGCCATGGCATTGAGCGAACCCAGCTCCTCCAGCGGCGCGCCGCCCTTGATCAGCACGCCGCCGCGCGCCGCGCGGGCAATGCCCGAGAGCACGGCGCTGGGCGTGGCGATGGCCAGCGCGCAGGGGCTGGCCGCCACCAGCACCGCCATGGCGCGGTAGAAGCTGTCGCGAAAAGGCTCGTCCACGACCACCCAGGCGAACAGCAGCACGCAGGCCAGCAGCAGCACGGCGGGAACGAAGACGCGCTCGAAGCGGTCGGTCAGGCGCTGGGTCGGGGACTTGCGCGTCTGCGCCTCGCTGACCATGCGCACCACGCGCGACAGGGCCGAGTCGCCGGAGCGGCGCGTCACCTCGATCTCCAGCGCCCCTGCGCCGTTGATGGTGCCCGCGAAGACGCGGGAGGCGGCCTCCACGGCGTCGGGGCGGGCGCGCGCCAGCGCCGCGTCCTCGACCGGGCGCTTGTCCACCGGCATGCTCTCGCCCGTGACGGGCGCCTGGTTGACGCTGGAGTCGCCCTGCACGACGAAGCCGTCGGCCGCCAGCCTTTCGTTGGGGCGCACGATGACCCGGTCGCCCACCTGCAGCTGCTCCACCGGCAGCTCGATCTGCTGGCCGTCGCGGCGCACGGTGGCCGTGTCGGGCGCCAGCTCGGCCAGGGCCTCGATGGCGCGCCTGGCGCGGCCCATGGCGTAGTGTTCCAGCGCATGGCCCAGGCTGAACAGGAACAGCAGCAGAGCGCCTTCGGCCCAGGAGCCCAGGGCGGCGGCGCCGGCCGCGGCCACCAGCATCAGCGTGTCGATCTCGAAGCGCTTGCTGCGCAGGTTGTCCAGGGCCTCGCGCAGCGTGTAGAAGCCGCCGAAGAAATAGGCCGCGACATAGCAGGCCAGCGGCAGCCAGGCCACCGTGGTCCAGCGGCCCAGCAGGAAGCCCAGGCCCAGCAGTGCGCCGCAGGCGAGCGCGAAAGCCATCTCGGCATGGGGGCCCAGCAGGCCGCCATGGGCATGGCCGTGGTCCGCTGCCGCCGGCTTTTCATGGCCCTGGCCGCCCTGGGCGGAGGAAAGCCCCAGGTGTGCGAGGCTCTGCTGCAAGGCCTGGCTGGAGATGCGCTGGCGGTCGAATTCGATGCGCAGCTGGCCGGTGGGGCTGATCTGGGCCTCCAGGATGCCGCTGACGGCATGCAACTGCGCTTCGAGGGCGCGTGCCTGCCGTGCGCGCGGTGCCTGGTCGAGGCGCATCAGCAGATGGCCGAAGCGTTCGGACACGGCCGCGCCCGAGGCCTGGACGATCTCGCGGATGCGCGCGATCGAGATGCTTTCGCCATCGTAGTGGATGCACAGCTCCGCGGGCGTGCCCGGCGGGCTGGCAGTGCGCGGGTTGACGTGGACATGGCTGATGCCGTGGTGGGCCTGCAGGTCGGCCATCAGCCGCTGCACGCAGGCATCGGCGGCGTCGGGCAGGTCCGGCAGGGCGAACGTCAGATCAAGGCGCAGTTTGCTCATCGCGGTGGTCCCGGCAGCGGCCATGGCTCAGGCGACCGGCTGGCCGCACTGGCCGCAGAACCGGGCGCCCGCGGGCTGGCTGGCGTGGCAGTTGCTGCAGGTCCTGGGCAGCACCGACGTGCCGCACTGGGGGCAAAAGCGTGAGCTGGACGCGATGGAGGCATGGCAACTGGGGCAGATGGCCGTCACCGTGGGGAGCGTGGCGGCGCTGCGCTCATAGGTCCGGCCACCGTGGTGGCCGCCGTGGTGGTGTTTCCCGAACAGTTTTTCCAGTATTCCCATGGTGATCCCTTCAACCCCCGGTGAGCGGCCGGCTGCAGAGGCGGCACGCGCGCCCAGAAGAGCCATTGGGACACAGCAAGCGGCTGCTGTTGCATGGATGTCGGCTTTTTAATGTGGCTGTTATCTGGCGGCAATCTTCGTGAAGCATGACTGCAAGGCGACAGGGCAGCGGGCAGACCCCGTGGCTGCCGCGGCGATGGCGTGATACAAGCGTTCCGTGCCGCCGAGCCAGCCTGCCCTGACGCAGGCCCGCAAGGACTTTTCGAGGATGGGCCGGGCCGCCGCCTGCACAAGCCTGCGCAACGCAGGGCGGGTACCGGCATCACGCGAGGGAGAACCGGTATGTTGATTGGTGTGCCTGCCGAGACCATGGCAGGAGAAACCCGGGTGGCCGCGACCCCCGAGACCGTCAAGAAGCTGCGCGCGCAAGGCCATGTGCTGCGCGTGCAGTCGGGCGCGGGAATGGCGGCCAGCGTGCCCGATGCGCTGTACGAGGCGGCGGGCGCCGAGATCGTGGATGCGGCCGGCGCCCTGGGCGCCGACCTCGTGCTCAAGGTCCGCATCCCCTCGGAGGACGAACTGCCCCTGCTGCGCAAGGGCGCGACCCTGGTCGGCATGCTCGACCCCTTCCAGCCCGCGGGCCTGCAGCGCCTGGCCGATGCCGGCGTCACGGCCTACGCGCTGGAGGCGGCGCCGCGCACCACGCGCGCGCAGAGCATGGACGTGCTGTCCAGCCAGGCCAACATCGCGGGCTACAAGGCGGTGATGATCGCGGCCCACCAGTACCAGCGCTTCTTTCCCATGCTGATGACGGCGGCCGGCACGGTCAAGGCTGCGCGCGTGGTGGTGCTGGGCGTGGGCGTGGCGGGCCTGCAGGCGATCGCCACGGCCAAGCGCCTGGGCGCGGTGATCGAGGCCAGCGACGTGCGGCCCAGCGTACGCGAGCAGGTCGAGTCGCTGGGCGCGAAGTTCATCGATGTGCCTTATGAGACGGCCGAGGAAAAGGAGGCCGCCGAAGGCGTGGGCGGCTATGCGCGCCCCATGCCGCAAAGCTGGCTGGACCGGCAAAAGGCCGAGGTCGCCAAGCGCGTGGCCCAGGCCGACGTGGTCATCACCACGGCGCTGATCCCGGGGCGGCCCGCCCCCGTGCTGGTCACGGCCGAGATGGTGCAGGCCATGAAGCCCGGCGCCGTCATCGTGGACCTGGCGGCAGAGCGTGGTGGCAACTGCCCGCTGACCCAGGCCGGCATGACCGTGGCCGCGCATGGCGTGACCATCGTCGGCCTGACCAACCTGGCGGCGCTGGTGGCGGCCGATGCCTCGGCCCTGTATGCGCGCAACGTGCTCGACTTTCTCAAGCTCATCATCAACGAGGATGGCGCCCTGCATGTGGACATGGAGGACGACATCGTGGCCGCGTGCCTGATGGCCCACGAAGGCCAGCTGCGGAGGAAATGACATGGAAGCCGTCTCCCCCACCATCATCCACCTCATCATCTTCGTGCTGGCCATCTACGTGGGCTACCACGTGGTGTGGACCGTCACGCCCGCGCTGCACACGCCGCTGATGGCCGTGACCAATGCCATCTCGGCCATCGTCATCGTCGGCGCCATGCTGGCGGCGGCGCTCACGGAAACGGGCCTGGGCAAGACCATGGGCGTGCTGGCCGTGGCGCTGGCCGCGGTCAATGTCTTCGGCGGCTTCCTGGTCACGCGGCGCATGCTGGAGATGTTCCGCAAGAAGGAGCGCAGGAGCGCCCCTGCCAAGGACGCCAAGGACGGCAAGACGGAGGCCCGGCCATGAGCATGAACCTCGTCACGCTGCTCTACCTGGTGGCCAGCGTCTGCTTCATCCAGGCGCTCAAGGGGCTGTCGCATCCCACGACCTCGATACGCGGCAACCTGTTCGGCATGGCCGGCATGGTGGTCGCCGTGCTGACCACGGCGGCGCTCATCGTGCAACTGGCGGGCGGCAGCGCCCTGGGCCTGGGCTGGGTGCTGCTGGGCCTGCTGATCGGCGGCACGGCCGGCGCCGTCATGGCCCAGCGCGTGGAGATGACCAAGATGCCCGAGCTGGTCGCCTTCATGCACAGCATGATCGGCCTGGCGGCGGTGTTCATCGCCGTCGCCGCCGTGGCCGAGCCCTGGGCCTTCGCCATCACGGCCAAGGGCGGCGCCATCCCGGGCGGCAACCGGGTCGAGCTGGCGCTGGGCGCCTTCATCGGCGCGGTGACCTTCACGGGCTCGGTGATCGCCTTCGGCAAGCTCAGCGGCAAGTACAAGTTCCGCCTGTTCCAGGGCGCGCCCGTGCAGTTCAAGGGCCAGCATGCGCTCAACGCCGTGCTGGGCCTGGCGGCGGCCTTCTTCGTCTTCGGCTTCTGGCACAGCCAGAGCTGGATGGACATCGTGCTCGTGATCGTGCTGGGCCTGCTGCTGGGCGTGCTGCTGATCATCCCCATCGGCGGCGCCGACATGCCCGTGGTGGTGTCCATGCTCAACAGCTACTCGGGCTGGGCGGCGGCGGGCATCGGTTTTTCGCTGAACAACAGCATGCTGATCATCGCGGGCTCGCTGGTGGGCAGCTCGGGCGCCATCCTGAGCTACATCATGTGCAAAGCCATGAACCGCTCGTTCTTCAGCGTGATCCTGGGCGGCTTCGGCGGCGAGGCGGGCGCGGCCACGGGCGGCGCGCAGCAGCAGCGCAGCGTCAAGAGCGGCAGTGCCGACGACGCGGCCTTCGTGCTGGGCAATGCCGAGACCGTGGTCATCGTGCCCGGCTACGGCCTGGCCGTGGCGCGCGCCCAGCATGCGGTCAAGGAGCTGGCCGACAAGCTGACCGAGCGCGGCGTCACGGTGAAGTACGCCATCCACCCCGTGGCCGGGCGCATGCCGGGCCACATGAACGTGCTGCTGGCCGAGGCCGAGGTGCCCTACGACCAGGTCTTCGAGATGGAGGACATCAACAGCGAGTTCGGCCAGGCGGACGTGGCCATCATCCTGGGCGCCAACGACGTGGTCAACCCCGCCGCGCACGTCAAGGGCAGCCCCATCTACGGCATGCCCATCCTGGAGGCCTACAAGGCCAAGACGGTGATCGTGAACAAGCGCTCCATGGCTGCCGGCTATGCGGGCCTGGACAACGAGCTGTTCTACATGGACAAGACCATGATGGTCTTCGGCGACGCGAAGAAGGTGGTGGAGGACATGGGCAAGGCGCTGGAGTGAGCGGTGCGGGCCGCCTCCTGCGGCCCGTCCGCCACAGAAACCATGTCCAGCGTGTGCAGGACGACCTGCACGCCGTCCACGACGAAGACAGGATTCATCCTGGCGCCTACGGTAGGTGTATTGACCGGCAGCAAGGCTTGGCGCACCAGGGGCACCACCACGCGGCGACGGTAGCGGTCAAACTGCGCGGATTGAACGACGACAACGAAGGGAATCGAATCGCGCAAGGCACCCTTGTTGCGATGGACATCGAACTGCGCCATTACAACGTGGAGTGTTCGTCGGCAAATGAGCCGATGGCCAGGGTCAGTGCATTCCAGTCCGCAGCGCAGATATCGGCCTGCCGCTGGCGGTCACGCTGTGCTTGCTGCTGCCTGGCGACGAATTCGGCCAGGAGCGCTTCCATGGTCGCGGAAAGGTTGTCGGTATATGCCTTGGCCTGCGCCACCAAGTCCTCGCTCATCGTGAGATTCACCGGCCGCTTGCGGGCAGGAGCCAGATGGGTTTGCATGGCGCACTCTCCGGAGAGAACATGATGCGCATAGTATGCGCATGACGGTGCAGGGCGTCAAAAAGCCCTGCACATCGCCTGTGTCCTGGCGCAGTGGACAGCCTCAGAGCTTGAAGTCGTAGCCGATGGTGACCGGCGCATGGTCCGAGAACTTCACGTCCTTGTAGATGTTCTCGGTGCGTGCCAGGGCGGCGGTGGCCGGCGTGGCCAGGTGGTAGTCCAGGCGCCAGCCCACGTTGTTGGCATAGGCCTGGCCCCGGTTGCTCCACCATGTGTAGCAGGCGTCCGTGGTGTCGGGCTGCAGCAGGCGGTAGACGTCCACCAGGCCGCCGGTGGGGTCCGTCTTGTGCAGCAGCATGCTCATCCAGGCGCGCTCCTCGGGCGTGAAGCCGCTGTTCTTCTGGTTGCTGCGCCAGTTCTTGAGGTCGATCTGCTGGTGGGCGATGTTGATGTCGCCGCACAGGATGAACTCGCGCTCACCCTTCATGCGCATGAGGTGCACATGCATCTCGGCCAGGAAGCGGAACTTGGCCGACTGGCGCGTCTCGCCCGAGCTGCCGCTGGGAAAGTAGGCGCTGATGATGGACAGCTTGCGAGAGGGGGTGTCGAAGCGCGCCTCCACGTAGCGGCCCTCGGCGTCGAATTCGTGCGAGCCGAAGCCGGCCACCACGTCGCTGGGCTCGTGGCGGCTGTAGATGCCGACGCCCGAATAGCCTTTTTTCTCGGCATAGTGGAAATGCCCGCGCAGGCCCGCCAGCAGTTCGAAGCGTCCGGCCATGTCCGCGGCCTGGGCCTTGATTTCCTGCACGCAAATACAATCCGGCGCAGTGGCCTCGACCCAGGCTTCAACGCCCTTGGTCGAGGCCGAGCGGATGCCGTTGAGGTTGAGGCTGGTCAATTTGAACAAGGATGGATCCATGGTGGTGAGTAATCTGCAAGCCGACGGCGCAGGCCGTCTGGCGCAGGAGTTTGTGCAGTTCGCGGTCGATGCAGGGGTGCTGCGCTTTGGCGAATTCAAGACCAAGGCCGGGCGCATGAGCCCGTACTTCTTCAATGCCGGTCTGTTCGACGACGGCGCCAAGATGGGCCGGCTCGCCGAATTCTATGCAAAAGCCATCGTGGCCAGCGGCATGGAGTTCGACATGGTCTTCGGCCCAGCCTACAAAGGGATTCCGCTGGCCGCCACGGTCGCCGTGGAGCTGGCGCGCCTGGGACTGAACAAGCCCTTTGCCTATAACCGCAAGGAGGCCAAGGACCATGGCGAGGGCGGCACCCTGGTGGGCGCGCCGCTCAAGGGCCGGGTGCTCATCGTGGACGACGTGATGAGCGCCGGCACCGCCGCGCGCGAGTCCATCGCCCTCATCCGCGCGGCCGGCGCCACGCCGCATGCGGTGGCGATTGCGCTGGACCGCCAGGAAATGGCGACCGAAAATGGCCAGGACGTGCCGCACAGCGCCGTGCAGTACGTGCGCAACCAGCTGGGCATGCAAGTCTGTACCATTGCCAAGCTGGCAGATTTGCTGCTTTATCTCGAAGCCCACGGCGGCGATGCCGGACATGACCACCATGAGCGCGTGCTGGCCTACCGCCAGCGCTATGGAGTCAAAGACTGAGGATGCGAGCCCGATGAGACGATCGCTGCAGGCAGGAGCGTTGTGGTGTGCCATCGGCCTGTTCGCGGGGGGCGCCGTCCATGCCCTGGAGGCGGGTGGCGGTGCCGGCATCTACGCGTGCACCGATGCCAAGGGCCGCCGCCTGACTGCCGATCGGCCCATCTCCGAGTGCGTGGACCGCGACCAGCGCGTGCTGGGCTCCACCGGCGTGGAGCTGCGCCGCGTGGGCCCGATGCTGACCGACAACGAGCGCGCCGAACTGGAGGCCCAGCGCCGCCGCGACCAGGAGGAGCAGCGCCGCCAGCGCGAGGAGCGCCAGCGCGAGCGTGCCCTGATCACGCGCTATCCGAACCAGGCCGTGCATGATGCGGAACGCGCCGAGGCGCTGGCGCAGATCGATCAGGTCGTGGCCGTGGCCCGCACGCGCGTCAAGGAGCTGCAGGCGCAGCGCACCAAGATCGATGCCGAGATGGAGTTCTATCGCAAGGACCCCGGCAAGGCGCCCGCGGCCCTGCGCCGCCAGCTCGAAGAGAACCGCAGCTCGCAGGAAGACCAGCAGCGCTTCATCCAGGCGCAGGAGCAGGAAAAGCGCCGCATCCAGCAGCGCTTCGATGCCGAGCTGGCGCAGCTGCGCACGCTGTGGGCGCCACCGCCCGGCAACCGCTGACCCGGCCGGCACCCAAGGCGCGCCGGCGGCGCTCCCCCTGAGTCGGATTCGTCCTGCATCCTGCCTGCGGGCCGGCGTCTAGTCTGTCATCACATCAAGGCACAGGCTTCGGGGCCCCAGGCGCAGGTGAGCCCGCGCGTCCCGGCGGCCGCAGGAAGGGGGCGGGCATGACGGCATGGCGATGGGCGATGGCGCTGTTGCTGTGGGCAGCGGGCGGCTGGCTGGCGTGGGGCGGCGCGCAGTTGCTGGGCGAGGGCGGCAGTGGCTACTACGTGGCCGCCGGCGTGCTGCTGCTGGCCGCGGGCCTGGCCATGGCACGCCGTTCGGGCACGGCGCTGTGGCTGTATGCACTGCTGCTGCTGGGCACGGCGGCGTGGGCGGCATGGGAGGTGCGGCTGGATTGGTGGCCGCTGGCTGCCCGCCTCGGCATCGTCTGGCTCATGGGGCTGCTGCTGGCCCTGCCCTGGACGCTGCGCGCGTTGCGGCATGAGCCCGACATGGGGCAGAACCGGGGCCTGGCCGCGGCCCATGGCGGCCTGGTGCTGGTGCTGCTGGCAACGGCCGTGCTTGCCGGTCTGTCGTTCGGGCGCCAGCGCGATGCCCATGAAACGCATGGCCAGTTCTCGGGCGCGGCGGCTGCCGCGTCCGAGCGGCCCGCCGACGGCCAGATGACGGCCGTGCAGAACATGTCCATGGTCGCCGCCCAGGTGCAGGGCCTGCGCGGCCCGTCCTCGCTGCGTGGCGAGGGTGCGGACACCGTGCCCGAAGGAGAGTGGCATGCCTATGGACGCACGGGCGCCGGCCAGCGCTATTCGCCGCTGCGCCAGATCGGCACCCACAATGTCCGGCAACTGCAGCTGGCCTGGGAGTTCCACACCGGCGATGTGCGCGGCCAGCCCGGCGATCCCGAGGAGACGACGTTCGAGGTCACGCCGCTGAAGATCGGCGACCGCCTGTTCCTGTGCACGCCCCACCAGTCCGTGATCGCGCTGGATGCCACCACCGGCAGGCAGCTGTGGCGCCGCGACCTGCCGCTGCCCCAGGGGTTGGCGCTGCAGCATCTGACCTGCCGTGGCCTGTCCTACCAGAGCGCCCAGGCTGCGCAGCAGTTCGACGTGGGCCATGCGCAATCGGCCGTGGTCCCGGCAGGCCAGGCAGCGCCCGGGGAGGGCGCCGCCGCAGGCTGCACGGCCAAGCTGTTCATGGCCACGGCCGATGGCAAGGTGGTGGCGCTGGACCCTGCGGATGGAAAGACCTGCGCCAACGTGGCCGCAGGAAAGGGCTACATCGACCTCTGGCAGGGCATGCCCCACCGCCAGCCCGGCGCCTACTACTCGACATCGCCGGTGGTGGTGGCGCGCGACCGCATCATCGTCGGCGGGACGGTGCTGGACAACCAGTCCACGCGCGAGCCTTCGGGCGTGATCCGGGCCTTCGACATCCGTTCGGGCGCGCTGCTGTGGGCGTGGGATGCGGCCCGGCCCGGGTCGGCCGCGCCCCTGCCCGCAGGGCAGAGCTACGTGGCCAACTCGCCCAACAGCTGGTCCGTCTCCAGCCTCGATGAGGCGCTGGGCCTGGTCTACGTTCCCATGGGCAATGCGCCGCCCGACCAGTGGGGCGGACAGCGCAGCCCGGAGGTCGAGCGGTATTCCTCTGCCGTGGTCGCGCTGGAGGTCGCCACGGGCAACGTGCGCTGGGTGTTCCAGACCGTGCACCATGACCTGTGGGACTACGATGTGCCCGCGCAGCCCAGCCTGATCGACCTGGAGATCGGCGGGCAGAGCGTGCCGGCCCTGGTGCAGCCGACCAAGCAGGGCGAGCTGTTCGTGCTGGACCGCCGCACGGGCCAGCCGCTGCTGCCGGTCACCGAGGTGCCGGCCCCCCAGGGCGCGGCGCGCGGCGACCGCACGGCGGCCACCCAGCCGCACTCCCGGCTGAGCTTCAACCCGCCGCCGCTGACCGAGCGCGACATGTGGGGCGCCACGCCCTTCGACCAGCTGTGGTGCCGCCTGGCTTTCCACCGGCTGCGCTACGAGGGCCGCTTCACGCCGCCGTCCGAGCAGGGCTCGCTGATCTACCCGGGCAATTTCGGCGTCTTCAATTGGGGCGGGGTGGCCGTGGACCCGCGCCGCCAGGTGGTCTTCGCCACACCGGCGCGGCTGGCCTTTGTCTCCACGCTGGTGCCGCGCGCCGACGACCGATCACTGCTGGTGCAGGAGGGCGGACCTCCCAGGGATGGCCTGCCCGCGCTCAACGAAAACTTCGGCGCGCCGTTCGCCGTGCGGCTCAAGCCTTTCGTCTCGCCGCTGGGCATTCCCTGCCAGGCGCCGCCCTGGGGCTTTGTCGCGGGCGCCGACCTGCGCACCGGCCAGATCGCCTGGCAGCGGCGCAATGGCACGCCGCGCGACCTGAGCCCCCTGCCGCTGGGCTTTCGCATGGGCGTGCCCGGCATCGGCGGCCCGATGATGACGGCCGGCGGCGTGGCCTTCTATTCGGGTGCGCTGGACAACTACGTGCGCGCCTACGACGTGGACAGCGGCCAGCAGCTGTGGCAGGACCGCCTGCCCGCGGGCGGCCAGGCCACGCCCATGACCTATCTGGGCGCGGACCAGCGCCAATACCTGCTGGTCATGGCCGGTGGCCATGGTTCCACGGGCACCAAGGCCGGGGACAGCGTACGCGCCTATGCCCTGCCCAAGGAGGTGGCGGCGCCCTGAGCGCGCGGCTCAGGCCTGCTGCCAGACCTTGGCGCCGTGGCCCGGGCCGCCGCTGCCGGCCACGGCGTGGATGCCCAGCACGGCCGCATGGCGCTGCAGCAGGGCGTCGAACTGCTCGGTGGATTCGGCCGTGGCGGGTGCGTCCTCGTATTCGCTGGCCACCTGGTCCGTGGTGAAGGAACTCGCGCCGAACTTCTGGACGATGTTGCGCAGCTTGTCGAGGTTGGGGCTGGAGGACGGGTTCATGGCAACTCCTGTGGGCATGGAGGCCTGCTGCGCCGCAGGCCTGTGCCCCAGTGTAGCCCCGGGGGCCGCGCAGGCCATCCGGGGCATCCCCGCAAGCGGGCGTAGGTCTCAGCCGTCCTGGGGCGCCGGTCCGGCGCCGGGCGCCCCGGCCTGCCTGCCTTGCTGGCTGATCATGCGCAGATGGCGCTCCATGCGGATGAAGACCAGCACCATCACCACCAGCACGAGGAAGGACATCATCATGCTCCAGAAGGCGGTCTCCACGGCGTTGAAACGCTCCTTCCAGGTGCTGTCGCCGGGGCTGGGCTCGCCTCGCAGCACGCGCGCCGCATTGTCCAGGGACAGCGTGTAGTTCATCAGCACCGTGGACAGGATCTGCTGGGCGGTCTGCGCCTGCAGCCGCGGCTGCAGCGCGGCATTGCCGAAGACCTGTTCCAGCGCGGCGGGCAGGCCTTGCACATAGGCCGCGTAGGCGCCCTTGCCGTGCTCCAGCTCGGCGGCCTGGGCGCGCTCGTGGATGGCGGCGGCGGTATCCACCGGATCGATCATCCAGCCCTCTTCCTCGTCGGGGGAGGCCGCTGCGCCGGCAGCCGCTGCATCGGCAGCCGCCGCTTCGGCCGACGCGTCCACGGGCCCGGCGCCGCCCTCGCGCTGCTCGCGCTCCTGGATGCGGCGCTGCACCTCGGCCTCGGAGGGCAGGGCGTCGCCCTGCAGCAGCGGGTGCAGCGGCGCCAGGCCCCGGGCCTGGTGGTCGCGCTCGGTGCGCTCGCGCCGCGCGGGGTCCTTGTTCACGAAGGCGCGCACCAGGGCGTCGGCCTTCTGGAAGGCGGGGCGCAGCGCCGGATCGGCCAGGCGCTTTTCCATGGCGGTGTCGCCCACGGCCGCGCCCAGGTCGCGGCTGGTTTCGTCCACGACGAACTGCAGGTCGGGCCTGGCGTCCTTCCAGTTCAATTCCTGGGGCACGGCCTGCGGCGCCTCGGCCTTGCCGGGCCGAAAGCTGTCCCAGGTCCACAGCGCCATGCCCGCCAGCACGAGCAGGGAGAACATCAGCAGCACCACGCGCACCACCTGCACCAGCAGGTCCTCGATCCTTCGCAGCATGTTTGTCATCATCGGAATCCTCGATCGGTTTGGAAAACAAGGCCCGCGCGGGACCGCCTGCGGGCGGATCCTGTTGCTATTGATTTGCAAGCGCTGGGCCGGAACGCGCGAATTCTAGGAAGGGCTTTGCGCGCGGGCGCACCGCTGCTCAATGTTTTACATTTCGTGCCATCCGTGGAGAGCGCGGGCGCCCAGGCCTTGGGCCTACCGGCTGTAGCGGCTTCCCGAATACGCTGTAATGCTCGTTTTGATTTGACTGACCGAGAGGGCTTGCCCATGACAAAAACGTCGCTGGATAAATCGAAGATCAAGTTTCTGCTGCTGGAGGGCATCCATCCCTCCGCCCTGGAGGTGCTGCGCAATGCCGGCTACACGAATGTGGAAGCCCTGACCGGCGCGCTGGAGGGGGAGGAGCTCAAGCGCAAGATCGCCGATGTGCATTTCGTGGGCATCCGCTCGCGCACCCAGCTGACGGCCGATGTGTTCGCCGCGGCCCACAAGCTCGTGGCCGTGGGCTGCTTTTGCATCGGCACCAACCAGGTCGACCTGGACGCGGCGCGCGAACGCGGCGTGGTGGTCTTCAACGCCCCTTACTCCAATACGCGCTCGGTGGCCGAACTGGTGCTGGCCGAAGCCATCCTGCTGCTGCGCGGCATCCCTGCCAAGAACGCCTCGGCCCACCGTGGCGGCTGGCTCAAGAGCGCCGAGAACGCCTACGAGATCCGTGGCAAGACGCTGGGCATCGTGGGCTATGGCTCCATCGGCACCCAGCTGTCGGTGATGGCCGAGTCCGTGGGCATGCAGGTGCTGTTCCATGACGTGGCCACCAAGCTGCCCCTGGGCAATGCGCGCCAGGCCGCCTCGCTGGACGAGCTGCTGGCCACGGCCGACATCGTGACCCTGCACGTGCCCGAGCTGCCGTCCACCCAGTGGATGATCGGCGCCCGGGAAATCGCCGCCATGAAGCCCGGCGCCATCCTGATCAACGCCTCGCGCGGCACCGTGGTGGAGATCGACCCGCTGGCCGAGGCCATCCGCTCGGGCAAGCTGCTGGGCGCGGCCATCGACGTGTTCCCCACCGAGCCGCGCAGCAACAAGGAAGAGTTCGCCTCGCCCCTGCGCGGCCTGGACAACGTCATCCTCACGCCCCACATCGGCGGCTCGACCATGGAGGCCCAGGCCAACATCGGCCTGGAAGTGGCCGAGAAGCTGGTCAAGTACAGCGACAACGGCACCACCACCTCGGCGGTGAACTTCCCCGAAGTGGCGCTGCCCGCCCACCCGGGCCAGAACCGCATCCTGCACGTGCACCACAACCAGCCCGGCGTGCTGTCGGCCATCAACCAGGTGTTCGCCGAGAACGGCATCAACATCGCCGGCCAGTACCTGCGCACCGACGAGAAGGTGGGCTACGTCGTGATCGACCTGGCGGCGCAGTCGTCCAGCCTGGCCGTCGAGAAATTGACCCAGGTTCCCGGCACCATCCGCTGCCGCGTGCTGTTCTGATCGCCATGTCGCATGGGCTGCGCTTCGGCGCAGTCCATGCGACCGGCGCATTGCCGGGCAGCGTTATCGCCCCGGCTGCAGCAGCAAGCGCATCAGGTCCGTGCGCGTGATCACGCCCGTCAGCCGGCCTTCGCGCAGCACGGGGACGGATGGCACGCTGTGCCGGGCCAGCGCGTCCAGCAGCTGGCCCACGGGCGTTTCCTCGTCCACGCTGAGTTCAGGCGCATGGACCAGTTGCGGCAGCTCGGACAGGCGGGGCGCGGCCCGGGTCCTGCCCGGCAGGCGCTGTCCCAGCCAGTTCAATAGGGAAGGTTTCGCTGCAGGTTCCACCGGGCGCAGCGGGCTCAGCCACAGCCACTCGAACAGCTCGGCGCGCGAGACCGTGCCGGCCAGGCGGCCCTCGGCATCGATGACGGGCAGGCTCTTGGCCGGATGCGTGCGAAAGCGTGCCGCGACCGCCCGTACGTCCTCGTCCAGCGAACAGGTCACGGGGTCGTGCGTCATCAGCTGGGCACAGCGCACGCCGCCCAGACGCTGTTCGATGGCGGTGTCCTCGGCGGCGGCCAGCAGGTCGGCCAGGTCGTCGGCTTCCAGGTTGTTTTCCTGGCCGAAGCGCAGCAGCAGCGCCTCCAGGTCGGCGTGGGACAGGCCCAGGCGCGAGGCATGGCGGCGCGCCGTGTCGTGGGGGGCGGCCTTGGGTGCGGTGTCCGCATGGTGGGGATAGCGCCGGCCCGTGGCGCGGTGCAAGGCCACGGCCGCCAGCACCAGGGCCAGCGTCAGCGCGCCCACGGGCAGGAAGGGGAGCATCCAGCCGGTGGCCAGCGAGGCCTTGGCATTGAGCACTGTCAGCAGCGCCATGGCACCGCCCGGCGGATGCAGCGAGCGCGTCAGCAGCATGCAGCCTATGGCGCCGCCCACGGCCAGCGCAGGGGCCAGCTGGGGCGGGCACCACTGCAGCACGAACAGGGCCCAGAGCGCCGACACCGTATTGCCGACCACGCAGGACCAGGGCTGGGCCAGCGGGCTGGTGGGCACGGCGAACAGCAGCACGGCCGTGGCGCCCAGCGGCGCGAACAGGCGCAGGGGAAGATCCCAGGTGCCCGCATGAGCCAGCCAGACCAGGGCCGTGGCCATTCCCATGCCCACGATGGAGCCCATGGCCACGCGCCACATGTCCGCAGGCGCGGGGCGTGGTACCACCGGCCCCCATGCTTTTCTGTTCCAGCCCATTGCCTTGTTGTCTTTGCCTGCGCAGCCCCGGGGGAGGGCTGCAAAAGCGCGCCATTTTAGGAAGGGACGCCGCTCTTGCTGGCAGCATGGGCTTTGCACTGCCTTGGTGCAAACCTGGAAGATTCAGTCCACCACGGACTGGTAGACGCCCTCGCGCATCACCCAGCGGTAGGGAATGCGCTGGGCCATGGACTGCATCATGAGGATGGCGAACAGGTCCTCCTGCGGATCGACCCAGAAGAAGGTGCCGTAGATGCCGCTCCACGAGAAATCGCCCACGCTGCCCGGCAGTGGGTTGAGGCCCGGCGCCGTGCGCACCGCAAAGCCCAGGCCGAAGCCCTGGCCCACCTCGGGCGCGGGCAACTGGGCGCCGAAGTAGGCCATGTCCGGCCCCATGCGCACGCCGGCGGGCAGGTGGTTGGAGGTCATCAGCTCCACGGTCTTGCGCGAGACCAGGCGCACGCCGTCCAGCGTGCCGCCGTTGCGCCAGAACAGGCACAGTCGCGCGTAGTCGGCAATGGTCGAGACCATGCCCCCGCCGCCTGACTCGAACATCATGGCGCGCGTGACCGGGGGCACGGGCGGCATCTGCTTTTGCGGCCCTTCGGGCTGGGGCCTTGCGGCGCGTGCGATCTCGCTGTCGGGCGCATGAAAGCCCGTGTCGGCCATGCCCAGCGGCCCCGTGATGTGCTCGCGCACGAAGGCGGCCAGCGTCTGGCCGCTGACCACCTCGACGACGCGGCCCAGCACGTCGGTGGACATGCCGTATTCCCAGGTCTCGCCGGGCTGGGCCACCAGCGGCAGCTGCGCAAGTTGGGTGATGAGCTGCGCATTGGTGAACTTGCCGCTGAACAGGCCCGCATCCAGGTACATCTTCTTGATGGGGTGTTCGGTGCCGGCGAATCCGTAGGGAATGCCGGAGGTGTGGCGCAGCAGGTCCTGCAGCGTGATGGGGCGCGCCAGCGGCGCGCGCTCCAGGCCCACGCGCAGCGCGGCCAGCTCGGGCAGGTACTGCTGCACGGGCTCGATGATGGACAGCCGACCCTGCTCGGCCAGCATCATGATGGCCAGCGAGGTGATGGGCTTGCTCATGGAGGCAATGCGGAAGATGGCATCGGGCCGCATGGCCGTGCCGGCCTCGGGGTCCAGCAGGCCGAAGCTCTCCAGGTAGGCCAGCTTGCCGCGCCGCGCCACCAGGGCCACGGCGCCCGGGATCTCGCCGGTGTCCACGCCGCGCTGCAGCCGGGCCGACAGGCGTGCCAGGCGCGTGCTGCCCAGGCCCACGGTTTCAGGGGAGTCGGCCCAGGGCAGGCCGGGAATGTGCAGGCGGTCGGTGCTGGCGGTCATGGAGTCTCCTGTGGTGTGTGCCGATTGTTCCGGCAGATGGCCTGGTGCGCTGTTGGCTGCGGGACAGCGGCGTGCGGGGGCAGCGGGCATGCCGCCGCTAAACTGGCCCGCAGGAGACAACGACACCATGAAGCACATCATTCTGGCCGCCGCCGCCTGCGCGGCCGCCGCCTTGGCCCTGCCGGCCAGCGCCGCCTATCCCGACAAGCCCATCCGCCTGGTCGTGCCCTTTCCGCCGGGGCAGGCCACGGACATCTTCGCGCGCGCGCTCGCCGAAAGACTGGGCCAGAAGCTGGGCCAGCCGCTGGTGGTGGAGAACAAGGCCGGCGCCGGCAGCAACATCGGCAGCGAGCAGGTGGTGCGCAGCCCGGCCGACGGCTATACGCTGCTCGTGGCCGGCAGCGCCATGGCGGTGAACCAGACGCTGTACAGGAAGGTGAACTTCGATCCGCGCGTGGATCTCGTGGGCATCACGCTGATCGCCAAGGTGCCGCTGGTGTTCCTGGCGCACCCGGGCTCGGGCATCCGCAGCATGAAGGACCTGGTGGACAAGGCACGGGCCGAGCCGGGCCGCTGGAACTACGCCAGCGCCGGCATCGGCGGCACCCAGCACCTGAGCGCCGAGATGGTCAAGGCGCGCGCCAGGATCCAGATCGAGCACATCCCCTACAAGGGCAGCGGCCCCGCGCAGGCGGATTTCGTGGGCGGCCAGGTGCCGCTGATGGTGGATTCGGTGACGGCGGCCCTGCCCAACATCCAGGCGGGCAAGGCCGTGCCGCTGGGCGTGACCTCCAGCACCCGCTCCAGCCAGTTGCCCGAGGTGCCGGCCATCGCCGAGTCGGGCCTGCCCGAGTTCCGCGGCTTCGAGGCCGTGGGCTGGCTGGGCCTGATGGCGCCCAAGGGCACGCCGCAGGACATCGTGGAACGGCTCCACCGCGAGACCGTGGCCATCCTGCGCAGCCCCGAGATGCGCAAGTTCATCAGCGACCGGGGCTCGGAAGCCGCGCCCACCACGCCCAGGGAGATGGACGCGTTCGTGGCCTCCGAGATCGCGCAGTGGGGCCAGGCGGTCAGGCAGTCGGGCGCCTCGGTGGATTGAGGCGCCCTTGCGTCGCGGCCGTCAGGCCAGCCTGGCCTTCATCAGCTCGTTGACCTGGGCCGGGTTGGCCTTGCCCTTGGAGGCCTTCATGACCTGGCCGACCAGGGCGTTGAAGGCCTTGTCCTTGCCGGCCTTGTACTGCTCGACATTGGCGGGGTTGGCGGCGATCACCTCGTCGATGATCTTCTCCAGCGCGCCGGTGTCGTTCATCTGCTTGAGGCCCTTGGCCTCGATGACGGCATCCACGTCCTGGCCTTCGCCGGTCCACAGCGCCTCGAAGACCTGCCTGGCGGCGTTGTTGGAGATGGTGCCGTCCTGGATGCGGGCGATCAGCGCGGCCAGCTGGCCGCTGGAGACCTTGACGGCCTCCATGCCGATTCCCTCGGTGTTCAGGCGGCGCGAGATCTCGCCCATCACCCAGTTGCTGGCCAGCTTGGGCGCGCCGCAGGCCTTGGCCGTGTCCTCGAAGTAGGCGGCCATGGCCTGGCTTTGCGTGAGCGTGGTGGCGTCGTACTCGGGCAGGCCGTACTGCTCGACGAAGCGCGCGGCCATGGCGCGCGGCAGCTCGGGCATGGCCGCGCGCACCTGCTCGACCCACTCGGGCGCCACCACCAGCGGCGGCAGGTCCGGGTCGGGGAAGTAGCGGTAGTCGGCCGCGTCTTCCTTGGTGCGCATGGCGCGCGTCTCGCCCGTGTCCGGGTCGAACAGCACGGTGGCCTGCTGGATGCGGCGGCCGTCCTCGATCTCCTCGATCTGCCAGCGGATCTCGTAGTCGATGGCCAGCTGCATGTTCTTGAAGCTGTTGAGGTTCTTGATCTCGCGGCGCGTGCCCAGCGGCTGGCCGGGCTTGCGCACGGAGACGTTGGCGTCGCAGCGGAAACTGCCTTCCTGCATGTTGCCGTCGCAGATGCCGATCCAGGTGACGATCTGGTGCAGCGTCTTGGCGTAGGCCACGGCTTCCTCGGTGCTGCGGATGTCGGGCTCGGTCACGATCTCCAGCAGCGGCGTGCCGGCGCGGTTCAGGTCGATGCCCGACTGGCCGATGAAGTCCTCGTGCAGCGACTTGCCGGCGTCCTCCTCCAGGTGGGCGCGCACCAGGCGGACGGTTTTCTTCTCGTCGCCGAGGAAGAAGGACACTTCGCCGCCCTGGACCACGGGAATCTCGAACTGCGAGATCTGGTAGCCCTTGGGCAGGTCGGGGTAGAAGTAGTTCTTGCGCGCGAAGATGCTGCGCGGCGCGATGTGCGAGCCCAGCGCCAGGCCGAGCCTGATGGCGCATTCGACGGCCTTCTTGTTCATCACCGGCAGCGTGCCGGGCAGCGCCATGTCCACGGCGCAGGCCTGGGTGTTGGGCTCGGCGCCGAAGGCGGTGCTGGCGCGGCTGAAGATCTTGGACTGGGTGGCCAGCTGGGCGTGGGTCTCGAAGCCGATGACGACTTCATAGCCCTGGATGAGTTTCGCGGTCATGGAGGTTCAGATGCCCTTCGGAGCTTGACGGTGGAAGTCGGTGGCCTGCTGCAAGCGGTGGGCGGCGTTGAGCAGCTGGCCTTCCTTGAAGTAGTTGCCGATCAGCTGCAGGCCCACGGGCATGCCGCCCTCGCCGAAGCCGGCCGGCACGCTCATGCCGGGCAGGCCGGCCAGCGAGGCGGGCAGCGTGAAGATGTCGGCCAGGTAGTTGGCCAGCGGATCGCTCTTGCCGCCGAGCTGCCAGGCCACGGTGGGCGCGGCGGGGCCGGCGATCACGTCGCACTGCGCAAAGGCCGCCTGGAAGTCGTCGGCGATCATGCGGCGGATCTTCTGCGCCTGCAGGTAGTAGGCGTCGTAGTAGCCCTCGGACAGCACGTAGGCGCCGATCATGATGCGGCGCTTGACCTCGTCGCCGAAGCCTTCGGCGCGCGTCTTCTTGTACATGTCCACCAGGTCCGTGTAGTCCTTGGCGCGGTGGCCGAACTTCACGCCGTCGAAGCGCGACAGGTTGGAGGACGCCTCGGCCGGGGCCAGGATGTAGTAGACGGGAATCGACAGCTCGGTGCGGGGCAGCGAGATGGGCACCAGGCGGGCGCCCAGCTTCTCGTATTCCTTGAGCGCCGCATCCACGGCCGCGCGCACGTCGGCCGACAGGCCTTCGCCGAAGAACTCGGCGGGGATGCCGATGCGCAGGCCTTCGATGCTGGTATCGAGGCCCGCCGTGAAGTCCTCGGCCGGCATGTCCAGGCTGGTGGAGTCGCGGTCCAGGTCGGGGCCGCACATCTCGGACAGCAGCAGGGCGCAGTCCTCGGCGCTCTTGCCCATGGGGCCGGCCTGGTCCAGGCTCGATGCGAAGGCGATCATGCCGTAGCGGCTGGCGCGGCCGTAGGTGGGCTTGATGCCGGTGATGCCGCAAAACGACGCGGGCTGGCGGATGGAGCCGCCCGTGTCGGTGCCGGTCACGGCCGGCGCCAGGCCGGCGGCCACGGCCACGGCCGAGCCACCGGAGGAGCCGCCGGGCACGCGCTCCAGGTTCCAGGGGTTGCGCACGGGCGCGGGGGCATCGAAGCCCACGGGCGCGATGGCCGAGTTCTCGTTGGCCGAGCCCATGGCGAACTCGTCGCAGTTGAGCTTGCCCAGCGTCACGGCGCCGGCCTCGGCCAGGCGCGTGACCACGGTGGCGTCGAAGGGGGAGCGGTAGCCGGCCAGCATCCTGCTGGCGGCCGTGGTGGGGAAGTCGCGGGTGACGAAGATGTCCTTGTGGGCGATGGGCACGCCGGCCAGGCGGCCGCCCTGGCCCTGGGCGATCAGCGCGTCGGCGGCGCGGGCCTGGGCCAGGGTGGCCTCTTCATCGATGGCCACGAAGGCGCCGAGGTTCTGGTGGGCCTGGGCGCGGGCCAGGAAATGCCGGGCGGCTTCGACGGCGCCGAGCTTGCGCTCGCGCAGCAGGGCCGACAGGGCCGACACGCCGAGCGTGTGCAGGTCAGTGTTTTGCTGGGTCATGTATGGAATGCGGAAAACGGGGACGGATGCCAGGGGCAAGGGCGCGGCGTGCGGTGCCCGGCGCCTACTCGATCACCTTGGGGACCAGGAACAGGCCGCGCTCGACGGCCGGGGCGCTGCGCTGGTTGGCCTCGCGCTGGTCGGGCTCGCTGGCAATGTCCTCGCGCAGGCGCAGGGCAATGTCCTGGATGGCGGCAACCGGATGTGACAAAGGACTGACGCCCGAAGTATCCACAGCCTGCATCTTTTCCACGATGCCGAAAAAGCCGTTCAATTGGGACAGCATGCGCTCACTGTCTGTGGAAGAGAGCTCGAGCCGTGCGAGATTCGCGATGCGTGCGATGTCTTGTGCGTTCAGTGGCATAGGATTTCTGAAGGGGGCAACCGGATGTAAACCCGCATTTCCAGCCCAGGCAGTAGAAGTTATTCACAGGGGATACGGTATTATCTCGGCTTTGCCGCAAGACCCTCGCCGAGCCGGTCATTGTGCGAAAAGCCCACCCCATCCAGACTCCCTAACTTTCATCCCGGCGATGGCAGGCCGACGAGCATGCCGTGCCTGAGAGGACTCTCGTAATGTTCGGAGCTTTCCGTCGGTATTTCTCCACCGACCTTGCCATCGATCTTGGCACAGCCAACACCCTGATCTTCGCCCGCGACAAGGGCATTGTCCTCGACGAACCCTCCGTTGTCGCCATCCGCCATGAAGGCGGCCCGCACGGCAAGAAGGTGATCCAGGCCGTGGGCCGCGAAGCCAAGGCCATGCTGGGCAAGGTGCCCGGCAACATCGAGGCCATCCGCCCGATGAAGGACGGCGTGATCGCCGACTTCGTCATCACCGAGCAGATGATCAAGCAGTTCATCAAGATGGTGCACCCGCGCTCGGTGCTCACGCCCAGCCCGCGCATCATCATCTGCGTGCCCTGCGGCTCCACCCAGGTCGAGCGCCGCGCCATCAAGGACGCGGCCGAGGCCGCGGGCGCCACCTCCGTCTACCTGATCGAGGAGCCCATGGCCGCCGGCATCGGCGCCGGCCTGCCCGTGTCGGAGGCCTCGGGCTCCATGGTGGTGGACATCGGCGGCGGCACGACCGAGGTCGGCGTGATCTCGCTGGGCGGCATGGTCTACAAGGGCTCCGTGCGCGTGGGCGGCGACAAGTTCGACGAAGCCATCATCAGCTACATCCGCCGCAACTACGGCATGCTGATCGGCGAGCCCACGGCCGAGGCCATCAAGAAGAACATCGGCTCGGCCTTCCCGGGCTCCGAGGTCAAGGAGATGGAGGTCAAGGGCCGCAACCTCTCCGAAGGCGTGCCGCGCAGCTTCACCATCTCGTCCAACGAGGTGCTGGAAGCCCTGACCGATCCGCTCAACCAGATCGTCAGCGCCGTCAAGAACGCGCTGGAGCAGACCCCGCCCGAGCTGGGCGCCGACATTGCCGAGCGCGGCATGATGCTGACCGGTGGCGGCGCGCTGCTGCGCGACCTGGACCGCCTGCTGGCCGAGGAAACCGGCCTGCCCGTGCTGGTGGCCGAGGAGCCGCTGACCTGCGTGGTGCGCGGCTGCGGCATGGCGCTGGAGACCATGGACCGCCAGGGCAGCATCTTCACCAGCGACTGACGCTTCCCGGGGCCGGTTCCGCCGCGGCGGGGCCGGCCTGGCCGCAACGACTTCTTCCTCCCTGCCGTGATCCGCATGTCTGCCCTGCCATTCTTTGCACCGGGCCCGGTCCGTGCTTTCCAGGCCGTGGCAGCCACGGCGGGGCCGGCCCTGCCTGCCGGGAGCCGGGCATGACGTTCGGCACCCTGGACCGCACGGCGCCCTCGCTGTTCAAGCGCAGGCCCTCGCGCATCTCGCAGCTGGCCATCTACAGCGCGCTGGCGCTGTTCCTCATGGTCGCCGATGCGCGCTTCAAGATCACCGACCCCGTGCGCGTGGCCGTCTCCGCCGTGCTGTATCCCGTGCAGTGGGTGATGATGAAGCCCGTGCAGGCCGCGCATGAAGCCGGCAGCTACCTGGGCGCGCTCGACGAGGCCCAGCGGCGCGAGCAGGATGCGCGCAAGGAGCTGGTCGCGATGGCGCAGCGCGCCTCGCTGGCCGACGAGCTGATCCAGGAAAACGACCATCTGCGCGAGCTGCTGCAGCTGCGCGAGCGCCTGACGACGCCCGGCACGGCGGCCGAAGTGATCTATGACAGCCCGGACCTGTACACGCGCCGCGTCGTCATCGACCGCGGCCAGGTGGACGGCATCGCCCAGGGCTCGCCCGTGCTGGACGAAAAGGGCGTGGTCGGCCAGGTCACGCGCGTGTACCCGCTGCGCGCCGAGGTCACGCTGCTGATCGACCGCGACCAGGCCATTCCCGTCTTCAACCCGCGCACCGGCGCGCGCAGCGTGGCCTATGGCGACCCCTCGCCGCTGCGCACGGGCGGCATCGAGCTGCGCTTCATGCCCAGCAATGCCGACGTGCAGGAGGGCGACCTGCTGACCACCAGCGGTGTGGACGGCCTGTACCCGCCGGGCCTGCCGGTGGCCAAGGTGGTGTCGGTGGAGCGCCGCGCCGACTCCGCCTTCTCGCGCATCTACTGCGAACCCGTGGGCCGCGTGCAGGGCGTGCGCCATGTGATGGTGCTCAAGCCGCTGGACCGCGCCACCCATCCCGAGGCCCAGTCCCAGTCCGACGGCGCGGGCCCGGCGCGCGGCAAGGGAGGCGGCGGCAACGGCAAGGGGGCCAAGGACGCCAAGGGCGGCGATGCCAAGCCCGCCGCCAAGAAGGAACCCGCATGATCATGCCGCGCGGCCAGCAGCTGCTGCTGCCGGTCAATCCCCTGTTCATCGTGGTCAGCCTGCTGGCGGGCCTGGCGCTGAACATGCTGCCGCTGGGCCGCCAGGCCTGGCAGCCCGACCTGCTCATGGCCCTGCTGGCCTTCTGGACCCTGCACCAGCCCCAGCGCGTGGGCATGGGCGTGGGCTTTCTGCTGGGCCTGTGCATGGACGTGGACCGCGCCTCGCTGCTGGGCCAGCACGCGCTGGCCTACACGCTGCTGGTCTTTGCCACGGGCACCATGAGCCGGCGCCTGTCCTGGTTCTCCACGCCCGTGCAGGCCCTGCACCTGCTGCCGCTGTTCGCCATCGTGCACGGCCTGCAGATCCTGCTGCGCCTGATCGGCGGGGGCATCTTCCCCGGCTGGCCGGTGGTGCTGCCGCCCGTGATCGAGGCCCTGCTGTGGCCGCTGCTCAGCCTGCTGCTGCTGGCGCCCCAGCGCCGTCCGCCGGACAGCGATGAAAACCGTCCGCTGTGACATGCAGGCCCCCCTGAGTCGCTTCGCGCCTTCCCCCCTCTCGCTGCGCGGGGGGGGACGACAGCCTCGCTGCGGGGCGGCCCTTGCTCGCTGTCCCTTGCCTGGGGCCGCGCCAGTGGCGGGGGACTGGGGCACCGGTTTGCGCAAGGTCGCTGGGGCCGGGTCATGATGGAAATACGCAATACGGAAGCCGAGCTGCAGCGCTTTCGGCTGCGCGCGTGGGTCATGGGCGTGGTGGTGCTGCTGGCCTTCGGGCTGGTGGTGGCGCGGCTGCTGGTGCTGCAGGTGCAGCGCCACGAGGAACTGGCCGAGCGTGCCGAGAGCAACCGCACGGCGGTGGTGCCCATCGTGCCCAACCGGGGGCAGATCCTGGACCGCAACGGCGTGGTGCTGGCCACCAACTACTCGGCCTACACGCTGGAGATCACGCCCTCGCGCGCCGGCAATCTCGAAGAAACCATCGACGCGCTGGCCGAGTTCATCGAGATCACGCCGCGCGACCGCCGCAAGTTCAAGCGGCTGGTGGACGATTCGCGCAGCTTCGACTCCCTGCCCATCCGCACGCGCCTGACGGATGCCGAAGTCGCGCGCTTCGCGGCCCAGCGCTACCGCTTCCCGGGCGTGGACATCAAGGCGCGGCTGTTCCGCACCTACCCGCTGCAGGACACGGCCAGCCATGTGATCGGCTACATCGGGCGCATCAACCAGCGCGAGAAGGAGGCGCTGGAGGACTCGGACGACGCGGCCAACTACCGCGGCACGGACGTGATCGGCAAGCTGGGCATCGAGCAAAGCTATGAAACCGACCTGCACGGCCAGACCGGCTGGGAGGAAATGGAAACCTCGGCCGGCGGCCACGCGGTGCGCAAGCTCGGCAGCCGCCCCGCCACGCCCGGCGACACCCTGGTGCTGTCGCTGGACATCAAGCTGCAGCGCATGGTGGAGGAGCTGTACGGCGAGCGCCGCGGCGCCCTGGTGGCCATCGATCCGCGCAGCGGCGAAGTGCTGGCCATGGTCAGCCGGCCCACCTTCGACCTGAACCTCTTCGTCGATGGCATCGACCAGGAAAGCTGGGCCGCGCTCAACGAGTCGATCAACCGGCCGCTGCTCAACCGCGCGCTGCGCGGCACCTACCCGCCGGGCTCCACCTACAAGCCCTTCATGGCGATCGCCGCGCTGGAGTCGGGCAAGCGCCGGCCCGAGACCACCATCATGGACAACGGCAGCTGGACCTTCGGCGGCCACACCTTCCGCTCCGGCCACCCCAACGGGCCGACCAACCTGCGCCGCTCCATCATCAAGTCGTCCAACGTGTACTACTACATGCTGGCCAACGACATGGGCGTGGACATGATCCACGACTACATGAAGCCGCTGGGCTTCGGCCAGCTCACCGGCATCGACGTGCGCGGCGAGGCGCGCGGCGTGCTGCCCAGCACCGAGTGGAAGCGCAACACCTACAAGCGCCCCGAACAGAAGAAGTGGTATGCGGGCGAGACCATCTCGCTGGGCATCGGCCAGGGCTACAACAACTTCACCATCCTGCAGCTGGCCAATGCCATGTCCACGCTGGCGGCCAAGGGCGTCAAGCACCGCCCGCACCTGGCCGTGGGCCGCATCGATGCCGTCACCCAGCAGTACTCGGCCATCAACAAGGACCCCGGCACCAGCATGGGCTACAAGCCGGAGAACGTGGAGGCCGTGCGTGCCGCCGTGGCCGCCGTGACGGTGGAGGGCACCTCGCGCGGCATCTTCGGCAACGCGCCCTACACCTCCACCGGCAAGACCGGCACGGCCCAGGCCGTTGGCGTGCGCCAGAACGAGAAGTACAACGCGGCGCGCCTGTCCGAATTCCAGCGCGACCACTCGCTGTACATCGCCTACGCGCCGGCCGACAACCCGACCATCGCCGTCGCCGCCATCGTGGAGAACGCGGGCTTTGGCGCCGCCGCCGCCGCGCCGCTGGCGCGCCGGGTGTTCGACTACTGGCTGATGGGCCGCTATCCCAGCGTGGAAGACATCGCCGCCATGCGCAAGGGCCAGGCGGGCGTTCCCATCGGCACGCCGCGCCGCGTCTCCGAAATCACGCTGGAGGCCGAGACCGTGAACCTGCCCGGCCTGCCGCGCTACGAGCCGCCCGAGGCCGCGGCGCCCGCGCCCGCAGGCCGCTCCGCGGCGCTGCCGCCGCCTTCGGCGGCCGAGCTGGAGGATTGAATGGGAAAGAGCTGGCGCTGCCAGCTCTTTTTGTTCGCAGCCGCTCCAGGCGGCCGCCTCAATGCCCCATGCGCCCGATGAAGGCGGCGATCCGCTCGCTGGCCGGATTGCCGAAGAACTCGGCGGGCGGGGCCTCGTGGGCGATGCGGCCCTGGTCGAAGAACATCACGCGGTCGGCGACCTCGCGGGCAAAGCCCATCTCATGGGTGACCACGATCATGGTCATGCCGCCACGCGCCAGCTCGCGCATCACGTCCAGCACCTCCTGGACCATCTCGGGGTCCAGCGCGCTGGTGGGCTCGTCGAGCAGCAGCACCTGCGGCTCCATGGCCAGGGCGCGGGCGATGGCCACGCGCTGCTGCTGGCCGCCCGACAGCTGCCAGGGGTACTTGTGGGCATGGGCCTGCATGCCCACGCGCTCCAGCAGGGCCAGGGCCTTGGCATTGGCCTGGGCGCGCGGCGTCCCGTGGATGCGGCGCGGCGCCAGGGTCACGTTGTCCAGCACCGTCATGTGGCCGAACAGGTTGAACTGCTGGAACACCATGCCGACCTCGCAGCGCTGCCTTTGCAGCGTGGCCTCGTGGTCGGTGACCTCGACGCCGTCGATGGTGATGCGGCCGCCGTCGTGCGGCTCCAGCCGGTTGATGGCGCGCAGCAGCGTGGACTTGCCCGAGCCCGAGGCGCCGATGATCACCGTCACCTCGCCCGTGCAGAACTGCGTGGAGACGCCCTTGAGCACCTGGTGGCCGCCGAAGGACTTGGTGACCTTGTCGGCCACGATGTAGGGCACGCCCCGTGCCAGCTTGTCGGCGCTCATTGGTGGCGGCCCTCCACGTCGAAGCGGTACTCCACGGCGGCCGTGACCTGGGTCACCAGCGTGGTCAGCACCAGATAGGTCACGCCCACGGTGACCAGGGTCTCCACGGGCTGGAAGGTGGCCGACTGGATGCGGTTGCCCACATTGGTCAGCTCCACCACGCCGATGGCATAGGCCAGCGACGAATCCTTGAGCAGGGCCACGAAGTTGCTGACCAGCGGCGGCAGCGCGATCTTGAAGGCCTGCGGAAAGACCACGTCCAGAAAGACGCGGCTCCTGGGCAGGCCCAGGGCGCGGGCGGCCTCGGCCTGGCCGCGCGGCACGGCCTGCAGGCCGGCGCGCACCGCTTCGGCGTTGTAGGCGCCCACGTTCAGCGCCAGCGCGATGCAGGCGGCCGCGAAGTCGGGCAGGTTCAGGCCGGGAATCAGCACCGGCAGCGCGAAGTAGATGAACAGGATCTGCACCAGCAGCGGCGTGCCGCGGATGGCCCAGACATAGAAGCCGGCCGCCCAGCGCAGCGCGGCCATGCGCGAGGTGCGCGCCAGCGCGGCGGCCACGCCCAGCAGCAGGCCGGCGGCGCCGCTGGCCAGCGTCAGGTACAGCGTGGTGCGCGCACCGTCAGCGAAGGTGGAGGCATTGGAGCCGATGGGCTCGGGCAGCAGGGACAGCAGCTGTCCGAGCAGCGAGACCACGAGCACCATCAGCAGCAGGGCCGTGACCAGGGTGGCATTGCTGCGTTGGGGGCGGCTCCAGTGGGCGGGCCAGAGGGCGGTAAGCATGGGCGTCGTCTCGGGGTCTGGAAACAAGACGGCGCCCTGGGCAGGGGCGCCGGCTGGCGAAGGCTGCGCTTATTCAGGGCAGCGGATGTCTTCGTGGAAGTATTTCTGCGACAGCTTGGCGTAGCTGCCGTCGGCCAGTGCTTCCTTGAAGGCCTTGTTCCAGGCGTCGGCCAGCGACTGGTTGTCCTTGGCCACGGCGGCGCCGATGCGCTCGACGAGCAGCAGCTCGCCTTGCCTGAGCTGGGCGTTGGGGTTCTTTTGCTGCAGTTCCTTGGCGATGAAGCGCTCGGTCACCCAGGCGTCCGCGCGCTTGGACAGCAGCGCGTTGCGCGCGGCCTCGTTGGTGGGGAAGTTGACCAGGCGCTTGATGCCGGGCACGTTCTTTTCCAGGTACTGCATATAGGTGGTGCCGGTCTGCACCGACACCGTCTTGCCCGCCAGGTCCTTGGCCGAGCGGATGGCCGGGTCCAGCGACATCACCAGGGCGCCCGAGCAGTAGTGGGCCTGGCCGAAGGTGACGGCCTTTTGGCGCTCGGGCGTGATGCCGTGCGAGGAAATCACCAGGTCCCAGCGGTCCTGCTGCAGGCCGGTGAGCAGGGCATCGAAGCTGATGGTCTTCCATTCGTACTTCAGGCCCATCTTGCCGGCCAGCATCTGGGCCAGCTCGACCTCGAAGCCGGTCAGCTGCTTGCCGTCGAAGTAGGCGAAGGGCGCGTAATAGCCTTCGGTGGCCAGGCGCAGCGTGCCGTCCTTCTGGATGGCGTCGAAGGGGCGTGCCTGCACGGCTGCGGCGGACCACAGGGCCAGCGCGGCGGCGGCGATGACGGTAATGCGTTTCATGGAAGCTCCAGGGCTGTCGCTCAAGGCCTGCGCCCACGCCGCCTTCACGGACTGTGCAAGCGGGATGCCGCCCAAGGTGCCGGCAGGGGCGGGCGGCGGGCCGGGCATGGCCGCTGGCAGCGGTGCGACATGCACGCGCCGCCGCAGCTCAGGGCGAAAAGCCGGAAATTATAAAAGCTAGCCATCGCCAAGCTAGATGGGGGGATGATCAGACGATGAAGGCGTCGTAGCCGGTCTTGAGGATCAGCAGGCTCACCACGCCGATGAAAATGCCGCGCACGAAGCCCGTGCCATGGCGCAGGGCCATGTGCGTGCCCAGCATGGCGCCCGCGATGTTGGCCACCGCCATGGGCAGGGCCAGGTGCCACCAGATGTGGCCCTTGAACGCGAACAGCGCCAGTGCCGCGAGGTTGGTGGCCATGTTCAGCAGCTTGGCCGAGGCCGAGGCGTTGAGGAAGTCATAGCCCATCAGGCGCACGAACAGGAACACGAAGAAGCTGCCCGTGCCGGGGCCGAAGAAGCCGTCGTAGAAGCCGATGGCCAGGCCGATGGCGCAGGCGATCAGGGTTTCAGCCCGGCCCGAGTAGCGCGGCGCATGGTGGCGGCCCATGTCCTTGCGCGCCAGCGTATAGGCCAGCACCCCCAGCAGCACCAGCGGCAGCAGCCGGCGCAGGAAGTCGGGGGAGATCTGCGTGACCGCCCAGGCGCCGATGAACGAGCCCGCCATGCCGACCACGGCGGCCGGCATCATGGCGCGCCAGGGCAGCCGCACCTTGCGGCCGTATTGCCAGGTGGACATGGCCGTGCCCCAGATCGAGGCGCTCTTGTTGGTGCCCAGCAGCGTGGCGGGCGGGGCCGAGGGGAAGGTGGCGAACAGGGCCGGCAGCAGGATGAGCCCGCCGCCACCGACGATGGCGTCCACGAAGCCGGCCAGCATCGAGGCCAGCGAGACGATGATCCATTCCATAGGGGCGCGATTGTCGCACCGCCGAAGTCCTGCCGCGGTGCGGAAGCGGGCAAAAAAAAGCGCCGGACTGGCCGGCGCTTCGGGAAATGCATCTTGGGATGCTATTTATGGATGTTGATCTGGTTGTGTACGAGTTGTCTCCTCGGCCCCTCTTGTGCAGCACTGTGGTACCGCGAGAGTGGGTGCACTGTACTGTCCGCACCTGGCTGGTGCATCGGGGATTTCCCGCGGTTGCCATCAAAGTGCGGGATTGCACCAGCAAGGGACCGAAGGGGGTCAGGCGGCCAGTTCGGCCACCGGAGTGCCGGCCGCCGGAGTGCCGGCCACCGGAGCGCCGGCCGCCGCTTGCGGCGCTGCGCCCTGCGCCTGCCGGTCCGCGATGATCCAGCCGGCGGCCTTCTCGGCCATCATCAGCGTGGGGCTGTTGGTGTTGCCGCTGGTGATGCGCGGCATGGCGCCCGCGTCGACCACGCGCAGGCCCTGCACGCCGCGCACGCGCAGGCGGCTGTCAAGCACGGCCGTCGGGTCGTCCGCGCGGCCCATCTTCGTGGTGCCCACGGGGTGGAAGATGGTGGTGGCGATGTCGCCGGCCAGGCGCGCCAGGTCCTCGTCGCTCTGGTACTGGACGCCGGGCTTCCATTCCTCGGGCGCGAAGCGCGCCAGCGCCTGCTGGCTGACGATGCGCCGCGTCACGCGCAGGCTGTCGGCCGCCACCTGCCGGTCCTCGGGGGTGGACAGGTAGTGCGGCGCAATGGCCGGCGCCTGCTGGAAGTCGGGGCCCTGGATGCGCACCGTGCCGCGGCTCGTGGGATTGAGGTTGCAGACGCTGGCCGTGAAGGCGGGAAAGCCGTGCAGCGGCTCGCCGAAGGCATCCAGCGACAGCGGCTGCACGTGGTACTGGATGTTGGGGTGCGCCTGCTGCGGGCTGCTGCGCGTGAAGGCGCCCAGCTGGGACGGCGCCATGCTCATGGGGCCGCTGCGGCGCAGCAGGTATTCCAGGCCGATGCCGGCCTTGCCCCACAGCGAACTGGCCATGGTGTTGAGCGTGCGCGCGCCCCGGATCTTGTAGACCGAGCGGATCTGCAGGTGGTCCTGCAGGTTCTCGCCCACGCCGGGCAGGTCCTGGCGCACCGCGATGCCGTGGCGCTGCAGCAGCGCCCCGGGGCCGATGCCCGACAGCTGCAGCAGCTGCGGCGAATTGACGGCGCCCGCGCACAGCAGCACCTCGTGCCGCGCATGGACCTCGACCATCTCCTTGCCCGTCCAGACCTGCACGCCGCTGCAGCGCTGGCCGCCGCCGGGCAGCTCCTGCAGCAGCAGGCGGCTGGCCTGGGCATGGGTCCACAGCTCGAAGTTGGGCCGGCCATAGCAGGTCGGGCGCAGAAAGGCCTTGGCCGTGTTCCAGCGCAGGCCGCCTTTCTGGTTGACCTCGAAATAGCCCACGCCCTCATTGCTGCCGCCGTTGAAATCCCCGGTGGCGGGAATGCCCGCCTGCTGCGCGGCTTCGGCGAAGGCATCGAGAATGTCCCAGCGCAGGCGCTGGCGCTCCACGCGCCACTCGCCGCTGCCGCCCGTGCCCTCGCCGCCGTGCAGGGCGCGAAAGCTTGCATCGGCGTTGCCGCCCGCATCGAGCCGCCAGTGGCTTTCATGCTGGCGGAAGGCCGGCAGCACCTGGTCCCAGCGCCAGGTGTCGTCGCCCGTCAGGGCGGCCCAGCCGTCGTAGTCGCGGGCCTGGCCGCGCATGTAGATCATGCCGTTGATGCTGGAGCAGCCCCCCAGCGTCTTGCCGCGCGGGTAGCGCAGGCTGCGGCCGTTCAGGCCTTCGTCGGGCTCGGTCTGGTAGAGCCAGTCGGTGCGCGGGTTGCCGATGCAGTAGAGGTAGCCCACGGGAATGTGGATCCAGTGGTAGTCGTCCTTGCGGCCGGCCTCGATCAGCAGAACGCGGCAGTCGCGGTCGCGCGTGAGGCGGTTGGCCAGCAGGGCGCCGGCCGTGCCCGCGCCGATGATGACGTAGTCGAAGGAAGGGAGGCTGGTAGGGCTCATGGATACGGGCAGGGGGTGCCTGCGGCACGGGTCGGTACGGTCGATCCATTGTGCGGATCATCGCGGTCCTGTCGATAGGGCCAGCCTGCGCGGCTCCTGATCTGCAAGCACCGGAACGCGCAGCGGCAAGGCCTGGCAGGGTTTTTTGATAAAAATTGCAGCCATGGTCATGCGCGCCGGCCCGTGCTGCGCTGCGCCCGTTTTGCTGCTGCGCAGCACTCGGGTTATCCTGCGGTCTTGCCTGGCCGGCCCGAGGCCCTGTCCCCTTTGCGAGGATCCACCTGTCTTGTCTGCCCTGACCAACCCTCCCCAATGCAGCCTGCGCCAAGGCGACGACGGCCCGTGGGCGCTGCCCACGGGCGCGTGGGGCGCGGCCGAGCTGGGCCGGCGGCCGCAGTGGCGCAGGCTGCGCGCGCAATTGCAGCAGGCCCGGGCGGACGGCCTGGGCTGGAACCTCGAAGGACTCGACTGGCTGGACCATGTGGGCGCGCAGCTGCTTTGGAACCACTGGGGCCGGCGCTGGCCCGGGCGGCTTCAGGCCAGCGATGCGCAGCGCGCCATGCTGGAGCGCGTGGCGCGCTTTTCCGACGTGCCGGCGCCGCCGCGCGCGCCCGGCGGACTGCGCGAGAGCATCGACAGCCTGGGCTGCCTGGTCATCAATGCCTGCGGCCATTTCGTACAGCTGACGCGGCTCATCGGCCAGCTGCTGCTGGACGCCCTGCGCTTTCTGCGCGCGCCGCAACGCGGTCCCTGGCGCGACATCTCGGGCCACCTGTTTTCCATGGGCGCCACGGCCCTGCCGATCACGGCCCTGGTGGGCTTTCTGATCGGCGTGGTGCTGGCCTACCTGATGGCGCTGCAGCTGCGCCAGTTCGGCGCCGAATCCTTCATCGTCAACATCCTGGGCATCTCGCTGATCCGCGAACTGGGCCCGCTGCTGGCGGCCATCCTGGTGGCGGGGCGCACGGGATCGGCCATCACGGCCCAGATCGGCGTGATGCGCGTGACCGAGGAACTGGACGCCATGCAGGTCATGGGCATCTCCCACGGCTTTCGCCTGGTGCTGCCGCGCGCGCTGGCGCTGGCCGTCGCCATGCCGCTGGTGTCGCTGTGGACCACGCTGGCGGCGCTGGCCGGCGGCATGCTGGCCGCCGACCTGACCATGGGCGTGACCGGCGCCTACTTCGCGCAGGCGCTGCCCGCGGCCGTGAAGATCGGCAACCTCTGGATCGCCATGGGCAAGTCCGTGGTGTTCGGCGTGCTGATCGCGCTGATCGGCTGCCACTGGGGCCTGCGCGTGGAGCCCAACACGCAGAGCCTGGGCAAGGGAACGACGGCCTCGGTGGTGTCGGCCATCACCATGGTCATCGTGGTGGATGCCATTTTTGCCATCCTTTTCAAGGACGTCGGGATATGAAGCACCCCCTGAGTCGCTTTGCGCCTTCCCCCTCCCGCTTCGCAGGGGGGCGGCACCCTCGGGGCGGCGCGGCCGGCCCGGGCCCTTGCGCGGTGTCCCCGGCTTTGGTGCTGCGCCGGTCTCATGGGGCGGGGCACTGAGATGGCGGACATGGACGAGCAGAGCATGGTTGCAGCGCCCGAAGGCGGTGAGCCCATCGTGCGCATCGCCGGGCTGTGGAGCGTGTTCGGCGAGGGCGAGAATGCCTACGCCGTGCACCAGGACCTGAATCTGGACGTGCAGCGCGGCGAGATGCTGTCCATCGTGGGCGGCTCGGGCACGGGCAAGACCGTGCTGCTGCGCCAGATGCTGGGGCTGCTGGCGCCGTCCAAGGGGACGGTGCAGGTGCTGGGCCGCCCGGCCAGCGAAATGGGCCGCGAGGGCGCGGCCAGCCGCGTGGGCATGCTGTTCCAGCATGGCGCGCTGTACTCGGCCTTCAGCGTGCTGGACAACGTGGCCTTTGCCCTGCGAGAGCAGGGCACCCTGCCCGATGACCTGGTGCGCGATGCGGCCATGGTCAAGCTGCAGATGGTGGGCCTCAAGCCCGAGCATGCCACGCGCATGCCGGCCGACCTGTCCGGCGGCATGATCAAGCGCGCGGCGCTGGCGCGGGCGCTGATCATGGACCCGCCGCTGCTGCTGCTGGACGAGCCCACGGCGGGCCTGGACCCCACGAGCTCCGACGAATTCTGCGACCTGCTGCGCGAGCTGCGCGCCGAGCTGGGCCTGACGGTCATCATGGTGACCCACGACCTCGATACGCTGTTCGCCCTGTCCTCGCGCGTGGCCGTGCTGGCCGAGAAAAAAGTGCTGGTCAGCGGCCCGCCGCGCGAGGTGGCCGGTTTCAAGCACCCTTTCATCGAGCATTTCTTCCAGGGCGAGCGCGGCAGGCGCGCGATGACGACACTATGAGGCACCCCCTGAGTCGCTTCGCGCCTTCCCCCTCTCTACCCGCTTCGCGGGGGAGGGGGACGACACCCTCGGTGCGGGGCGGCCCTTCCTCGGTGTCCTGGTTTTGGCGCGCGCCAGTTTTGCAGGTGGTGCGCTGGGCGTGCGGCTGCTGTCGTATTCGCTGGGCTAACGTTATGGATCATTGACATGGAAAACAAATCACATGCCATGGCGGCCGGCATCTTCGTGCTGGTCGTGGCGGCCCTGCTGGCGGGGCTGGCGATCTGGCTGACGCGCGACACGCGCCAGTACAACGAGTACGAGCTGTCCACCAAGGACGGCATCAGCGGCCTGCAGGCCCAGGCGGCGGTGCGCTACAAGGGCGTGGCGGTGGGCAAGGTCACGCGCATCGGGTTCGATCCGCAGACCAATGGCAATGTGCTGATCCGCATCGCCGTGGGCGTGGATACGCCGATCACGCCGACCACGTTCGCCGTGCTCGGCTACCAGGGCGTGACGGGCCTGGCCCATGTGCAGCTCGACGATGCCGACAAGCCCCAGCCCCAGCTGCCGCCCGGCCCCAGCGGCCTGCCGCGCCTGCCGCTGCGCTCCTCGCCGCTGAGCATGCTGGCCGACCAGGGCCAGGTGCTGCTGGAGCGCGCCGATGAAATCTCCAAGCGGCTGAGCGCCATGCTGGACAACGACAATCAGAGGCGCGTGAGCCAGGCGCTGGAGAACATCGCGGCCGCCGCATCGGGGGTGCAGCAGCTCACGCAGAGCATGGACCGGGCGCTGGCCAGCCAGCTGCCGCAACTGGCGGCCGACGCGCACAGCACCCTGCAGTCGCTGGAGAAGGCCAGCAACGGCGCCGCCGCCGTGGCCTCCGAGCTGCAGCAGACCGTGCGCCGCGTGAATGCGCCCGATGGTCCGCTGGAGCAGATCGCGCAGAGCACCCGCGCGCTGACCCGCATGGCCGACTCCCTGGGCCGCACCACCGTGCCGCACGCCAACCGCGCGGCCGACGATGTCTCGCGTGCGGCACGCCAGATGGGCACGGCGGTCAGCCGCTTCAGCGACAACCCGCAGTCCGTCATCTATGGTCCGGGCGCGGCCCGCCCGGGTCCGGGCGAGCCCGGCTTCGCCGCCCCGTCCGCAGCGCCCCAGCCCTGACCAAGGAGTCCCCATGTCCCACCCTCCCAAGACCGCCGTCGCCGGCACCGTGCTGGCCGCCGCCATGGCCCTGCTGGCGGGCTGCTCGGTCCTGCCCCAGCCGCCCTCCCAGCCGGCGCGCTACGACTTCGGCCTGGCCCCGCTGGCCGCCGCGCACACGCAGCGCGCCACGCGCGCGCCGCTGGCCCTGGCCGACGTCGAGACCACGGCCCTGCCGGACGGCAGCACCTCCATGTTCTACCGCCTGGGCTATGCCAACGGGCAGGAATTGCGGTCCTACCAGCTTGCGCGCTGGAGCCAGCCGCCCGTCCAGCTCATGCAGCAGCGCCTGCGCAGCCAGCTGGGCGCGCAGCGCGCCGTGCTGGCCAGCAGCGAAAGCGTGGCCCAGCCGCGTGTGCAGGGCGCGGTGCCCACGCTGCTGCGCGTGGACATCGAGGAGTTCAGCCAGGTCTTCGATGCGCCCGCCTCCAGTGCCGGCGTGGTGCGGCTGCGCGCCACGCTGGTCGATCAAGACGGCGCGGCGGACCGGCTGCTGGGCCAGAAGCTGTTCGAAGTGCGCAGCCCCGCGCCCACGGCCGATGCGGCGGGCGGGGCGAAGGCGCTGGCGGCCGCGGCCGACGCGGCCATTGCCCAGATCGATGCCTGGCTGTTGCAGCAAGGCCATTGAGCACGGCCGGCCAGGCCGCTTTCCCTCAGCATGCAGCAGCCGGTGGACGCACAGCGCCACCGGCTGCCATGCTTTTGCCTGACGGGCGCCTGCCGCGCGTCCGTCAGGGGCTGTAGTCCCGCTCCCACCACCGGGCCCGGCCCCGGGACGACCGCCAACGCTAGGCCCAGACTACGGAGCGCGCAGCGCCGCTTTTCTACAGTGGAGTTGTCGCCGATGCAGATCCGCATCCCACCTGAAAGGGACCTGGCTGCCGGCGCTCCATCCACATCACTGAAAGGACAACCGCCATGAATGAAGACCGCATCAAGGGCAACTGGAAGCAGTTCACCGGCAAGATCCGCGAGCAGTGGGGCAAGCTCACGGATGACGACCTGGACGTCATCGCCGGCAAGCGCGAGCAGTTCCTGGGCAAGCTGCAGGAACGCCAGGGCCTGGCCCGCGAGGCCGCTGAAAAGCAGCTCGACGACTGGCAAAAGCGCCATCCGGACTTCCGCTTCGAAGACTGACGGACGGCCCTTCCCCGCAGAACCCATTGAAAACCATCCAGGAGTTGACCATGCAGACACCGCAACGTATGCGCCACATGCTTTCCGCCATTGCCCTGGGCCTGATGGCCTCGGGCGCCATGGCCATGACCAATGCCGAGCACACGGCCGCCAAGAAGCAGATCGAGGCTGAATACCAGGCTGCCAAGGACCAGTGCAAGCCCCTGAAGGACAACGCCAAGGACGTCTGCATCAAGCAGGCCAGCGGCCAGGAAAAGGTGGCCAAGGCCGAGCTGGAGGCGCGCCGCAACCCTTCCGCGAAGAATGAGGAAAAGGCCCGCATGGCCAAGGCCGATGCCGACTACGACATCGCCAAGGAAAAGTGCGACGACCTCAAGGGCGATGCCAAGGACATCTGCGTGAAGGATGCCAAGGCTGCCCACGTCCATGCCGTGGAAGCCGCCAAGGTCGCCAAGGCCCAGGCCGAGCCCGCATCCAATGCCAATGCCAAGGCTGCCAACGTGGCTGAAGCCCGCAAGGACGCCGCCAGCGAAAACCGCGAAGCCGACTACAAGGCTGCCAAGGCCCGCTGCGACACCATGAGCGGTGCCGCCAAGGACACCTGCATTGCGGATGCGAAGCGCATGTACGCGCAATAAGCGAAGGCACCCAGCGAAGGCACCCCCTGAGCGGCTGGCGCCGCCTGCCCCGGGGCACGGCGCCTCTCTGCTTGCTTCGCAAGGCAGGGGGACGACAGCCTCGCTGCGGGGCGGCGCGGCCGGCTCAGGCCCTTGCTCGCTGCCCCTCGCCTTGGGCCGCGCCAGTGTCTGCCGCTTCGCCAAAAGCCCCGCTTGCGGGGCTTTGCTGTTTTCTGGTTGGCTGATGTGGGTCAAAGGGGGTGGGGCGGGCTCTTTCTAAGCTCGGGCCTTCTTTGACAAGGCGGGAGAAGCGTATGGCTGCGCTGCAATGGAGCGAGGCGCTGGCACTGGAGTTGCCGGCCATGGACGAGGTGCACCAGGAGTTCGTGCTGCTGCTGGCCGAGGTCGAGGCGGCCGAGGACGCCCAGCTGCGCGGGCGCTGGGACGAGCTGATCGCGCATACCCAGATGCACTTCGACCAGGAAGACCGCTGGATGCGGTCCACGGGCTTTTCCAGCAGCAATTGCCACAGCCTGCAGCACAAGGTGGTGCTGCAGGTCATGCGCGAGGGGGCGGCCAAGGCGGCGCAGGGCGAGCTGGCGGTGATCCGCAGCATGGCCGGCGAGCTGGCCGCCTGGTTCGTGCACCATGCGCAGACCATGGATGCGGCGCTGGCGCTGCACCTGCGCAGCGCGGGCTTTGATCCGGCGACCGGGCAGCTGGCCCATCCCGAGGCCCTGCCCGAGGGGGGGATCACGGGCTGCGGCGGTGCCTGCGATGGCAGCGCCGACCGCGCCCCGGCACAGGCCCGGGCCGTACCGGCCTGAAGGCCGTCCGCCGCCTCAGGGCGTGAGGGCCGGCGAGGCCAGGATGGGGAAGATCTTCATCAGCCCGCCGGCCATCACCTCCACGGCCAGGGCCGCGAGGATCAGGCCCATCAGCCGGGTCATCACGTTGATGCCGGTCTTGCCCAGCACGCGCGCGATCGGGTCGGCCAGCGAGAAGCAGACCATCACCACCGCCGCCACCACCACGCCATAGCCCACCAGGGCCAGGTGCTGCCAGAAGCTGCGGGCCTGGTCGGCATAGATCACCACGGTGGACATGGAGGCCGGCCCCGTCAGCAGCGGAATCGTCAGCGGCACCACGGCGATGCTGTTGCCCATGGCGGCCTTCTCCGCGCCGGCGGCCAGCGTCGCGGCGTTGGGCCGCTCCTCGGCCGGGCGCGCGTTGAGCATGTTCATGGCGCTGATCAGCAGCAGCAGGCCGCCGCCGACCTGGAAGCTCTGCAGCGAGATGTTGAAGAAATCCAGCACCTGCAGCCCGATGATGGCGCAGGCCGCGATCACGCAGAACGACGCGAAGGCGGCGGTGCGGATGGTCTGCCGGCGCTGCTGCGCGCTGAAGCCCTCGGTGTAGTGGATGAAGAAGGGCACGATGGCCAGCGGGTTGATGATGGCCACCAGCGTGATCAGCGGTTTGAGGTCCATGGGTTTTTCTGTAGGTTGCCACCGGGATTTCGGCCGTTTTGCCCCAGGGGTGAACGGCCTTTGTGTCCAGCGCCCGCCCGCTGTGAAAGAATCGTCTGCCGGGTCGGCTTGCCGCCATTACAGCATTGCGCGGGCCGCCCGCCCACCGGGAAATATCACGACAGGTTCTCAAGCGGAAAGGATGTGACATGGGCAGCTTCGTGCAGTTGACTTCGTTGGATGGGGCCGTCTCGCCCGCCTGGGTGGCCAGGCCCGATGCTCCCGCGCGCGGCGCCGTCGTGGTGCTGCAGGAGATATTCGGCGTCAACTCCCATATCCGGGCCGTGGCCGACCGGCTGGCGGCGCGCGGCTATGCGGCGGTGGCGCCCGCGCTGTTCACGCGCGTGGAGCCCGATGTGGAACTGGGCTATGGCGACGCCGACCGTGCCCGGGGCATGGCCCTGAAGTCTGCGGCCGAGGCCCTGCCCGCGCCGGGCGTGCTGCCCGATATCGAGGCCGCCGTCGCCCACGCGGCCACGCTGTCCACGGGCGGCAAGGTCGGCATCGTGGGCTTTTGCTGGGGCGGGCTGTGGGCCTGGCGCTCGGCCTGCGCGCTGCCCGGCCTGTCGGCCGCGGTGTGCTACTACGGCGGCGGCATGACCACGCCGCTGGAGATGGGCCGCGAGCCGCTGTGCCCCGTGATGGCCCACTTCGGGCGGCGCGACGCCCACATTCCCGTCGATGCCGTGCAGGCCTTCGCCCAGGCGCAAAAGCATGTGCAGGTGCATCTGTACGACGCCGACCACGGCTTCAACTGCGACCAGCGCAGCGCCTACGACGAGGCCAGCGCGCTGCAGGCGCGCGACCGCACGCTGGCTTTCTTCGACAGGCACCTGGCCTGATCAGCCCCCCCGGATCGGGATCGCACACCGGCCCATGCGCTGCCGCAGGCGCTTCCACGGCCTTGGCGTGGCTCTCGTATTTGTTTCGGGCCGCCAAGCCCGCATCCCCCGAAGGGATGGCGAAATGGTGCTCCAGATGCGTGCCGTTGCGCGCCGTTGCGCGCTGAAGACCCGCTCAGTCCTTGGGCTGCTGCGCGTGCAGTCCCATGTAGTACAGCCCCCAGGGCGCCTGCGCAAAGCGCTCCTTGAGCGGCTTGCCGGCCAGCTCCGGGATGCGGTCGGCGTCATACATGGCCCATTGCGGGCCCAGGCCGCCCAGCCCCAGGCGCTGGCCGTCCATGTGCGTGGCCAGCAGCATGCGCCATTGCAGGGCCTGGGCCAGCGGCAGGCGGGCGCGGTAGCCGTCGATGGCCTGCAGGTGGAGCCAGTGGCCCTGGGCGGCGGCGGCCGCAGCGTCCACGCCGGCGGCTTGCAGCACGCTGGCCAGCAGCGGCCCGCGCAGGCGGTGGGGCTGGCCGTCGTATTCGATGTGGGGCGTGATCTCCACCGCAGGCAGGCGCTGCAGCGCGTCGGCATCCGTGGCCCAGGCCGCGTCGAAGGCCAGGCCCTGGTTTTTCAGCAGCAGGTCGCTGACCGGGTGCAGCGGCCCTCGGTTGCCGCGCACGCCGGGGCCGCTGACGGTGAGCACGGTGGCCTGCTGCGAGGGGCTGCGGCCGGCCGGCGCGGCGTGGGCGGTGTGGCCCAGCGGCAGGCTGGCGGCGGCGGCCGTCAGCAGGTGGCGGCGGGACAGGGGGCGCAGGGGGAGCGGGGGGGAGGTCTCGGAGGCCATGGGTTCAGTCCTTTGCGGTGCGCGCCATGTAGCGCTTGTGCCAGAAGAAGGCCGTCAGGCCCAGGGCGATCAGCGCCATCGCGGCCATGGCCCACCAGAAGCCGTCCTGCTTGTGCACCAGCGGGATGAACTCGAAGTTCATGCCGAAGATGCCCGCGATCAGGTTCAGCGGCAGGAAGACGGCGGTCAGCACGGTCAGCGTGCGCATGATGTCGTTGGTGCGGTTGCTCTGCACCGAAAAATGCATCTGCACCACGGTCTCGGTGCTCTGCTCCAGCCGCCGCACGTGGTGGACCACGCGCTCTATGTGTTCGAGCACGTCGCGGCTGCGCACCTTCAGCAGGTCCAGCTCGCGCAGCGCGGCGGCGCCTTCGGGCGGGCTCCAGGTCTCCAGCGCGTCGATCCAGTCCTGCACGGCGGCGCGCTGGTCTTCGCAGATGTCGTCCAGCTCATGCAGCGCCAGGCGCGCATCCAGCAGCGCGCCCCAGTTGGAAAAGCGCGTGCGCGGGCGCAGCAGTTCGGTCTGCCAGTGGTCGAGCTGGCGCGACAGCTCGCGGCGCAGGTCCAGGAAGCCGTCCACGATGAGGTTGACCAGGCGCAGCATGAGGTCGGCCGGGCTGGCCGGGATGCGCGCGCCCGGCGAGGGGGTGAGCCGGCCTTCGCGCAGGTCGGTGGGCATGGCCGCCAGCAGGCGCGCGGCGTAGGCGTCGCGCACGGTGCAGTCCTCGGGGTGCACGGACAGCAGCACCTGGTCGAAGGTGGCAAAGCCCACGGGGCTGGTGTCGATGTTGCGCAGCACGGGCGGGCCGCTGCGCCGCGGGGCCGGGCTGGCCGGCGCGGCGGCGGCAGCGCGCGCCTGGGCCGCCACCAGGCGGCGGAACACCAGCAGGTCGTACTGCGAGGTGTAGTCGTAGCGCGAGGGCAGCTGGGCGTTGAGCAGGTCCGAGACGTGCAGGTCCACGAGCTGCTGGCCGGCCAGCGCCTGCAGCGTGCGCTGCACGTCGGCCAGCCGCGCCTGCAGCGTGGCGCGCGTGCAGGAGATCCAGACGAAGCCCTGGGCCGGGGGCTGCTGCGGAAGGTCTTGCAGCTCGGTGACGCCGCCGGCCTGCAGGTGGAAGATGCGCATGCCGGTGCCGGGCTCAGCCGCGCAGCTTGCGCGCGGCGTCGAGGGCGAAATAGGTCAGGATGCCGTCGGCGCCCGCGCGCTTGAAGGCCAGCAGCGATTCCATCATCACCTGGTCGTGGTCCAGCCAGCCGTTGGCGGCCGCGGCCTTGAGCATGGCGTATTCGCCGCTGACCTGGTAGGCGAAGGTGGGCACGCCGAATTCGTCCTTGACGCGGCGCACCACGTCCAGGTAGGGCATGCCGGGCTTGACCATGACCATGTCGGCGCCTTCGGCCAGATCCTGGGCCACCTCGCGCAGCGCCTCGTCGGTGTTGGCCGGGTCCATCTGGTAGACGTTCTTGTCGGCCTTGCCCAGCGCGCCGCGCGTGCCCACGGCGTCGCGGAACGGGCCGTAGAAGGCGCTGGCGTACTTGGCGCTGTAGGCCATGATGCGCGTGTGGATGTGGCCATGGCTCTCCAGCGCCTCGCGGATGGCGCCGATGCGGCCGTCCATCATGTCGCTGGGGGCCACCATGTCCACGCCGGCGTCGGCATGGGCCAGGGCCTGGCCGACCAGCACTTCGACGGTCTCGTCGTTGATGATGTAGCCGGCCTCGTCCAGGATGCCGTCCTGGCCGTGGCTGGTGTAGGGGTCCAGGGCCACGTCGGTCATCACGCCCAGCTGCGGGAATTCCTTCTTGAGCGCGCGCACTACGCGCGGGATCAGGCCGTCGGGGTTGAGCGCTTCCTTGCCGTCGGGCGTCTTGAGCGAGGCGTCGATGGCGGGGAACAGCGCCAGGAAGGGGATCTCCAGCTGCACGCACTGCTCGGCCACGGGCAGCAGCAGGTCCAGGCTCAGGCGGTCCACGCCGGGCATGGAGGGCACGGCCTCGCGCTGGTTCGTGCCTTCGTGCACGAACACGGGGTAGATGAAGTCATGGGCCGACAGCCGGTTCTCGCGCACGAGGCGGCGCGTGAAGGCGTCGCGGCGCAGGCGGCGGGGGCGGTTGTGCGGGAAGGGGGTGGGGCTGGACAGATGCATGCCGAAAATTGTGCCCCATTCCCGCCGGCAGGCCGGTGACGGGGTGGCCGACGCCGCCATGCCAGACTCGGCTTTTGCGCCCGCGCAGGCCGGCGCACCCCCGTGCGCACGTACACTGCCCGCATGCTGTGGGTCAAAGCCTTTCATATCGTTTTCGTGGCAAGCTGGTTCGCGGGCCTTTTCTATCTGCCGCGCATCTTCGTCAATCTGGCCCTGGTCACGCCCGGCTCGGTGGCCGAGCGCGAGCGCCTGCTGCTGATGGCGCGCAAGCTGCTGCGCTTCACCACGCTGCTGGCCGTGCCGGCGCTGGGCCTGGGCCTGTGGCTGTACCTGGGCTACGGCATCGGCAAGGGGCCGGGCAACGGCTGGATGCATGCCAAGCTGGCGGGCGTGCTGCTGGTGATCGGCTACCACCATGCCTGCGCGCGGCTGCTGCGCAAGCTCATCGACAACCAGGACCAGCACAGCCACCGCTGGTTCCGTGTCTTCAACGAGGTGCCGGTGCTGCTGCTGGCGGCCATCGTCATCCTGGTGGTGGTCAAGCCCTTTTGAACCAGGGCGCGGGGAGGCAGGGCGTGGCACACAAGACTTCGACCTGGCCGCTGGCGCTGGTCTATGCCGCGCTCATCGTCTTCGCGAGCCTGTTTCCTTTCGATGGCTGGCGTGCGCAGGGCATCGACCCGCTGGTCTTTCTGACGGCCAGGATTCCGCCGCCGTACTGGACCTGGTTCGACGTCAACACCAATATCGTCGGCTACGCGCCGCTGGGCTTTTTGCTGGCCCTGGCGCTGATGCGCAGCGGCAGGCCGCGCGCCGCCGTGCCGCTGGCCGCGCTGGCCGGCACGCTGCTGTCGCTGACCATGGAGTTCCTGCAGATCTACCTGCCCCGGCGCGTGCCTTCCAATCTGGACCTGGTGCTCAATGCGGGCGGCGCGCTGGCCGGGGCGCTGCTGGCGCTGCTGCTGGAGCGGCTCGGCGCCGTGGCGCGCTGGAGCGCCTTTCGCACGCACTGGCTGGGCGATGACGGCGGCGGGGCGCTGGCCCTGCTGGCGCTGTGGCCCTGCGCCTTGCTGTTTCCCGCCGCCGTGCCCTTCGGGCTGGGGCAGGTGCTGGAGCGGCTGGAGCAGGCTTTGCTGGACGTGCTGGAGGGCACGCCTTTCCTGATGTGGCTGCCGCTGCGCGAGTCGCCGCTGACGCCGCTGTCGCCCGTGACCGAGATGCTGTGCGTGATGCTGGGCCTGTGGATTCCCTGCCTGCTGGCGTACTGCGTGGTGCGCCACATGGGGCGGCGCGCGGTGCTGGCGCTCCTGTGCGCTGATCCCGATGACGCGCATCTTCTTGGCGGCCATGACGCCGGCCAGTTCAGCCACCGCGCGAACATCGCCCTTGCGGCCCGAGCCGGATATCGCTAGCGCCAGGGTTTCGGCGCTCATCCGCACGAAGCCCGACGCGACAGCCTCACGGACGGTCGCGCGTTTCTCGGAGATGTCGACCATGCGGGCGCGCCCGTCGTCGTCGATATGGGTGAGCTTGCTCAACGTTCCAGAAGCCTCGGCATCAGTTCGACCATGTTGCAGGGCTTGTGGCGGCTGTCCAACTGGGCGGAAATGACCTTGTCCCAGCCGTCCTTCACCGCGCCATTGCTGCCGGGCAGGCAGAAGACGAAGACGCCGTCGATCAAGCCGGCCGTCGCCCGCGACTGGAGGGTCGAGAGACCCACCGACGCGTAGCTGACCAGGTGGAAGACCACCGAAAAGCCGTCGATTGTCTTGTCGAACAGGGGTTCCAGCGCCTCGACGGTGACATCGCGGCCGGTCAAAC
>JBHIXF010000031.1:0-66501 GCA_041984925.1 Comamonas sp.
CCGACGAAGCGGGCCGCATCGTCTGGGCCGCCAGCTACAAGGTCTGGGGGCAGACCCAGCCGCTGCAGTACCTGCGCACCGGCACGGACGACGCAGCCGTGTTCACCCACGACCAGCGCCCGCTGGCTCTCGCTGCCCGGGGTGATGTGGAAAGCCTTGCGCTGGTGGAGCAGCCGCTGCGGTTCCAGGGGCAGTACTTTGATGCGGAGACGGGGCTGCACTACAACCGGTTTAGGTATTACGATCCTGTGGTAGGGAGGTTTGTGCATCAGGATCCGATTGGGTTTGGTGGTGGTAATAATTTTTATACCTATGGCCCCAACTCTGGAAATTGGTATGACCCTTTAGGCTTAATTAAGCGGCCACCACACAAACTGAAAGCAAAAACAAAGGATGAGAATGGAAATATTAAGTCCGAAAGAGATTATTTAAGCGGGGGGATGACAGAAGAGGATAGGAGCCTTGGATATCCCCTATGCTCATTAGTAACGCACACTGAAAGAAAGGTTCTAAAGGAAAACGACTACTCGCCGACAGACATAATTGAGATGCATGGAGAATATGCTCCATGCTCGCATTGCAAAGGCGCAATGAACACTGCAGTTGATAGCGGAAGAGTTGCACGAATATTATACTACTGGAAGGGTAAAATATGGGAGGCCGGGGCAGCTGCAAGAAAACTGCGAAACAAGAAAAAACGCTCCGCTGGAATGTGCCCAAATGATAATTAAGGAAAATCATGAATGATATAAATGAAATTATGAGTGTGGAATTATGGCAATCAACATCAAATGATAGAAGAAAAGAAATATGCAATGAAATATTAAATAGACTGCCTAAAAGGTACAAAATAATTAAGCCGTTTATTGCAAAAAACCCAATCAATAATCAAATTATTGAAGTACCATGCTTTTATGATGAAAAATATGAAACACCTCTGAATTTAATATTTGGAGGACATTTCCAATATGGATCTTCAAATTCTCACACAGAAGAAATAAGGAATAAATATTTCACCAAGGAATGGCACTTGATCTCAAATCTCATCCACCGAGCAGCAGAAAATAAAAGGAAGAAGGTCAATCCATTTTTAATGAGCAGGTTTCCTTTGTATGAGTGGGTTGCAGAAGAGAATATTGATCTATCGGTCGACTTGGAAAGACCGGATTTTTCCAGTGAAGACGGTCCTTACCCCATATATATAAGCACTAAAGAGGCATCTCAATTTTTAAAGAAAACCGGTTATAGAATTCCTTGGGATTTTGAATGGGAGTATGTTGCAAAGGACTATCAAAACAATCTTTTTATTAGTGGCAACAAAATTCCAAACTCTGATATTTTGGAAAAAATTTGCCTTACGCAATTCGGTGATGCAAAATTAAATAAAGAAGCAGCAAATCACTTCGGCATAGCATCTCTGACTGTAGCAACATTTACCAGAATTGAGAACCAAGACAGCGAAATCATTATTCGCGGAGGAGCCGCTGGATTCTATCCATTTCAGCAATATTCCCAGTTCGCAACATTACTAACCGAAATTCAACTGCCTTTATCTAACATGCCCGGGGAATTATCGGGATTAAGGCTTTGCCTTGATATACCAAATGCAAAATAAAGCATTCGAGCCGCTTTAAACTTCATCCGTACCATCTCACTGTGGAGTTAAACATGTAAGCAGCAGCAACCTGAGTTGATCGTGCAAGCCAGCGTCACGCCCTACCACGATAGGCTGCAAGCCCCTGCCTACACCCAACGACCACGCGCTACCGCTACGACGCGCTGGGACGGCGCATCGACAAGCAGGACGCCTTCGGACGCACCAGCTTCCTGTACGACGGCGACCTGCTGGCCGGTGAAGTCCGTGGCTCACGCCTGAGTGAATACCTCTACGAGCCCGACAGCTTCGTGCCGCTGGCCAAGCTGGAATCGGAATGGAGGAACCAGGAGAGCCGCAACACCCAGGCAGAAGCGGACAAGGCCAGCTTCGCCACCTACTACTACCACTGCGACCAGATCGGCGCCCCGCAGGAGCTGACCGACGAAGCGGGCCGCATCGTCTGGGCCGCCAGCTACAAGGTCTGGGGCCAGACCCAGCCGCTGCAGTACCTGCGCACCGGCACGGACGACGCAGCCGTGTTCACCCACGACCAGCGCCCGCTGGCTCTCGCTGCCCGGGGTGATGTGGAAAGCCTTGCGCTGGTGGAGCAACCGCTACGGTTCCAGGGACAGTATTTTGACGGCGAGACGGGGCTGCACTACAACCGGTTCAGGTATTACGATCCTGTGGTGGGGAGGTTTGTGCATCAGGATCCGATTGGGTTGAAAGGCGGCCTCAATCTATTTCAATATGTACATAACCCCATTACCTGGGTTGATCCACTTGGACTGGCTGGAAACCCAGCGAAAGCAACTCACATCACTTATATTGGTTATAAAGATGGCAAACCATATATAGGATATGCCAGCATGCCAAGATCCAGCAGATGTTCTCAAATATAGATACAGTTCCAACTTCAGTCATTTTGATCTTGGACAAAGACCGCAAATAATTTTTGCAGGATATGGGCAAACAGGTAAAGATATTGCTCGCGGATTAGAGCAAAAAACATTTGAATAATTTGGCGGTCTAGGGGAAACTGCAAACTCACAAAATCCTGTTGGCAAAAAATAAGAGAATATTAATTTATTTGAGATCTGCAAACAGGCACTGCCCCTGCAAAAGCGTTAAAAGCCCGAGTGTTAATAGGTGATAAATATGCGTGCAAATTGGAAAAAAGGCAATGTAATTAGCCTAAAAATAGCTGAAAATGTCTACACGCTTGCTCAAATGGCAAATGACTCTGCAAAAATGAGATTTTTCGATATTTTTCATAAAAATGATGTATGGGAAAATATAGATTTAAATAATGTAAAGGAACTATTTTGCGTTGCTGTTGGAAATATAGTAATTCAAAAATTAGGTGTTCGGCGCATTCCAGACAAGAAATTGATTAAAAGCAAATTACCTTGTGAAGGTTTATTTATATCTCCTCATATGAATCCTGAAGGCTATAGACTGCGAAAGGAATTTATATGGAAAGGCGGAAAATTGGTAGATGAAGGGGAAGACGCGATAGAAGCCGCATATAGTGCGACTGTTATTATAGAAAATTTGAATATCAAGGAACACTATGATTTAATTATCAAATATGAACTTGAGAATATGTATGGAGATATTGATATCAAAGAAAGATTATTAAATTATCTCAACACTGGCATAAATATAGATTCAATGAAATTTAAAATTTTTCCAGGTCTTGAGGAAGTTTATAGAAAAAACAGAACTGATATTGAGAAGAATAGTTTTTGATTGAATATTTCGCACAATGTTGAAGTGATAAAATCAGCAATTAAACTAAAACAGAAAAGCCAGCTTCGCCACCTTCTACTACCATTGCGACCAGATCGGCGCACCCCAGGAACTGAACCGCATCGTCTGGGCTGCCAGCTACAAGGTCTGGGGCCAGATCCAGCCGCTGCAGTACCTGCGCACCGGCACGGACGACGCAGCCGTGTTCACCCCTCGCTGACCGGGGTGATGTCCAAAGCCTGGCGCAGGTAGAGCAGCCGCTGCGGTTCCAGGGGCAGTACTTTGATGCGGAGACGGGGCTGCACTACAACCGGTTCAGGTATTACGATCCTGTGGTAGGGAGGTTTGTACACCAGGATCCGATTGGATTAGAGGGAGAGATAAATTTATTCAAATACGCCCCCAATTCTCTTGTTTGGATAGACCCTCTGGGGCTTAAATACCGATCCGCAACTCGATCACCACATGTAGTTTCAGGAAAAGACAAACCGAATAGTTCTACCCAGCAAAAATCGGAATGGCGAAGATCAATCTGTCTCGAAGGAATCAAAAATGAAAGGGAAAAATTTCTTGGTGACGATTACGTCAAAGTGTCAGATGGAAAGTGGCGCAGTATAGATGGTTCCCGCCAGTTCAGAGTAACACCAGGAGACTACTTTGGCGCCCACGGCATGGGAAGTCCTACGGTCTCAAACACTCAGCATGTACATTTTGAGTTTCTCACTCCAAAAACAGATGATAACGGTAGACCAACAGGAAATTTCACAGTAACAAAAAACGTACACGTACCTTTAAAAAAATGTCCTCAATAAAATACTGGCTAGGCCCTCTTGGAAATAAAGAGCTTTCAATATATTTCGACAAAGAAGGTGCAAATATTTTCATAGATAAAATTTTACACCCATATGAAAAATATCATTTTTTCAAAATTCCAGCAAAAAACATAAAAAATGAAAAAGAAATAGAATCTGAGATTGAAATCAAATTAGCACTCAACGAAAGCATGGAATCAATAAAAATTGATGAGAAAAAATTAATTATCAATTTAACAGCAGAATCAATAGATTATGCTATTTTCAAGATTAAAGAATTTATAAAAACCAATGATTTTTTTCCGTCAGAATATTACTCAATACCGCAAAGCGAAAAAAAATATTCGGTACAAATATATTTCACAAATTCAATCCCAATGTCAATTGAATCATATTTAAATAAAATTCATTGATCAATTAACCATATGACGTGCCCGCGAAAGGCGGGGGCACCGGGCCGGGAAAGAGGTATAGCACGCGCCGTGGTTGTCTACCGCAAGCGGGCTGCAACGAAGGGACGGACCCATCTCCCGGCTTTCCGGGCCAGCTTCGCCACCTACTACTACCACTGCGACCAGATCGGCGCCCCGCAGGAGCTGACCGACGAAGCGGGCCGCATTGTCTGGGCGGCCGGCTACAAAGTCTGGGGCCAGACCCAGCCGCTGCAGTACCTGCGCACCGGCACGGACGACGCAGCCGTGTTCACCCACGACCAGCGCCCGCTGGCTCTCGCTGCCCGGTGTGAAGTACAAAGCCTTGCGCTGGTGGAGCAACCGCTACGGTTCCAGGGACAGTACTTTGACGGCGAGACGGGGCTGTATTGACCCACCAGGCGCCGGACACCCCTACGACGCCCGGCCCGACGCCCCCCTGCCCAAGCGCACCCTGTTCCAGCGCGACAGGCTCGGCCGCCTCGTGGCCAAGATCCACCTGGGCAGCGAAGCCGCAGGCGATGGCGACGGTGGAACCACCACCTACGGCTACGACCTGCTGGGCCGCATGCTGCACGCCAGCAACCCCGACGCACATGTGCGCTTCGTCTACGACCCCCTATCGCAACTGCTGCAGGAAACCCAGACCCACATGGCGCCCGGTGGCGACGAACAGGCGCTGGCCACCTACAGCTACCGCCACGCCTACGACGCCCTGGGCAACCGCACGGACAGCTGGCTACCCGGCGGGCGCCACATCCAATGGCTGTACTACGGCTCGGGCCACCTGCACCAGATCCGCGCCGACGGGCAGGTGCTCAGCGACATCGAACGCGACGCGCTGCACCAGGAAATCGAGCGCACCCAGGGCACGCTGGTCAGCCGCTACGGCTGGGACCCCATGGGGCGGCTGGCCTCGCACAAAGTCAGCCAGCGCAGCGCACTGCAAGGCCAGCCCGGGCGCGCCTCGCCCCAGGCCCTGCGCGACAGCGACAGCCCGCTGCCCTCGGGCCAGCGCATCGCACGGCTGTACCAGTACGACCCCGTGGGCAACCTCATCGCCACACGCGACGGACTGCGCGGCGACAGCCGCTACCACTACGACGCGCTGGGGCGCATCCTCGCCGCCCAGCGCGGCAGCGCAGGCAGCCAGGGCGCCCCGCCGGAAACCTTCGCCTTCGACCCCGCGGGCAACCTGCTCAACCCCAACCGTGGCGGCGCGCACAGCAGCGGCGGCGCCAGCCACGACCGCGAACAGGTGCCCACCAACCGGCTCGCCGTCTACCAGGACCTGCGCATGCGCTACGACCTGCACGGCAACATCGTGGAGCGGCGCATCGGCTGGCACACCGTGCAGCGCTACGAATACAGCGCCGAACACCAGATCGTGCAAGCCAGCGTCACGCGCTACCACGACAAGCCTGAACCAAGGCGCGCCGGAACGAACGCCCAGCCAGCGCCTGCGGCCACGGAGCAGACCACGCGCTACCGCTACGACGCGCTGGGACGGCGCATCGACAAGCAGGACGCCTTCGGACGCACCAGCTTCCTGTACGACGGCGACCTGCTGGCCGGTGAAGTCCGTGGCTCACGCCTGAGTGAATACCTCTACGAGCCCGACAGCTTCGTGCCGCTGGCCAAGCTGGAATCGGAATGGAGGAACCAGGAGAGCCGCAACACCCAGGCAGAAGCGGACAAGGCCAGCTTCGCCACCTACTACTACCACTGCGACCAGATCGGCGCCCCGCAGGAGCTGACCGACGAAGCGGGCCGCATCGTCTGGGCCGCCAGCTACAAGGTCTGGGGCCAGACCCAGCCGCTGCAGTACCTGCGCACCGGCACGGACGACGCAGCCGTGTTCACCCACGACCAGCGCCCGCTGGCTCTCGCTGCCCGGGGTGATGTGGAAAGCCTTGCGCTGGTGGAGCAACCGCTACGGTTCCAGGGACAGTATTTTGACGGCGAGACGGGGCTGCACTACAACCGGTTCAGGTATTACGATCCTGTGGTGGGGAGGTTTGTGCATCAGGATCCGATTGGGTTGAAAGGCGGCCTCAATCTATTTCAATATGTACATAACCCCATTACCTGGGTTGATCCACTTGGACTGGCTGGAAACCCAGCGAAAGCAACTCACATCACTTATATTGGTTATAAAGATGGCAAACCATATATAGGATATGCCAGCATGCCAAGATCCAGCAGATGTTCTCAAATATAGATACAGTTCCAACTTCAGTCATTTTGATCTTGGACAAAGACCGCAAATAATTTTTGCAGGATATGGGCAAACAGGTAAAGATATTGCTCGCGGATTAGAGCAAAAAACATTTGAATAATTTGGCGGTCTAGGGGAAACTGCAAACTCACAAAATCCTGTTGGCAAAAAATAAGAGAATATTAATTTATTTGAGATCTGCAAACAGGCACTGCCCCTGCAAAAGCGTTAAAAGCCCGAGTGTTAATAGGTGATAAATATGCGTGCAAATTGGAAAAAAGGCAATGTAATTAGCCTAAAAATAGCTGAAAATGTCTACACGCTTGCTCAAATGGCAAATGACTCTGCAAAAATGAGATTTTTCGATATTTTTCATAAAAATGATGTATGGGAAAATATAGATTTAAATAATGTAAAGGAACTATTTTGCGTTGCTGTTGGAAATATAGTAATTCAAAAATTAGGTGTTCGGCGCATTCCAGACAAGAAATTGATTAAAAGCAAATTACCTTGTGAAGGTTTATTTATATCTCCTCATATGAATCCTGAAGGCTATAGACTGCGAAAGGAATTTATATGGAAAGGCGGAAAATTGGTAGATGAAGGGGAAGACGCGATAGAAGCCGCATATAGTGCGACTGTTATTATAGAAAATTTGAATATCAAGGAACACTATGATTTAATTATCAAATATGAACTTGAGAATATGTATGGAGATATTGATATCAAAGAAAGATTATTAAATTATCTCAACACTGGCATAAATATAGATTCAATGAAATTTAAAATTTTTCCAGGTCTTGAGGAAGTTTATAGAAAAAACAGAACTGATATTGAGAAGAATAGTTTTTGATTGAATATTTCGCACAATGTTGAAGTGATAAAATCAGCAATTAAACTAAAACAGAAAAGCCAGCTTCGCCACCTTCTACTACCATTGCGACCAGATCGGCGCACCCCAGGAACTGAACCGCATCGTCTGGGCTGCCAGCTACAAGGTCTGGGGCCAGATCCAGCCGCTGCAGTACCTGCGCACCGGCACGGACGACGCAGCCGTGTTCACCCCTCGCTGACCGGGGTGATGTCCAAAGCCTGGCGCAGGTAGAGCAGCCGCTGCGGTTCCAGGGGCAGTACTTTGATGCGGAGACGGGGCTGCACTACAACCGGTTCAGGTATTACGATCCTGTGGTAGGGAGGTTTGTACACCAGGATCCGATTGGATTAGAGGGAGAGATAAATTTATTCAAATACGCCCCCAATTCTCTTGTTTGGATAGACCCTCTGGGGCTTAAATACCGATCCGCAACTCGATCACCACATGTAGTTTCAGGAAAAGACAAACCGAATAGTTCTACCCAGCAAAAATCGGAATGGCGAAGATCAATCTGTCTCGAAGGAATCAAAAATGAAAGGGAAAAATTTCTTGGTGACGATTACGTCAAAGTGTCAGATGGAAAGTGGCGCAGTATAGATGGTTCCCGCCAGTTCAGAGTAACACCAGGAGACTACTTTGGCGCCCACGGCATGGGAAGTCCTACGGTCTCAAACACTCAGCATGTACATTTTGAGTTTCTCACTCCAAAAACAGATGATAACGGTAGACCAACAGGAAATTTCACAGTAACAAAAAACGTACACGTACCTTTAAAAAAATGTCCTCAATAAAATACTGGCTAGGCCCTCTTGGAAATAAAGAGCTTTCAATATATTTCGACAAAGAAGGTGCAAATATTTTCATAGATAAAATTTTACACCCATATGAAAAATATCATTTTTTCAAAATTCCAGCAAAAAACATAAAAAATGAAAAAGAAATAGAATCTGAGATTGAAATCAAATTAGCACTCAACGAAAGCATGGAATCAATAAAAATTGATGAGAAAAAATTAATTATCAATTTAACAGCAGAATCAATAGATTATGCTATTTTCAAGATTAAAGAATTTATAAAAACCAATGATTTTTTTCCGTCAGAATATTACTCAATACCGCAAAGCGAAAAAAAATATTCGGTACAAATATATTTCACAAATTCAATCCCAATGTCAATTGAATCATATTTAAATAAAATTCATTGATCAATTAACCATATGACGTGCCCGCGAAAGGCGGGGGCACCGGGCCGGGAAAGAGGTATAGCACGCGCCGTGGTTGTCTACCGCAAGCGGGCTGCAACGAAGGGACGGACCCATCTCCCGGCTTTCCGGGCCAGCTTCGCCACCTACTACTACCACTGCGACCAGATCGGCGCCCCGCAGGAGCTGACCGACGAAGCGGGCCGCATTGTCTGGGCGGCCGGCTACAAAGTCTGGGGCCAGACCCAGCCGCTGCAGTACCTGCGCACCGGCACGGACGACGCAGCCGTGTTCACCCACGACCAGCGCCCGCTGGCTCTCGCTGCCCGGTGTGAAGTACAAAGCCTTGCGCTGGTGGAGCAACCGCTACGGTTCCAGGGACAGTACTTTGACGGCGAGACGGGGCTGTATTGACCCACCAGGCGCCGGACACCCCTACGACGCCCGGCCCGACGCCCCCCTGCCCAAGCGCACCCTGTTCCAGCGCGACAGGCTCGGCCGCCTCGTGGCCAAGATCCACCTGGGCAGCGAAGCCGCAGGCGATGGCGACGGTGGAACCACCACCTACGGCTACGACCTGCTGGGCCGCATGCTGCACGCCAGCAACCCCGACGCACATGTGCGCTTCGTCTACGACCCCCTATCGCAACTGCTGCAGGAAACCCAGACCCACATGGCGCCCGGTGGCGACGAACAGGCGCTGGCCACCTACAGCTACCGCCACGCCTACGACGCCCTGGGCAACCGCACGGACAGCTGGCTACCCGGCGGGCGCCACATCCAATGGCTGTACTACGGCTCGGTGTATTGACCCAGTGCCAGCGATTCCGCGGGATGGCGACCTGCCTCTCCAGGCCCCATTCCCAGGCCCCATTCAGTTGCATATGTTCACAATCCTCGGACACTTGCTTCACCTAAGAAATCGTGTTTTTTGCCTGCTTTTCAAATCAGCAGTGTGTTTTCCGCTATCAAAACAATACTCTCATGTTGCATGCAAACCACATGAAAACATAAAGATGAATCGTTCTCATTTGCACTCTAGAATCCGTTCCCGCCTTCCCGGCGCGCGGGTCACCGCACCGGCCCGGCACCCTGCCCCCTGGCCACCCGCAGCCATCGGCAGGCCTGAAGAGCGCGCACCACCAGCCCTCTTTCGCAGCTCTCCCTACATCACAACATGCCCATCCACAGACTTACCCGCACGGCCCTGGCACAGGCCGCCCTGCTCACGCTGATCGGCGCTGCCCAGGCCCAGGGCGGCCCCGCCGGGAATGCAGCTTCGCAGGCCGAAGCCACGCTGGCCCCTGTCACCGTCAACGCCACCACCGAGAACGAGGACCCCGCCGGCTCCGTGGTCGGCTTCACGGCCAAGCGCGCCATCTCCGCCACCAAGACCGACACGCCGCTGATCGAGACGCCCCAGGCCATCAGCGTGGTCACGCGCGACCAGTTCGAGGCCCAGGGCGTGCAGACCCTGCGCCAGACCACGGCCTACAGCGCGGGCGTGGTTTCCAATTACTTCGACAGCCGGGTGGACAGCTTCTCCGCGCGTGGCGGCACCGTCAGCCAATACCAGGACGGCCTGCTGCGCACCTACGGCACCTACAACACCAGCCGCCCCGACCCGTACACGCTGGAGCGCGTCGAATTCCTGCGCGGCCCTTCCTCCGTGCTCTACGGCCAGGGCAGCGTGGGCGGCGTGCTCAACCTCACCAGCAAGCGCCCCCAGGCCGAGACGCTGCGCGAAGTGCAGGTGCAGGTGGGCAACTACGGGCGCAAGCAGATCGCCACCGACCTGACCGGGCCGCTCACCGAAGACGGCCAGTGGCTGTACCGCCTGGTGGCCGTAGGCCGCGAAAGCGGCACCCAGGTGGACCATGTGAGCGATGACCGACTGGTGATCGCCCCCAGCCTGACCTGGAGGCCCAGCGCCGACACCTCGCTGACGCTGCAGGCGCTCTACCAGAAGGACAAGAGCGGCTCGCTGATCGGCTTCTTCCCCTGGCAGGGCACGCGCCTGCCCGGCCCCTACGGCCAGATCCCCACCAGCACCTTCATCGGCGAGCCCGGCTGGGACGCCTTCGACACCGAGAACAAGTCCTGGGGCTACCTGTTCAGCCACCGCCTGAACGCCGACTGGACGCTGCGCCAGAACCTGCGCCGCACCATCAGCGACGTGGACTACCGCTCCATCTACACCAGCTTCACGGCCATTCCCGCGCAGGGCCGGCCCGCACGCCCGGTCTTCAACCCGGACAACCGCACCGTCTACCGCGATGCTGCCTGGCAGGTCAACGGCGGGCGCATGCTGCTGATCGACACCCAGCTCGAAGGCAGGCTGCGCTGGGGTGGCGCCGAGCACACCGTGCTGGCCGGCATGGACGCGCAGCGCAACAGCACCAGCCAGTCCACCTGGCGCGCCCTGGCCTCGCCGATCGACGTCTACCACCCGGTCTACGGCAACTTCACGCCGCCCACGGCGTCGCAGCTGGCGCGCCAGCCCAACGTATCGCAAAGGCAGCTGGGCTTTTACCTGCAGGACCAGATGAAATGGGGCCGCTGGACCGCCACGCTGGGCCTGCGCCACGACAGCGCCCAGACCGACACGCAAGGCCGGCCCGCCTCCGCCGTGGACGAAAAGGCCTGGACCAAGCGCGCCGGCGCCACCTACCAGATGGATGGCGGCTGGGCGCCCTACCTGGGCTACTCCGAGTCCTTCCAGCCGCTGGGCGGCGTGGACGTCTACGGCACGCCCTACAAGGCCCAGCGCGGCGAGCAGTGGGAAGCCGGCGTGAAGTGGCAGCCGCCGGGCCGGGGCATCTCGGCCTTCGCAGCGGTCTACACGCTGCGCGAGAAGAACCGCAAGACCACCGACCCCGCCAACCCGCTCAACAGCCTGCAGATTGGCGAGGTCAAGGTCAACGGCTTCGAGACCGAGCTGACCGCCAGCCTGGCCCGCCACTGGGACGCCACCCTGGCCTATGCCTACACCGATGCCGTCATCTCGCGCAGCAACGGCGGCGACCAGGGCCAGCGCGTGGCCAGCGTGCCGCGCCACACGGCCTCGGCCTGGCTGACCCACCGCTTCGCCCGCGAAGGCCGTGGCGGCTGGAGCGTGGGCGCCGGCGTGCGCTATACCGGCTCGCAGTGGACCGGCACCACGCAGGTGGACACCCCCTCGGCCACGCTGCTGGACGCCATGGTCTCCTACGATGCCGGCCCCTGGCGCCTGGCCTTCAACGTGGTCAACCTGACCGACAAGGTGCAGATCACCCAGTGCCTGGCGCGCGGCGACTGCTTCTACGGCCAGCGCCGCACTTTCGCCGTGACGGGAACGCACCGGTTCTGAGCTGAAAAACCGAGGCGCGAAAGCGGGCCTAGCAGCGAAAATCCGCGCCCTCGCGCTCCAGCAGGCGCAGCAGTGCAGTCCATTCGCGGTCCAGGTGCACGGTGTCGAGGTTGGCGTAGTCGTCGTGCTGGCGGGCCGCGTGTTCGCAGACTTCGGCGCAAGGCAGGACCATCTTCTGTCCCATCGACAGGGTCCGCACCTGGATTTCGCAGGCGCGGTCGAGGTAGTACATGCGTGTGAATGCCTCGGCCACGCTGCGGCCCGTGGTCAGCAGGCCATGGTTGCGCAGGATGAGGTAGTTTGCTGCGCCCATGGACTGCACGATGCGTCCGCGCTCATCGAGGTCCAGCGAGATGCCTTCGTAGTCGTGGTAGTTCACGCGGTTGTAGAACTGCATGCTGATCTGGTTCAAGGGCAGCAGGCCGCACTCCAGCGCGGCCACTGCCATGCCCGCATCGGTATGCAGGTGGACCACGCATTCCACATCCTCGCGCGCCTGGTGCAGCGCACTGTGGATGGTGAAGCCCGCGGCATTGACCTCGAAGCGCTCATCGCCCACGGGACGGCCCTCCACGTCGATCTTCACCAGTGAAGAAGCCGTGATTTCATCGAAGAACCAGCCATGCGGGTTGATGAGAAACTGGTCGTGGCGGCCCGGCACGCGCGCCGAGATATGGGTGTAGATCAGGTCGGTCAGCTGGAACCTTGCAGCCAGCCGGTAGGCTGCGGCCAGTTGCACGCGCAGCTCCCATTCGGCATCGCCGATATGGCGCGGCTGGCGGTTGCGGTGGGGGTCGGTGGAGGAAATCATGGGCAGCTCCGTGAATTGGCAGGCAGGCAACTCAGTCCGCCTTGATGCCTGCGGCATCCATCACCCGTTTCCATTTCGCGGTATCGGAGTCGATCAGCGCGGCCAGTCTTTCCTGGCTGCCGCCGCCAGGGATGATGCCCATCTCCTTCATCTGGGCTCGCACCTCGCTTTCCTGAAGCACGGCATCGATGGCTTTGTTGAGAACTTCCTGGACAGCCTTGGGAGTGCCGGCAGGCGCCACGAAGGCGGACCAGAAGACCATCTCGAATCCGGGCGCTCCCGACTCCTGCACGGTGGGGATGGTGGGGAACTCCGGCAGGCGTTGCAGCGTGGTCACTCCCAGCACGCGCAGCTTCTGCGCCTTGACCAGTGGCATGGCCTCCGGCACCAGCCCGACCATGAGCTGCAACTGCCCAGCCATCAGGTCCGCCAGCGCCGGCGCTCCCCCTTTGTAGGGCACGTGCAGGGCGTCCACGCCGACGGCGCGCTTGTACATCTCCGTAGCCAGGTGATTGGGCGTGCCGTTGCCGCCCGATCCATAGGCCGTGCCCGCATGCGCCTTCAGGTAGGCTGGCAGTTCGGCCATGCTGTGGACCGGCACGCCGGGATGGACGACGAAGATGCTCGGAATGGTGGCTGCCAGCGCCAGGGGCACGAAGTCCCTCCTGGGCGAGTAGGACAGCTTGGGATAAAGGCCCGGATTGACGGCCAGACCCGTCATGGTGGACAGGAAGATGGTGTAGCCATCGGGCGCGGACTGCGCCACGTAGTTGGAGGCGATGACTTCGCTGCCGCCGGGCTTGTTCTCCACTACCACAGGCTGGCCCAGCCTGGCCGACAGCCGCGTGCCCACGAGGCGGGCGACGGCATCCGTGGAGCCGCCTGCGGCAAACGGCACGATGATGCGGATGGGCTTGATGGGGTAGTCGGCCGCATGGGCCAAGCCCAGGACGCAGTTCAGCAGCAGTGCAAGCGCCCGCGCGATGGAAAAGGTGTTCATGGTGGGTTGCCTTTTATGGGTAAGCCAGCTCCGGACATCCGTCGCTGGGGTCTTGGGTGACAGGAGAAGAACGCAGAACAAGGGGAAAGCCGCCAACGTCGGGTCTCATGCCTGTGGAGACTCCTCATCGACAGGGGCCCCCAGGCCGCCGCCGCCCGGCGTGCGGATCACCAGGGTCTGCCCCGGCAAGATGGACTGCGCCCCCTTTCCAGGCAACACAGTCCCGTCGCCCAGTCCCACATAGCCTGCGGCGCCTGGCAGGCCGCCATCCACGCCCCTGGGCGGATGGCAGATCCGGTCGAATGCCGCCAGCAGGGTCATGGGACTTGCCGACGTGTTCTCGACATGCAGGTCCACGCCATCGCCGCCGCGCCATGCGCCTGCCCCGCCCGAGCCCTGGCGGATCTCCTTCTTCCAGAAGGTCAGGGGCAAGGCGGACTCCAGCACCTCGACCGGCGTGCCCCGTACCCCACTGGGATAGGAGGTGACCGACAGTCCATGCTTGCCCGGCCGTGCCCCCGTGCCGCCGTTGGTGGTGACTGTGGTGGCAAACACCTTGCCCGCCTGGGTCGTACCCTGCAGATTGATGTTCCACAGGCAGGAAGCGCCTTCCGCAGGCACTTTGTCAGGCACGAACTGACGCAGGCAGCCGAACACCACATCGGGCAGCATCTGGCCCAGCACATGGCGTATGGCCACCGGTGCAGGCCTTTGCGCGTTGAGGATGCAGTCATCCGGCGCCGACACCGTGAACAGATCCAGCGAGCCCGAGTTGTTGGGAATGCCTGGCATCAAGGCCGACATCAGCGCAAAGGTGCTGTAGGCGCCGGCATAGGTCAGGGGCACATTGATGCCATAGTCCGAAGGCGCGGACGAACCGGCAAAGTCCACATTGACGCAGCCTGCCCCGACGGTCACATTGGCGGCCAAGCACACAGGCTGGCGATAGCCATCCACCACCATCTGGTACTGGAACCGCCCCTGGGGCAGCCGGGCCAGGCAGTCCAGCGCCGCGATGCGGGTGGCTTCGCACACATGGTCGGCCAGTGCCCCGATGTCAGGCAGCCCGAACTCCTGCAGCAGGGCACGGATGCCGCGCATGCCGATCTCGTTGCTGTTGATCAAGGAGTAGATATCGCCCTCCACCTCCATCGGCAACCGGGTGTTGGCCTTGATGACCTCCATGAGCAGCGCATCCATCCGGCCGCGCCGGGCCAGCTTCACGGGTGGAATGCAGAAACCCTCCATGTAGACGTCACGACCATCAGGGCCGTAGCCCAGGCCGCCCACGTCCATCAGATGGCTGGTACAGCACAACAGTGCAACCAGGCGCCCTTCATGGAAGGCCGGCGTGACCACCACGAAGTCGTTCAGGTGGCCCGTGCCCATCCAGGGATCATTGGTGACGTAGATGTCGCCCTGCTCCATGGACTCGGCGGGAAACTTCCGCAGGAAGTGGCGTACCGACGCGGCCATGGTGTTCACATGGCCCGGCGTTCCCGTGACGGCCTGGGCGACCATGCGGCCCCGCAGGTCGAAGATGCCGGTGGACAGGTCCCCGCACTCACGCACGATGGTGCTGAATGAGGTGCGCAGCAGAGCCTGGGCCTGCTCCTCCACGATGGCCAGCAGGCGGCTCCATTGCACCTGCATGCGCAGCCGGTCGATGTCCTTGCCGATGTCCTTGCTCATGCCGCCACCTCGTCCTGGTCGATCATCACGTAGTGCTGTGCCGCCACCCGTGCCGTATAGCCCTCGGGCAGCAAAAGGGTGGTCGACTCGTCATCCAGCAGGGCCGGTCCCCGGAAATGCTCGCCCTCTTGCAGTCGAGGGCGCCAGAACACCGGTACTTCCTCATACTGCCCGCCGCCCTCGCGCAACAGACGGCGCGTCCCATGCCGGACTGCGGGCCTGCCCCGGGCCACGTCAGGCAAAGGATGGACCGGTGCCGTGGCTCCCGTCAGGGTCACGGTCCAGGTCACGACCTCGATCTGTGCACCAGGGATGACACGCCCATACAGCGCCAGATAGCGGGCCTCGAAGCGCTGGCGCAGTTCGGCTTCGACCTGTCCATCGAGCGGCGTGCCCGGCAGCTCGACCAGCACCTCGTGCCCCTGGCCCACATAGCGCATATAGGCACGGCGCGCCACCCGATAGCCGGCACCACCATCGGGCTGCCCTGCGGACACCATCGCCCGACCTTCCTGCTCCAGCTCCATCAGCAGCGATTGCGCGCGCACGGCATCGAAGCCCGCGACGGCCATGAGGTGGCTGCGCACCAATTCGTACTTCATGGGTGCCAGCAGGAAACCCACGGCCGATCCCACGCCCGCGTTGGGCGGCAGCACCACTTGGCGGATGCCCAGCTTGCGCGCCACGGCGACGGCATGCAAAGGCGCAGCACCGCCGAAAGCCACCATGGAGAACTTCTCCAGGTCCTTGCCGCATTCGCTGGCATGCACACGGGCCGCATTGGCCATGTTCTCCTCCACGCGCTGCGACACACCCAGGGCCGCCACCGGCACAGGACACTGCAGCCGCTCGCCAAGGCTGCGCCCGATGGCGGCCGATGCGGCTTGTGCATTCAGTGCGATCGTGCCGCCCGCGAAGTGCTGCGCGTCCAGCCGGCCCAGCACCAGGTTGGCATCCGATACCGTGGGCCGCGAGCCGCCGTTCGGATAGCAGGCGGGGCCCGGTACCGAGCTGGCGCTTTCGGGGCCGACGGTGATGTTTCCGAACAAGCCGGTATCGCACAGCGATCCCCCGCCCGCGCTGATCTCCACCATGTCGATCACAGGAATGCGCAGCGGCAGGCCGCTGCCCTTGCGAAAGCCCGAGGAGCGGTCCACCTCGAAGCTGCGCGAGGTGTGAGGCTCGAAGTCGTCGATGAAGGACAGCTTGGCTGTGGTGCCTCCCATGTCGAAAGCCAGCACATTGCGGCGCCCGCACATCCGCGCCACATGGGCGGCCAGGATGGCACCGCCGGCCGGCCCGCTCTCCACCAGCCGGATCGGGAACTGCGCTGCAGATTGCAGGCTGGTGAGGCCGCCGCCCGAAGTCATCAGATAGGTAGGGCAGCGCAGGCCTTTCTGCGCCAGTTCAAGCTCCAGCCGGCCAAGATAGCTGGCCATGATGGGCTTGACGTAGGCATTGGCCACCGTGGTGGAGCAGCGCTCGTATTCACGCACCTCCGGGCAGACCTCGCTGGACAGCGAGACGAACCATTCGGGATGGCTGGCGGCGATCATTTGCGCCACCCGCCGCTCATGCGCGGGATTGGCGTAACCGTGGATGAAGCAGACGGCCACGCTGCTGATGCCCAAGGCAGCGATGCGATCTATCAGCGTCTGCACGGCCTCCTCGTCGAGCGGCCTCAGCACCTGGCCTGCAGCCCCCATGCGCTGCGGCACGGTGAAACACAGCTCATCGGGAATCAGCGGCCTGACCTTGTCGATGAAGATGTCGTACTGGTCGAAGCGGCCCTCGTCGCCGATGCTCAGGATGTCACGGAACCCTTCGGTGCCGATCAGCGCACAGCGCGCGCCGCGACGCTCCAGGATGGCATTGGTCGCCAGCGTGGTTCCATGCACGAAGATGCCCACCAAGGCCGGGTCTATCCCCATGTCCTGCATCATTTGCAAGCTGCCATCGATCACGGCCCGCTCGGGCCGCGCCGGCGTGGTCAGCACCTTGCGGGCATGCATCTGGCCATCCACGCTGATGACGATATCGGTGAAGGTGCCGCCGATATCGGCGGCCCAGCGTATATGTTTCCCCTTCATGCCGGACCTCATTGCGAAGCCGCCTGCCGCGCCACCGGGTCGTCCGCCCGGGGTCTGGCACCGAATATCCGCTCTACGTAGGGCACGAAGAATTCGAGAGGCAGCGTATCGTAGGCCGGGTCAAAGGAATTCTGATCCCACTCCTCGCAGAACCGGACGGCAGAATCAAAATAGGGATGTCCCCGATAAGCCTCCCTGGCATTGCGATCGCGGCCAATATGATGCCAGTAATAGATACCTTGGAATACTCCATGGTGGCGTACCACCCAGAATACCTCATCCGAAACGAAGGGCCTGAGTATTTCCGATGCAACGATGGAATGATTGTCTGGAGCAATCACATCACCCACGTCATGCAGCAAGGCAGCCACTATCCATTCGTCGGATGCTCCCGCCCGACAGGCACGCGTTGCCGTCTGCAGCACGTGGTCCAGCCTGGATATCTGATAGCCACCGTCATCATCGGCCAGGAATTTGAGCATGTTGATGATCCGCTGCGGCAAAGTCCCGCTGAACTGCTCGTCGAGTTCAGCCAGCCATTTGAATTCAGCTTCCGTGCCGTCTTTCATCGCGGTAAATGTCACTTTGTCCAATGGGGTCACCTCTTCAAAAAATGAGACATGACTGCGAAGGCAATCCGCAATCTCTGTGCCCCATTGTTTTCAGCCCCCCCGCCACTGACAAACAATAAAAAATGGCGCCTAGGGCAAGCCCAGCTTGACCCCCGCTGGGCAGCCCTCTCAAGATACATGGCCGCCAGCGGCACACTTCGTGCTTGCAGCCACCGCATCCAAGGTCCACCCCCGCCATGCGCTATCGCCTGCCCCCACTGAACACCCTGCGGGTATTTGAAGCAATCCACCGCCGACGTTCCATACGACAGGCCGCCGATGAACTGTGTCTGACGCCCCAGGCCGTCAGCCAGCAGTTGAAATTGCTGGAGTCCTCGCTGGGACAGGTTCTGTTCGAACGCAACATCCGAAGCCTGACGCCCACCGAAGCAGCCCAGTTGCTCTACGGACCCGTCAAGCAGGGCTTCGATGCACTGATGCAGGGCGTCGCCGCCGCCACCAGCAAGGATGCACGCCGCAACCTGGTCCTGCACGTCAGCCCCTATTTCGCAAAACAGTATCTGATTCGCAGCCTGGGAAACTTCACATCGGAATTTCCGGATATCGACGTCCGCATGCTGGTGGGTGTCGAATTGCCGGACCTGGATGTGCAGGAAATCGATGCAGCCATTCATTGGGGCTACGGAGGCATACCATTTCTTTCGGAGACACCGCTGGTGGAAGATCTCAAGGTATTGGTTGCTGCACCGTCCTTGCTGGAAAAAGTTCCCGTGAATTCTCCAGAGGACCTTCTCAAGCACTCATTGGTCTTGCCTCTGGCCCCAAATACGCTATGGCAAGACACACTGGATCTTCTCAACATCAAATCCACCAGAAGGCAGCGCATTTTGCAACTGCATACGCACGATGCCATGCTGGAGGCAACGCTGGCAGGTCTTGGCATCGGTCACATTTCATACGTGGATGCCATGGAACATATTGATGCAGGCAGTCTTTTTGCGCCTTTTGGAGTGGATCTCCTCAAGCAATTGCCACCAGAAAAATCACCCAGATTTTCCCTCTACTACAAGCCCGACAGAAAGAACTCTCCCGTACTCAGCCGATTTTCCCAATGGCTGCAGGAGTACGCATGCCGGCCCGAAGTGGTCGGCTTCGAATCACGTTGCCCCATGAGGGCTCAGCTGCTGCCCTGATCTTGCATGGGCCTGTGCTGCGAATGCCAGGCAGCGTGGTGGACCATGCATCGTTGACCCTGCCGCATCAGGCAGGCAGTTGCCTGAAGATTTTCCGGTCCGCGGTACTGTCGAAGGACGCGTAGCCGGTCACCGCGGCGGGCGCAGGAGCAGTGGAGGACAACGGCAGGTCACACGGCCTGGGCCGCTGGTGCCCATTGCCATCCACCACGGCCTGGGTGTGGGGGTGCAGGGCGGCCAGCGTGGAGACGGTATGCGCCCCGGCGCTCACCCCCATGAACTGCGCAGGGCTCCACATCGGCTAACATCGGCGCGCTCCGCATGGCGCTCGCTGCGCAGCGGAGGCCATACCTCACAGCCCAGGAACAGCCAAGGAGACCGCCAGATGGCGGAGATCATCGAGATATCGCGGTCGGCGCTGCACGAGCAGGTCGCCGACCGCCTGCGTTCCATGCTCATCGAGGGACGCATCGCGCCCGGCGCCAAGCTCAACGAGCGTGAGCTGTGCGAGCAGTTGGGCGTTTCGCGCACGCCGCTGCGCGAGGCCATCAAGCTGCTGGCCGCCGAAGGCCTGACCGACCTGCTGCCCAACCGGGGCGCCGTCGCCGTGCGGCTGGGCGAGGCCGACGTCATGCACAGCTTCGAGGTGCTGGCCGGCATCGAAGGCCTGTCGGGCGAGCTGGCCGCACAGCGCATCACCGACCAGGAGCTTGCCGAGATCCGCGCCCTGCACTACGAAATGATGGCCTGCGTCGCGCGCTCCGACGTCTCGGGCTACTACCGGCTCAACGCCGCCATCCACGCGGCGCTCAACGCCGCCGCCAAGAACCCCGTGCTCACGCAAACCTACCGGCGCATCAACAACCGCGTGCAGTCGCTGCGCTTTCGCACCAACCTCGACGCTGCCCAATGGAAGCAGGCCGTCAAGGAGCACGAAGCCATGATCGAGGCCCTGGGCGCACGTGACGCTGCGGCCCTGCGCGAATTGCTGGTCAGCCACCTGCACCACAAGCGCGATGCGGTGCTGGCCATGCTGCGGGCCGAAGCGAGCGCTGCCAAGAAGGTGCGCTGAGCCAGGCAGCACGGCCCTGGCTTTGCGTGCGCCCGCGACTCGCCAAAAGGGCCAAGGCCCGGACGATGGCCCGGATTCAACGGGTACCAGGCGTGTCCAGCAGCCGCTCCAGCAGCAGGGCCACGTGGATGGCTTCGCGCTGGGCGCCGTCGGCGATCTGGTGGCGACAGCTGGTGCCGTCGGCCACGACGATGGCGTCCGGGCGCTGGCGGATGGCGGGCAGCAGGGCCGCTTCGGCCATGTCCATGGAGATCTGATGGTGGCTGGCCTCGTAGCCGAAGCTGCCGGCCATGCCGCAGCAGGAGCTTTCGATGAGCCCGGGCTGGGCACCGGGAATCAAGCGCAGCACGTCGAGAATGGGGCTGACCGCGCCGAAGGCCTTCTGGTGGCAGTGGCCGTGCACGAGGATGGGCGCGCCGGCCGCGCGCAGCGCCAGCGTGAAGCGGCCGGCCTTGGCCTCGCGGGCGATGAATTCCTCGAACAGCAGGGCCTGCGCGGCAACGGCCTGGGCGGGCTCGCCCAGGCCCATGGCCAGGGCCTCGTCGCGCAGGGTCAGCAGGCAGGAAGGCTCCAGCCCCACGATGGGAATGCCGGCCCGGGCCAGCGGCGCCAGGGCCTCGATCAATGCACTCGCGCTGGCCTTGGCCTGCTCCACCATGCCGGTGGCCAGGTAGGTGCGGCCGCAGCAGTGGTGGCCGCCACCCTCGTTGGGCCCCTTGGTGGCGGCGTGCAGCGCATAGCCGGCCGCCTGCAGCACGCGCGCGGCTGCCAGGGCGTTTTCGCTTTCGAAGGTGCCGTTGAAGGTGTCCACGAACAGCACGGCCACGCGCTCGCCGGCGGCGGCGCGGGCCAGGGCCTGTTCGCGGTCCAGCAGGCTGGCGGCCTGGGGCGCTCGCCAGAAGGTGTCGCGGCGCCAGGCCGGCAGGGTGCGCGCGGCGGACAGGCCCAGCAGCCTTTCCCCCAGCCGGCGCAGCACGGGCAGCCGGTTGCGCAGGTTCAGCAGCCAGGGCATGCGGCTGGCCGTGGCCGCGTAGCGCGGCAGGTGGGCCACCAGCCGGTCCTTGAGCGTGTGGCCGTGGCGGGCCTTGTAGTGGGCCAGGAATTCCACCTTCATGCGCGCCATGTCCACGCCCGTGGGGCAGTCGCGCTTGCAGCCCTTGCAGCCCACGCACAGGTCCATGGTGTCGTGCAGGGCCTCGCTGGTGAAGGCATCGGGGCCGAGCTGGCCCGAGAGCGCCAGCCGCAGCGTGTTGGCGCGGCCGCGCGTCAGGTGCTGCTCGTCGCGCGTGACGCGGTAGCTGGGGCACATGGTGCCGGCGTCGAACTTGCGGCAGTGGCCGTTGTTGTTGCACATCTCCACGGCCTTGGCGAAGCCGCCCGTGACGTCGCCGCCCGTGCCGGGCGCCGTGGTCTGCTCGGTCACCGGGTCGGCCTGCACGTTCCAGGCCGACCAGTCGAGCACGGGCGTGATGGGGATGCGCCGGTAGGGACTGGGCGCATCGGCGGGCGCGAAGCGGAACAGCCGGCCGTCGTCCATCTTCGGCGGGTCGATGATCTTGCCGGGGTTGTAAAGGTTCTCGGGGTCGAAATGCTGCTTGATGGCGCGCAGGGCCTCGGTGATGCCGGGTCCGAATTGCCACTGGATCCATTCGCCCCGGCACAGCCCGTCGCCATGTTCGCCGCTGAAGGCGCCCTTGTACCGGCGCACCAGTTGCGCCGCCTCTTCGGCGATGGAGCGCATCTTGGCCGCGCCGTCGGTGCGCATGTCCAGGATGGGCCGCACGTGCAGGGTGCCCACCGAGGCATGGGCGTACCAGGTGCCGCGGCTGCCGTGGCGCGCGAAGACCTCGGTCAGCGCGCCGGTGTACTCGGCCAGGTGCTCCAGGGGCACGGCGCAGTCCTCGATGAAGCTCACGGGCTTGCCGTCGCCCTTGAGGCTCATCATGATGTTCAGGCCGGCCTTGCGCACTTCCCACAGGTTCTTTTGCGCGCCCTCCTCGGGCATCTCGACCACGCTGCCGGGCAGGCCCAGGTCGCCCATCAGTTCCACCAGCTGGCGCAGCTGCGCCAGCAGCGCGGCCCGGTCCCCGCCCGCGAACTCCACCAGCAAGATGGCGGCCGGGCGGCCGATGAGGGCCGTCTCGATGGTGGGCCTGAAGGCCGGGTTGGCCAGGCCCAGCTCGATCATGGTGCGGTCCACCAGCTCCACGGCCGTGGGGCCCAGCCCGACGATGTGCTGGGCCGAGTCCATGGCCGCATGGAAGGTCGGGAAGTTCACCACGCCCAGCACCTTGGCGCGCGGCAGCGCGCTCAGCTGCAGCGTGAGCGAGCGCGTATAGGCCAGCGTGCCTTCGGCCCCGATCAGCAGGTGGGCCAGGTTGACGCTGCCGTCGGCCGTGTAGGGCCGCTCGCTCTGGTTGTCGAAGATGTCCAGGTTGTAGCCCGCCACGCGGCGCATGACCTTGGGCCAGTGGGCATGGATGTCGGCGCGGTGCCGCTGCGCCAGCCCGTGCACGAACTGCGCGATGCGCGCCGTGCGGCCCGTGGCCCGGGCGACGGGTCCGAAGTCCAGCAGCTCGCCATCGGCCATCCAGGCGCGGACGCCGCGCACGTTGTGCACCATGTTGCCGTAGGCGATGGAGCGCGATCCGCAGGAGTTGTTGCCCGCCATGCCGCCCAGCGTGGCCTGGGCGCTGGTGGAGACATCGACCGGATACCACAGGCCGTGTTGTTTGAGCCGGGCATTGAGGTGGTCCAGCACCAGGCCGGGCTCGACCTCGGCCGTGCCGGCCTCGGCATCCACCGAGAGGATCTTGCGGAAATGCTTGCTGTTGTCGATGACCAGGGCCGCGCCCGTGGTCTGGCCGCACTGGCTGGTGCCGCCGCCGCGCGGCAGCACGGGCACCTCCAGTTCGCGGGCGATCTGCAGGGCGGTGGCGATGTCCTCCTCGCAGGTGGGCACGAACACGCCCACGGGCATGATCTGGTAGATGGAGGCATCGGTGGCGTAGCGCCCGCGCGAGGCGGCGTCGAACATCACCTGGCCGCGCGTGTGCGAGCGCAGGCGCCGTGCCAGGGCCTGGCAGGCATCGCCGGGCGGCAGCACCGTGCCCGGGGCAGGCGCCGCGTCGGCAGGCGCTGCGTCGGTGGTGGAGGCGGCAAGGCGGTGCGAGGGTTCCATCAGCATGGCGGGGCCCATTCGTTCATGGTTCGTGGGTAGATCTGCCCGGCCTTGGGCTGGGCCATGGCGTTGTCGCGCTGGTGGCCGAGGCAGGCGGCCGGCAGCTGGCGCAGCGCCGCGCCGCCTTGCCGCGCCTGCTCCTGCAGCGCCAGCCGTGAAATCTCGATGACCTTGGCCATGGAATCTCCTTTTCAAATGAATTTTGCATTCATTTTTTCGCATAGAGATTCAAAGCAAATCATGGTAATTACCGACCTACTTATGAATTTTGAATGCAAAAATTCGGCAACCGCATCGCACATCTGACGAAGCGCGCACCCTTTGGAAAGGACGCTCCATGCTCACCCTCGACAACCATCCCACGGGCCGGCACTTTCTGCAGATTCCCGGGCCCAGCCCGGTTCCCGACCGCCTGCTGCGGGCCCTGAGCCTGCCCACCATCGACCACCGGGGGCCGGAGTTCGGCCAGCTGGGGCTCAAGGTGCTGGGCGGCATGCAGCAGGTCTTCAAGACCCGCCATCCGGTGGCCATCTACCCCGCTTCGGGCACCGGCGCCTGGGAGGCGGCCCTGGCCAATACGCTGAGCCCCGGCGACCATGTGCTGATGGTCGAGACGGGCCACTTCGCCGCGCTGTGGCAGAGGATGGCCACGCGCCTGGGCCTGTCCACCGAGGTCCTGGCCCATGGCGGCAGCGATCCGCACCTGCCCCATGCGCCGGGCTGGCGCCATGGCGTGCAGGCCGAACTGATCGAGGCCCGCCTGCGCAAGGACACAGGGCATGCCATCCAGGCCGTGTGCGTGGTGCACAACGAGACCTCCACGGGCGTGACCTCGGACATCGCCGCCGTGCGCCGCGCCATCGACGCGGCCCGCCACCCCGCGCTGCTGCTGGTGGACACCATCTCGGGCCTGGCCAGCGCCGACTACCGCCATGACGAATGGGGCGTGGACGTGACCATCAGTGGCTCGCAAAAGGGCCTGATGCTGCCGCCGGGCATCAGCTTCAACGCGCTGTCGCCGCGTGCGCTGCAGGCCGCCAGGACCGCGAAGCTGCCGCGCGCCTTCTGGGCCTGGGACGAGATCGTGGAGATGAACCGGACCGGCTACTGGCCCTACACGCCCAGCACCAACCTGCTGTATGCGCTGTCCGAATCGCTGGACATGCTGCTGGCCGAAGGCCTGGACAACGTGTTCGCGCGCCACCAGCGCTGGGCGGCCGGCGTGCGCGCAGCCGTCCATGCCTGGGGCCTGCCCATCCAGTGCGCGGACCCGCAGCGCTACTCGCCCGTGCTCACCGGCGTGATCACGCCCGAGGGCGTGGACGCCGATGCGCTGCGCCGCCTGATCCACACGCGCTTCGACCTGTCGCTGGGCGCGGGCCTGGGCAAGCTGCGGGGCCGCATGTTCCGCATGGGCCACCTGGGCGACAGCAACGACCTCACGCTGCTGGCCATGGTGGCGGGCGTGGAGATGGGGCTGAAGCTGTCGGGCATCCGCCTGGCCGGCAGCGGCGTGCAGGCGTCGATGGACTACTTCACAGCGCACGCGGCGCCGGACGCGCTGCGCAAGGCAGCCTGAGCGCCCCCGGAGCCTTGAAAGGCAGGGCCAGGCCACATGGCTCGCCGCTTGACCGCCCATTCCAGACGCAGGAGACAAGACATGACATTCCCCCGCAAGCACCTTGCCGTGGCCGCCCTGCTGGCAGCCCCCGCCCTCGCCGCCCCGGCCGCCGCCTGGGCGCAGTGGAAGCCCGCCAAGTCCATCGAGCTGGTCGTGCCGTTCTCGGCCGGCGGCGCCTCGGACCAGATGGCGCGCGTGATCCAGGCCATCGTCACCAGGCACAAGCTGGTGGAGCAGCCGGTGGTGATCCTCAACAAGGCCGGCGCTTCGGGCGCCGAGGGCATCCTGGACGTCAAGGCCTCGGCGCGCGACGCGCACAAGCTGCTGGTGGCCTCCACGGCCATCTTCACCCTGCCCATGGCCACCGCCCTGCCCTTCCAGTGGCGCGACCTGAACCCGGTGGCCATGATCGCGCAGGACCAGTTCGTGCTCTGGGTCAACGCCGAGACGCCCTACCAGACGCCGGCCGAGTACCTGGCCGCCGCGAAGCAGGCCGGCGGCAAGTTCAGGATGGGCGGCACCAGCTCCAAGCGCGAGGACCAGATCATCACCGCCCACATGGAGCAGGCGGCCGGCGTGAAGTTCACCTACATCCCCTACAAGGGCGGCGGCGAGGCCAGCACCCAGCTCGTGGGCCGGCACATCGACTCCAACGTGAACAACCCCAGCGAATCCATGGCCCAGTGGCGCGCGGGCCAGGTGCGGGCGCTGTGCGTGTTCGACACGCAGCGCATCGGGTACACGGCCCAGGTCGCGGGCAGCCAGGCGCTGTCGGACATTCCGACCTGCAGGGAGCAGGGCCTGGACGTGCAGTACACCATGCTGCGCGGCTTCTTCCTGCCGCCCGGCACCACGCCCGAGCAGGCGCAGTTCTATGCCGGGCTGATGCAGCAGGTCATCGCCACGCCCGAGTGGAAGGAGTACCTGGAGAAGAACGCGCTCAAGCCCGAGTACATGACGGGGCCGGCCTTCGTGGACTTCCTCGCCAGGGATGAGGCCCGGCACCGCGACATCATGAAGAAGGCCGGCTTCCTGTCGGCCAGCGCCAGGTGAGGAGCCGCGCCATGGACACTGCCATCCATCGTGCTGCGCCCCCGGGCGATCCCGGCGTCGCAACCACCCCCTCCACCGCCACCGAGCAGACCCAGACCCAGACCCAGACCCAGACCCAGACCCAGACCCAGACCCAGGCCCAGGCCCCGGGCCTGTCGCGCCGCCACGTCGAGTACGGCACCGCGGCCGTCCTGCTGGCGCTGGCCGCCCTCGTGGTCTGGGACAACCAGCGCATCGGCGCGGGCTGGAGCGACACCGGCCCGCAGGCCGGCTATTTCCCGCTGCGCGTGGGCGCGGTGCTGGGCCTGTGCGCCATCGCCGTCTTCGCGCAGGCGCTGCGCAGCCGCAGCGACGCGCAATTCGCCAGCTGGCAGCAGCTCAGGCACGTGGCCCAGGTGCTGCTGCCGCTGACGGCCTATGTGGCGCTGATCGCGCCGCTGGGCATCTACGTGGCCTCGGTGCTGTTCATCACCGGCTTCATGGCCTTCGCGGGCCGCTACGCCTGGTGGAAGGGCCTGGCGCTGTCGGGCGTGACCAGTGCGCTGCTGTTCTTCGTCTTCGAGGTCCAGTTCAAGGTGCCCCTGCCCAAGGGCCCGCTGCAAGCCTGGCTCGGCCACTGAACCCGGGCAAGGAGCACCACCATGGAAGAACTCCAAACCCTCGCGCACGGCTTCGCGGCCGTGACCACCTGGCAGAACACGGGCCTGATGCTCACCGGCATCCTGCTGGGCATCGTGGTCGGCGTGCTGCCGGGCCTGGGCGGGCCCAACGGCGTGGCCATCCTGATGCCGCTGACCTTCGGCATGTCGCCGGCCTCGGCCATCATCTTGCTGTCGTGCATCTACTGGGGGGCGCTGTTCGGCGGCGCCATCACCTCGGTGCTGTTCAACATCCCGGGCGAGGCCTGGTCGGTGGCCACCACCTTCGACGGCTATCCCATGGCCCAGCAGGGCCACGCGGGCGCGGCGCTGACCATGGCCTTCACGGGCTCCTTCATCGGCGCCATCTCGGGCGTGATGCTGATCACCTTCCTCGCCCCGGTCGTGGCCTCGTTCGCGCTGCAGTTCGGGCCGCCCGAGTTCTTCGCCGTCTTCTTCCTGACTTTTTGCTCCTTCATCGGCATGGGCAAGGAGCCCAAGGCCAAGATCGTGGCGGCCATGGCCGTGGGCCTGCTGCTGGCGGCCGTGGGCATGGACACCATCTCGGGCGACCTGCGCATGACCTTCGGCTCCACCGAACTGCTGCGCGGCTTCGACTTCCTGGTGGTGGTCATCGGCCTGTTCGGCATCAGCGAAATCCTCATGACCATCGAGGAAGGCCTGGCCTTCAAGGGCAGGAAGGCGTCCATCGACCTGAAGGTGGTGCTGCGCACCTGGGCGCGGCTGCCGCGCTACTGGCTGACCCTGCTGCGCTCGGCCCTGGTGGGCTGCTGGATGGGCGTGACACCGGGCGGCGCCGTGGCCGCCAGCTTCATGGGCTACGGCCTGGCCCGGAAGTTCTCGCACGAGCCCGACAGCTTCGGCAAGGGCAACCCCGAGGGCGTGCTGGCGCCCGAGACCGCCGCCCACGCGGCCGGCACCTCGGCCCTGCTGCCCATGCTGGCCCTGGGCATCCCGGGCTCGGCCACGGCCGCCGTGCTGCTGGGCGGGCTGATGATCTGGGGCCTGCAGCCGGGGCCGCTGCTGTTCACCGAGCAAAAGGACTTCGTCTGGGGCCTGATCGCCAGCATGTACCTGGGCAACGTCGCGGGGCTGGTCATCGTCATGGCGACGGTACCGCTGTTCGCTGCGATATTGCGCGTGCCGTTTTCCATCGTCGCGCCCATGATCCTCATGGTCTGCGCCATCGGCGCCTTCACCGTGCACGGCAACGCCACGGACATCTGGCTGATGCTGGCCTTCGGCGTGGTCGGCTATGTGTTCAAGAAGCTGGATTACCCGCTGGCGCCCATGGTGCTGGCCATCGTGCTGGGCGACCGCATGGAGGACGCATTCCGCCAGAGCATGCTCTCCAGCCAGGGCGAATTGGGCATCTTCTGGCACAACGGCCTGGCCGGCACCCTCACCACGCTGGCTCTGCTGATGCTGGTGTGGCCGCTGCTGGGAAGGATTCGGCAGAGGGCATCCGGGCTACGGGCGGCGGCGTGACGCGGCAGGCCTACCAGATGGTATTGGGCGCCGGGCCGTTGATTTCGTCGGAGAACACGAACGCCGTGCCTTCGAACTGAAACCCCGGCACGTCGATCTGGCATTGCACGCGGTAGATCCAAGGCCCATGGTTCGGCGCCAAGGTCATGCGGATCTCGACATTCCTGCCGGCCGCATCCAGGCACTTCAACGAGAGCGGCAGCGGGTAGACGTCGTTCAGGGCATGGATCATCTGCCTACTGTGCATGGCGCATTCCAGGGACTTGAACCGTCCATCTGGGCCATAGATCAGGCGAAACTCGAACCCATGCTCCGGCGTGGCATGCCAGGTCAGGCACTGGACCTGATCCTCCATCACCGGCACGTCGGGCAGGTTCGCAGCCATTTCGACCCGGGCCGGACCTGTACCAGCGGGTGCTGCGGCGACCGCCTCCTGCACGCAGGGCGGGGCGTCCTGCTCCATCGGGTCCTTGCCCAACGCCGCAGCAGCCGCCAGCGGCGGTGGCTGCAGGAAGCCGCTGGTGAATCTGATGATGTAAGTTACGCCTTCAAGCCCCGCCGCAGGCTGCCCCGCCGCAGGCTGCCCCGTTGCGCGCAGCGGACCACCCCGGTAGTCCGGGATATGGAACAGTCCATCGGCGCCGCCATAGGCATAGCCCACAACGGCGAAAAGCTCTGGATACTGTGAGCAGGCCAGCGCCCTGCCATCGCACGGCACCCATCCGCAGGCCTGCAGCCCGCCGGCGTTGTCCAGGCCCTGGCCTGCGGGATCGCCCAGCGGACCGGCGAATGCAATGACCGCGCCGACAGGCATGGCCGCCTGCAGAACGGGCGCAAAAGCCGGACCGTGCGGAGTGCCCGGGAAATTCATCATGGCGTATCACCTTCATCAACCCACGGAAATGGTCCCCTGCGCGCCTGGCCAAGCCGGGCAGGTTCGGCGCGCCGCTGCCCTGCCTCAAGCCATCACGACGTTCTCAAGGCTGAACGTGAACGGCGTCGAAGCAGCTCCCGGGCCACCCCCACGCATCACGATGTCCGCGCTGGCAATGCCCAGCAAGGACATCTCGGTATTGACGTTGGAGATGACGGCCGAATTCATCACCTGGCCTTGCACGACCTGCGAGGCGACACCGATCCAGATCGTGGGCTTGAACTCGAAAGCGGCCTTTTGCCAGGGCGCCAGTGAGGTCCTGATTGCCAGCAGCTTGCCGTTCCTGTAGCAGCTGGCGTTGATGGCCCCCTTGGGCAAGGCATTGAGCACCTGTACTTCCCGGGCACTGGTGGCGTTGCCTGCGGGGACCAGACAGTCGCCTGAATTCGTCAGGGACACCTGGAACAGCTGGCCGCCCTGCGCATTCAGCTGAGGTGTGAAATTGCCGTAGCTGTCGCTGGCCGCCACCTGCATGTCCATGGGGAAGATGAAGGGATGGCTGTCGCCCTGGCCGCAGTTTTCGATGACATGCCAGGCCACCGGCGGCTCGTCGAACCCGGTGGCTGCATTCTTCTGGAAGATCACGACCTGCGAATTGTTCGCATCATTGGATTGATTGATGAAGTTGAGCTGAATGGCCATGGGACTTCCTGACAAGCCGAGTGGAGCTTCCCCCACTCTAGGCAAACGCCACCGGCGCAACAATTACCAGCGATTACAGCCCGGTGCCCGAAGGCCTGCACCGGTCACGCCAGTCCCCCGGGCACAGCCCAGACCCGATCATCCCCCACGGCGAACAAACGCCGCCCCGGCCCCGCCGCCAGGCTTGCCATGCCCGTGAACAGGCCGAAGGCCGGCAGCAGCGTGAACTGCGGGTGCACCGCAAAGCACGGCAGGCGCAGCGCATCGCGGCCCGCCCCGCGCAGCACGACGGCGGGGTGGACATGGCCGGCCAGCACATGCAAGCCATCCATGGCTTGCGGGTGATGGCAGGCGGCAAAAGGGCCCAGGGGCCAGGGCTCGTCCACCACCGCCATGCCCAGCGCGGGCGGCGGATCGCCCGCATGGCTGTCATGGTTGCCGCGCACCAGCACCAGCTCCACCGCATGGTGGCGTTCGCGCCAGGCCGCCAGCGCCGCCCCCACGGCCGGTGTGCGCGCCTGGGCCGCGTGCAGGAAGTCGCCCAGCACCACCAGGCGGCGCACGGGCAATCCGTCGAGCAGCACGGACAGCCGCTGCAGGTTGCCCTGCGTGGTGCCCGCAGGCACGGGGATGCCGCGTGCGCGGAAGGTGGCGGCCTTGCCCAGGTGCAGGTCGGCGATGAACAGCGTGGCCCGGGCCGGTGACCACAGGGCACGTTGCGCCAGCAGGTGCACGCACTCACCCGCCAGCGTGATGGCGTGGCCGCCGGCCAGCAGGCCGGCGTCGGACATGGAATGGAAAGACATCAGGACATCACAGCAAAGGCAGGGGCCGGGACGGCTTGCGCACGCGGCGCGGCGGGCGGGCGGCCCCAGGGTCATCGGGTGCCGGGAGGGCGAAGTCCAGCGCGCGGCGCACGGCGGCCGTGGCCTCGGGCGCGCTGCCGCCCGCCGCGTCCTTCCTGCGGGCACGCGGACGCAGCGGCGGGTCGGGCGGGACGAGGTCCCGGACGCGCGGCGCATCGGCCGGACCCTGGGTGTCGGCCGCTTCATGCAGCTGCGCCAGCATGCGCGCGATGCGATCGGCCAGCTGCTCGTTGCTGAGCTTTTCGCGGAAGCGCTCCACCATCAACGGGAACGCGAAGGGACTGGGCCGCTGCAGCGCGCGCACCACGCGGCGCTGGCCCTGCATGCGGCGCAGCGCGGCCAGCAGCTGGGCCACGTCGAGCTCCTGGCTCAGCACCTCCTCGTCGGCCTGGCGCAGCAGCAGGTTGGCATCGTCGTACTTGCGGAACACCTCGAAGAACAGCTGGGCCGAGGCCTGCAGCTGGCGCGCGCTGCGCCGTTCGCCGGGATGGCTCTGGAAGATCAGCCCCGAGACGCGCGCGATCTCACGAAAGCGCCGCCGCGCCATCTCGGTGGCGTTGAGGCTGGCCAGCACCTCGTGCAACAGAGCGTGGTGGGCGGCCTCATCGGGCAGTTGCGCATCGGCGGCCCGGTCCCACAGGGGATCGGCATTGGCAGTGTTGCGCAGGGCGCGGGCCTCGCCGGCCGAAACCCGCCCGGGCACCGCCGCGGCCTGCGGCTCAGGGTCGGCACGCAGCAGCCCCGGCAGCAGGGCCGCCCAGTCGCGCTCGGTGGCGCTCAGCAGCTCCAGACCGTAGTCGTTGACGGCAATGGAGAAGGTGCCGGCCTCGGCCTGGGCCGCGCGCCAGGCCATCAGGCTGGCCAGCCCGATATGGGCATGGCGGCCCGCGAAGGGGTAGAGGAACAGGTGCCAGCCCTCGCGCGTGCGCAGGGTCTCGGCCAGCAGCGTACCGGGCGTGGGCAGGGCCGACCAGCGCTGCTGCACTTCGAGCAGGGGGCGCACGCAGCGCAGCTCGGGCGAGGCGTAGTCGCCCTGCGCCGCCAGCGCCAGCTGGCGCACCACGAAGTCCGCCAGCACGGTGGACAGCGGCATGCGCGCGCCGGCCCAGCGCGGCACTGTGGGCCGTGTCCGGGCGGCTCGGCGCACGTAGGCCGTCATGTCCTCGATGCGCACGAGCTCCAGCACCTGGCCCGCGAAGACGAAGGCGTCGCCGGGCCGCAGGCGCGACAGGAAGCTCTCTTCCATGCTGCCCAGGCGCGAGCCGTGCAGGATCTGCACGCTCATGCTGGCATCGCTGACGATGGTGCCGATGTTGGCGCGGTGCCGGCGCGCCAGGCGCGCCTCGGGCATGCGCCAGACGCCCTCTTCGTCGGGCCGCACGCGCTGGTAGTCGGGATAGCTGGCCAGCGAGGGGCCGCCCCGGTGCACGAAGTCCAGGCACCACTGCCACGTCGCAGGCGCCAGGCCCGCAAAGGCCACGGTGCGGCGCACCTCGGCGTACAGCGCATCGGGCTCGAATCCGCCGCCCAGCGCGACGGTGGCCAGGTGCTGCACCAGCACGTCCACGGGCTGGCGGGGGCTGGCGCGCATCTCGACCTGGCCGGCGCGCACGGCCTCGCGCGCGGCGGCGGCTTCCACCAGTTCCAGGCTGTGCGTGGGCACCAGGGTGATGCGCGAGGGGCGGCCCGGGGCATGGCCCGAGCGGCCCGCGCGCTGCAGCAGCCGCGCGATGCCCTTGGCCGAGCCGATCTGCAGCACGCGCTCCACGGGCAGGAAATCCACGCCCAGGTCCAGGCTGCTGGTGCAGACCACGGCCTTGAGCGTGCCGGACTTGAGGCCTGCCTCCACCCATTCGCGCACGCCCCGGTCCAGCGAGCCATGGTGTATGGCCAGCAGCCCTGCCCAGTCGGGCCGGGCCTCCAGCAGCGCCTTGTACCAGAGCTCGGCCTGGGAGCGCACGTTGACGAAGACCAGGGTGGAGCCGCGCGTGGCATCGAGCTCGCGCACGACGGCCGGCAGCATGGCCAGGCCGAGGTGGCCGGCCCAGGAAAAGCGCTCGGGCCGATCGGGCAGCAAGGTGTCCACCACCAGGCGCTTGTCCACCTCGCCCTGCACCAGCACGCCGGGACGGGGGCCGCCCGCATCGTCAAGGCCCAGCAGGGTCTGCAGGGCCTCGTCCAGGTTGCCCAGCGTGGCCGACATGCCCCAGGTGCACAGCGCAGGGTTCCAGCCCCGCAGGCGCGCCAGCGCCAGCTGCAGTTGCACGCCGCGCTTGTTGCCCAGCAGCTCGTGCCATTCGTCGGCCACCACCAGGCGCACGCTGTGCAGTTGTTCGCGCGCATCGGCGCGGGCCAGCAGCAGGGACAGGCTTTCGGGCGTGGTCACCAGCACGGTGGGCAGGCGGCGCGACTGCGCGCTGCGTTCGGCGCTTGCCGTGTCGCCCGTGCGCGCCCCCACCGTCCAGCGCGCCAGGCCGGGCTGCTCGGCCGCCAGCGCCAGCAGCGGGGTCTGCAGCGCCTTGAGCGTGTCGGCAGCCAGGGCGCGCATGGGCGTGATCCACAGCACGGTCAGCGGGGCGGCGACCGGCTTGCCGGAGCGGGCGGGCACCGCCTTGCCCTCCCGCGCGAGGGCCTGCAGGGCGCCGAGCCAGACCGCATAGGTCTTGCCCGCGCCCGTGGTGGCATGCAGCAGGCCGCTGCGGCCCTCGGCCATCGCCTTCCACACGGCGCGCTGGAAGGCAAAGGGCTTCCATCCCCGCATGGCGAGCCAGCGGGCGGCAAGGGTGTGGCGGGCGGCAGCCATGCGCAACGGCCTCAGGGATCGGAATGCGGCAGCAGCGCGGCCAGCGTGTCCAGCGAGTCGGCCTCCTGCACGGGCTTGTCCTCGCGCCAGCGCAGCATGCGTGGAAAGCGCACGGCGATGCCGCTCTTGTGGCGCGCGCTGCGCGAGATGCCTTCGAAGCCCAGCTCGAACACCAGGGTGGGACGCACGCTGCGCACGGGGCCGAAGCTCTCGACCGTGGTCTTGCGGATGATGGCGTCCACGCGGGCCATCTCGGCATCGGTCAGGCCCGAGTAGGCCTTGGCGAAGGGCACCAGGGCGCGGCCTTCGGTGCCGGGCGGCGCATTCCAGACGGCGAAGGTGTAGTCGCTGTACAGGCTGGCGCGCCGGCCATGGCCGCGCTGGGCGTAGATGAGCACCGCATCCACGCTCAGCGGATCGATCTTCCACTTCCACCAGACGCCGCTGTCCTTGGTACGGCCCACGCCGTAGGCCGCGTCGCGGGCCTTGAGCATCATGCCTTCCACGCCCAGGGACCGTGCCTGTTCGCGCTGCGCGGCCAGATCCTGCCAGCTGGCGCCGCGCAACTGCGGGCTGGGCAGCAGGCAGGGATGGGCCACGCGGGCCACCAGGTTTTCCAGCCGCGCGCGGCGCTCCTGCAGGGGCAGCGCACGCAGGTCCTGCCCGTCCTCTTCCAGCAGGTCATAGGCCAGCAGCGCCACGGGCAGTTCGCGCAGCAGCTTGGGCGTGAGGCTTTTGCGCCCTATGCGCTTTTGCAGGTCGGCGAAGGGCCGCACATGAGCCGGCGCATCCCCCTGCTGCGCAGCCCAGACGACGATTTCCCCGTCGACCACGGTGCCTGCGGGCAGCGCCTCTCCCATGGCCTGCAGTTCCGGAAAGCGTTCGCTGACCAGCTCTTCGCCGCGGGACCAGATCCAGATGCCGCCACCGCCCTGCCCGTCCTGCCGCCGCACGAGCTGGGCGCGGATGCCGTCCCACTTCCACTCCACCAGCCATTGCGAGGGCGGGCCCAGCACGGCGTCGAACTGCTCCACGGGCAGCTGCAGCGGATGGGCGAGGAAGAACGGATAGGGATGGCCCCCGGCCTCGCCGTCCGCACCCAGGGCGTCCTCGCCCGCCACCAGGCGCAGATAGTCCTGCGCGGTGGGCTGGGCGCCGGTATGGGTGTAGCCCATGAGCCGCTGGGCGATGCGTTTGGCGTCCACCCCGCTGACGGCCGCCAGCGCCTGCGTGACCTGCAGGCGCGATACGCCCACGCGGAACGCGCCCGTGATGAGCTTGAAGTACACCAGCCGCTCATCGGCCGCCAGCCGCGCCCATTGCGCACGCAGCCGGTCCGCCAGCGCCTCGGGCGCCATGCCGCGCAGCGGCAGCAGGTGGCCGGTGACCCAGGCGGCCAGGCCCAGGTCGTGGCTGTCCACGGGCGGGGGCAGCAGCAGCGAGATCGTCTCGGCCAGGTCGCCCACGGCCTCGTAGCTTTCGTCGAACAGCCATTCGGGCAGGCCGGCCGCCTCGCGCGCCAGCGCCTTCAGCACCTTGGTGGGCACCAGCTGGCGCGGCTTGCCGCCCGCCAGGAAATACACGGCCCAGGCCGCGTCGGCAGGCGCCGCCGCACGCAGATACGCCTGCAGCGCGGCCTGCTTGTCGCGGCTGGCGGTGCTGGCGTCCAGCGCGCGGTACAGGGCGGCGAAGTGCTTCATGCGGCAGGCTCCTGCGCGGTGGCCGCGCCGGCCTCGCCTTCATCCTCGTCGCCGTATTCGGTGGCGAAGGCCTGGGCGTCGAGCCCCTGCTCGCACAGCCAGCGCACCAGCACGGCCACGCTGCCATGGGTGACGAAGACGCGCTCGGCACCCGTGGCGCCTATGGCCGACTGCAGGCCGGGCCAGTCGGCATGGTCGGACATGACGAAGCCCCGGTCCACGCCACGGCGCCGGCGCGTGCCGCGCACTTGCATCCAGCCGCTGGCGAAGGCATCGGCATGGCCGGGAAAACGGCGCATCCAGGGCGTGCCCTGGGCGGAAGGCGGCGCCAGCACCAGGGCCTGCCTGAGCAGCGCCGCATCCACGCCAGGATCGGTCACGCGCAGGGTGGCAGGCAGGTCCACGCCGGCCGCCCGGTACACGGCATTGAGCGGCTCCACCGCGCCATGCACGACGATGGGGCCGATGCTGCGGTCCACGCCATGCAGGATGCGCTGGGCCTTGCCGAAGGCATAGCACAGCAGCACCGAGGGCCGGCCCTGCGCGGCGTTGGCGCGCCACCAGGCATCGATGCCCGCCATCAGCTCGGACTGTGTGGGCCAGCGGTAGATGGGCAGTCCGAAGGTGGACTCGGTGATGAAGGTGTCGCAGCGCACGGGCTCGAAGGGGGTGCAGGTGCCGTCCGGCTCGGTCTTGTAGTCGCCCGAGGCCACCCAGACCCGGCCGCCATGCGCAAGCCGCACCTGGGCCGAGCCCAGCACATGCCCGGCCGGGTGCAGCGAGATGCGCACGCCGTGGTGGTCTATGGCCTCGCCGTAGGCCATCGTCTGCAGCGTGATGCCGTCGCCCAGCCTGGCGCGCAGCACGCCCTCGCTGTCGGCATGCGCCAGGTAGTGGGCATGGCCGGCGCGCGCATGGTCGGAGTGGCCGTGGGTGATGACGGCCCGCTCCACTGGGCGCCAGGGGTCGATGTAGAAGTCGCCGGGCGCGCAGTACAGCCCTTCGGGACGCGCGACGATCAGATCCTGGGCCATGCGGGGTCGTTGCAAAGGGTGGGCATGGCTGCATGCTAGCGGCGCGGCAGGCCCGCGCACGCTGGCCCGGTTCGCTGCACCCTGTCAGCCAGGGCCTACCGAAGGCCTTGTCACAGCCGTTTGAGCTGCCCCTGGGCCAGCAGCTTGTCGCGCATGCGGCGCGTCATGGACTGCGTGCTGCCATCGGGGGCGGTGAACAGGAACAGCGTCTGCTGCGGGCTGACCCAGGTCAGCTGGGTGCGCAGGCTCTGGCGCGCATTGGACAGTTCGGCCCACATGCCCAGGGGCCAGTCTTCAGCCTGCGTGGCGGCGCCCGACGCTGCGGCGCCCGACGCTGCGGCGCCCGACGCTGCGGCGCCCGACGCTGCGGCATCCGGCACGGCAGCGGCTGCCGCCGCTGGCCCATGCGCCCCGGCCGGCATGGACGCAGGCATGGACGCAGGCGTGGACGCAGGCGTGGACGCAGGCGCAGGTGCAGATGGCGGCACAGGCGTGGAAGCCGGTGGCGGCGATGCCGCTGCCACCTTGCCGAACAACGAGGAAGGCACGCGGGTGGCCGGTGACAGTGACGGTGCCAGGCCCCGCAGCGCCGAGTCTTCGGAACCGCTGGGCGGCATTCCGCTGGGCGGCAATCCGCTGGGCGGCGCCTGGTCCTCGGCTGGCTGCGTGGAGTCGGGCGGCTGCGGCGGCCCGGCGGGCACGCCGGACACTCCGGCGTCCAGCGCATCCTGGTGCAGGCCCGCCAAGCGCGCGGCAAAGGCCTGGATCTCCTCTTCCGTGCGCCCTGCACCGCGCAGGCCGGCACGCAGCCGGGCCTGCAGGCGCGGCGCCAGTGCGACGAGGCGGGCCGTGTCGCTGCTGGCATGCGAGGAGACGCTCCACAGCAGGCTGGGCACCAGGGCCAGATAGCCTCCGGGGTCCTTGGCCGCTCCGGGCATGCCATGGGCGCTGGCGATGACTTCGGCCCAGGGGCCGGTGGCAAAGTCCAGGATGTCGTCGGGCACGCCCTGGGCGCTGGGCAGGCGGCGGATGGCCGCGGCGATCTGCCCGGCCTTGGGCTGGGCGCTTTCGGGCCAGGACATGTCCTGCGGCGTGCGCGCCTCGCGCGGACCGCGATCGCGCGAGCCGGCCTCATACAACACCGCCGACATGGACAGCGCCGCAGCAAGCGCCGGCTCCTGCGCAGGCGGGCCGCTTGCGCAGGGCGCATCCGCGGGGGCGACCGTCCAGCCTTCGCGCAGTTGCTGCAGCACTCTGCCGAAGGCGGATGCGTCGAGCTGGGGTTCGGCCGCCAGCCACACCACCGCCTGATCGGCGACCTGGAGGAAGTGGCGCAAGCCCGGGGCGGATTCGCTGGAGAACCACAGGCTGCGCGCAGTCAGCTCATCGAGCAGCTGGCGCGCGGGATGGCTGCGGTCGGCAAAAAAACGGGCATCCCTCAGCACCAGCTGCTGCAGCATGGGCTCCAGCAAATGCACGGTGCGCCGCACCGACGGGAGCAGCCGCGCGTCGGCGGCCATGTAGCGCATCATGCGCTGCAGCGTGAGCAAGGCCATGCCTTCGTCGTCGGGGGCCTGCAGGGCCTGCACCAGCTGTTCGAGCTGGGCGTCCTGCACGGACTCCAGCGCCATGCAGCTCGGCGAGGTCCAGCCTTCGGGCAGCACGGCAGGGACCGCGGGCATGGCCAGGGACACGGGTTCACCGCCCTGCCAGGCCGGCGCATGCAGTGGCGAGGCCAGCGATGCCGGGTGGCTGGAGCCGGCGCCTTCACCTTCGCCGCCTGCGTCGATCCAGCGCAGGTCCGACAGCAGCGCAGCCACCAGGCGCAGCGTCAGGTCCTCCTGCTGCGCCTGCTGCTCATAGTCGCCATAGGCACGGCTCTGGGACATGGCGTCGCCATAGCGCGAAGGCGCACGCCAGCGGCTGGCATGGACATCGGCATCGAACTGGCGGCGGCCCCATCCGGACGGCGGCACGCCCGCTTCGCGCGCAGGCTGTGCGAGGCCATAGGCCGCCGGCTCCACGCCCTGCTCCCGCAGGAACTGGGCCGACCGGCTGTACTCGGACACCAGCAAGGCGCCCAGATGCTCGCCCATGGCGCCGCTCCAGCAGGCCGCATGCGCGGCGTCCACGCCGGTGTCGTCGATGACCCGCTGCAGCGCGCGCACATAGTTCTGGGGCCGCAGCGGATTGCGCTCGGGCTGCACGCAGTCCAGCCCCTGGACCGCGCTGACCAGCGCGTCAAGCTCGGCCAGGGCGATCTCGACCTGGGGCGCCACCGATTGCAGCAGGCGGTGGTGGGCCAGTTGCGCCTGGAGCGCCGCATCATCCACCAGGGCAAGGCTGGCGAAGTCGCCCCCCCTGCCCAGCCGCGTGCCGGCGCCGGGCAGCAGCTCCACGGGCGCAGTCAGGGCCGAGGGGTCGAGATGGCGCACCACCGCGCCGCCAGGCTGCCCAAAGGTTTCCAGCAGCGCCAGGCCATAGCCCTTGAGCATGGCGGGCCTGTGCAAATGCAGCAGCTGGCGGGCGGTGTCCTGCTCCAGGCGCGCCGCCCCTTCGCCGGCCAGCCGCGATGGCTCCATGGCCTGCGCCGACTGCCTGATGAGCCGCAGCATCAGCGCCTCCGCGCCACGCACGGCCTGCACCATGCAGGCCTGGAATACGGCTGCGTTGACGGGACGGGGGATCATTGCCCGAAGAATACAGGCTCCGGACGACGCCAGAGCCCGTTTGAGGCGCGCGTTTGGCCCTTACTTCAACGCCTTGTAGCGCATGCGCTTGGGCTTGGCGCCTTCTTCGCCCAGGCGCTTTTTCTTGTCGGCCTCGTATTCCTGGTAGTTGCCGTCGAAGAACACCCACTGCGAATCGCCTTCGGCCGCCAGGATGTGCGTGGCGATGCGGTCCAGGAACCAGCGGTCGTGGGAGATCACCATCACCGTGCCCGCGTATTCCAGCAGCGCATCTTCCAGCGCGCGCAGGGTTTCCACGTCCAGGTCGTTGGAGGGCTCGTCCAGCAGCAGCACGTTGCCGCCCTGGATCAGCGTCTTGGCCAGGTGCAGGCGGCCGCGCTCGCCGCCGGAGAGGTTGCCGACCTTCTTTTGCTGGTCCTGGCCGTTGAAGTTGAAGCGGCCCGCATAGGCGCGCGACGCCATCTGGAACTTGCCGACGTTGATGATGTCCAGGCCGCCCGAGATGTCCTCCCACACGGTCTTCTCATCGGCCAGCGCATCGCGCGACTGGTCCACGAAGGCCATCTTCACGGTCTGGCCCACGATGACCTCGCCCGAATCGGGCTGCTCCTTGCCCGCGATCAGCTTGAACAGCGTGGACTTGCCGGCGCCGTTGGGGCCGATGATGCCGACGATGGCACCGGCGGGAATGTTCATGCTCAGGTTGTCGATGAGCACGCGGTCGCCGAAGCTCTTGGTGACGTTGTTGAACTCGATCACCTGGGTGCCCAGGCGGTCCGCCACGGGAATGAAGATTTCCTGGGTTTCGTTGCGCTTTTGGTATTCGAAGTCGCTCAGTTCCTCGAAGCGTGCGATACGCGCCTTGGACTTGGCCTGGCGGCCCTTGGCGTTCTGGCGCACCCACTCCAGCTCCTTCTTCAGGGCCTTGGCGCGGGCTTCCTCGCCCTTTTGCTCCGACTCCAGGCGGTTCTGTTTCTGGATCAGCCACTCGGAGTAGTTGCCCTTGTAGGGGATGCCGTGGCCACGGTCCAGCTCCAGGATCCACTCGGCCGCGTTGTCCAGGAAGTAGCGGTCGTGGGTGATGGCCACCACGGTGCCGGAGAAGCGGTGCAGGAACTGCTCCAGCCATTCCACGGACTCGGCGTCCAGGTGGTTGGTCGGTTCGTCCAGCAGCAGCATGTCGGGCTTGGACAGCAGCAGCTTGCACAGGGCCACGCGGCGCTTTTCGCCACCGGACAGCTTGCCGATCACGGCGTCCCAGGCAGGCAGGCGCAGCGCGTCGGCCGCGATCTCCAGCTGGTGCTCGGAGTCGGTGCCGGCGGCGGCGATCTTGGCTTCGAGCTCGCCCTGCTCTGCGGCCAGCGCATCGAAGTCCGCATCAGGCTCGGCATAGGCTGCGTAGATCTCGTCCAGGCGCGCACGGGCTGCGTTCACTTCGGCCATGGCCTCTTCCACGGCCTGGCGCACGGTGTGCTCGGGGTTGAGCTGGGGCTCCTGGGGCAGGTAGCCGATCGACAGGCCCGGCATGGGCTGTGCTTCGCCTTCGAACTCCTTGTCCACACCCGCCATGATCTTGAGCAGGGACGACTTGCCGGAACCGTTCAGGCCCAGCACGCCGATCTTGGCGCCAGGAAAAAAGCTGAGGGAAATGTCCTTCAAGATCTGCCGCTTGGGCGGCACGGTCTTGGTGAGGTGGTTCATCGAAAAAACGTATTGAGCCATTGCGCTTCGAGTACTTGAGTCGTTGATTTCTGCAAAAAACCGGGCAACAAATCGGTTGCACGCCAGACGTGATTATCGGCGCATGCGACAATACCCTGCGTCACGGGTTCCAGTTGCCCGGGACATCAGCATTCCAGCTGGGGACGATGGACGCTGTTTTCCAAGCTCCCGACATTGAACCTCATCCGCCTGCGACTGGTCAGGCAGCCGCCATGGCTGCCTCTGCAGGCTGATACCCAGCGCCCCGGACGGGCGCATCCTTGATCACATGACATTTGAAGAATTGAATCTGGCTCCCGCCATTCTCAAGGCCGTTCTTGAGCAGGGTTACGAAAACCCCACGCCCATCCAGGCGCAGGCCATCCCGGCAGTGCTCGCCGGCCACGACCTGCTGGCCGGCGCCCAGACCGGCACCGGCAAGACCGCCGCCTTCACCCTGCCCATGCTGCACCGCCTCGCGCAAGGCCAGGCACCGCGCAACAAGTTCGGCGGCAAGGGCATCCGGGCCCTGGTGCTGACGCCCACGCGCGAACTCGCCGCGCAGGTCGAGGAATCGGTGCGCAGCTACGCCAAGTACCTGGACATCAGCTCCACCGTCATCTTCGGCGGCGTGGGCATGAAGCCGCAGGTGGACCGCGTGCAAAAGGGCGTGGACATCCTGGTGGCCACGCCGGGCCGCCTGCTGGACCTGCAGCAGCAGGGCCTGATGGACCTGTCCACCGTCGAAGTGCTGGTGCTCGACGAAGCCGACCGCATGCTGGACATGGGCTTCATCCATGACGTCAAGAAGGTGCTGGCCCTGGTGCCCAAGGACAAGCAAAGCCTGCTGTTCTCGGCCACCTTCAGCGACGAGATCCGCGACCTGGCCAACGGCCTGCTGCGCAACCCGCAGTCCATCCAGGTCACGCCCCGCAACACCACCGTGCAGCGCATCACCCAGGTGATCCACCCCGTGGGCCGCGCCAAGAAAAAGCAGGTGCTGCTGCACATCATCAACGAGAACAACTGGAGCCAGGTGCTGGTGTTCACGCGCACCAAGTTCGGCGCCAACAACGTCGCCGAATTCCTGACCAAGAACAACATCAGCGCCATGGCGCTGCACGGCAACAAGAGCCAGAGCGCCCGCACCCAGGCCCTGGCCGGATTCAAGACCGGCGAGCTGCGCGCCCTGGTCGCCACCGACATCGCCGCGCGCGGCATCGACATCGACGAGCTGCCGCACGTCGTGAACTACGAAATCCCCAACGTGCCCGAGGACTATGTGCACCGCATCGGCCGCACGGGCCGCGCGGGCCGCGAGGGCCATGCCGTCAGCCTGGTCTGCATGGATGAGGAAGGCTTCATGATGGACATCGAGCGCTTCACCAAGCAGGAGATCCCCGTGCAGGTGCTCGAAGGCTTCGGCCCCGACGAGGGTGAAGTGGCCGAGCCCATCGCCATGGGCCGCCAGACCATCTGGGGCGGCGCGGGCAAGCCTCCCAGCCGCGAAGTCATGCAGGCTGCCGCCAAGGCCGCACGCCAGGAAATGATGGAGCGCATCCGCACGACCAAGGCCTCCCAGCCCGACCGTGGCCGCCAGGGCCGTGGCCAGGCCCCCAAGGCCGGCTCCGACGAAGGCCGCCCGGAAGGCGCTGCCGGCAACGGCGGCCGCGGCCGCAACAATCCGGGCGGCAGCAACGGCAAGCCGCGCCGCGACCGCTTCGAAGGCAGCGGCAACGCAACGGCAGCCGGCCACCGGCCCAAGGCTGCGCCGCAGCACGCGCACAAGCGCGGCCCCCGTCCTGACGCAGAAGGCGGCAGCCGGCGCTTCGAAGACCAGCCCCCGCGCGCCGACGCCCACCTGGGCACCCAGCTGGGCCATGTGCGCAACAGCGGCCCGCGCGGCAGCGGCGGCGGACAGCCCGACCCCATGCGCACCAGCGTGGACACCATGGCCGAACGCGGCGGACGCCGTGGCGGCTTCGGCCGAGGCGGCGGCGGTGGTGGCGGCTTCGGCGGCGGCCGTGGCCAGTCGCGCGGCGGCTTCAACCGCTGACCCGTGCCAGGCGGGGGCGTCCGCGCCCCGCCCCAGGACAGCACAGGCCGCGCCCTTGGGCGCGGCCTTTTCTTTTTGTTGTCGCGGGAACGCCGCAAGGCACAAGCGCTCCCATTGGAAGGGCTGCACGGGGGTTTCGCTTGCACAGCCGCTTTTCGCGCCCTCAGCCGACAGCGCGGCGCAAGCCTGGATGGCTATCATCCCGATAGCATTGCGGCCTGCGGCACGACAGGCCGTACCTTTATCGACCGGTTCCTCAAGGCCAAGCTATGACATTGCTGACTCCCTCCGCCGACCTGACGCCCCCGCGCGCCGCCGCACGGCCGCGCGACACCTGGCGCTGGTCGGCCCTGGCGTGCGCCGCCATGCTGGCCGCCTGCTCCAGCACCCCCCTGCCTCCCTGGCCTGCCGGCGGACAGCAGCAACCCAGCCCGGCCACCGCCCCGGCACAGGCGCCCGCGCCGCAGCCAGCCACGCCGCAGCCGGTCGCAGCCCCCTCGCAGCTGGCACCGCTGCCCTACAGCGCGGCCGTCGCCGCACGCTTTCCCGACCCCACGACCCGCTACGACACGCCCGGACTGGCCCCCCAGCGCCGGGAATTCACCACGGCCGGCGAGCTGTCCTCCTGGCTGCAGGCGCAGGCCAACAAGTCGCTGGGCACGGGCAACTCGCGCCTGGGCCTGGTGCAGGCCGGCAGCTCGCAGAACGGACTGCCCATCCAGGCCCTGGTCGCCACACGCGCACCCAGCGTCCAGGCCTCGGCCCTCAACGCCAGCGCGCGTCCCACGGTCATGCTCGTGGCCGGCCAGCACGGCGACGAGCCTGCAGGCGCCGAAGCCCTGCTCATCATCGCCCGCGAACTCGCGCCGGGCGGCCTGCTGGAGCCGCTGCTGCAGCAGATCAATGTCGTGGTCGTGCCACGCGCCAATCCCGACGCCGCACAGGCCGGCGCACGCAACACGGCCAATGGCGTTGACATGGCGCAAGACCATCTGCTGCTCAATACGCCCGAAGCCCGAGCCCTGGCCACCCTGGCACGCGACTACCGACCCATCGCCGTCGTGGACCTGCAGGAATATCCGGCGGCCAGCCAGTTCCTCAAGAAGTACCAGGCCATACAGCGCTACGACGCGCTCGTGCAGTACTCGGCCACACCGAACCAGCACGAATTCGTCACCCGTGCCGCACGCGAGTGGTATACGGCTGCGCTGCGCAACGCCCTGTCGCAGGCCGGCCTCAGCAGCGACTGGTACTACACCACCAGCGCCGAACTCCAGGACAAGACGCTGTCCATGGCCGGCCTGGCGCCGGACTCGCTGCCCAACGCCAGCGGCCTGCGCAACGCCGTGGGCTACCTGGTCGCCAGCCGCGGCTCGGACCTGGGCCGCACCCACATCCAGCGCCGCGTCCATACCCTCGTCACGGCAGCCACCCGCATGCTGCACTCGACCGCGGAACGCGCCAAGGACCTCATCCAGGTACAGGCCTTCGTGGCACGCGACACCGCAGCCCTCGCCTGCCACCAGCAACTGGCCGTGCAGGCCCAGCAGACCCTTGAACAGCGCACGCTGGACATGATCCAGCCCGACACCGGCGCCGACCAGCCCGTGCGCGTGGACTGGAACTCTTCGCTGCAGGCCAAGACCACGCTGGCACGCCCGCGCTCTTGCGGATACTGGCTGTCGGCCGACGCCCAGCCTGCCGTCGAACGGCTGGAGTTGCTGGGCCTGCAGGTGCTCAAGGTCGCGGAGGCGGGCCAGGTGATAGCCGACTCGTACAACGAGGCCCGTGCCATGCCCGCCGGCGGCAGCGGTGCCGCCTACACCCTCACGCGGGGCGCCGTGCAGGCACCGGTGGGCAGCTTCTACATCTCGCTGAACCAGCCCCTGGCCCACCTCGCCGCCGCCGCACTTGAACCCGACACGCCCTACAGCTACCTCGCGCGCGGACTGGTGCCCACGCTGACCGACATTGCCCGAGTCGTCAATCCGCCGTCAGTGGTCTTCGAGGAAGAGGCAGAGTGAAAGAGTGACAGCGGTGCTGCGGCAGGACCGCAGCGCCTTGAGCCCCTCTCAGTCCGGGTATGATGCGCGCTTGTGTTTTCAGGCGCATCTCGGCCACGCTGCCGCGCCTGCCTGCCTGCCCGTAGCTCAACCGGATAGAGCAATTGCCTTCTAAGCAATAGGTCGGGGGTTCGAGTCCCTCCGGGCAGGCCAAGTTTTTCCTCTGCCTTGATCCCAGGCGCGCGGCGCGCCAACGCGGCAGCCCGGGCAGATCTACACGGCCGGGCACAATGCCGGGCATGACAGCAGATCCCGCACACCCCAAGCACTCAGTCCACAAGCGCATCGTGGAGGGCTTCATGGGCCACTGGAAAGCCCATGGCAACGACAAGTATCCCCAGCGCTTTCGCCTGCCACCCGAGGAGCTGTATCACCTGGACCATGTGATGCACAAAGGAGAGCACCCCGGGATCATGTGGGGCGTGCCGCTGGACGCAGATCCAGACACTCGCGGAGAGATGGTGGCCATCGACGGAACCGTGGTGTCGATCGCGCCGGCGGACCAGGAGCCTGCTGCTTAGAGCGTGTCGTGCACTTTTACGTGCCCGCGAAAGCCGGGGACCCCTTTCCCGATCTGCGTGCCCTCGCCCTCATCGCCGCCTCGCTGCAGGCTTGCGCGAACCGCACCGGACCGCTGCCCGCTGGCCCAACCCCGCCATCAGTTGCTTGGTGGCAGTGAACACGCAGCCGCGATACGCGCTATCGCAACCGAGTTTCTGAGCTGCCTACGCGGCAGTGAACGATCAAGTCATCCAATGCTCGCAAGCCTGCACTTTCTGAGCTGCCTACACGGCAGTGAACGCCCTGGCGCTTGGCGTGGGCGGCCTCGTCTCTTTCTGAGCTGCCTACACGGCAGTGAACATCGCGACGGCTGGTTTCAGCGATGCTGAGAATTTCTGAGCTGCCTACACGGCAGTGAACTGCGCTTTGTTGGGCCGCTGGATGGGCTGTTATTTCTGAGCTGCCTACACGGCAGTGAACCAGAGCACCAGTCCGACAGCCCTTTGCACTCATTTCTGAGCTGCCTACACGGCAGTGAACGACATTGATTAACAGGCGGCTCGCCTGCTCAGTTTCTGAGCTGCCTACACGGCAGTGAACGACGCTTGGCGTTACTACGCCTGCCTGCGTGTTTTCTGAGCTGCCTACACGGCAGTGAACTGCGCCCTGCTGCCCAGCAGTTGCAGCCTCCTTTTCTGAGCTGCCTACACGGCAGTGAACGCCATAAACCTCCTTTGGGAAACCGACCATGGTTTCTGAGCTGCCTACACGGCAGTGAACAGCGGTTCCAGACTCTGGGTGCACCGCATTATTTTCTGAGCTGCCTACACGGCAGTGAACTGGGCTCGCTCGATGATGACCGCGCCCGCCGATTTCTGAGCTGCCTACACGGCAGTGAACTTGGCCATCAGCAAGATGGTGCGAGCCCGCTCTTTCTGAGCTGCCTACACGGCAGTGAACCAGGCGACGCCACAGATCGGCGCTGATCGACTTTTCTGAGCTGCCTACACGGCAGTGAACGAGAAAGTGCGAAAAGTCTTGCGAAAGTGTTTTTTCTGAGCTGCCTACACGGCAGTGAACTGTGTACCAGCGCCTGCGCAAGGTTCCACGATTTTCTGAGCTGCCTACACGGCAGTGAACACGTGGCCCAGCGGCAGACCCTGGCCGGTGCCTTTCTGAGCTGCCTACACGGCAGTGAACCTGTCGAGCACATCTTGACCGATGACCGGCATTTTCTGAGCTGCCTACACGGCAGTGAACTAGAGCCTAGCACACGCAAATCGTTGGTCTGCAAAGGGAAATCGCCGGACAGCCACCCAGACCCTTTTCTGGATCTCCAGTCGGGGCGAAGAAAAAGGGTCAGTTGCCGCAAGCCCGTGTGGTGGTGATTCCGAGGCATCGGTGCCGCGCCGCTGCACGGCATGTGCCGATACGGTTCCCGGCAGGAATCCATGGCCGATGCAGACCGAGAGCGGGACGAGGGGCGCAAGCGGGACGTGGCCGGCCTGGGCTTGCACCTTGTGCTGGCCAGGCTCGCGCCGATCCTGCTGTCGGTGATGCCGGGCGTGATGGCGCTGCGGGTGAAGCGGCAGGCCCGAGACGACGAAGCCCGCCGAAGCGGGCTTTCTTCAATGCGGCACAGGCTTACTTGCGCCCGCCCACATAGTGACCGCCCTTGCCGCTCTTGCCAGAGCCTCCGACGCGCTTGCTGCCCTTGCGGCCCGCAGCCTCGAAGGACAGCGACGAAGCGGCGGACTTGCCCGAAACGAACGAACCGCTGCTGCCCACGCCGGGCTGCATCTGGCCCGCCTGCGCAGAAGTGGCTGCAGCCAGGACGATTGCGAGGAATGCGATTTTCATGGAGAGGCCTCCTTGTTGTGGTGAGGCCATGCTATCGCTGCGCCAGGGGGTTGAGCGGGAATCGCTTTCCCTAGTTGCCTTGAGGTGCATCAGAGGCAGCTGGGCAAGGAAATGCCGAGACCCGCGCGGGGCGGGCTTGCATGGCGGGGCGACTGCAGAGTCAGGCCTGCTCGCCGGATTGACAGGCTGCGGCACGCAGCCTCATTGGAGGTCCATGGCATCGGAGCGTGCTATGCACTTTTACACGCTCCAAGGGGTGCGGGGAGCGTCAAGGCGCCGCCGGCCGCCCCACAGGCACATGAGGCTTATTACGACGCGCATGATGGCGTTGTCCCGATGTTGGCATCCGGGGTCACGGCGCATTCTGACTGCGTCATCGCCCCTTTTTGCCATCATGAATACTGAACTGCTGGACCCTCCTTGCACCGAAATGCCGGCCTGCGCCAGTGCGCGGACGGCGCAATTTCTGCATGCGCCTCTTTATGAGCGCCTGGCGCAGCACCTGCCTACCAGCCAGGAGCGCGAAGCCGCCGCCGAGTTCGTGCGCGGCGTGATCGCCGAGACCCGCGGCGATGCCGACGGCCTGCCGCAGGACCCCGCGCTCCTGACGGACTGGATGCGTGCCAATGTCGAGAAGGTCCATGGGCAATACCAGGACTACCTGGCCGAGCGCAGGCAGGGGGCGGCGCGCCGCTATTTCACCAACCGGGCCCATGCGCTGTTCTTCCTGCGCAATGTGGCGCCCACCAAACTGGTGGACGGCTCGTGGCTTTACGGCCTGTGCGCGCATGCGGCCAACTCGCGCATGTCGGATCTGGTGACCACGTACGTGGAGGAGCTGGGCGACGGGATGGCGGACAAGAACCACGTCAAGCTGTACCGGGCGCTGCTGGCCCGGTATGGCCTCGACCCCGTGGAAGACCTGCCTGACGCGCTCTATCGCCAAGGGCTGGTACAGCTGGCGCTGGGCTGGAACGCGCAGGAGTTCCTGCCCGAGATCGTGGGCTTCAACCTGGCCTACGAACAATTGCCTGTGCACCTGCTCATCACGGCCTACGAGCTCGATGAACTGGGAATCGACCCTTACTACTTCACGCTGCACGTGACCGTGGACAACGCCGATACCGGCCATGCGCGGCGCGCCTGCATCGCCGCCCTGGAAAACGCGCCGCGCATCGATGATGCAGGCACCTACTGGAGCCGCGTGCGGGCCGGTGCCCGGCTGGCGGATGCAGGCACAGGCACGCTCGACGTGGTGCGGTCTTTCGATATCGACAGCGAGGTGGTGCGGATCCTGGCGCGCAAGTCGCCCTCGGGCCACGGCGCGCATTCGGATTTCTGCAAGGTCGCAGGCCGCAGCGTCAACGACTGGCTGTCGCGGCCGCAGGACACGGCCGCGTTCCTGGCCGCGCTGGAGCAGGGCCGCTGGATCCAGCGCGGCCGCAGTGTGCAGGAAAGCCGCTTCTGGCAACTGCTGCAGGGCGAGAGGGCCGAGATGTTCGGGGTTTTCTCGCCCTATGAACTGCAAGTCATCCATGACTGGATCCGTGGGGAGGCCAGCGCGGACGGGGCGGCCTATGAAGCGGCCGACGACGCCGGCAAGCCGCCGCGGCGCATGAGCTTTCGCGTGGCCGAGCGCCTGCGCACGGCGCGTGGCGCCCTTCAGATGGACGCGCCACGCAGCGCGCAGGACCTGGACACCGACCTGATGCTGTTCGAGCAGCGCTACCCCACCCTCGATGCCGCGGCACAGCGCGAGCTCCTGGTGCAGGCCATGTCGCCGGGCCTGCACTGGACGCCCGTGGGCTTGCGCGCCACCCGCCTGTTCCTCGGGAAATGAACGCCTGGCGCCAGACGCCAGGGGCGCGGGCCGGCTGCGCCGCCGAAGTGCGCAGGTTTGCGCCGGCGGCCGTGGCACGGCCTGCACTTTCAGATTTTTCTCATGCCGGGAAAGGCCGCGCGGTGTTGAACTACGGGCTTGGTTTTTCGCCGGGTCAGGGGTTTTGTACCTCCCTTTTTCTTCCTCAGGCAGCCGCAAGGCACCGGCTTTTTATTCCAGGGCCCGCAGCGCCTTCGCCTGCGGGCCCTTGTCACGGCCGGCTGGCATCGGTGGCGGCTTGTGCAGGTCAGTACGTGATGGCCCGGCATTGGCCGCGCCGCAGCGACAGCAGGCCCGCCAGGCCGACGAGCGCGGCAGCGATCACGAAGAAGGCGGGCGACTGGCGGTCGCCGGTCAGTTGCACCAGCTTGACGGCGATGTAGGGCGCCGTGCCGCCGGCCAGGATGACGCCGAAGTTCCACCCGGTGGCCACGCCCGTGTAGCGGTACTGGGGCTCGAACAGCACGGGCAGGATGGTGTAGGCGCTGACCTGGGTGGCCACCGTGTTGAGCATCAGCACGATGTAGGCGGCCGTGGCCACGGCCATGCCCCGCTCCATCAGGGCCATGGCGGGATAGGTCAGCACGATGTAGCCTGCCAGGCCGGCCAGCATCAGGCGCCGCAGGCCGATGCGGTCGCCCAGGTAGCCGCCCAGCGGCATCAGCAGGGCGGACAGGCCGATGGCCAGCGTGGCCATCCAGTACACGCTGGCGGAGGGATAGCCGAGCTGCTTGGCCAGGTGGATGCTCATGTAGGTCAGGCCGATGTAGGCCGTGCCGTTGGTGGCCGCGCTGAGGGCCGTGGACTGCAGCAAGGCGCGGCCCTGCACGCGCAGCAGCGCGCCGATGGGGGAGCTTTCCTTCTTCTGCGGGGGGCCTTCGTAGGTTTCCCTGACCCGCGTGCGGGCCCAGATGCACAGGAAGGTCAGCGGCAGCGCCAGCAGGAAGGGCACGCGCCAGCCCCAGCGGCTCATCTGCTCGGGCGTGGTCAGCGCCGTCACGGCGCCGGCCACGGCCGCCGCCAGAGCAAAGCCGCCCGTCGATCCCATGGGCGTGAAGGCGCCAAAGGTGGCGCGCAGGTGCGGCGGGGACGATTCGGAAATGAAGGTGGCCGATCCGCCCACCTCGCCGCCTGCGGAAAAGCCCTGCAGCAGCCGCACCAGCACCAGCAGGGCCGTGGCCGCATAGCCGGCCTGCTCGAAGGTCGGCAGGATGCCCATCAGGGTGCTGCCGACGCCCATGCAGACCAGGGTGCCCAGCAGCGCCGTCTTGCGGCCATACCTGTCGCCGATGTGGCCGAACACGATGCCGCCCAGGGGACGCACCACATAGGCCGTGCCGAACACGGCCAGCGCGGCCAGCAGCGAGACCGTGGGATCGCCGCCGGGAAAGAACAGCGGCGCGATCACCACCGCCATGTAGCCGTAGAGGCTGAAGTCGTAATACTCGATCAGCGTGCCCACGAAGCCCGAGGCCGCCGCGCGCCGCGACTGCGCATGCGAGACGGCGGGCTGCGCGGCGGCGCCCAGAATGCTTGCATCTGTCATGTCTGCCTCCTTGTGTCGTGTACCGGGACGGGATGCGCCTCAGGGCGCTGCAGACGCCAGCTGCGCCCGCAGCACGCGCTTGAGCAGCTTGCCGTTGGCATTGCGCGGCAGCGGCTCATCGCGCAGCGTGAAGCTTTCGGGCAGCTTGTAGTCGGCCAGGCGAAGGGCGCAGAAGCTGCGCAGCGCCGCCGGGTCGAGCACCCGGCCCGGACGCGCTGTCACGAAGGCGTGCACACGCTCTCCCAGCACGGGGCAGGGCCTGGCCACGACGGCCGCCTCCAGCACGTCGGGATGCCCGCACAGGGCGTTTTCCACCTCGACGCTGAAGATCTTGTAGCCGCCGCGGTTGAGCATGTCCTTGCGCCGGTCGAGCACGTAGATGAAGCCCTGCGCATCCATGCGGCCCACGTCGCCGCTGCGCCAGTAGCCGTCGACGAAGCTCTCGCGCGTGGCCTGCGGATTGCGCCAGTAGCCCTTGGCCACCATGGGGCCCCTGAGCCACAGCTCGCCGGTCTCGCCCGCCGGCAGCGGCTGTCCGCCCTCGTCCCTCACCTCGACCTCGGCGCAGGGCAGCGCAAGGCCCACGCTGTCCGGATGGCCGCGCGTCAGGTGGGCAGGCATGACGGCCACGGGCGAGGTGGTCTCCGTGGCGCCATAGCAGTTGGACAGCCGCAGGTGCGGCAGCCATTGCGCCAGCCGGTCGATGGCCTCGGGCGGCATGGGCGCGCCGCCGTAGCCGCCCACCGTCCAGGCCGACAGGTCGTGGCGTTCGCGCTCCGGCTGCAGCAGGCACAGCTGGTACATGGCGGGCACCATGAGCGTGTAGCTGATGCGCTCGCGCTCGGCCAGCGCCAGGAACTCGGCCGCCTTGAAATGCGGCGCCACGACCAGGGTGCCGCCCAGCCCCAGCGTGACGGCCATGAGGGCGGCCAGGCCCGTGATGTGGCTCAGCGGCACCACCAGGGCGCAGCGCAGGTTCTCGTCCAGGCCCAGCGCGTGGGCGTAGTGCAAGATGGTGTGCACCACCCCCAGATGGGTGAGCATCGCCCCCTTGGGAAAGCCCGTGGTGCCGGAGGTGTAGACCAGCAGGGCCAGGTCCTCCTCGTCGACCAGCTCGGGACCTGCGAGCCGGCCGTGCCCTGCCAGCGACGCGAAGCTGCAGCCTGCCCGGCTGCCGCCATCGGAGCCATCCACGCCATCGACATGATCGGCACCATCGCCTGGCGCGCCGCCGGCCACGATGCGCAGGCGCAGCGCGGGCACCTGTCCGGGCGGCGGTGCCAGCGCCTGCAGGCCGGCATCCACCACCAGGGCGCAGGCGCCCGCGTCGTTCAGGATGAAGGCCAGCCCCGGCGTCTGCTCGCGCACGCTCAGCGGCAGCACCACGGCGCCGGCCGCCAGGATGGCGTAGCTGGCCACCACGAACTCCACGCTGTTGTGAAGCAGCAGCGCCACGCGGTCCCCGCGCCGCACGCCGTGCGCGCGCAGGCCCTGGGCCACGCGCATCACCTGCTCGTCGAGCCGGGCCCAACTCAGGCGCTGCGGGCCGCAGACCAGGGCTTCGGCATGGGGCTTGCGCCGAGCCACCGACTGCCACAGCGCCATCAGATCCGGGGGCCTGTCGCCGAAGCAGCGCAGCATGTGCCCGCCGTAGTGCGGCTCCAGGCGGATGGCCGGCATGCCGGGCGCACCCCGGGGCAGGGGACCGTTGGCGTGCGAGAAGGGAGAAATGGACATGGGCGCTTCCTCATGCAGTGGCGCGGCAGGCGACAGTCGCGCCCATCACGGTGCGCGGACCATCATCCGGTTGCCCTTGCCCCGCCCACCCCCCCGTGGCGGGTAGGTCGGGTTTGCACTCTCAGCGCAATCCCTGCCCCGTGCCGGCCAGCCCCGGCCGCACGGATCAGGCCGGCACCAGGCCCATGCCGCGCGCCCGTGCCACCGCATCGTCGCGGCCGGCCACGCCCAGCTTGGCGTACACGCTGCGCAGATGCCACTTGACGGTCTCGGGCGAGATGCCCAGCGCCATGGCGATGCGCTTGTTCGACATGCTTTGCGCGAGCGCACGCAGGACTTCGAGCTCGCGCTCCGACAGCGGCTCGCAGGGCGCTGCGCCGGCCAGCGGCGCCGCCTGGTGCCTGAGCGACTGCTGGCGCAGATGGTCGACATAGAACGCCAGGATGGGGTCCTGGGCGCCAGGGGCGCCGACGCTGGCCTCGGCCAGCGCCAGCACCTCGCTGCTGCCCATGTCCAGCAGCGTGCGCACCAGGCCATGGCGGTGGCCCAGTTGCAGCGCATCACGCATGGCCTGCAGCGCCGGCCCGCGCCGGCCCAGCCGGTCCAGCAGCAGCGCGCGCAGCACCAGGGTGGCCGCGCGGTCGCGGCGCTGCAGCAAGGCCGTGTCGTCCCGGCCCCGCTCGCCCAGCGCCTGCAGCGCTTGCCGGTCCTGCCAGCGGGCCGCGTGGCACAGCGCCTGCATGAAGCAGGTCATGCCGCGGATGCGCTGGCTCACCGGCCCCGTGCCATGCGCATGCCGGCCCGCCAGCGCCTGCAGCCGCTGCAGCATGGCGTGCGCGCCATCCACATCGCCCATGTGCAGCAGGCAGCGCACGCGCTCGCTCAGCGCGAAGGCCTGCAGCCGGTCCAGCGAACGGCGCTGCGCCACTTCGGCAATGCGCTGCAGCCCCTCGATGGCTTCCAGCGGATTGCCATCGGCACGGCGCAGCCGTGCGCTGGCCAGCGCCACGGTCACCAGCGCATCGGGCAGCACCACGCGCTCCATGGCATCCAGCCGCCCGTCGAGCAGCTGGCGCAGTTCATCGAGTTCATTGAGTTCGTAGAGGGCGGCCGACAGGTAGGCCGCGCTGTTGCAGGCCAGTTCGCTGTAGCGGCCCAGCTCGCGCTCGGCCTGCGCCAGGGCATCGCGCAGCAGGGGCTCTGCCGTGCGCACATCGCCGGCATACAGCCAGGTCAGGCCCTGCAGGGCCTGGTTCATCAGATGGCCGAAGGCCGAGTCCAGCAGCGGCGATCCGTCCTCGCGCAGCGGCACCGGCCCCTGCAGGACGGCACGGGCCGCATCGTAGTCGGCCATGTGCGCATACATCCAGCCCAGCAGATTGCGCCGCCCGCCCAGCAGCACCGCATCCTCGCCCGCGGGCATGGACGCCAGCTCGGGCACCAGCGCCTGGGCCGCAGCCAGATCGTCTTGCTGCAAGGCCAGCGAGAACGCCAGCAGCACGGCATGGGCGCGGCCCGCCCGGTCGTCCTCGCGCTGGTGCAGGGCCAGCGCGGCCAGGGTCTTGTGGCATTCGGCGAACTGGTTGTAGCAAAGCTGGGTCCAGCCCAGCCACAGCAGCAGGGACGGCCGGGCATGGACGGCGGCACGCGGCAGCTCGGAGACTGCCCGCACGATCTGCTGCAGCTCCCCATCCAGGAACAGCGCGCGGGCCCAGCGCTGCACCCATCCGGCGGCCTGCCCGGTATCGCCGGCCGCCACCGCATGGCGCACTGCCTCGCGCAGGTGGCGGCGCTGCCCCAGCCAATGCGCCATCACCGCATGCGTGGCGCGCTGCTCGGACACGGGCAGCGCCTGGAAGCGCTCGATCAGCAGTTCGCGAAACAGCGGGTGGAAGCGCCACCAGCCGCCCACCGCCGCCTCGTGCTGCGGCAGCGCGAACAGATGCTCGCGCTGCAGTCGCTGCATCAGCGCCGAGCCGGCCCGCTCGCCGCACACGGCCATGGCCAGGGCCTGGTTGAAGCCCCGCGCCACGGCAAGGCGCGTCATGGCGGCGATGGCATGCCCATCCAGCCGGCCCAGCACCTCGCGGTGGAAATACGCAGCGAACTCCTGCGCGTTCTGCACCGGTGCCGCAGGCGTGCCGGGCTGCAGGGCCAGCAACTGCAGGCCTGCCGCCCAGCCGTCGGTGACCTCCAGCAGCCGGCGGGCGTCACCGGCGGCCGCATGGCGCGGGGCCCGCGCCTGCAGCAATTGCTGCACCTCCTCGAGCGTGAAACGCAGCTCGGCCGGGCCCAGCTCCTCCAGCATGCGCTGGTCGCGCAGCCGCGCCAGGGCCAGGTCGGGCACGGTGCGCGACAGCAGCAGCAGGTGCAGGGACGGCGGCGCGAAGTCCAGCAAGGTCTGCAGCACGGCATGGGCCTGCGCATCCGCCACGTTCTGCCAGTCGTCGATGACCATCAGCAGCGGCCGCGTGCGCGCCAGCAGGGCGCGCACCAGGGCGATGGCCATCGCATCGCCCCGCATGCTTGCGCTGCGGTTGTACAGCAGGCGCGCTTCGCGGCAGATGCCGGGATCGACGCGGTCCAGCGCGTCGAACAGCGGCGCCACCAGCATCTGGCCGTCATCGCCGGGCTGGACGGTCAGCCAGGCCACGTCCTGGCCAAAGGCCAGGGCCTGCGCGCGCCACTGCAGCGCCAGCGAGGTCTTGCCGCTGCCGGCCGGGCCATGGATCAGAATGCATTTCCTGTGGCGTGCCCCGGACAGGCGCGCCAGCAGCTGCTTTCGCTCGATGCGGCCGGGCGCGAGCCGCAGGGGGTGGTTTGTCTCGGTCACTGTTGTGGTGTCATGGCATGGCAAGGTCCATGCGCGCCATGGTGCCATGCATGCAGGCCGCTGCCGCCATCCCCGCCCCCACTGGCGCAGGCGGCCCTCGGGCGGGGCCGCCATCTCCCCCGGGCCCGGCCGTCACGCTGGCCAGGTCTGGCTTTCAGGGCCTTGCTGCATCTGCGCTGCAGGCCATGGCAGCGCCGCGCCGGCCTTCACGCTGACGGTCGTGGCTCGCGGAAATCGCTTGAGGGCATCGGCCAGCGCAGCGCAGGTGCTGGGAAACCGGGCCATGTAGCTGAAGCCCGATACCTTGATTACGCAAAGCCTCATCCGGACGATCCTTCTCGATGTGGGTTGTGTCTGCCTTCACTTCGACCATCGGCATGATTGTATCGAAATGAAACAAATCCACATCATCCTGTATCCCCAGCCGCGCCAAGGGCGGAAAAGCGCCGGGGCTGCAGCGCTTTTGCAGGCCTCGGGAAGGGGCAGGGCGCGGTCCGTGCTCAGGCGCCCGGCGCACGCGCGGCTGGCGCCGGGGGGAGGCCCAGGCGGTTCAGCGGGATCCTGAGATAGCTCACCCCGTCGTCTTCCGCAGGAGGCAGCCGGCCGGCCCGGATGTTGACCTGCAGGGACGGCAGGATGAGCGCGGGCACGTCCAGCGCAGCATCGCGCGCCTGGCGCATGGCGACGAAGGCATCCTCCTGCACGCCGTCGTGCATGTGGATGTTGCGGGCGCGCTGCTCGCCCACCGTCGTCTCCCAGGCGGCAGCCCTGCCCTGCGGGGGATAGTCGTGGCAGACATGCAGCCGGGTGTCGGCAGGCAGCGACAGGATGCGGCGCATGGAGCGGTACAGCTGGCGCGCATCGCCGCCAGGAAAGTCGGCGCGGGCCGAGCCGACATCGGGCATGAACAGCGTGTCTCCCACGAACGCCGCGCCGCCGACAAGGTAGGCCATGTCCGCCGGGGTGTGCCCGGGCACGGACAGCGCCCGCGCTTCGGTGCGGCCGATCATGAAGGCCTCATCGTCCTCGAAGAGATGGTCGAACTGGCTGCCGTCCGGCAGGAAGCCGCGCTCCAGGTTGTAGAGCTTCTTGAAGGTGGCCTGCACCTCGGTGATGCGCCGGCCGATGGCGATGCGCCCGCCAAGGCGTTGCCTGAGCCAGGCAGCCGCAGACAGATGGTCGGCATGCGCATGGGTTTCCAGAATCCACTGCACCTGCAGCCCGAGGCCGAGGACATGCGCGACCACGCGGTCCGCCTGCACGGTGGCGGTCCGGCCCGAGCGCATATCGAAATCCAGCACCGGATCGACGATGGCCGCACACCGCGTGGCGAGATCGGCGATGACGTGGGTGACCGTGCCGGTCCGGTCATCGAAGAAGGAATGCACGCTGATCGCGTCGGACATGGGGACTCCTATTCAATATGTTTTTCAATATTATATTTTTTGATATATTGTTGTCCAATCCAAGGACCTGACATGCCTGCACAAGTACCCGCCATCGATCCCCACCGCCTGCGCCAGGCCGCTGCCCAGGCCGTGGCCGCGCTCAAGCTTCTCGGCAACGAGGACCGCCTGCTGCTGCTGTGCCAGCTGTCGCAGGCCGAAATGTGCGTGGGCGAGCTGGAGCAGGCGCTGGACATCCGCCAGCCCACGCTGTCGCAGCAACTGGGCGTGCTGCGCACGGAGGGCGTGGTGGACACGCGGCGCGACGGCAAGCGCATCTACTACCGCATCGCCGATGCCAGCGTGCTGCAGGTGCTGGAGGTCCTGTACCGCGTCTACTGCCCCAAGGAGTGATCCATGCACATCGACTGGAATGCCTTCACGCCCCAGGCCTCGCTGGCCGGCGGCCTGCTCATCGGGCTGGCAGCGGCCCTGCTCATTCTTCTGAACGGGCGCATCGCCGGCATCAGCGGCATCCTGGGCGGACTTCTCAGGCCGCGCCCGGGCGAGGTGGCATGGCGGGCGGCCTTTCTTGCGGGCCTGCTCGCCGCACCGCTGGCCCATGCCCTGCTCGCGCCGGTGGCGGCGCCGCACATCGACGCGTCCTGGAGCACTCTCTGCGTGGCCGGCCTGCTGGTCGGCCTGGGCACGCGCTATGCCAGCGGTTGCACGAGCGGGCACGGCGTCTGCGGACTGGCCCGGCTGTCGCCGCGCTCGCTGGCCGCCACCGCCGTCTTCATGGGCGCCGGCTTTGCCACGGTGTTTGCCATGCGGCATCTGCTGGCCCGCTGAGGAGCACCGCCATGACGCTGCTCGCCTCCCTGCTGGCCGGACTGGTGTTCGGACTGGGCCTCATCGTCTCGGGCATGGCCGACCCGCGCAAGGTGCTGGGTTTCCTGGACCTGGCAGGCGCCTGGGATCCTTCCCTGGCGGCGGTGATGGTCGGCGCCATCTCCGTGGGCCTTGCCGCTTTCGCCATGGCCAGGCGCCGTGCCCGCTCGCTGCTCGGGCTGGACATGCAGTGGCCCGCGGCGGGCCGCATCGATGCCCGGCTGGCCGGTGGCAGCCTGCTGTTCGGCGCGGGCTGGGGCCTTGCGGGCCTGTGCCCCGGCCCGGCGCTGGTCGCTCTGGGCATGGGGCAGGCCAAGGCCGCGGTCTTCGTGCTGGCCATGCTGCTGGGCATGGGACTGTTCGAGCTGCTGCAGCGCCTGCCGGGCCGGCGCAGCCACTGACCGGTCCGCCCGGCCGGGACGCACCGGCTCGCCGGCGGCAAGCGGCTTTCGGTGTATGTTTCGGCCCAATACTCCGGGAGCCTGCCCTGCCATTGCAACAATCCATCCGAAGGGATCTGGTGATCCTGTGGCTGACGATTTCAGCCGTCGCCCTCGTGCTGGCCTGGCTGCTGCTGCTGCTCACGCGCCAGGGCACCGGCCAGCAGATCGATCGCGCGCGCCATGCGGCAGCCACCAGTTGCAGCGCGCTGCAGGCCGGCGCAGCGCGCGCCGACCTGGGCGGGCTGCTGGCGGCCCTGCCGCCGGCACGGTCGTCAGCGCAGTCGTCGGCCTCGGCGCAGGCGGTGCTGGACCTGGCCCTGCGCGACCGCCCCGGCATGGAGGGCGGTTTCTGGCGCGCAGACGCGGGCGTCGTCGCCTACGCATTTCCCACCTACGACGGCACCGGCGTCAAGCGCGACGCGCCGGTGGCGGAGATGCAACGCATCAACGCCACGGCCGAACGCGCCCGCGATGCATCGGACCTGGTGACGGACCTGCGCCCGGGCCTGCGCGAGGCGGTGGTCTTCGCGGCCTGCCCGGCAGGCGGCAGGAACGCCGGCCTGATGGCCTGGACGCTGCTGCGCGTGCCGCTCATCAGCGCCGAGGTCGTGCACCCGCTGATGTTCGCCGTGAGCCTGCTGCTGGCCATGGTCCTGGCATCGGGACTGTGGCTGGGCCGCATGCTGGGCCGTTGGCAGCGCCAGACGGCGCAGATGCAGCAGCAATTGCTTGGCGCCGAGCGGCTGGCCACGCTGGGCAGGCTTTCCGCCGGCCTGGCCCACGAGATCCGCAACCCGCTGGGCACCATGCGCATGAAGGCCGAGACCGCGCTGGCCGCGCCCGCCCAGGTCCGGCAGGCGCGCGTCACGGGGGCCCTGGAGGCGGTGCTGGCCCAGACGGCGCGGCTGGAAGAGCTGGTGTCCAGCCTGCTGGCCTTGACGCAGCCGTTCCGCGTGGCGCCGCAGGCGCTGGACCCGCTGGCGCTGCTCGAAGAACGGCGCCTGGCCCACCTGGAGATGGCGCAGGCCCAGGGCGTGGCCCTGCGCACGGTGCCGCCGGCCGGGCTTGCGCCGGGCCAGCGCTGGGAGGTGCGGCTCGATCCCGCGCAGATCGGGCGGGCACTGGACAACCTGGTGCTCAACGCGCTGGCCCACACGCCGCGCGGCGGGTGCGTGCAACTGGGTGTCGAGCGCGGCGGCGCGGGCAGGCTGCGCCTGTGGGTGGCCGACGACGGACCGGGCATCGCGCCCGGGCTGCGCGACAGCCTTTTCGAGCCCTTCACCACGGCGCGCCCCGGCGGCACCGGGCTGGGCCTGGCGCTGGTGCGCGAGATCGTGCAGGCCCATGGCGGCAGCATCGCCCTGGCCGGCACCGACATCGGCACACGCATTGAAATGGAATTTCCATGGCACGCATCCTGATCGTGGACGACGACACGGACTTCCGTGAAAGCCTGGCCGAGATGCTCGGCGACCTGGGCCATGCCGTCAGCCAGGCGCCGACCGTGGCCGACGGGCTGCGGCACCTGCGCGCCGGACCGGTGGATGCGGCCATCGTGGACCTGCGCATGCCGGGCGAGGACGGCCTGGACTTCCTGCGCCAGGCGCGGCGCGTGTCGCAGGTGCCCTGCATCATGCTGACCGCCTACGCCAGCGGCGGCAACACCATCGAGGCCATGCGGCTGGGGGCCTTCGACCATCTGGCCAAGCCGATCGCCCGGGCCGCGCTGGTCGAGGCGCTGGAGCGCGCGCTGCGCGCAGCGGCCCATGCCGGCGCGCAGGACGGCAGCGACGCTGCGCGCGCGCCTGCCGCCGGCGAGGATGAGCTGGTCAGCGCCAGCGAGGCCATGCGCCAGGTGTTCAAGCGCATCGGCCTGGCCGCCGGCAGCAATGCCACCGTGCTGGTGCTGGGCGAGACCGGCACGGGCAAGGAGCTGGTGGCGCGGGCCCTGCACCGCAACAGCGACCGGGCGCAGCGTCCCTTCGTCGCCGTCAACTGCGCGGCCATTCCCGCCGACCTGATGGAAAGCGAGCTGTTCGGCCATGTGAAGGGAGCCTTCACCGGCGCCGTCAGCGACCGCGCCGGGCGTTTCCGCGAGGCGCAGGCGGGCACGCTCTTGCTCGACGAGGTGGGCGACATGCCGCTGCCCACGCAGGCCAAGATCCTGCGCGCGCTGCAGGAGCGCGAGATCACGCCCGTGGGCGCCAGCCGTCCGGTGGCGGTGGACGTGCGCATCATCGCCGCCACCCACCGCGACCTGCCCGAGGCCGTGCGCCAGGGCCGCTTCCGCGAGGACCTGTGGTACCGGCTGCAGGTGGTTCCCGTGCACCTGCCGCCGCTGCGCGAGCGCCTGGGCGACGTGCTGCCGCTGGCCGAGCACTTCCTGCGCCGCATCGGTGGCGCCAGCCCCAAGCGCCTGGGCGCGGACGCCGCACGCGCCCTGCTCGCCCATGACTGGCCCGGCAACGTGCGGGAACTGCGCAATGCCATGGAACGTGCCGCCCTGCTGTGCACCGGCCCCGTCATCGAGCCCGAGCACATGGGCCTGCGGCCCGCGGCGGCAGTGGCAGCCCGGCCGCAAGGCATCGACTGGGACGGTCCCCTGGCCCCCGCGATCGCCCAGTTGGAGCGCGCCATGGTGGGCCGCGCGCTGGCGGCGGCCATGGGCAACCGCGCCGAGGCCGCGCGGCGCCTGGGCCTGTCGCGCCAGCAGCTGTACCGCAAGCTCGCCGAGCACGGCCTGGGCTGAGGCGGCGCCAGGTGTCCGGATCGGTGACACCCCGGGTCGCCGGATCGGACACCCTGCGCGGGCGGCGGCTCGCAAGCCCTTGATTTCAAAGGCGCCAGGCCTGGCATGGCGATTGCACCGGCTGCTGCGTGTCCTTCTACGATCCAGGAGTCCCCATGTTCCGACGCCTTCCCTTGTCCTGCGCCCTGCTGCTGGCCGCCGGTGCGCTGCAGGCGCATGCGGCGCCGCCCCCCGCCCCCCGTCCGGGCGCCGGCCCGGCCCCGCGCGCGGCCCTGCCGCCCGGGCCAGCCGTCTTCGAGGCCTCGGTGGCACGCTGGCTCACCAACCCCTACGGAGAGGTGGATGGCCTGCGCGTGGCCGACGGCACCATCGTGCGCTTTCCCCCGCATCTGGCCGACGCCATGACGGCGGCGATCCGGCCGGGCGACCGCGTGCGCATCATCGGCCGCAGGGATGCCCAGGGCCCGGTCAGGGCGGATGCCATCGTGAACTCGGCCACCGGCCAGACGGTGTACGACCAGCCTGCCGCGTCCGCGGGCGAGCGCCCCATGCCCCCGCACCTGCGCATGGCCGGCCTGCAGACCCAGCAGGCACAGGGCCGCATCGACGCGGTCCTCACCGGTCCGCGCGGCGAGGCCGACGGTGTGATTCTTTCGGACGGCAGCATCGTGCGCTTTGCGCCGCATGCGCTGCAGCAGCAGCCGCCGCTGCAGCAGGGCCAGCCCTTTGCCGCCTCGGGCCTGGGCACGCGCAACGCGCACGGCGTCTCGCTGGAGGCCATCAGCGCCGGCACGACCCTGGCGGACCTGCGGCCGCTGTACGGCCGCGCTCCCTGACGCACCGCCGCCCCCGGCCCTGGCAGCGCCCTCGGGCACAGCCAGGGCTTCAACCCTTTTCCCTGCCCGGATGCCGACATGTCCCCCAAGATCGCTCCCGTCCTTTTGCTGCTGGTCTCCAACATCTTCATGACCTTCGCCTGGTATGGGCACCTGAAGTTCGAGAACCGGCCGCTGTACCTGGTCATCGTGGTCAGCTGGCTGATCGCGCTGGCCGAATACTGCTTTGCCGTGCCGGCGAACCGGCTGGGCCATGAGGTCTACAGCGCGGCGGAGCTCAAGACCATGCAGGAGGTGATCACGCTGGCGGTGTTCGCCGTCTTCTCGGTGCTCTATTTGGGCGAGAAGCTGACCCTCAACCACCTCGTGGGCTTCGGCTTCATCTGCCTGGGCGCCTTCTTCGTGTTCAAGGGACCCTTGCGCTGAGGAGAGCCGGCATGCGACAAAGCCACGACGAGGCGCGGCGCTGGCTGCCGGGGCTGAACTTCTTTCTCGCCGACGTGCGCGACGGACTGGGCCCTTTCCTGGGCGTGTTCCTGCTCGCGCAGGGCTGGCGGCTGGACGACATCGGCTACGTGACGGCCCTGGGCGGCATCGCCGGCATGCTGGCCACCACGCCGCTGGGCGCGCTGGTGGACGCCTCGCGCCACCGGCGCCGGCTGCTGGCCACTGCCGTCGCCCTGCTGCTGGCGGCGCACCTGGCCATCTGGGCCTTTGCGTCGCTGGCCGTCACCGCCGCCGCGCAGATCGCCGCCGGCGTGGCTGCCGCCCTCATCGCGCCCTGCCTGCTGGGCATTACGCTGGACATCACGGGCCACGCGGGGCTGCCGCGCCAGCTGGGCATCAACGAAGCCTGGAACCATGCCGGCAACGTGGCCGCCGCCGCGCTGGCCGGCACACTGGGCTACCGCTGGGGGCTGTCCACGGTGTTCGCGCTGATGGCGCTGACGGGGTGCGCGGCCCTGGCCTGCCTGTACCGCATGCGATACGACCGCGGCGCCGCGCAGCCGGCACCGCGCCCCCACCCCGAGAACCCGGGCGCCGCGCCCGCTCCGGGCCTGCTGCAGGTGCTGGCGGCCACGCCTTCGCTGGGGATCGTGGCCGCCATCATGCTGCTGTTCCACCTGGGCAATGCGGCCCTGCTGCCGCTGCTGGGGCAGGCGGCCGTGGCACGCGGCCATGCGGACCCGGCGGGATTCACGGCCTTGACCATCATCGTGGCACAGCTGGTGATGATTCCCATGGCCATGCTGGCCGGACGCCATGCGCAGCACCACGGCTACTGGCTGCTGGTCAAGGCCGCGCTGCTGTCCCTGCCCCTGCGCGCCCTGGTGGCGGCGCTGTGGGATTCAGACTGGGCGCTGGTGCCGGTGCAGGTGCTCGACGGCGTCGGTGCCGGACTGATGGGCGTGGCCCTGCCGGGGCTGGTCGCCCGGCTGCTGCAGGCAACGGGCCATGTGAACGCGGGCCTGGGCGCCGTGCTGACGCTGCAGGGCCTGGGCGCCGCGGCCAGCCCCGCGCTGGCCGGCTGGATAGCGCAGCGCTTCGGCTTCGATGCGGCCTTTCTGTCGCTGGGCGGCATCGCCTCGCTGGCGCTGGGCCTGTGCTGGCTGGCCGCGCCGCGCGCAGCCCCGCGGGCCGATGCCGGCCCCGCCTCCGGCAGGGCCTAGAAACTGCCCACGCAGACCCGGTTGCGACCGCTTCGCTTGGCCTGGTAGAGGGCCGCATCGGCGCATTCCACCAGGCTGAAGCCGTCGCCGTCCCGGCCCGCCCCGCTGCAGCCGGCCACGCCGATGCTCACCGTCACGCGCAGCCCGTCCAGCGCCTGCGTGGCCTGCAGGCCTTGCTCGACGTCGCGGCGGATGTCTTCGGCCAGCGCCCCGGCGCACGCCACGCCGGCGCCCGGCAGCAGCACGGAAAACTCCTCGCCGCCATAGCGTGCCACGACCATGGCCTGCGCATCGGTGGCGCGGCGCAGCACATCGGCCAGCGCGCACAGGACCTTGTCGCCGAAGTCATGGCCGTGGCTGTCGTTGATGCGCTTGAAATCATCGACATCGATCATCAGCAGCGAAAGGCCGCGGCGCCCGGCCTGCGCCTGCCGCCACTGCCGGCCCAGCTCCTGGTCGAAGCGCCTGCGGTTGGCCAGGCCGGTGAGCGGATCGGTCAGCGCCAGATTCTCCAGCCGGTCCGACAAAAGCTTCAGCGCAAGGTTCTGCCGCTTGAACTCGGTGATGTCCACGTGCGAGAAATAGCTGTACCCGTCCGTGCGCGTGCCCCGCAGCTCGATGATGCGCACCCACTTCTCATAGGGCAGGGCAATTTCGAAGGGCGCGCCCGAAAACCGCTGCTTCTCGCGCAGGATCACCTTGCTGTGGCCATAGGCCACGGCATCCTCGCGGCCCGCCCATGCCGCCGCATACAGCGCCTCGAAATGCAAGCCCGCGATCGAGGTGATGCTGGAGATGCCGTACAGCGTGAGAAAAGCGTGGTTGGCCCAGACGATGCGCTCCTGCGCGTCGACCAGCAGCACACCGTCGGCCAGGCTTTCCAGCGTGAGGGCCACATGCGGATCGATACCGGCCGCATGCCGGCGCGCCTGCACGGCCAGCTGGTCCTCCGACACCGTGGGCAGCGGCTGCGTCTTGCGCCAGACGCGGATGCGGCCCAGGCGCCAGATCTCCAGCGAAGCGACCCGGATGCGGTAGCCGTGGTGATCGAACTCGAAAGGCCGCTGCTGGCTCCTGTGCCGCTGGATGCCCTCTTCGATGTAGCGCGCCAGGCTGGCCATCTCGTCGGGGTCCAGGCGCAGGCTGTAGAAGCGCCTGAGGTTCTCGCGGTAATGCTCGCCCGCATGGATCTTTCCCGCATGCTCGGGAAAGAACTGGAGAAAAGTCTCGTTCCACAGCAGCGTGTGGTCTTCGCTGTCGAATACGCACAGCGCGACTTCTATCTGGTCCAAGGCCGAAGCAAAGACTCTCAAAACAAGATCGTGAACTCTCATACCAGGCCTGTGCAAAACCGCCCCATCGCGGCGCAAGGGCTGCCGCAAGGTGATTACATCCCGTAACTTGCAAGGCTGTCCACCCGGACACCATCCGCTGCGGGCCTTGTCGGCATGCGGCAACACCATCGCCCGCGCAAGCGGCCGGCCCCGGGATGTGTGCGCTGTCATGAAACCGCCATAGAGCAGAAGTAACATCCTTTAACAATTCTGCGCCCTGCATTCCATGGATGAATCCCGCGCCTACCTGAGCGATTCCCGGCCCCGCTTCCGCCAACCCAGCGCGGCCGAGTTGTGCCTTCCTGTTCCCTGCATGACCGCCGACGAGACCAATGAACAGGTGCTCGAGGTCTTCACCCGCCACCGCGACCTGGTCGGCCTGCCCGTGGTCGAGGGCGGCCGCCCCATCGGGCTGATCAACCGCAGCATCTTCCTGTCCCAGTTCAGCAAGCCGTTCCGCATGGAGCTGTATGGCAAGAAGAGCTGCATCGCCTTCATGGACAAGGAGCCGCTGATCGTCGACGCCGGCACCGACATCGACACGCTGACGGTCAGGACCGTGGAGCATGGCGAAAAAGCCCTGTCCGACGGCTTCATCATCACCCGCGAGGGCAGCTTCGCCGGCATGGGCAGCGGGCTGCAGCTGATGCGCGCGTTGGCCGACATCCAGGCGGCGCGGCACCGCCAGATCATGCACAGCATCGAGTACGCCAGCGTGATCCAGCAGGCGACGCTGCGCAGTTCGCGCGAAACGCTGGCCCGCGCCTGCCCCGATGCCGACCTGGTCTGGGAGCCGCGCGACGTGGTCGGCGGCGACTTCTACCAGTTCAGCCAGGATGGCGACGGCTGGCTGGCCACCGTCGCCGATTGCACCGGCCATGGCGTGCCCGGCGCCTTCATGACGCTGATCGCCACCAGCAGCCTGGGCCAGGCCGTCAAGGAGCATGGCACGCGCGATCCGGCCGCGCTGCTGGGCAGCGTCCACCGCAGCGTCAAGCAGATGCTGGGCCAGATGGATGGCCAGGACGGCACGCCCGGCTCCGACGACGGCCTGGACGCGGCCTGCTTCTGGTTCGAGCCCGCCCGCCAGCGCCTGCGCTTTGCGGGCGCGCGGCTGTCGCTGTTCATGCTGCGCCCGGGCGCCGAGGCCGTGCAGGCGGTCGAAGGCCAGCGCAAGGGCATGGGCTATGTGGACAGCGAATTCGACTTCCTCTGGCACAACACCGACCTGGAGCTTTCGCCCGGCACCCTGGTCTTCGTCACCACGGACGGCCTGATCGACCAGGTCGGCGGGCCGCGCGCCATCGCCTTCGGCAAGAAGCGCGTGCGCGAACTGCTGCAGGAACAGGCCGGCGCCACCCCCGCCCAGGTCAACCGCGCCATGCTGGCCGCCCTGCAGGCCTGGCAGGGCGGGCACCACCGCCGCGACGACCTGACCTTTCTTTGCTTTCGCACCTGATTGCAGCCACCCATGCCCCAGACCCGCATCGCCGAAAAGTACGGCACCTTCTTCCACCTGGCGCGCCAGCACCAGGTGATCTTCTATTACATGGGCTATTTCTCGCAGAACATCGTGGCCAGCATGGCCGAGGCCGTGAAGCTGCAGCTGGAGGTGGCCGGCGTCGCCGGCCCCACGCGCCGCAAGCTGTTTTCCGCCTTCATCGAAATGGCGCAGAACATCA
>JBHIXF010000032.1:0-66133 GCA_041984925.1 Comamonas sp.
TCGACCCGCAGCGGTCAAACGGGCATGCTTGTGACTGTTCATCTGTCTCTCCTGACTTGAGTTGCTTGGCCTGGTAACCACAGCTTCCCAAATCTGAGACGGATGAACAACCTGTTGAGACATCACACCTAGGCCGGCCGCGCCGCCCCGCACCGAGGGTGTCGTCCCCCTCCGAAGAGAGGGGCCGTGCCACGGGGGGAAGGCGCGAAGCGACTCAGGGGGAGCCTGCCTCAACGAGGCAGGTCAGATACCCCCATCAGGAACTCGTCGATGGAGCGGGCAGCCTGGCGGCCTTCGCGGATGGCCCAGACCACCAGGGACTGGCCGCGGCGCACGTCGCCGGCGGCGAACAGCTTGGGCACATTGGTGGCATAGCCGCCCGTGAAGTCGGTCGTGGCCTTGGCGTTGCCGCGCGCATCCTTGTCCACGCCGAAGGCGTCGAGCACGGCCTGCACGGGGCTGACGAAGCCCATGGCCAGCAGCACGAGGTCGGCCTTGAGCACCTGCTCGGTGCCGGGCACTTCGACGATCTTGCCGTCCTTCATCTCGATGCGCACGGTCTTGACGGCCGTGACCTGGCCCTTCTCGCCGATGAATTCCTTGGTGGCGATGGCGAACTCGCGCTCGCAGCCTTCCTCGTGGCTGGAGCTGGTGCGCAGCTTGATCGGCCAGTAGGGCCAGACCAGGGGCTTGTTCTCCTGCTCGGGCGGCATGGGCATCAGCTCGAACTGGGTCACGCTGACCGCGCCATGGCGGTTGCTGGTGCCCACGCAGTCGGAGCCGGTGTCGCCGCCGCCGATGACGATGACATGCTTGCCGTCGGCGCGCAGCTGGCCCTTGAGCTTGTCGCCCGCGTTGACCTTGTTCTGCTGGGGCAGGAATTCCATCGCGAAGTGGATGCCCTTGAGTTCGCGGCCCGGCACGGGCAGGTCGCGCGACTGCTCGGCACCGCCGGACAGCAGCACGGCATCGAACTCGGCCATGAGCTGCTCGGGGCTGACGGTTTCCTTGGCCCAGTTGGTGACCTTGGAGTCCTGGCCCAGGCCGTCCTTGCCCGCCACCAGCACGCCGGTGCGGATCTTGACGCCTTCGGCCACGAGCTGCTCGACGCGGCGGTCGATGTGGGACTTCTCCATCTTGAAGTCGGGAATGCCGTAGCGCAGCAGGCCGCCGACGCGGTCGTTCTTCTCGAACAACGTCACGTCATGGCCGGCGCGCGCCAGTTGCTGGGACGCGGCCAGGCCGGCAGGGCCCGCACCGACCACGGCCACCTTCTTGCCGGTCTTGCGGCTGCTGGGCAGGGGCTTGACCCAGCCTTCGGCCCAGGCGCGGTCGATGATGGCGTGCTCGATGGACTTGATGCCCACGGCGTCGTCGTTGATGTTCAGCGTGCAGGCCGCCTCGCAGGGCGCGGGGCAGATGCGGCCGGTGAACTCGGGGAAGTTGTTGGTGCTGTGCAGCACGGCGCTGGCGCTCTTCCAGCTGCCGTGGAAGACCAGGTCGTTGAAGTCCGGAATGATGTTGTTGACCGGGCAGCCGTTGTTGCAGAACGGCGTGCCGCAGTCCATGCAGCGCGCGCCCTGGATCTTGGCCTGGCTGTCATCGAGGCCGATGACGAATTCCTTGTAGTGCTTCACGCGCTCGGCGACGGGCGCATAGCCCTCCTCGAGGCGCTCATATTCCATGAAGCCGGTGGTCTTTCCCATGATGTCGTTGTCCTGATGTGTGGGGTGCAGGGATGGAGGCGGGCTGCTGCCCGCATCCTTCGCTTCCTTGTTATTTGGCCGCCACGGCTTCCTTCTTGGCGTGTTCCTCGACCTCGGGCGTGGCGGGCTCTTGCATCACCTGGCGCTCGTACATCTCGGACAGGGCACGCTTGTACTCGCTCGGGAAGACCTTGACGAACCTAGAGCGGGCGGCAGCCCAGTTGTCCAGCAGGTCGCGGGCACGCTTGGAGCCGGTCCAGCGGCTGTGCGCCTCGATCAGCGCGCGCAGCTGGCGCTCGTCGGTCTCGCGGCGGTGCCAGACGGCGGGCGAGACCTGGGCCAGGTGCTCGTCATGGGGCAGCACCTTGTCCAGGGTCACCGACGCCTTGTTGCAGCGCTCGGCGAACTTGCCGTCCTCGTCATAGACGTAGGCCACGCCGCCGCTCATGCCGGCGGCGAAGTTGCGGCCGGTCTTGCCCAGCACGACCACGGTGCCGCCGGTCATGTATTCGCAGCCGTGGTCGCCCACGCCTTCGACCACGGCCGTGGCGCCGGACAGGCGCACCGCGAAGCGCTCGCCGGCCACGCCGCCGAAGAAGGCCTCGCCGCTGGTGGCGCCGAACATCACGGTGTTGCCCACGATGGTGTTGCTGGTGGTATCGCCACGGAACTCATGGCTGGCGTGCACCACCACGCGGCCGCCGGACAGGCCCTTGCCCGTGTAGTCGTTGGCGTCGCCGCGCAGGTTCAGCGTGATGCCGTTGCACAGGAAGGCGCCGAAGGACTGGCCGCCCGTGCCCTCGAAGTGGATGCGGATGGTGTCGTCGGGCAGGCCTTCGGGGTGCTTGCGCGTCACGGCGCCCGAGAGCATGGCGCCCACGGAGCGGTTGACGTTGCGCGCCACCTCCATGATGCGCACCTTCTCGCCGTTGTCGATGGCGGGCTTGCAGCGCTCGATCAGCTTGACGTCCAGCGCCTTGTCCAGCAGGTGGTCCTGGCTTTCGACATGGAAGCGCGCCACGTCGGCGGGCACTTCGGGCTGGGCGAACAGGCGCGAGAAGTCCAGGCCCTGGGCCTTCCAGTGGGCGATGCCCTTGCGGGTGTCCAGCAGGTCGGAGCGGCCGATCAGGTCGTCGAACCTGGCCACGCCCAGCTGGGCCATGATCTGGCGCACTTCCTCGGCGACGAAGAAGAAGTAGTTCACCACGTGCTCGGGCTTGCCCGAGAACTTGGCACGCAGCACCGGGTCCTGCGTGGCCACGCCCACGGGGCAGGTGTTCAGGTGGCACTTGCGCATCATGATGCAGCCCTCGACGACCAGGGGCGCCGTGGCGAAGCCGAACTCGTCGGCGCCCAGCAGCGCGCCGATGACCACGTCGCGGCCGGTCTTCATCTGGCCGTCGGCCTGCACGCGGATGCGGCCGCGCAGGCGGTTGAGCACCAGGGTCTGCTGGGTCTCGGCCAAGCCGATTTCCCAGGGCGAGCCTGCGTGCTTGATGGACGACCAGGGCGAGGCGCCCGTGCCGCCGTCGTGCCCGGCGATCACCACGTGGTCGCTCTTGCACTTGGCCACGCCGGCCGCGATGGTGCCCACGCCCACTTCGGAGACGAGCTTGACCGAGATGTCGGCGTGCGGGGCCACGTTCTTCAGGTCGTGGATCAGCTGGGCCAGGTCCTCGATCGAGTAGATGTCGTGGTGGGGCGGGGGCGAGATCAGGCCCACGCCGGGCACGGAGTGGCGCAGCTGGCCGATGTAGTCGGACACCTTGCCGCCCGGCAGCTGGCCGCCTTCACCGGGCTTGGCGCCCTGGGCCATCTTGATCTGCACCTGGTCCGAGGACGACAGGTACTCGGCCGTGACGCCGAAGCGGCCCGATGCCACCTGCTTGATCTTCGAACGCAGCGAGTCGCCGTCCAGCAGCTCGATGTCGGCCTCGACCTTGTCGGCGCCGATGATGGAGCCCAAGGTCTCGCCCTTCCTGATCGGGATGCCCTTGAGCTCGTTGCGGTAGCGCCTGGGGTCTTCGCCGCCTTCGCCGGTGTTGCTCTTGCCGCCGATGCGGTTCATGGCCACGGCCAGCGTGGCATGCGCCTCGGTGCTGATGGAGCCCAGCGACATGGCGCCGGTGGCAAAGCGCTTGACGATCTCCTTGGCCGGCTCGACCTGGTCCAGCGGGATGGCCTTGGCGGGATCGACCTTGAACTCGAACAGGCCGCGCAGCGTCATGTGGCGCCTGCTCTGGTCGTTGATCAGCTGGGCGTATTCCTTGTAGGTGCTCCAGTTGTTGGAGCGCGTGGAATGCTGCAGCTTGGCGATGGCGTCGGGCGACCACATGTGCTCTTCGCCGCGCGCGCGCCAGGCGTACTCGCCACCGGCGTCCAGCATGGTCTCCAGCACCGGGTCGTCGCCGAAGGCGGCGCGGTGGTTGCGGATGGCCTCCTCGGCGATCTCGAACACGCCGATGCCCTCGACGCGGCTGGCCGTGCCCGTGAAGTACTTGTCCACGGTGTCGCTGTTCAGGCCGATCACCTCGAACAGCTGGGCGCCGCAATAGGACATGTAGGTGGACACGCCCATCTTGGACATGATCTTGGACAGGCCCTTGCCGATGGCCTTGACGTAGTTGTAGATGGCCTTGTCCGCCGACAGGTCGCCACCCAGCTCCTTGTGCATGTCGGCCAGGGTTTCCATGGCCAGGTAGGGGTGCACGGCCTCGGCGCCGTAGCCCGCCAGCACGGCGAAGTGATGGACCTCACGCGCCGTGCCGGTCTCCACCACCAGGCCTGCGGTCGTGCGCAGGCCCTCGCGCACCAGGTGCTGGTGGATGGCAGACAGCGCCAGCAGCGCGGGGATGGCCACCTGGGTGGCGCTGACGTGGCGGTCGCTGATGATCAGGATGTTGGCGCCGCCCTTGATGGCGTCCACGGCCTGCGCGCACAGCGACGCCAGCTTGGCTTCCACGCCCTGCTTGCCCCAGGACAGCGGGTAGGTGATGTCGATGGTGGCGCTCTTGAACTTGCCCTGGGTGTGGCGCTCGATGTCGCGCAGCCGTGCCATGTCGGCGAAGTCCAGCACCGGCTGGTGCACTTCGAGGCGCATGGGCGGGTTGACCTGGTTGATGTCCAGCAGGTTGGGCTTGGGCCCGATGAAGGACACCAGCGACATCACGATGGCTTCGCGGATGGGGTCGATCGGCGGGTTGGTCACCTGCGCGAACATCTGGCGGAAGTAGTTGTACAGCGGCTTGTTCTTGTCCGACAGCACGGCCAGCGGGCTGTCGTTGCCCATGGAGCCGATGCCTTCCTCGCCGTTCTTCGCCATGGGCGCCAGCAGGAACTTGATGTCTTCCTGCGTGAAGCCGAAGGCCTGCTGGCGCTCCAGCAGCGGCAGCGTGGCGGCCTCGGGGCCGGCCTTGACATCGCCACCCACGCTGCCCAGCTTGATGCGCAGGTTCTCGATCCACTGCTTGTAGGGCTTGGTGTTGACGATGTTGGCCTTGAGCTCGTCGTCCTCGATCAGGCGGCCCTGCTCCAGGTCGATCAGCAGCATCTTGCCGGGCTGCAGGCGCCACTTGCGCACGATGGCGCTGTCGGGCACGGGCAGCACGCCGGCTTCCGAGGCCAGGATGACCAGGTCGTCGTCGGTGATCACATAGCGCGAGGGGCGCAGGCCGTTGCGGTCCAGCGTGGCGCCGATCTGGCGGCCGTCGGTGAACACGATGGAGGCCGGGCCGTCCCAGGGCTCCATCATGGCGGCGTGGTATTCATAGAAGGCGCGGCGGCGCTCGTCCATGGACTCGTGCTGCTCCCAGGGCTCGGGAATCATCATCATCACGGCCTGGCTGATGGGGTAGCCGGCCATGGTCAGCAGCTCCAGGCAGTTGTCGAACGTTGCCGTGTCGGACTGGCCCGCGAAGCTGATGGGATAGAGCTTCCGGAGGTCTTCGGCCAGCACGGGCGAGGCCATCACGCCCTCGCGCGCCAGCATCCAGTTGTAGTTGCCGCGCACGGTGTTGATCTCGCCGTTGTGGGCCACGTAGCGGTAGGGGTGGGCCAGCGGCCACTCGGGGAAGGTGTTGGTCGAGAAGCGCTGGTGCACCAGGCCGATGGCCGAGACGCAACGCTCGTCGGACAGGTCGTTGTAGTACACGCCCACCTGGTCGGCCAGCAGCAGGCCCTTGTATACCACGGTGCGGCTGCTCATGCTGGGAACGTAGTATTCCTTGCTGTGCTTGAGCTTGAGGTTCTGGATGGCGGCGCTGGCCGTCTTGCGGATCACGTACAGCTTGCGCTCGAGCGCGTCCTGCACGATCACGTCGGCGCCACGGCCGATGAAGACCTGGCGCAGGATGGGCTCCTTTTCCCGGACCGTGGGCGACATGGGCATGTCGCGGTTCACGGGCACGTCGCGCCAGCCCAGCAGCACCTGGCCTTCGGCCTTGATGGCGCGCTCCATCTCCTGCTCGCAGGCCAGGCGCGAGGCATGCTCCTTGGGCAGGAAGATCATGCCCACGCCATACTCGCCGGCCGGCGGCAGGGTCACGCCCTGCCTGGCCATCTCCTCGCGGTAGAGCTGGTCGGGAATCTGGATCAGAATGCCTGCGCCATCGCCCATCAGCTTGTCGGCGCCCACGGCGCCGCGGTGGTCGATGTTCTCGAGGATCTTGAGCGCGCCCGTGACGATGTCATGGCGCTTGACGCCCTTGATATGGGCGACGAAGCCGAGGCCGCAGGCATCGTGCTCGTTGCTCTTGGAGTACAGACCGTGGTCTTGGAGATGCTTGATCTCGGCAGCCGTCGTCATGGGGGAATCCTCAAATTTTTCGCAGGGAATGCAAGATTAAGGCAAGGCATCAACCCATGCAATAAATTTATATAAGGGTCAGATTCCAATTAATTCCAAGACAAAAAGATCGGAAATTAATTGGGGACACATTTTTTAGGGCGGCATGCAGCCATGCAAATCAATGATTTGCAGTCCGTCAGCAGGTACTAACGCACTATTGTGGTGCCGTCACCTGCGCGACCCGGGGGCCTGCCGGCCCGCTGGCGGGTGACGCGGCGTTCCGTGCGCTGTTGTAAATCGGCAATGAACTGCTCGTCGCCCAGCGCCCAGCCACGCAGCGCGGAGCCGGCGATGCGCTCCAGGGCCTCGGCGCCCAGCCCTTCATCGACGGCGGCCACATAGGCGGCATCGCGCGCGAACGGCGTGTTGCCCAGGCTCCAGAACACCGCATGCGGATGGATGAGCGCGTCGTTGCCCAGGCCCGCGTTGTGCGCGTAGCTGGACCAAGGCCAGTCGGCGGGGCGCTGCACCAGGCCGGCGCGCACGGGGGCGCCATCGATGAAGACCATGCTGGGCAGCATCCAGCTGGCCTGCAGCACCGTGCCCCGGTAGCGGCCTTCCCACAGCGTGCCGCTGCGCCCGTGGCGGTCATTGAAGTAGCGCACGTAGCGCCGGCCCACGGCCTGCATGAACTTGGGCAGGCCCTCATCGCTGCGCGGCGTGGCCAGCAGATGGAACTGGCTGGGCAGCAGCACATAGGCATGCACGGCCAGCTGGAAGTTGTGGGCCATCTCGCGCATCAGGGCCAGCATGGTCTCGCGGTCCTGGGCATCGACGAAGATGTCCCCGCCGTTGTTGCCGCGCTGGATGATGTGGTGCGGCAGATCCGCGAGAGTGAGTCGGGGCAGGCGGGCCATGGTGCAAGGGCTGCGGAGCGTGCAGCCGGGAAGGCGACGAAAGCAGGAATTATGGAACGCCCTGCCCGGCCGCGCTCAGAGCGACAGGCGCGACGAGGCCCTGAGCAGCTGGCTGACCGTCTGCGTGGCGGCCAGCAAACGGGGCAGCAATTGCTCGCGCATCATCTCGGCGCTGTTGCGGTTGGCCTGGCCGCTGATGTTGAGGGCGGCCACCGTGCGCCCGGCCGCGTTCTTCACGGGCGCGGCGATCGAGATCAGCCCTTCGGCCAGTTCCTGGTCCACCAGCGCCCAGCCCTGGGCGCGCACCTGCAGGATGCGCTCCAGCAGCCGCGCATCGTCCTGCTCGGTCAGGGCCGTGAACTGCTGGCGGTCACGCGCGGCCAGCAGGGCATGCAGGGATTCGTCGCTCTCACCGGCCAGCAGCACGCGGCCCATCGAAGTCCAGCAGGCCGGCAGGCGCGAGCCCACGCTCAGGTTCGTGCTCATGATCTTGTGGGTATGCACCCGCAGCACGTAGACGATGTCGCCGCCGTCGAGCACGGCGGCCGAGCAGGACTCCTTGACCTCGTCGACCAGGCGCTCCATCACGGGCTCGGCCAGGTTCCAGAGCGGCGTGGAACTCAGATAGGCAAAGCCCAGCTCCATGATGCGCGGCGTGAGCTGGAACAGCTTGCCGTCGCTCTTCACATAGCCCAGCGTCTGCAGCGTCAGCAGGATGCGCCGCGCACCGGCGCGCGTCAGCCCCGTGCGTGCCGCGACCTCGCTGAGCGTCTGCGCAGGCGCCTCGGCGCTGAACGAGCGGATCACTCCCAGGCCGCGCGCGAAGGACTGCACGTAGCTGTCCCCGGGGCGCGGTGCCCCGCCCTCTTCTTCAGCCCCACCTGTGGAAATTACGGAAGCGGCATTTTTTTCCATGGCCCTATAATTCTTTCTACGAACTTTTGTTCTATATGCGAACATTTTAGCGCAAGGCCCACAGCCTGCGCATGTAGGAGACAGCCAGTGATCAACAAAATCACCGACACCATCGCCGAGGCGTTGTCGGGCGTCCAGGACGGCTCCACCGTTCTCATCGGGGGCTTCGGCACCTCGGGCAATCCCACCGAACTCATCGACGGCCTGATCGCCCAGGGCGCGCGCGAGCTGACCGTGGTCAACAACAACGCGGGCAATGGCGACCAGGGCCTGGCCGCCCTGCTCAAGAGCGGCCAGGTGCGCAAGATCATCTGCAGCTTTCCCCGCCAGGTGGACAGCTGGGTGTTCGACGAGTTGTACCGCAGCGGCAAGATCGAGCTCGAACTCGTGCCCCAGGGCAACCTGGCCGAGCGCCTGCGCGCCGCGGGCGCGGGCATCGGCGGCTTCTTCTGCCCCACGGCCTACGGCACCGAGCTGGCCAAGGGCAAGGAAACGCGCGAGATCAACGGCAGGCACTATGTGCTGGAGTACCCCATCCACGGCGACGTGGCGCTGGTCAAGGCCGAGAAGGGCGACCGCTGGGGCAACCTCACCTACCGCATGTCGGCCCGCAACTTCGGCCCGGTGATGGCCACGGCGGCCAGGCACACCATCGCCACCGTGCATGAGATCGTCGAGTTGGGCGCGCTGGACCCCGAGGCCGTGGTCACGCCCGGCATCTACGTGAGCCAGATCGTGAAGATTGACCGCGTGGCCACCCAGGCCGGCGGCTTCAGGAAAACCGCATGAGCGCCCCCACCGCCGAAAGCAAGAGCATGAGCAGCTACCAGAAACGCAGCAAGCAAGAGCTGGCCCGCCGCGTGGCCGAAGACATCTTCGACGGCGCCTATGTCAACCTGGGCATCGGCATGCCCACCCAGGTCGCCAACCACATCCCGGCCGGCCGCGAGGTCATCCTGCAAAGCGAGAACGGCATCCTGGGCATGGGCCCGGCGCCCGCCGAAGGCCAGGAAGACTACGACCTGACCAATGCCGGCAAGCAGCCCGTGACGCTGCTGCCGGGCGGCTGCTATTTCCACCATGCCGACAGCTTCGCCATGATGCGCGGCGGCCACCTGGACATCTGCGTGCTGGGTGCCTTCCAGGTCTCGGCCACGGGCGACCTGGCCAACTGGAGCACGGGCGAGGCCGGCGCCATCCCCGCCGTGGGCGGCGCCATGGACCTGGCCGTGGGTGCGCGCCAGACCTGGGTGATGATGGACCTGCTGACCAAGACCGGCGAATGCAAGGTCGTCAAGGACTGCAGCTACCCGCTCACGGGCCTGTCCTGCGTCAAGCGCATCTACACCGACCTGTGCACGCTGGAATGCACGCCCGAAGGCCTGCGCCTGATCGACACCGTGCCCGGCCTCTCGCATGCCGAGCTGCAGTCCATCGTGGGCCTGCCCATCGAGCCGGCCGCCACGGCCTGATCCCTTCCAAGACCGCATGGGCGTGCCGCGGCGCGCCTTCACATCCCCCATTCCATCCTCAGGAGACACCATGAGCCAGTCCAACCAGGCCTTCATCTGCGACGCCATCCGCACCCCCTTCGGCCGCTACGGCGGCGCCCTGTCCTCGGTGCGCACCGATGACCTCGGCGCCCTGCCGATCAAGGCGCTGATGGAGCGCAACACCGGCGTGGACTGGAGCGCCGTGGCCGACGTGCTCTACGGCTGCGCCAACCAGGCCGGCGAGGACAACCGCAACGTGGCGCGCATGTCCTCCCTGCTGGCCGGACTGCCCATCGACGTCCCGGGCGCCACCATCAACCGCCTGTGCGGCTCGGGCCTGGATGCCGTGGGCACGGCCGCGCGCGCCATCAAGTCGGGCGAGGCCCGCCTGATGATCGCCGGCGGCGTGGAAAGCATGAGCCGCGCACCCTTCGTCATGCCCAAGGCAGAAAGCGCCTTCAGCCGCAACAATGCCGTCTACGACACCACCATCGGCTGGCGCTTCGTCAACAAGCTGATGAAGCAGCAGTACGGCGTGGACTCCATGCCCGAGACGGCCGAGAACGTGGCCGATGATTTCAAGATCGAGCGCGAGGCGCAGGACCGCATGGCCCTGGCCAGCCAGCAAAAGGCCGCCGCCGCCATCGCCGCCGGCTACCTGGCCAAGGAAATCGTGGCCGTGACCCTGGCCCAGAAGAAAGGCGACCCCATCGTGGTGAGCCAGGACGAGCATCCGCGCGCCACGACCATCGAGGCGCTGGCCAAGCTCAAGGGCGTGGTGCGTCCCGACGGCACCGTCACCGCCGGCAATGCCAGCGGTGTCAACGACGGCGCCTGCGCCCTGCTGCTGGCCAATGAAGAAGCGGCCAGGCAATACAACCTGGTGCCGCGCGCCCGCGTGGTCGGCATGGCCGTGGCCGGCGTGGCCCCGCGCATCATGGGCTTCGGCCCCGCGCCTGCCGTGCGCAAGGTGCTGGCCCTGACCGGCCTGACGCTGGAGCAGATGGACGTGATCGAGCTCAACGAAGCCTTCGCCGCCCAAGGCCTGGCCGTGCTGCGCGACCTCGGCATTGCCGACGACGACCGCCGCGTCAACCAGTGGGGCGGCGCCATCGCCCTGGGCCACCCGCTGGGCGCCTCGGGTGCCCGCCTGGCCACCACGGCGGTGAACCAGCTGCACACCCTGGGCGGCCGCTACGCGCTGTGCACCATGTGCATCGGCGTGGGCCAGGGCATTGCCGTGATCCTGGAAAAGGTCTGAGCCCGCAATGAGCAACGTGGACAAATCGACGCCCGTCACCGTGGTCAGCGGCGCCAGCAACGGCATCGGCCGCGCCATCGCCGAAGCCCTGCTGGCCCAGGGCCGCGCCGTGGTCAACCTCGACTACGTGCTGCCCGAATGGAGCCATCCGCTGCTGGCAAGCTACCAGGCCGACCTGACCAGCGAGCAGGCCACGTCCGAGGCGGCTGCCCGCATCGCCGCCGCGCACAACGTGGTGGCCCTGGTCAACAACGCGGGCGCCACGCGCCCCGGCACCATCGACAACGCCAGCACCAGGCACCTCGACGACGTGGTGGGGCTGCACCTGCGCGCGCCCATGCTGCTGGTCCAGGCCTTCCTGCCCACGCTGCGCGCCTGCGGCCAGGGCCGCATCGTGAACATGTCCTCGCGCGCCGCGCTGGGCAAGCCCGACCGCATCGTCTACTCGGCCACCAAGGCCGGCCTGATCGGCCTGACGCGCACCCTGGCCATGGAACTGGGCCGCGACCGCATCACGGTCAACGCCCTGGGCCCCGGCCCCATCGCCACCGAGCTGTTCACGCAGAGCAACCCCGAGGGCGCGCCGCAGACCCGGCGCATTCTCGACAGCATCGCCGTGGGCCGCATGGGCACGCCCGAAGACGTGGCCCGCGCGGCGCTGTTCTTCCTGTCGCCCGATAACGGTTTCGTCACCGGCCAGGTGCTCTACGTCTGCGGCGGCACCACGCTGGGCGTGGCGCCCGTCTGATCCACCGCCCGCCAAGGCACCACACCCCCAAGAAGAACCACTGGAAGCGCCCGCCGCACTGGCGGGCGCCACACAGGGCTTTGCCCTGGCCGGACCCGCCGTGCGTGGCGCCCGGCCTTGCACCTTATTGCCGAACCAGGAGACCTCTCGATGTTTGACCAAACCACCCGTTTCACCCGCCGCCGCGGCCTGCAGGCGCTGGCCGCCGCCTCTGTGCTTGCACTGGGCTCGCTGTCCGGCACGGCCGCCCTGGCCCAGGACCCGTTCCCCAGCAAGCCCATCACCATCCTCGTGCCCTTCGCGGCAGGCGGCACCACCGACATCCTGGCGCGCATCGTCGCCCAGGCGCTGCAGCAGGAACTGGGCCAGACCGTGATCGTGGACAACAAGCCCGGCGCGGGCGGCAACATCGGCGCCGTGGCCGGCGCCCGGGCGCCGGCCGACGGCTACACGCTGTTCATGGGCACCGTGGGCACGCATGCCATCAATGCCGCGCTCTATGCCAAGCCCGGCTTCGACCCCATCAAGGACTTCTCGCCCCTGACGCGCGTGGCCAACGTGCCCAACCTGCTGGTGGCCCACCCCAGCCAGCCGTTCAAGACCGTCAAGGAAATGATCGCCTATGCGCGCGCCAATCCCGGCAAGCTGAACTATGGCTCTTCGGGCAGCGGCAGCTCCATCCACCTGTCGGGCGAGCTGTTCCGCTCCATGACCGGCCTGGACATGGTGCACGTGCCCTACAAGGGCAGCGCCCCGGCCATCACCGACCTGCTGGGCAACCAGATCGCCATCATGTTCGACAACATGCCCTCGGCCATCCAGCATGTGCGCTCGGGCAAGCTGCGCCCCATCGCCGTGACCACGGCCAAGCGCTCGCCCGAGTTGCCCGACGTGCCCACCGTCGCCGAATCCGGCGTGCCCGGCTACGAGGCCACCTCGTGGTTCGGCCTCTGGACCCAGGCCAAGACCCCCGCACCCGTGCAGCAGCGCCTGTACACGGCCATCGCCAAGGTGCTCAAGGATCCGGCCGTGGTCAAGAAGATCAACGACCAGGGCGGTGAGGTCGTGATCGACACGCCGGCCGAGTTCCTCACCTACATCAAGTCCGAATCGGCCAAGTGGAGCAAGGTCGTAAAAGACTCCGGAGCACAAGTCTGACGCTCCCCCTGAGCCGCTGCGCGGCTTCCCCCTCTCTACCCGCTTCGCGGGGGAGGGGGACGACACCCTCGGTGCGGGGCGGCCCTTCCTCGGTGTCCCTCCCCTTTGGACGCGCCAGTTCCGAACGCCGTGAACTTGGCCAAGACTGAGTTACACAAGCAAAAAAGAGCTGCCTTTGGGCAGCTCTTTTTTGTTGGATTGCGGCGCTGTCAATCCAGGAGGTCGGAGTAGTCGCCCTTGTCGTAGCCTTCGATGGACTTCCAGGGCTGGGCCAGGGGGGCGGGCAGCTTGCTGGCGGTGACGACGATGCGCTCGGTGCCATGGGCGTCGCTGCGTTCCACGCGGCGGGCGAACTGGCTGGCCACGTCCCAGTCGACGACGGTGGTCTGTTCGTTGGCCGTGCTGCGGTAGCGCTGCACACCGTTCTGGACTTTGCCCACGCGTTCCATGCCCTGCAGTGCCGTGGGCGGGACGATCCAGTACACGTTCTCGAAGGAGCCGCCGTAGCCGACGTTGCCGTGGTGGGCCAGGTCCACGCTGATCACGCGGCGCAGCTTGGCAAGAATGACTTCCACGCCCACCTTGCCGTCGTCGGCACGGCGGATGGACAGCGGCGCGGCACGGGCTTCGTCATGGGCATGGCCGGTATGCGGGCCATGGGCATGGTCGTGGCCGTGCTCCTGGCTCTGGCGCAGCGCGGCGGGCATCTCGCGCTCTATCCACAGCTGGCCCTTGCGCCGGTAGACGCGGTTGGTGTAGATGCTGCTGCGCTGCACGCCGTCGCTGCCCACGCTCATGGCCTCATAGGTAATGCGCAGGTCGGCCTCGGGCGTGGCCTGCACGGCGGCGGTGGTGCGCGCCACGGTGTCGGAGGCGCCTGTGGCAGGCGCTGCCTTGGCCGGCTCGGCGGCCCATGCGGCGGTGACGGAACAGGCCAGCAGCGCGGCCGCGAGGAGATGGCGCGCCGCGCGCGGCGTGGCAAGAGAGTGCATCATGGAATCCGGCAAATGCGAAAAAACCGGGGCCGGGTGCTTGGCACCACGGCTCCGGCCAGGGGTTGGCGGCTAGCCAACGAAGGAGGATGCGGTCACCAGGCGATCACAGGCCTGCGGCTTCGCGGACCTTGGAGAACACGCGGGTGTTGTCCATCGTGCCCTTGAAGACCCTGGCGCCCGCGCCGCCGGCGAACAGCATCACGTCGCCGCCGCCGTGGGTTTCGGAGCCGGGCGTGCCCAGGTTCAGGCCCACTTCCTGCAGGTAGTTGTCATCCGTGGTGTCCACGTTGGTGACGTCGTCGCGCGTGGCGCCACGCGCCGGCGCGATCCAGGGCTTGTTGCCATCTTCGGGATTGACCTGGCTGGAGCCCGAGGAGTTGGGGCGCCCGCCGTTGCCGAAGGCCAGCGTGGTGTAGGGCTTGCCGTCCTGCGCCTTGGCCATCTGGCCGCTCTGGTAGTCCTGCACCTTGCCCAGGATGGGGTTGCCGATCCTGGAGTAGCCGTTGAACACCATGTTGTGGTCATGGTCGGCGGTGACCACGATCAGCGTGTTCTTCAGGCCCGGGTCCTTCTTTTCCATGTAGGCCATGGCGGTCTCGATGGCGCGGTCGAAGGCCAGCGTGTCTTCCAGCGCGCGCTTGGCATTGGTGCCGTGCAGCGCGTGGTCGATGCGCCCGCCTTCCACCATCAGGAAGAAGCCCTTGTCATTGCGGCTGAGCACGTCCAGCGCCTTGCTGGTCATGTCGGCCAGGCTGGGTTCGTCCAGCTTTTGCTTGACGCGGTCCAGCTCGTAGGCCATTTCGCTCTGGGTGAACAGGCCCAGCAGCTTGGGCACCTTGGTGGCGTCCAGGGCGGCCAGTTCGCTGCCCTTGGCCACATAGGCGTAGCCCTTGGCCTTCATCATCTCCACGAGGTTGGCCGAATCCGTGCGCTTGCTGCTGGGGTTGACCGACTTGGGCAGGTAGTTGCGCTGGCCGCCGCCCATGAGCACGTCGATGCCGTCGCCCAGCTTGGCGTTGTAGTTGGCGTGGCCCGGCACGGACTGCTCGGCGATGGTGTTGTAGCCATTGCGGTTGCAGATGTGGGCGTAGGTGGCGGCCGGCGTGGCATGGCCCACGCGCGTGGTGGACACGGCGCCCACCGAGCGGCCCTTGGCCTTGGACAGCTCCAGCAGGGTCTGCGCGGGCTGGCCGTTGCCGGGCTGGCAGGTCGAGTCCTCGCCGTTGATGAACTGCTGGCCGTTGGCCGTGTAGGCCTGGGTCTCGGCCGACATGGAGATGACTTCGTTGTTCATCTTCACGCCGGTCATGTAGGCCGCCATCGAGGGCGCGCTGTCCGTGGTCTGGCCGTCGCGCGAGAAGGTCTTGATGCGGCTGGCGTAGGGCAGGGTCTGCATGGTCAGGGCCGCGCGCTCGCTGCTGGCCATCGAGCCGGGCTTTTGGGCCAGCAGCTTCTCGCCCTTGTAGATGCGCGCCGCGGTCACGGTGACCGGGCCCATGCCGTCGCCGAGGAAGAAGATCACGTTCTTGGCCTCGCCGGCCGCATGGGCGGCAGTGGCGGTCAGTGCCAGCGCGCCGGCCGTCGCCAGGGCGAGGGAGGTCTTTTGGAGGATCGGATGCATGTGGAATTCCTTGAGTGCCTTGGTTGCAGCGTGCGGCATCACAAGCCGATGCTCTTCTTGATCAGCGTGAAGACGGTGGTGTTGTCGATCACGCCCGAGAACGTGTCGGCCCCCATGCCTTGCGCGCCCAGGAACACGTCGCCGCCGCCATGGGTCTCGGAGGCCATGGGCACCACGGCCTCCTGCAGGTAGTCGGGGCTTTCCAGCGCTGCCGCATCGATGGGGCCGCGCGTGGCCAGGCGCTTGGGACCGTTGCCGAAGCCCAGGATGGTGTAGGGATTGCCGTCCACGTCGGTGGAGGCCTTGCCGTCCACGTAGTTCTTGACCAGGCCCAGCACGCCGGGCTTGCCCGCCTCGGTCTTGCCGGTGCGCGCGGCGTAGCCGTTCAGGTGCAGCGTGTGGTCATGGTCGGCCGTGACGACGATCAGCGTGTTCTTCAGGCCCGGATCGACCTTCTGCATCTTGTCCAGCGCGGTCTTGATGGCGTTGTCGAAGGCCACGGTGTCCTGCAGCGCGCGGCGCGCGTTGGTGGCGTGCAGCGCATGGTCGATGCGCCCGCCCTCGACCATCAGGAAGAAGCCCTTCTTCTTGGCCGACAGCGCGTCGATGGCCTTGCCCGTCATCTCGGCCAGGCTCGGCTCCTTGGTCGCATCGCGGTCCAGGTCGTAGGCCATGTGGTCCTTGGTGAACAGGCCGGCGATCTTGCTGCCGTCCACGGGCAGCTTGTCGAACTCGCTCTTGTTCGCGGCATAGCTGTACTTCTGCGCCTTGAACTCGTTGATCAGGTTGCGGCTGTCGTTGCGGCGCCCGCCATCGGCCTTGGGCGTGAAGTAGTACGAACCGCCGCCCAGGATCACGTCCACGCCGTCGCCCAGCTTGCTGTTGTAGCCGGCGCCGCCGGGCACCAGGGCCGCGGCGATGGTGTTCTCGGCATCGCGGTGGCAGACGTGGGCGTAGGTGGCAGCCGGCGTCGCGTGCGTGATGCGCGTGGTGGAGACCACGCCCGTGCCGTAGCCGGCCGCCTTCATCTGTTCGAGCAGCGTGGGCACGGCCTGGCCGTTGCCGCTGGGGCAGGTGCTGTCGTAGTTGGTGTGGTAGGCCTTGCCGCTGGCGTCCGTGGCCTTGGTATCGGGCGTCATGGAGATGACTTCGTTGTTCATCTTCACGCCGGTCATGTAGGCCGCCATGGAGGGGGCGCTGTCCGTGACCTGGGCATCGTTGGAGAAGGTATGGACGAAGGCCGTCTCGGGCAGCTTGTCCATGGTCAACTCGCCGTCCTCGCCCACGCTGTAGATGCGTGCGGCCGTCATGGTGGTGATGCCCATGCCGTCGCCCAGGAAGAACAGCACGTTCTTGGTCGGGGTGGCGGTGGAGGTGGACGAGCCGTCGCTGCCGCCACAGGCGCTCAGCAGCAGCGAGGCGCCGGCCAGCGCGCTGCACAACATCTTCAGTTTCATGCGGAAATCCCTCAGGGAGCGGGGGCATGGCCGCCCTGCCGCGCACGATCGCGCGCCATTCGGACTCCCCCTATTGATAGGCGTTCTCAATGTAGGGATCTGCTGTGACGAAGACGTGACAGCCACGCGGCTGCAGAAGGCGTATCGTCGCACCACCGCCATCCGTGGCCGCACGCACAAGGGCCGCTGCCGGGCGGCGGTGGCGCAAGAACAAGGAATACCATGGAGCCCCAAGCACCCACACCCACCTCTTCCGAGTCCCCGGCCAGGGCGGCGCTGCACTATCCGTTCGAGGCGCCGCCCGCCAGCGGCCAGACGCTGGAAGTCGCGCCCGGCGTGCTCTGGATACGCATGCCCCTGCCCTATGCGCTGGACCACATCAACCTCTGGGCCATCGACGACGGCGAAGGCTGGGCCATCGTGGACACGGGCGCGCGCACCGACGAGGGCGTCGCCACCTGGCGCGCGCTGTTCTCCCAATCCTCCGACGGCAGGTCGCTGACGCGCGTCTTCGTCACCCACATGCACCCCGACCATGTGGGCCTGGCCGGCTGGCTGACACGCAAGTTCCACGTGCCGCTGTACATGACGCGCCTCGAATACCTGAACTGCCGCGTGGTGGTCTCGGATTGCAGCCGCGAGGCCCCGCCCGATGCCATCGCCTTCTACCGCCGCGCGGGCTGGAGCGATGGCGCGCTGGAGTCCTACCGCGCCCGCTTCGGCAACTTCGGCAAGCACATCCACACCCTGCCCGACAGCTACCGGCGCCTGCACGACGGCGAGGAGCTGCGCATCGGCAGGCACCGGTGGCGCGTGGTGGTGGGCAGCGGCCACTCGCCCGAGCATGCCAGCCTGTACTGCCACGAACTCAGGCTGCTGATCTCGGGCGACCAGGTGCTGCCAAGGATTTCATCGAACGTATCGGTCCATCCCATGGAGCCCGAGGCCAATCCCATGGCCGACTGGCTTCAGTCCCTGGACAAGGTCCGGCGCGAAGTGCCGGACGATGTGCTCGTGCTGCCCGCGCATGGCGAGTGCTTCCGCGGCCTGCATGCCCGCATCGACGCACTGGTGTCGGGGCAGCAGCGCGCCAACGACCGGCTGCTGGCCGCGCTGGCCGAGCCCCGGCGTGCCGTCGATGTCTTCGGCGCGCTGTTCTCGCGCCCGATCAGCGAATCCAGCCCCGCCCTGCTGGGCATGGCCACGGGCGAGAGCCTGGCCTGCCTGAACCACCTGATGCATGCCGGGCAGGTGGAGCGCAGCATCGATGGCGATGGCATCGCCTGGTACCGCGCGGTCGGGCCGTCCTGAGTCTCAGGCAGTGGGCAGCAGCGGGTAGCGCTGCGCCAGCGCGTCCTTCAGCCCGAATTCCGCCAGCAGGGCCTGCATGCGCTCGGCGGCGCTGCGCTTTTTCTGCCCCGTATGGCGCGCGATGATCAGCTCGTTCTTCATGCTGTGTTCCCAGCCCACGAGTTCGGTCACGGTGACCTGGTAGCCGCAGGCCTCCAGGTACAGGCAGCGCAGCACGTTGGTGAGCTGGCTGCCCATCTCGCGCGTGTGGATGGGGTGGCGCCACAGCTCGGCCAGCGGCGTGCGGGACAGCGACAGCGCCTTGTTCTCGCGCAGGCAGGCGGCCACCTCGGCCTGGCAGCAGGGCACGAGCACCATGGCGCGGGCCTTTTTCTCCAGGCCGAAAGCGATGGCATCGTCGGTGGCGGTATCGCAGGCGTGCAGCGCCGTGACCACGTCGAAGCGGTCGGGCATGGCATCGGCGCGCGTGGATTCGGCCACCGACATGTTGAGGAAGGCCATGCGCTCGAAACCCAGCTCGGCGGCAAGCCTTTGCGATGCCTCGACCAGCGGGGCCCGTGTCTCTATGCCGTAGATGTGGCCACGGCCCAGCGCCTTGAAATACAGGTCGTAGAGGATGAAGCCCAGATAGGACTTGCCCGCCCCGTGGTCGGCCAGCGTGACCCCATGCCCGTCCCTGGACAGCTCGTCCAGGATGGGCGCGATGAACTGGTACAGGTGATTGACCTGCTTGAGCTTGCGGCGCGAGTCCTGGTTGATCCGGCCCTCGCGCGTGAGGATGTGCAGGGCCTTGAGCAGTTCCAGGGACTGGCCGGGCCTGAGGTCCAGTTGCTGGGCCACGTCCTGTTCGGGCCGGGGCTGCGGCTTGGCGGAGCGGTGCTTCATTCGGCCGGGTCCTGCCTGCCGGCATGCGCGAGCGGGCAGCGCGCGCCCACGCCCAGGTCCAGCCAGCCTTCGATGCCGATCTTCTCCAGCGTCTCCATGTTGCGCTCGTAGATGGACTCGGCCTCGGGGAAGACCTCCACGGCCTTGTCGATGCTGTCCTCGCGCAGCAGGTGCAGCGTGGGATAGGGCGAGCGGTTGGTGCAGTTGGTGACGTCGTCGACCTCGGTGCCCTCGAACTGGAACTGCGGATGAAAGGAGGCCACCTGCAGGATGCCGCCCAGGTCCAGTTCCTCGACCATGGCATCGGCCACTTCGAGGAAGTCATTGAAGTCCAGGAAGTCCTGCAGGGCGTGCGGCAGGATCAGCAGCGTGGTGTCGCGCTTGTCGGGAGAGGCCTCGGCCAGCGCCTCCAGCTCGCGGTGCAGGTCGGCCGCCACGCCCTCGGCGTCGGTGGCCTGGCTGACCGTGTAGTGGATCTGGCCCTTGACGTGCACGCCCTTAGCGAAGGGGCACAGGTTCAGGCCGATCACGGCCTTCTCCAGCCAGTGCACCGTGTCCTCGATCACGGTGACAGGCGGAAACTCGGCCGCGCGAATCTCGTGGTTGGTGTCGGTCATGGCTGTGCCCTTCAAAAGCAAACGGGGGCACTGCGCCCCCAGACATCGCGAAACCGTCCGGGACCCATTCCCTGCCCTGGCACGCAGGGTCCGCATTCTATCCATGCCGCTTGGGCGACGCCGGCGCTCGGACTCTCAGCCCAGCAGGCGCCTGCCCGTCAAGCGCTCGTGCTCGCGGGCGGCATAGCGGTCCGTCATCCCGGCGATGAAATCGGCCACCACCCGGGCACGCGCCGACACCCCTTCGGCAGCCCTCGCCCTCTGCACGAAGCGCGGCTTCATGCGCTCGGGCTCGACCATGTAGGCGGCGAACAGCTCGGCCACCACCTGCTGGGCGACATCCATGGTCTGCATCACCTGCGCATGGCGGTAGAGGTTGCGGAACAGGAACTGCTTGAGCTGCCGGGACTGCTGTCCCATGGCTTCGCTGAAGGCCACCAGGGGTCCCGGCTGGGCACGCACTTCATCGACCGAGCAAGGCCCGGCTTGCGCGATGCGCTGGCGCGTCGCCTCGATCACGTCGTAGACCTGGTCGCTGAGCATGCGGCGGATGCTTTCGTACAGCAGGCGCCGCTCGGCCAGCGGCATGCCCAGCTGCGGATGCTCGGCCAGGGTGGCGCCGTGGTAGCGCGCGAACAGGGGCACGGCCTCGCACAGCTGGGCCATGGTGATCAGGCCCGAGCGCACCCCATCGTCCACGTCATGGGCGTTGTAGGCGATGGCATCGGCGAGGTTGCACAGCTGCGCCTCCAGCGAGGGCTGTCCGCCCTGCAGGAAACGCCGGGCCACGCCCCCGGGCTCGCGCGCCTCCAGGTGCTCGGCATTGGCGCGCGAGCAGTGCTTGAGGATGCCCTCGCGCGTCTCGAAGCTCAGGTTCAGGCCATCGAAGGCCGGATAGCGCTCCTCCAGCCGGTCCACCACGCGCAGGCTCTGCAGGTTGTGCTCGAAGCCGCCGTGGGGCTGCATGCAGGCATTGAGCGCATCCTGCCCCGCATGGCCGAAGGGGGTATGGCCCAGGTCGTGGGCCAGGCAGATGGCTTCGACCAGATCCTCGTCCAGCCGCAATGAACGCGCCACCGACCGGCCCAGCTGGGCCACTTCCAGCGAATGGGTCAGGCGCGTGCGGAACAGGTCGCCCTCATGGTTGACGAAGACCTGGGTCTTGTAGACCAGGCGCCGGAAGGCCGAGGAGTGGACGATGCGGTCGCGGTCGCGCTGGAAGTCGCTGCGCGTGGGAGCCGGCGCTTCCGGAAAGCGCCTGCCCCGGCTCAGGGCCGGGTGGCAGGCATAGGGAGCCAGGGCCTGTTTCTGCATTCGATCGCCTCATCATGCGGACAAGGGCCACTCTAGCAGTTCCCGGTGGCGCCCTGCGTCGGCGCTCAGGCGCAGCAGGCGTCGATGACCTCGCGCACCAGCGCATCGGGCGCGGAACGCATGACGGCCTTGCCCGGCCCGTCGATCAGCACGAAACGGATCTCGCCCGCCTCGGACTTCTTGTCCACACGCATCAGCTCCAGATAGCGCGCGGCGTTGTCCTGCGCATCCAGCACGGCACCCCGCACAGGCAGGCCCGCACGTTCGATCAGCAGGCGCAGCCGCTTCACGAAGGCGGCATCGACCAGGCCCAGGCGCTGCGACAGCTCGGCCGCCATCACCATGCCGGCGCCGACGCCTTCCCCGTGCAGCCAGTTGCCATAGCCCATGCCGGCTTCGATGGCATGGCCGAAGGTGTGGCCGAAATTCAGGATGGCGCGCAGTCCGGCCTCCTTTTCGTCCTGCCCCACCACCCAGGCCTTGATCTCCACGCTGCGCTGGATGGCATGGGCCAGTGCTGCGCGGTCGCGCGCCAGCAGGGCATCCATGTTCCCCTCCAGCCAGGACAGGAAATCCATGTCGGCGATCGGCCCGTACTTGATGACCTCGGCCAGGCCGGCACTGAGCTCGCGCCCGGGCAGCGTGTCCAGCGAGGCCAGATCGCAGACCACCAGCTGCGGCTGGTAGAAGGCACCGATCATGTTCTTGCCCAGCGGGTGGTTGATGGCCGTCTTGCCACCCACCGAGGAATCCACCTGCGACAGCAGCGTCGTGGGCACCTGCACGAACGGCACGCCACGCATGTAGCTGGCCGCCGCAAAGCCCGTCATGTCCCCGACGACGCCCCCGCCCAGCGCGAACAGCACGGTCTTGCGGTCGCAGCCGCCAGCCAGCAGATCGTCGAAGACGAGGTTCAGCGTCTGCCAGTCCTTGTGGGCCTCGCCATCGGGCAGCACCACGGTGCGCACGCTGGGGTAGCGCTGCTCCAGTACGCGGCGCAGGGCCGGCTCGTAAAGCGGTGCGACCACATCGTTGCTGACGATCACGGCCTGCGCTGCCGCAGGCAGTGCCGCATAGGTTCCAGCGGCACCCAACAGGCCGGCCCCGATGGCGATGGGATAGGAACGCTCCCCCAGATCGATGGTCACGACCTGGGAATCGGGAGGGAAAGAGGCGTTGGGCAAGATGTGTCGCTCCAAAGAGGGTAAGAATGAGAGCCGCTCCGCGATATGGCAGCGCGCCCGGCAACCAGCCATCTTAAAGAAAAAGGCCCGGGCAGATGCCGAGGCCTCGGGCGCTCCAGCCAGCGCCGCTCAGGACAGTTCCGCCTGCATGCGTATGCGCTGGGCCACCTGGGCCACCGTCAGGCCCGTCGTCTGGACCACATGGTGCGCCGCCTGCAGATACATTGGCTCGCGCTGCTGCAGCAGATCGCGCAGGCGCTGGGCCGGGTCTTCGACCTGCAGCAACGGCCGGGTCGCATCATTGCGCAAGCGCACCGCAATGTCTTCGGGCGCGCACTTGAGGTAGTACACCTGGGCGCGCTCATGCAGATGAAGCCGGTTCTCCTCGCGCAGCACCACGCCCCCGCCCGTGGACAGCAGCAACCCGGTTCCGGATGCCGTCAGTTCGTCGATGACCTGGGCCTCGACATCACGGAAGGCCTGCTCGCCCTCGCGTTCGAAATATTCCCTGATGCTGCAGCCCAGGCGCTGCTCTATCACCAGATCGGAGTCCACAAATGGCAACGACCACAGGCGCGCCAGCTGGCGGCCTATGGTCGATTTTCCAGAGCCGGGCAGCCCTATCAGGGCCACCGGCTGGCGATGCTTGGATTTTCTTAGTTCGTCGTCGTCGTGCATGCCGGATAGGTCACTGGCAGGGTCAGGGTGCTCACATTATTGTTGGATTTGAATGTGAACTGAACCTGTGCAGTGCCACCTCGGGATCCGGACTTGATGGATGCCTGGAACGTGACCGGGGTGCGTGTGTTCGGCTTGTCCAGCACAGGAGAGCCATCAAACACGGCCAGCGCCAGGTTGGAGTCGTTGGATTTTGCCTCGATCGTCGTGCCTGCAGGGGCAGGAAAGCCGGCCGGCGTTCCCACCGTGCCACTCCAGTTCACCTTGCAAGTGGAATCAGGTGCGCCAAGAGCCAAGCCGCTGGCCAGTGCACCGCCCTGGAACAGGTGCAGCCAGCCCACGGACGTGGCCTTCAGAAAAAGGCTGTCGCTGATCACCTGGCCGTTGCCCAGCACGGTGGAGATTGCCACGGTGATGAACTGGCCGTCGGCCGGACGCGGATTCTGCACCTGGTATTCCACCGTGCACAGGCCGTTGGAAGTCTGGCAGCCCCCCCGGTTGGAAGTGCCGACGCGGCCAAAGTCGACCGTCGCCACCACGGGCACGCCATCGGCCACGGGATTGCCGTTGCTGTCCACAATGCCGATGCGCAGCGTGGACGTGTCGCCCGACACATCCAGGTCCAGGTTGTATTTGCTTGCAGAAAGATCAAAGCCTGCCTGCGTCGAAATGCCCGTCGTCACCGTCAGCAAGTCCGACTGGGATGTGACATTGCGGCCATTGACCTCGGCCCGCACCACTACGGAAGTGGGAACGGCTTTGGACGACACCGAAGTCGTCACCACGCCATCGGTGCTGGAACGCGCGCTGGCGATATTGACCTGCACGCCATTCGTCGGCTCGATGAAATTCACCAGGACATCCTTCAGGGGACTGCCGCTGGAATCGACCACTTTGAATCGCAGAATCGCGGTTTCCGAACGGCCATTGCCACCCGAGCCCTTGATCACGATGGACTTGTCGGAAGGCACGACATCCAGGAAATTGATCGCCTGGGCCATGGCCTGGGGATCACCGGGGGGCGCGCTCGTGATCGACAGATTCTGCCCACCCGAGGCCGTCGCTCCGGCGACGGTCGCAGAAGCGGTGACGCGGGTCGCGCCAATGGAGGACGTGGAGGCCGCGGCGACCTCGACTTCGGCAATGCCCTTGCTGTCGGTCAGGACCTTCTTGGAATCGGGGCTGAACTTGAGCAGGGAGCCGCCTTCTTCCGCGAAAGTCACGATCTCGTTGGCCACCGGCGTGCCCTTGGCATCCACCAGGGTGGCGCGCGCCTTGGCGGTCGTATCGGAGGCCGCAAAAGACATCACATTCTGGGCACTGGCCCCGGCAACGACCTGGACCGTGATCGTGGGTCCGGTCGTCGTTCCCGTACCACCGCCCGTGCCACCGGTCGAGCCCGCACTGCCGCCCCCGCCGCCACAGGCGACCAATGTACATGCCGTCAATGCGGCCAGCCACAATTTCCTCATGCTAACTCCCTGTGCTTTCTTTCAACGTTTTGCAGCGCTATCGGCAATCATTTTCGGCGTAATGAATACCAGCATCTCCCTCTTGGCTGAGGCCTTCGACCGGCTCTTGAACAGATTGCCCAATACAGGAACGTCCCCGAGCACCGGGATCTTGTTTTCCTGATTGGTTTCTTCCAATTCAAAGATGCCGCCGATCACGACGGTTCCGCCATTCTGGACAAGCACCTGGGTCTTGATGTGCTTGGTATCGATTGCAACACCCTGGGTCGTGGTCTCACCACGGGAATCCTTGTTGATATCGAGGTCCAGGATGATATCGCCTTCCGGTGTGATTTGCGGCGTGACTTCCAGCTTCAGCACCGCCTTCTTGAAAGCCACGGTGGTGGCGCCATTGGGTGCCGTAATGGAATAAGGGTATTCCGTGCCCTGCTCGATCAATGCCTTGGTCTGGTCGGCCGTCATCAGCCGGGGGCTGGAAATGATCTTGCCTTGGCCATCGGCTTCCATGGCGGAAAGCTCCAGCGTCAGGAAACGGTTCGCAGCCGCATTGAAGATCGACATGGCGAAGGTGCCGGAAGCACCCGCCGCAGAGGCGACCGTCGCAGGCAGATTCACAAAACTGCTCGAGGTGTTGACCGTTCCGCCGGCGCCCGCAGAAGCCACGGCATTGGCGTAGCTGGAGCCGAAGACGATGCGGTTGTCTCCGCCAATGCTGTATCCGCCGTTGCCGCCATTCTGGGCACGCAGGTCGCCTCCGCCCAGGCGCACGCCCAAGGCGCGCCCGAACGTATCGCGGGCCTCCACGATGCGCGCCTCGATCAGCACCTGGCGCACGGGCACATCCAGGGTCGCCAGCAGGGCCTTCATCTCCTCGAGCTTGGTGGGCGTGTCCGTCACGAACAGCTGGTTGGTGCGCGGTTCGGAAATGGCCGAGCCCCGCTCGGACAGAAAGCGCGTGGACGTGCCCGAAGCCCCACCCGACGTGGCCGATATCTGGGCCAGGATGTCGGCCGCCTTGGCATAGTTGAGCTGGAAGCCCTGCGTCCGCAGCGGCTCGAGCTTCTGGATTTCCATCGCGGCTTCGTAGTCGCGCTTGGTGCGGGCATCGATCTCGTCCTTGGGCGCAATCCACAGCACGGAGCCGGACTTGCGCATGCCCAGCCCCTTGGCATCCATGATGATCTGCAAGGCCTGGTCCCAGGGCACGTCCTTGAGGCGCAGGGTCAGGGCTCCTGCGACCGTATCCGAGGTCACGATGTTGAAGTTCGTGAAGTCGGCGATCACCTGCAGCAGCGAACGCACCTCGATGTTCTGGAAATTCAGCGAAAGCTTTTCGCCACTGAAGCCTGGGCCCTGGGTCAGCTTGCCCATGTCCACCTTCTTCTGGCGGACCTCGACCACGAACTGGCTGTCGCTCTGGTAGGCGCTGTGCTCCCAGTCGCCCACAGGGGAGATGCGCATGCGCACGGCATCGCCCTGCTGCACCGTGGAGATGGACTGCACCGGCGTGCCGAAATCCCCGACATCGAGCTTGCGCCGCAGTCCCTCGGGCAGCGAAGAGCGCAGGAAATCGATGACCAGTTCCTTGCCTTCACGGCGCAGGTCCACGCCGACCTGGCTGCTGCTCAGGCCGACGATGACGCGGCCCGATCCGTCGCTGCCGCGCCGGAAATCCACGTCGCGGATGGCCTGGGCATCGCTGGAGGCGACCTTGGCTTCGAACACCCGGGCCTCCACGGACTTCGCCCCCACGGAGGCGGCAGCGACCGGGTCCAGCAGCACCAGCAGCGCCTTGCCCTGCCGCTCCGTCCGGTAGGACGTGGCGGACTTCAGATTCAGGACCAGGCGCGAGCGTCCGCCCGCTTCCACGATATTGACGGAGCGAAGATTGCCCTGGTTGATTTCGACCATGGACTTGCCCGTGGCATTGCTTGTGCCAGGAAAATCGAGGGCAATGCGGGCCGGCGTCTGGATGGCGAAACCGGTGGGATCGGCGCCCAGGGGCTCCGACAATTCCACCCGCACCACCTCGGTGCCGCCCTGCAGGGAGCCGGACACCGACTCGATGGCCAGTTGTGCCCACGCCATGGAGCCAAGCAAATACCCGCCGAGTGCCAATCCCCAGCGGGCCTTGTGCAGCATGCTGCGATGCGAGCCCATCATTTCCTACCCTCCTGCAACTCCAGTGTGCTTGTTCTCTCTATCCAGTCCCCGCCCCCGTCCTGGACGATTTCCCTCAACTGGATGGAGGTCTCTGTGATACGTGTGACCTTGCCGTAGTTCTGTCCCAGGTAGTTGCCGACGCGCACCTGGTACAACAGCGGCCCGACCCGGACCAGGGCCGTCGGCGTCCCCTTCTTGTCCAGGCTGCCCACCATGGCCATGGAATCGAGCGGCTCGGCCTCAAGAGGCTCCTTGCGGCGGTTGAGCTCTGCCGATATGAGGCTGGTGTTGGCATTCGCCTGTGCCATTTCCCTGCGCCAGACCTGGGTCAGCTTGAGCATATTGAACGGGTCCAGGCCCTCGCCTCCCAGGTAGGCCTGGGGCGAAAACGCCTTGGGCTCTTCGAGTTGCACGATCCTGGGCCTGGCATTGGCGCGCTCCTGCGCCATCCAGGACCGCAGTTCGTCCTCGTCCGAAGAGGAGCAGGCCGTCAGCGCCAGCATGCTGGCCATCACCAGCCAGCCCGAGCGAAGCTTGTGGCTCATTTGCCGCCCTTTCCGGCCGCAGCACGCTGCGCCTTCACCTCATCGGCATCCAGATAGCGGAAGGTGCGCGCCATGGCTTCCATGCTCAGCAGGTCGCTGCCCTCACGCACCGGTGAGATGACGACATTGTTCAAGGTCACGATGCGCGACAGATAGGCCACGTCCGAAGCAAAGGCCCCGATGTCGTGGTATCTCCCCGTCACACGCAACGCAATGGGCAGCTCCGCGTAATACTCCTTGACCACGATGGAGTTGGGACGGAACGTTTCGAACTGCAGGCTGCGGCCCAGGCCCGCCTGGTTGATGTCGGACAGCAGCGCGGCCATCTCGGCCTTGCTGGGCAGCTGCTTTTCCAGCTGGGTCACATACTGCTGCACCTGTTCGCGCTGCTTTTTCAGCCCATCCAGGCTGACGGCCTTGGCCAGCTTGTTGTGGAAATCCTCGCGCAGCGTGGTCTCGGTGTTGCGCTCCTGCTCCAGCGTTTCCTCGTAGTCCTTGAGCAGCACAAACCACAAAATGGCGGTGACTGCCGCAGCAATCGCCATGCACAGCAGCGTGCGCGGCAGCACCGGCCACTGGGAGGGGTCATTGGGGTCCAGATTGCGGAACTGGCGCTGCGCCTTCTCCTGCAAAGCGGAGAAGTCGATGTCTTTTTTCTTCTTGGCCATCACTGAGACTTCCCCGGGTTGGCTGCGGCCTTGGCCGCCTGCGCCAGGCTTTTTTCCGCATCGCTGGCACGCGTCAGTTGGAAGCGCAGATTGAACGCGGCCGCGCGCCGCTGCTCCTTGGCGGAGACATTCACGGTCCGGGCCACGATTTCCACCAGTTCGGGCTTGGAGAACCAGGGCGTGCCCTCGGACAGGTTGCGCAGCATCTCGGAAACCCGCTCGTTGGACTGGGCCACGCCCTGCATGGTGACGGACAGTCCCTCCTGCCTGAGGTTCGTGAGATACACGCCGTCGGGCAACTGCGCCACCAGCTCATTGAGCATGTGCACCGGCAGATTGCGGTCCGACTGCAGGTCTTCCACGGCCTTCTGGCGCGCCCTGAGGGCGGTGATTTCACCTTCAAGCCCGGCGATTTCCTTGATCTGGGACTCCAGCACGGTGATTTCGGAACGCAGCAGGCCGTTCTTGGACTGCTGGTTTTCAATCATCATCTGGAACCACCAGTAGATGACGCCGGCCATCAGAAGACCGATCATCGCCGACAGCACCATGGTGGCCTGGAATGCCTCCTTGCGGCGCTTGCGGGCGGCCTCGCGGTGAGGCAGCAGATTGATGAGGATCACGAGACGAACCTCCGCATGGCCAGTCCGCAGGCCGTCAGATAGGAAGGTGCCTCGCGCGCCATGCGCTTGAGGCGCACGCCGCTGCCGACATCCATGCCATCGAACGGGTTGACCAGGCTGCAGGCAAAGCCGGTCTGCTGCGTGATGGACTCGGTCAGGCCTGCCAGCGGCGCAGACCCTCCTGCCAGCAGGATGTGGTCGATGCGGTTGTAGGGCGTGCTCGTGAAGAAGAACTGCAGGGCGCGCGACACTTCCTGCGTCATGCTCTGCACAAAGGGCTTGAGCACCGCAGAGCCATAGTCATCCGGCAATTCGCCGCTGCGCTTCTTGGCCTCGGCCTCCTCCTGGGAGAAGCCATATTGCCGCGCGATCAGCTGGGTCAGTTGCGCCCCGCCAAAGGCCTGATCGCGGTCGTACAGCACTTCATCGTCGCGAAGAATCTGCATGCTGGTGGTCAGCGCCCCCATCTCGAACAGGGCCACCAGCGCGTTGGCGCCCTGATTGGGCAGGCGCTCTATCAGCCGGGATGCGGCAAGACGCGAGGCATGGGGCTCGATATCGATGATGAGCGGCTTGAGGCCGGCGGCCTCGGCCAGGCCCTGGCGGTCCTGGACTTTCTCACGGCGCGAAGCGGCGATCAGCACATCCACATCGCCCGACGCATTCGCCGAAGGGCCGATGACGCAGAAGTCCAGGCTCACCTCATCCAGAGAAAACGGGATGTACTGGTTGGCCTCGGACTCGACCTGCAGCTCGAGCTCCTGCTCGCTCATGCCCTCCGGCAGCGAGATCTTCTTGGTGATGACGGCCGAGGCCGGCAAGGCCATCGCCACATTCTTGGTGCGCGTGCCGCTTTTCTTGACCAGACGCCGCAACGCATCGGCCACCTCATCGAACTTGTCGATGTTGCCGTCCGTGATCCATCCCCTCTCCAGCGGCTCGATCGCGCAGCGCTCCAGCAGCAAGTCGCCAGACTTGCCTTTGGACAGCTCCACAAGCTTGACGCTCGACGAACTGATGTCGATGCCAAGCAGGGAAGCGGGCTGGCGACTGAACAAGGATTCCATGGTAATCAACTTGCCCTCCCTCTTTTTTTGCATGTAAAGAACGCAACAAGCCTTCACATATATGGCGCATGCTATCAGCAAGAAACCGCCACGCTCACCTTGCCAACAGGCGAGCGACTGCTCACAGTGGCCAAAAAAAGACATTCTTGCGAGCGGTCAAATGCGACAGACATGCACCCCTGCTTGCATGTCGCCGTCAGCTCCTGTCTTAGCATCTACGTTTGGCCCGCGCGCTGGCGGCCATCTGCAGCCCTTTCCTACCGACCTTCTGGGAGGTGCATTTTTATAATGCGCCACCTCCCAGCACACCCTGCGACATGCCGTCTTCAGATCCCCGAGACCCCCAGGCCTCCCCCCCTCGCTCCGCCCAGCCCATGCACTGGTTTCCCAAGGCCCTGCTCTGGCTGGTGGGCATTGCCGTCGCCGGGGCCCTGGCCTTGATGCTGACGGTGGCCGTCGCCCTGGCGATGGCCTACCCCAACCTCCCCGATGTCTCCGAGCTGGCCGACTACCGGCCCAAGCTGCCGCTGCGCATCTACTCCAGCGAAGGAGCCTTGCTGGGAGAGTTCGGCGAAGAACGCCGAACCTTGACCCCCATCCATGAAATTCCCAAGGTCATGACGGACGCGGTGCTGGCCATCGAGGACACGCGCTTTTTCGAGCATGGCGGCGTGGACTACAAGGGCATGGCACGCGCGGCCCTGGCCAACCTGGGCCGCGTCAAGAGCCAGGGAGCATCGACCATCACCATGCAGGTGGCGCGGAATGTGTACCTTTCTTCGGAAAAAACATTTACACGCAAAATTTACGAAGTATTACTAACTTTCAAGCTCGAGCATTTGCTCACCAAGAATCAGATCCTTGAGATCTACATGAACCAGATTTACCTGGGCAACCGCGCCTATGGCTTCGCAGCCGCCTGCGAGGCCTATTTCGGCAAGCCGCTCAAGGACATCACGGTCGCCGAAGCCGCCATGCTGGCCGGCCTGCCCAAGGCGCCCTCGGCCTACAACCCGATCAGCAATCCCAAGCGCGCCCGTTCCCGCCAGCTCTACATCATCGAGCGCATGGAGGAGAACGGCTTCATCACGGCCGCCCAGGCCCAGGAAGCCAAGGCGGAGCCGCTGAAGATCCGCACCGGCAGCTTCAACACCCGCGTGCACGCCGAGTACGTGGCCGAGATGGCGCGCCAGCTGATCTTTGCCCAGTACGGCAACGACGCCTATACGCGCGGCCTGAACGTGTACACGACCATCAATGCCGGCGAGCAGGAAGCCGCCTACACCGCGCTGCGCCGCGGCATCATGGACTATGAGCGCCGCCAGAAATACCGCGGGCCCGAAAAATTCGTGGCCCTTCCCGCCGATGCGCAGGACCGCGAGGACGCCATCGACGACACGCTGGCCAACCACCCCGACAATGGCGACGTGCTCGCAGCCGTGGTGCTGGACGCCAATCCCCGCAAGATTGTTGCGGCACGCGCCGATGGCGAGCAAATCGAGATCACGGGAGAAGGCCTGAAGCCCGCCGAATCCGGCCTGAACCCCAAGGCACCGCCCAACATCAAGATCCGCCCCGGCGCCGTGATCCGCGTGGTCAAGACGCCCAAGAACACCTGGGAGATCACACAGCTGCCCGAAGTGGAAGGCGCCTTCGTGGCCCTGGTGCCGCAGACCGGCGCATTGCGTGCGCTCGTGGGCGGCTTCGACTTCCAGAAGAACAAGTTCAACCATGTGACGCAGGCCTGGCGCCAGCCCGGCTCCAGCTTCAAGCCCTTCATCTACTCTGCCGCACTGGAAAAGGGCTTTTCTCCCACGACGATGATCAATGACGCGCCGCTGTTCTTCAGCGCGGGCGTCACGGGCGGCCAGCCCTGGGAGCCCAAGAACTACGACAGCCGCTATGACGGCCCCATGACCATGCGCACGGGCCTGAACAAGTCCAAGAACATGATCTCCATCCGCCTGCTGCAGGCCGTCGGCCCCAAGGCGGCGCAGGACTGGATCACGCGCTTCGGCTTCGATGCCGCCAAGCACCCCGCCTATCTGACGATGGCGCTGGGCGCAGGCTCGGTCACGCCGCTGCAGATGGTGTCCGCCTACTCCGTGTTCGCCAACGGGGGCCACCGCGTCAACCCCTGGCTGATCGCGCGCGTCACGGACCACAAGGGCCGCATCCTGTCCGAGTTCACGCCGCCGCCCGTGCAGGATCTGCCCCAGGCCATCGATCCGCGCAATGCCTTCATCATGGACAGCCTGCTGCAGGATGTGGCCCGCGTGGGCACTGCCGCCCGCGCCCAGTCCACCCTCAAGCGCCCCGACCTCTATGGCAAGACCGGCACGACCAACGACTCGGTCGACGCCTGGTTTGCAGGCTTTCAGCCGACGATGGCGGCCGTTTCGTGGATCGGGTATGACACGCCCCGCAACCTGGGCAGCCGCGAGACGGGCGGCGGCCTGAGCCTGCCCATCTGGATCAGCTTCATGCAGCACGCGCTCAAAGGCGTGCCCGTGGCCGAATTGCCCGTGCCGCCGGGCGTCGTGAACATGGGTGGCGACTGGTACTACGAAGAGAACGCGCGCAATGGCGGCGTCAGCAGCCTGGGCATGGACGGCGCGGGGGCCGGGGCGGCTGCGGGCGGCACCGCCACGCCGCCTCCTGCCAACGAGGAGCGCAGCCGCATCCTCGACCTGTTCCGCAACTGAGCCTCGCGCACATCCACCCGCAAGAAAGCCCGGACGAACCGGGCTTTCTTGCGTACAAGGGCGAGGCAGGGCTCAGAGCGCCGTGAACGTCAATGCCATGCCCGACTGCTCGCTTGCATAGCGGCTCAGGTTGGCGAAAAACTCTCCCGCTCCCTTGGTATCGAACCATGCGCGCCGGCTTTCGTCGAAGCGGTAGTGGAAACCGCCCGCCCTGGCGGCCAGCCAGATCTCCTGCAGCGGCTTTTGCTGATTGATGACGATCTGGCTGCGGTTGGCAAACACCAGGGTGACCATGCCGCCCACGCGCTGGGCGTCGATGTCGGCGTCGGATTCATCGTTGATGCGGTCACAGCCCTGCTCCACTGCAAGCAGCAGTCGGTCGGCAAGATCCAGGTATTCGAGGTCGGTCATTACAATTTGCGCATGTTGAAAGCCTCGCAAATTCTAGTCAGGTGTCTTTCCCTTGTGGCCTGTGCGGCGACCCTGGCCGCCTGCGGCCAGAAGGGACCGCTGTTTCTGCCCAGTTCCCCGGCCGCCAGCGGCCGGGCCACGCTGCCGCAGACGCTGGGCATCTCGAGCCCGCCCGAGCAGGGCGCTGCCGCCGCACCGGCGCAGGCTGCTCCCGCTCCCGCGCCCACCCCTGCCGCGGCACCCGGCAGCGGCGCCCAGGACAGCAGGAACCCGCGCGCCGACTGAAGCCGGGCCGACGCCGGGACCGGGCTTGACGCACATCAACACTGCGGCAGGCCATGGCGCTTAGAGTGATCCTCTCTTGTCCCCCGGCAAACCGCGCCATGCCCGTAGAACTTTATCGAGACAAAACCCATGCCTGCCTGATGTTCACCGACCTCATCGAGGAGGACGGCCAGGCCATACAGGCCAATCAGTTCCTGATCGTCGATGGCGACACGGGCGCCATCATCGACCCGGGTGGCAATCTGGCGTTCAACGAGCTGTTCATGGGCATGTCGCGCCATTTCGCGCCCCACAAGCTGTCCTACCTGATCGCCTCGCACGCCGATCCCGACATCATCGCCTCGCTGGACCGCTGGATGACCAGCACCAAGGCGCAACTGGTGATCTCCCGCATCTGGGAGCGCTTCGCCCCGCACTTCACCAAGGTCGGCAAGACCGAAAACCGCGTCATCGGCGTGCCCGATGCCGGCGGCCGCCTGCCGCTGGGACGCAGCGAACTGCACCTGCTGCCTGCGCACTTCCTGCATGCCGAGGGCAACTTCCACTTCTACGACCCGGTCAGCCGCATCCTGTTCACAGGCGACCTGGGCGTGTCGCTGATGAACGGCGTCGAGGCCCAGGTGCCCGTGACCGACCTCGTGCCGCACATCGCGCGCATGGAGGGCTTTCACCGCCGCTACATGGTGTCCAACAAGGTGCTGCGGCTGTGGGTGCAGATGGCGCGACAGCTGGAGATCGACATGGTCGTGCCCCAGCACGGCGCCCCCATCATGGGCAGGCAGGCCATTGCCGACCTGTTCAACTGGCTGGAAGGGCTGCAGTGCGGGATCGATCTGTTCGACCAGCGCAACTACCAGTTGCCCGTGGCCGGCATCGACCCCGTCACGCGCCAGCTGCGCCCGGCGCTACGCGCGGTCGCGGGTTAGGACCTACGCGGAGCGGCGCAATGCACGGCCGGCGCGCCAGGCCAGCAGCAGCCCCAGAATGGCCGCATAGACAGCCACTTCGGCGAAGTTGTTCTTGCCTGCGCGCATCCAGAAGAAATGCAGCAAGGCCAGTGGCACCACCGCATAGACCAGCCGGTGCAGGCGCTGCCAGCGCTGCCCGCCCATGGCGCGCACCACGGCCCTGGGCGAGGTGGCGGCCAGCAGCGTGAGCAGCAGCAGCGCCAGGAACCCCACGAGGATGAAGGGACGCTTGGGAATGTCCTGCACGATGTCGGCCCAGTCCAGCCCCATGTCGAACCAGGCATAGCACAGCAGGTGCAGCAGGGCGTAGAAGAAAACGTACAGGCCCAGCATGCGCCGAAAGCGGGCCAGGGCCGTCAGGCCCAGGGCCTGGCGCAGCGGGGTCAACGCCAGCACCAGGCACAGAAAGCGCAGGGCCCAGTCGCCCGTGGAGCGCAACAGCGCCTCGGCGGGATTGGCGCCCAGCGTGTTGCCGAGCGCCCCTGCCAGCAGCCACGCGAACGGCAGCAGGCACAGCAGGAAGACCAGGGGTTTGGCCGCGCGATGTAGCAGCAGGCGCTGGGCCGCAGACACTGCCGCCGGCATCAATAGAACTTCTTCAGATCCATGCCCGCGTAGAGCTGGCCGACCTGGGCCTCGTAGCCGTTGAACAGCAGCGTCTTGCGCTTTTTGGCGAACAGCCCGTCTTCGCCGATGCGCCGCTCCGTGGCCTGGCTCCAGCGCGGATGCGGCACGTCGGGGTTCACGTTGGAGTAAAAGCCATATTCGTTGCGCGCCGCCTTGTTCCAGGCCGTTCCCGGCTCCTTGTCGGTCAGGCGGATGGCGACGATGCTCTTGGCGCTCTTGAAGCCGTATTTCCAGGGAACGACCAGGCGCACGGGCGCGCCGTTCTGGTTGGGCAGCACCTCGCCATACATGCCGAAGGCCAGCAGGGTCAGCGGATGCATGGCCTCGTCCAGGCGCAAGCCCTCGGTGTAAGGCCAGTCGAGCACGCCGCTGCGCAGGCCCGGCATCTGCGCCTTGTCCGCCAGCGTCACGAATTCCACATACCTGGCGCTGCCCAGGGGCTGCACCTTGCGCAGCAGCTCGGCCAGGGAATAGCCGACCCAGGGGATCACCATGGACCAGCCCTCCACGCAGCGCAGCCGGTAGATGCGCTCTTCCTGCGGCGCGAGCTTGAGCAGAGCGTCCAGGTCCAGTGTCTGGGGCTGCTGCACCAGGCCTTCGATCCTCACCGTCCAGGGGCGGGTCTTGAGCGTGTGGGCATTCTTGGCCGGATCGCCCTTGTCCAGACCGAATTCATAGAAATTGTTGTATTGCGAGGCATCGGCATAGGCCGTGGCGCGCTCCATGGTGCTGGCGCCCGGCACCTGCGATGCCACCGAGGCCAGCGCCGCAAGCTTGCCCGGGCGCTCGATGCCTGCGGCCCAGGCCGGCAAGGCGGCGGCCACCGCGCCCCCGCCCAGGTACTGCAGCCATGCGCGGCGCCGCAGGTAGGCCGACCGCGGCGTGATCTCGCTGCTGTGCGGATGCTGGAAGCCATTGCTGTGGGAGCGGATCAGCATGTCAATCTCCGGAAGTGCCTGCTATGCATGTCGTGTGAGAGCGCGCAGGCGCGCGCAGGTTCCATGCTACGCCGAACGGAAAAGCCGCGGGCACCCGGGCGCACGCGGCTTTTTTCACCCGATGCGGACCTGTCAGAGTTCGCCGTAGCTGTGCAGGCCCGACAGGAACATGTTCACGCCCAGGAAGGCGAAGGTCGTGATGGCCAGGCCGCCCAGGGCCCACCAGGCCGAGACCGTGCCGCGCAGGCCCTTGACCAGTCGCATGTGCAGCCAGGCCGCGTAGTTGAGCCAGACGATCAGCGCCCAGGTCTCCTTGGGATCCCAGCTCCAGTAGCCGCCCCAGGCCTCGGCCGCCCACAGCGCGCCCAGCACGGTGGCGATGGTGAAGAAGGCGAAGCCCACGGCGATGGACTTGTACATCACGTCGTCCAGCAGCTCGAAGCTGGGCAGGCGCTCGGCAATGCGCTTGCGCGCCAGCAAAATGCCGGCCACGATCAGCGCCGAGACGCCGAAGTACACCATCCAGTAGCTGCCGCCGTTCTCGGCCGCGCCCTGGCGGAACACGATGGGCTCGAAGCACAGCACCACGCCCAGCAGCCACAGCGGGGCCAGCTTGTACCAGCGCGTCTCGGTGGCCTGCTGCTTGATCAGATAGGCGAAGGAGACCATGGCCGCCAGCGCGAAAGTGCCGTAGCCGATGAAGTTGGCCGGCACGTGCAGCTTCATCCACCAGCTCTTGAGCGCGGGCACCAGGGGCTGGATCTCATGGGCCTCGCGCACCAGCGTGTACCACAGCAGAAAGCCCACGGCCGCGCTGACCACCAGCATCACGAAGCCGCCCAGGGCGCGCGTGTCGTAGTGCTGCTCGTAGTAGAGGTAGAACAGCGCCGTCATCCAGCAGAACATGACGAACACTTCGTAGAGATTGCTGACGGGGATGTGGCCCACGTCGGGCCCGATCAGGTAGCTCTCGTACCAGCGCACCATGGTGCCCACCAGGGCCAGCGTCACCGCCAGCCAGGCCAGGCGCGAGCCCAGCAGCGACAGGGCCGTGCCTTCGCCGCGCGCGAACATGCCGATCCAGTAGAAGACGGTGCTGATGAAGAACACCATGCTCATCCAGAGGATGGCCGACTGGCTGGACAGGAAGTACTTGAGCCCGAACACCGTGTCCGAGCGCGCCAGCTGTGCGCCCTCCGGCCCCTGGTACAGCGCGATGGCCAGCAGCGACAGGCCTGCCACCACGACCATCAGCGTGCGCAGCGGCCGCCAGAACCAGCCCAGCCAGATGGCCGACGGAATGGTGCCCACCAGAATGCATTTCTCGTAGACATCCATGTACTCGCCATAGCGCTGCAGCGCATAGAGCAGCCCGGCCGCGACGAGGGCGGCGAACACCCAGTCGAACCAGTTGCGGCGGGAGAAGAAGCCCTCGTTGAGCGTCAGTGTCGTCGTGGTGGCGGTGTTCATGCAGAACCTCCGGGGGTTTTCTTGTGTAGGGGCTCGGCGCCGATCAGCCTGCCGGCCAGCATGGCGAACTCCCGGTCGCCATCGAGCGTCTTGCGATTGGTGGACAGTGCCATCTCGGCATGGCTTGCGCCGTCGCGCGGTGTGAGCCAGATCCACAGGCGCCGGTCACGCACGTAGAGCATGGCAAAAACGCCGATGATCAGGAAGAGGCAGCCCAGATAAACCACATTCTTGCCAGGCGCGCGCGCCACCTGGAACACGCTGGCCTGCACCTGCTTGAAGTCCTTCATCATGAAGGCCATGGGCGCGGGGTAGAACTGCGCATCGCTGAGCGAGAACACGGCCTGCGTCATGAAGGACTGGGTCTGCTCGCTGGGCTCCAGGGAGGCCTGGCCCGCCTGGGCGCGCACGATCTGGGCCAGCTCGAACAGCACGCCGTTGAGGATGCGCACCAGCACCTCGCCCGCGCGCTCGCGCTCGGCAGCCGGCACATTGCTTTCCATGAAGTCGGAGATGGCCTGCAATCCGCCCAGCGGACGGCCGTCGGCGCCCTTCTTGCCGCCCTGCCCGGCAAACAGCTCCAGCGCCTTCATGGCCGACTGTGCCAAAGGCCCGGACAATTCGGAGCGCGCGCCATCGACGGCCTTGGCCACATAGGCCCGCGCCGCCTTCTCGCGCAGCTGCGGGTCCTGCAGCGCGCTGCGCAGCCGCATGAAAGTGTCCATGGAGCCCTCGGGGTCGGCCGGCACGCGCAGGTAGCGCATGGGATCGGCCTGGCTGTCGCGCACGCCCAGCAGGAACACGGGCTGGCCATCGCCCGTGTCCACGGGCAGCATGTAGTTCTGGAACTCGCGCGCCTGGCCCGAGGCGTCGCGCAGCTTGTAGCCGATGCTGGGGCCGATGTTGCGCAGCTCCTTCTTGGTCACGGTCTTGTGGGCCGCGCCCAGGCGCTCGTCGATGGCCTGGCGCAGGTCCACCTTGCGCACGTCGGTGGGGCCACCGCTTGCGCCCGCGCCGAAGTTCTCCACGTTGATGACGCGCAGCTGCGTGTACTCCAGCGTCAGCGCCTCTTGCTTGCCGTCGGGGCGGCGGCGCGTGAATTCGCTGGTGCCGCCGATCACGCCGTCGGCCTCGAACGGCTGGGCGCCGGCCTCGAAGGGCACGGCCTGCAGCTTCACCGAAGAGCCGCCGTCATCGAAGCTGGACTGGTAGATCTCGATGCCGCGGTAGCTGGCAGGGTGGTTGACCTCGATGCGCTTTTCCACCTGCTCGCCCGTGGCCTTGTCGTGGATGACGACCTCGCTGGCAAACAGCTTGGGCATGCCGGTGGAGTAGTACTCGACGATGAACTTCTTGAGCTCCACCGCGAAGGGCAGCTCCTGCAGCAGCACGCCATCGGACTGCGTCAGTATGGCCGTGCCCGCCGTGCCGCCCTCGGTCACCAGCAGATTGCCTCGGAAGGTGGGATTGCTCTGCGACAGCCGGTGCTGCTCGGGCACCTCGGAGATCAGGCCGCCGCCCGCATACGGCGTCTTGCCTCCCAGCCACATCTGGGCGCGCACGATCAGATCGCCATCGAACAGGCCGCCCAGGCAGATCAGCACGATGGCGCAGTGCGCCGCGATATAGCCCAGCTTGTTGGCCGCGCCCGCCTTGGCCGCCAGCATCCAGCCCGTGCCGGGCCCGGCTGCCGTGTCGCGCTGCTGCAGGCGCACCTTCCAGCCGCCGGACACCAGTTGCTGGCCCAGGCGCCGGGCCGCCTCCTCGGTGCTGCCCGGCACGAGGTTCTGTGCCCGGTGGCCGAAGGCCTTGAGGCTTTGCTCGCGGATGTTTTCCTTGTAGCTGCGCAGGTCGGCCAGGTACTTGGGCGCATGGCGCGCCACGCACAGCGAGGTGCTGACCACCAGGAAGGCCAGGATCAGCAGGAACCACCAGGCGCTGTAGACCGCATTGAGCTTGAGCGTGAGAAACAGCTGGGCCCAGAACGGCCCGAACTGGTTGACGTAGTTGCCCAGCGGCTCGTGCTGCTTGAGCACGGTGCCGATCACCGAGGCGATGCAGATGACCGTCAGCAGCGAGATCGCGAAGCGCATCGACGCCAGCAGCTCCGTCGTCGCGCGCAGGGCCTGGGCGCGGGAGGATGCAAGGGGAGCGGCGCCTGAAGAGTTGTCTGACATGGAAAAGAAGAAACCAAGGCCCGAAAGAAAAAAGCGGGGCCATCTGCACATGCGATGGACCCGCCTGATTGGGGCTGACCGTACAAAGATAGGTTCCCGGGAATTACCCGCAGAACCCGCGCCGGGCCCGAGACCGCATCACCGCAGGCCGGCGATGTAGTCTGCCACGGCCTTGATTTCGCGGTCATTGAGCTTGGCAGCAACCTGTGACATCTGTGTGCTATTGCCGCGCTTGCCGTCCCGGAAGTCCGTCAGCTGCGCCGCCGTGTAGTCGGCATGCTGGCCCGCCAGGCGCGGATACTGCGCGGGAATGCCCGCCCCGTTGGGACTGTGGCAGCCTGCGCAGGCCGCGATGTTGCGCTCCTGGATGCCGCCGCGGAAGATGCGCTCGCCCATGGCCACCAGGTCCTTGTCCTTGGCAAAGCCATCCTTGGGCTTTTGCGTGTGCAGCCAGCCGGCGATGTTCTTCATGTCGGCCTCGGTCAGCATCGTGGCGAACCCCTTCATGACCGGGTTCTTGCGCTTGTCGTCCTTGAACTCCATCAGCTGCTTGACCAGGTATTCGGGATGCTGTCCGGCCAGCTTGGGCTGGATGGGGACCGTGGAGTTGCCGTCGGCCGCATGGCATGCCGCGCAGACGGCGGTGTAGCTGGCTTCGCCCTTCGCCAGATCGGCCTTGGCCGGCTTCGGCTGCGCGGCAGCGGGCGCTTCGCCGGCAGAGAACGCTGGGAAGGCGGATGCTGCAAGAATGGCAGCCGTCAGCAAAGAGGCAAGCAACTTCATATCGAGGGCGTGGTTCTGTTGTTGAAAGCGCAAAAATTCGGCGGATTCTACAATCCCGCCCCGGCGATTCATATCGTCAGGAACCCTGCTTCCAGGGCCCCGGCCCCAGGAAAAACAGATTCCTTGATCGATCACAAACTTGCCTTGCACGCCAGGCACGGGGCGCGGTTTTGTGGCACGCGGCCCGTGGCGGCGCAGGCACGGCGAGGACAGGACACCCGGGACTGCTCGCACAGCCCGCCACCAGCATACCAAGCCGCCTGCCGGCCATCATCTGGGTCACTACCGATACCGGCCGCGCGACGGCCATGCATTGCACAGGGGCTCAGGCCTGGACGGCCTTGACCGCGGCCTCGAAGCGGCTTTCCGCCTGCCTGCGGAACTCGGACGGCGTCATGCCCTTGATCTCCAGAAAGCGCCGGTTGAAGTTGGCCACGTTGTTGAAGCCCACCTGCAGGCAGATGTCGGCGATGTAGTGGTCCGTCTGCATCAGCAGGTGGCAGGCGCTGTTGATGCGCACGCGGCTCACGAAGTCGGTGAAGCTGTTGCCCGTGGCGCGCCGGAAGAAGCGGCTGAAGCGGCTCTCGCTCATGCCCAGCTCGGCCGCCACACCGGCCAGGCTCAGCGGCTCGGACACGCGCGCCATGATGCGGTTGACCACTTCATTGATCTGGTCCACCTGGCCTTCGCCTTCCGTGCCCTGCAATTGCACGGCCGACAGCAGCCGGTAGTCGGTGCATGCGACCAGGTCGGCCAGGAAGTCGCAGAACGCCGCCAGGCGGCGCAGCCCCTGCGCGGCCCTGACGGCCTCCCAGTGCGCCCGCGCCGCATCCGCCATGCCGAAGAACTCTATGCCGTGGCGCGCCCGCTCCAGCAGGGTCAGCACCTGGCGCAGCTCCGGGATCTGCTGCGCCGCGTGGGCAATCGGCTCATGGTTGAACAGGATGACCAGATCGCGCAGCGGCGCCCCCTGCTCGGGCACGTCGAACGACACCCAGTTGTGCGGCAGGCGCGGCCCGCACAGCACCAGATGGCCGGGCTCGAACGGCCCGATCCAGTCGCCCACGAAGGCGCGGCCCGAGGTCGCGGTGATGAGGTGCAGTTCGTATTCGTCATGGAAATGCCAGCGCACCAGCGGACTGGGCAGCCCATGCGCCAGGCAGCGCACCAGTCCGCTGGCCTCGACGTCTTCGTAGCCCAGCGCGGGCGTGCGCACGAAGTCGCGCTCCAGTTCGGGATGGCGCTGGCGGGTACGGCGGGAACGGGGGGAAGGCATGGTGCGGACTCAGCGTGAAGAAGATGTGCGCGGCGGCGGATGCCCCTGCCCGTTTCGGCGCACCACGGGAGCGTGGCATGGGCATGGGGCATGCACGTTCATTCCTGCGAATGCTGCACGAGCGCGGCGTCCAGCTCCGCGCGCCAGGGCGGCTGGGCTCCGGCGCGCGTGCAGTTGAGCGCCGCCGCCAGGGCGGCAAAACGCAGCGCCTCCCGCCAGGCCGCATCGGGCAGCGCATGCAGATGGCAGGCCTGCTCCACGCCGCGCTCCAGCAGCGCCACGCACAGGGCGGCGCCGAAGGTGTCGCCCGCGCCGATGGAGTCTGCCAGTTGCACTGCCGGCGGACGCACCGACAGCGGCTCATGGCCGGGACGCAGCAAGGTGGCGCCGTCCGCGCCGCGCGTCAGCACCACGGCGCGGGGGCCCCGCTCCAGCCAGTGGGCGGCCGCCTCATGCGCCGGCATGCCGGGCGCGATGAAGCCGGCATCCTCGTCGCTGAGCTTGACCAGATCGGCCAGCGCCAGCCAATGCAGGAAGTCGCGCCGGTAGGCCGGCGCATCCTTGATCAGGCTGGCACGCACGTTGGGGTCGAGGACGATGATGCGCCGGCCCCGCTCGGCCTCCATCCACTGCAGGATGCGGTCCGCCGCCGGCGCATGCAGCAGCGCGATGGAGCCGAACTGCAGAAAGCGGCAGCCGGCCGGCAGCGCCGGCAGCTGGGCCGGCGACCACAGGGTGTCGGCCGTCGCCTGCATGTAGAAGGCGTAGCGGTTGGTGCCCGCACTGCGCTGCACGAAGGCCAGCGTGCTGGGCGCATCGCTGCGGCTCACAAAGCGCATGTCCACGCCATTGCCCTGCAGATGCGCGAACAGGCGCTCACCGAAAAGATCGTGCGAGAGCTGGGAGACGAAGCCCGTCGGCATGCCCAGCCGCGCCGCGGCCACGGCGGCATTGGCGGGCGCGCCACCTTCATGCCCCAGGAAGGAAAGCGCCCCCGTGGCGGTGAAATCGATCAGTGCCTCTCCGACGATGGCGATGCGCATGGCATGTCCCCCTCTGTCCTGCCCACGAAATCCTGTACCCGCGCCATGGCCTGGCGCACCGCCTGCTCCAGCCGGCCGTGGCCCGCCGCCGCGCCCCACATCGGCGTCAGCGCGCACAGTGCGGCCACGGGATCGGCGGCCATGCAAATGGCCTGCGCGGTGGCGCGGTCCATGGCCTGGTCCTCATAAGCATAGGGCAGCCCGCCCTGATGCCAGCGTTGCAGAAATGCCAGGAACAGGGCCGGCAGCATGGCCACGGCGTCGATGGCGGCGCCCTGCTCCAGCCGCTCGCGCACGGTGGGCGCGACAAAGCCGGCCATCTTGGCAAAGCCGTCGGCCGCCACACGCTGATTGGTGTCTTTCAGGCCCGGGTTGCCAAGCCGCTGCAGCACCTGGTCGCGGTAGGCCGGCAGATCCAGCCCCGCGCACCGGCCTGTGGCTTCCAGGCAGGCGATCACATCGCGGGTCACATAGTCCCAGACCATGCTGCGGACTTGCGCCAGGGCCAGGCTTTCGTGGATGTACTGCCGGCCGGCCAGCGTGCCCGCCCAGGCAATGGCGCTGTGGCTGGCATTGAGGATGCGGATCTTGGCCTCCTCGTAGGGCAGCACCGAGGGCACGAGCTCCACGCCCACCCGCTGCCAGTCGGGACGGCCTGCGATGAAGCGGTCTTCGATCACCCACTGCATGAAGCTTTCGGCAGACACGGGCACCGCATCGTCCCAGCCCGTCGCGGCGCGCACGCGCGCGCGCAGCTCGGGCGATGGCCGCGGCGTGATGCGGTCCACCATGGCATTGGGGCACACGGTGTTTTCCTCGGTCCACAGGGCCAGGTCGCGCAGGCCGGCCAGCCGCATGAACGCCAGCAGGCCCGTGCGAAGGCGCTGGCCGTTGTGGCGCAGATTGTCGCAGCTGAGCAGGGTCACGGGCCCCGCGCTAGCCGCGCGGCGCGCCTGCAGGATGGCGCACAGCGCGCCATACAGGGTGTCGCCCGCCTCGGCGCGCCGGGCGCGGTCCAGATCGGCCACCAGGTCAGGGTGGCCTTCGTCCAGGCGGTCCCCCGCGCCCAGGTAGTAGCCGGCCTCGGTCACCGTGCAGGAGATGATGCGCGTGGCCGCGTCGGCGCCGCAAGCCACCACGCCGGCCAGGCCCGGCGCCGGGCGGACCACCTCGTCCAAGGCCTGTATGCGCTGATAGCGCATGCCTCCATCGGGCGCGACGATCTCCAGCGTGTAGCGGCCGCCCTGCGAGGCCAGGGCGTCCAGGATGGCCTCCATGCCGGGGCGCAGATTGGCGGCGACCAGCCGCCATTGGCGGTCGCCCTGGTCGATCAGGCGCTGCAGATAGGCCGCCTGGTGGGCGCGGTGGAATGCGCCCAGGCCCAGGTGAAGCATGGTGGGGCGCGGCATGTCCGTGAAAGTCGCTGGCATAGGGGAGTGAGGGTGTCGGATGCGGGGAGTACGGAAAGCAGGGGGTGGGGAAGACTCAGCGCAACGCCACTGCGTGGCCTTGCCCGTCGAATGCATGCAGGCCTGCGTCCGGATCCAGCGCCAGGCCCACCGTCTCGCCGACGGACACGGACACGCGGTCGGTGCGGCGCGCGACCAGGGCCACCCCCGCGACATCCACATGGATGAGCGTGTCGGCACCCAGCGCCTCGATGAGTTCCACGCGGCCTTCGACGCTGCCGGCCGCGCCGGCCTGCGTCACGGCCAGGGCCTCGGGCCGCAGGCCCAGCGTGCCGTCCGGCGGCAGCCGGCCCCGCGTGGCGGCGGAGAAGGCGGGCACCGCATCGGCGGCGATCAGGTTCATCGGCGGCATGCCGATGAAGCCCGCCACGAAACGGTTGGCCGGGCGGTCGTACAGATCCAGCGGCGCCCCCACCTGCTCGATGCCTCCGTCGCGCAGCACCACCACGCGGTCGGCCAGCGTCATGGCCTCCACCTGGTCATGGGTGACATAGATGGTGGTGGCACCCAGCGCCTTGTGCAGCTTGAGGATCTCCACGCGCGTGTTGCCGCGCAGCGCGGCGTCCAGATTGGACAGCGGCTCGTCGAACAGGAACACCTTGGGCGCGCGCACGATGGCCCGGCCGATGGCCACGCGCTGGCGCTGGCCTCCCGACAGCTCGCGCGGCCTGCGCTGCAGATAGGGCCTGAGGTTGAGCGTGTCGGCCGCATGTTCGACCTTGCGGCGGATCTGCTCGCGCGCCTCCCCCGCCAGGCGCAGCGCGAACGACATGTTGTCGTAGACGCTCATGTGCGGATACAGCGCATAGCTCTGGAACACCATGGCCAGATCGCGCTGGCCGGAAGGCGCGTGCGTGATGTCGCGCCCATCGAGCATCAGCGCTCCCGCGCTGACGGGCTCAAGCCCTGCGATCAGCCGCAGCAGCGTGGACTTGCCGCATCCCGAGGGCCCGACGAAGACGATGAATTCGCCCTGGCCTATGGACAGGTCCACGCCGCGCACGACCTGCGCGCTGCCGAAGTTCTTGCATATGCCCTGCAATTGGAGATAGTCCCTGCGCATGGTGTGTCCTTCAACCCTCAAATGCGTACGCGGCGCAGCACTACTTGACGGCGCCAAAGGTCATGCCCTGCACCAGTTGCTTCTGGCTGAACCAGCCGAACACCACGATGGGGGCGATGGCGATCAGCGAGGCGGCCGAGAGCCTGGCCCAGAACAGCCCCTCGGGACTGGCGTAGGAGGCGATCAGCGTGGCCAGCGTGCCGGCGCGGGCGCTGCTCAGATTCAGCGACCAGAAAGCCTCGTTCCAGCTCAGCACCAGGCACAGCAGGCCGGTGGACGCAAGCCCGCCCATGGCCAGCGGCAGCACCACGTGGCGAAACTCCGTCCACAGGCCCGCGCCGTCCATGCGCGCCGCCTCCAGGATCTCGTTCGGGATGTCCTTGAAGGCGCTGTAGAGCATCCAGACCATGATGGGCAGGTTGGTCAGCATGAACACGAGGGTCAGCGCCGTCAGCGAATCGAGCAGTCCCGCGCTCTGCGCCAGCACGTAGACCGGCAGCAGCGCACCCACGGCGGGCATCATCTTGGTCGACAGCATCCACATCAGGATCCCGCGCGTGCGCGGCGTGCGGAAAAAGGCCATGGAGTAGGCGGCCGGCACGGCGATGGCCAGGCCGATCACCGTCGATGCCACGCTGGTGATCAGCGAATTGCGCGCGTACAGCAGATAGTCGCTGCGCTGCTGCACTTCACCGAAATTGGCCAGCGTGGGCTCGAACAGGAACAGCGGCGGCACGGCAATGGCCTGCAGTTCGGTCTTGAAGGCCGTCAGCAACATCCAGGCCAGCGGAAAGAACAGCAGCAGCGCCACGGCCCAGGCCAGGGCCGCGCGCAAAAGGGTGGGGGTGCTCGGTGCCGGCATGGGTTCAGTCCAGGTTCTTGCCGACGATGCGGATCAGGAAGATGGCGACGATATTGGCCAGCACCACGGCGAACAGCGCTCCGGCCGAGGCCACCCCCACGTCGAAGTTCATCAGCGACTGCTTGTAGATCAGGTAGGTCAGGTTGGTGCTTTCATTGCCCGGACCGCCTGCCGTGGTGGTGGCGATCTCGGCGAACACGCTGAGCAGGAAGATCATCTCGATCATCACCACCACCGCCATGGGCCGCGCCAGGTGCGGCAGCGTCAGGTGGATGAAGCGCTGCCAGGCGTTGGCCCCGTCCATGCGCGCGGCCTCCATCTGCTCGCGGTCCAGCGACTGCAGCGCGGTGATGAAGATCAGGCAGGCGAAAGGCAGCCACTGCCAGGACACCATGGCGATGACGGACAGCAGCGGCACATCGGTGAGCCAGTCCACCGGCTCCAGGCCCAGGGCCCGCCACAGCGCGGCCAGCACGCCATAGATGGGATTCATCATCATGTGCTTCCACAGCAGCGCATTGACCGTGGGCATCACGAAGAACGGCGAGATCAGCAGCACGCGCACCACGCCACGCCCCGGAAACGGCTGGTCGACCAGCAGCGCGATGGACACGCCCAGCACCAGGGTGATCAGCAGCACGCTGGCCAGGAAAACCAGCGTATTGCACACCGCGGCAGGAAAATCCGGGTCGGTGACGAAGAAGGCGTAGTTGCTCCAGCCGTTGAAGGGATGCTCGCCCGGCTGCAGCAGGTTGTAGTTGACGAGCGAGAAATAGATCGTCATGAGCAGCGGCACGAGCATCCAGCACAAAAGCACGGCCACGGCAGGCGCCAACAGCGCGCGGGGCAGGAAGCGGTTCATGGCCAGGCATCCCGTCGCCGCTCACTTGTAGTAGCCGCTCTTGCGCATCTCGCGCTCGGCCAGCGTCTGCGAGGCCTTGAGCGCCTGCTCCACCGTGACCTTGCCCGACAGCGCCGCGCTCATCTGCTGGCCCACGGCGATGCCGATGGCCTGGAACTCGGCAATGGCCGCGTACTGCACGCCCACATACGGGGAGCGGGGCTCGGTCGCATCGGTCAGGCTCACGCTGTCGATGGCGCGCTTTTCGGCGGCGGCAAAGTCCGCGACCTTCTGGAATTCGGCACGGTCGTAGGTGGATTGGCGCGTGCCCGTGGGCACGGCGCGCCAGCCCTGCTCGCGCGCGACCAGCTGCACATATTCCCTGGAAGTCGCCCACTTCACGAAGAGCTGGGCCGCCTCGGCCTTCTTCGAGCTGGCGGGAATGGCCAGATTCCAGGTCCACAGCCAGGTGGCCCCCTTGGGCGTGCTGCCCACCGGTGCCGCCGCATAGCCCACCTTGCCGGCCACCTTCGACTGCCGGGGGTCGCTGACGAAGGAGGCGGCGATGCTCGCATCGACCCAGGCGCCGCACTTGCCCTCGTTGAACAGCGCCAGGTTCTCGTTGAAGCTGTTGGCCGAGGCGCCCGCAGGCCCATAGGCCTTCATCAGGTCCACGTACAGGCCCACCGCCTTCTTCCAGGCCGGCGTATCGAGCTGCGGCTTCCACTGCATGTCGAACCACTGGCCGCCATGGGTGTTGGCCATGGTGGTGATCAAGGCCATGTTGTCGCCCCAGCCCGGCTTGCCGCGCAGGCAGATGCCATAGACGCCGGCGGAAGGGTCGTGGACCTTGGCCGCGAACGCGCGCACCTGCTCCCAGGTCGGCTGCTCCGGCATCTGAAAGCCGGCCTTGTCGGCCAGATCCTTGCGGTACATGAGCAGGGAGGCCTCGCCGTAGAAGGGCGAGGCATACAGCCGGCCCTCGTGCGACAGGCCCTCGCGGACGGTGGGCAGCAGGTCGTCCACGTCATAGGCGGCATCCGTGGCGATGGGCAGCAGCCAGCCGCGCCGGGACCACATCGGCACCTCGTAGATGCCCACCGTCATCACATCGAACTGGCCGCCCTTGGTGGCGATGTCGGTGGTCACGCGCTGGCGCAGCACGCCTTCTTCCAGCGTGACCCACTTGAGCGTGATGCCGGGGTGGGCCTTCTCGAACTGCGGCGAGAGCTTTTGCATCTCGATCATGTGGCCGTTGTTGACCGTGGCGATCACGAGTTCGGTGGCGGCCTGCGCGCTGGCAGCGGCTACCGCCAGCGCCAGCGCGGCAGCGGTCCTGGGCATGCTTTGCATGTCTGTCTCCTTGCATCTGAAAGCCTGGTCATCGCAGCCCCTCACGGCCGCTGCTGGCTTTCATTGTGGCCAGCGGCCATCGCGGGATTGATACGGCATGCGCGCACGTCGATACTTTTATGCACCGGCAAGGGCGTGAATTCCCTTAAGACCTGCAAAATCCGATCTGCAATGCATGGCGCGCCGCCGCCCGGGGCTGCCGCGCTCCTAGAATGGAACGCCCGCAACCACCGCCCCCGAGGACAGGCCATGGCCTTGCAGCGCGTTCCCGTCGCACCGAGCGAGCTCGGCGAATCGCCGTTCTGGCATCCGCAGCAGCGGCGGCTTTTCTGGTGCGACATCCAGGGCCGCCGCATCCATGCCTGGGACCCCGCCAGCGGTGCGCAGCAAAGCTGGGACACCCCCAGCGAGCCCGGCTGCTGCGCACCCACGGACCAGGGCCGCATCGTGATCGGGCTGCGCGACGGCTTCGGGCTGCTGGACACCGCCACCGGCCATGTGGCCATGCTCGCGGGCCTGGACCACGATGCCCGCCACCTGCGCCTGAACGACGGGCGCTGCGACCGTGCCGGGCGCCTGTGGGCCGGCTCCCTGTTTGCCCCCAAGACCGCGCCCGCGGCCGCGCTGTGGTGCCTGCGCGCCGTGGAGGGCGGCTATGCCGTGCAGCGCATGGCCGGCGACTGCACCACGGCCAACGGCCTGGCCTTCAGCCCCGACGACCAATGGATGTACTGGGCGGACACGCCAGCCCACCGCATCGACCGCTTCGCCTTCGACCTGAGCGCGGGGACGCTGGGCCGGCGCGCGCCCTGGAAAACCTTCGCCCCCAAGGCCGGGGGCCGGCCCTACGGCGGGCGCCCCGATGGCGCCAGCGTCGACGAGCGCGGCAACTACTGGGTCGCCATGTATGAGGGCGGCTGCGTGCTGCAGCTCAGCCCCGGAGGCGAGGTGCTGCAGCGGCTGGAAACGCCGGTGCGCTGCCCCACCATGGTCTGCTTTGGTGGCGAGGACCTTCGCACGCTGTACATCACCTCGGCCGGCCATGGGCGGCCCGAGGCCGAGCACGCGGCGCCCGTGCCGGCAGGCGCGCTGATGGAATGCCGCGTCGATGTCCCCGGCCTGCCGGTGAACACCTTTCGCGAGGCCTGAGCCCTCGCCCGGACCCCCCGGGGCGTCTCCAGAGGTTCAGGCCCTCAGGCGCTGCAGCAATCCCGCCGTCGAGGCGTCGAGCCCCTCGGTGTCGCCGCTGGCCAGGCGCGGCTGCAGGTCGCGCGCCAGCAGCTTGCCCAGCTCCACGCCCCACTGGTCGAAGCTGTTGATGCCCCACAACGCGCCTGCCACGAACACGCGGTGCTCCTGCAGCGCGATCAGCGCGCCCAGCGCCGCTGGCGTGAGCGCATCCAGCAGCATGAACGTGCTGGGCCGGTTGCCTGGAAAGTGGCGGTGGCCGTCCTCGCTGGCGCGCCCCTGCATCAGCGCCTGCGCCTGGGCCAGCGCGTTGGCCAGCAACTGCTCATGGTGGCCCGGCAGGCCATGCGAGGGACGCCGCACGGCGATGATCTCCAGCGGCACGATGTCCGTTCCCTGGTGCAGCATCTGGAAGAAGGCATGCTGGCCATCCGTGCCGGGCTCGCCCCACAGCACGGGCGCGCTGGCCAGCTCCAAGGGCCTGCCCAGGCGGTCCACGCGCTTGCCGTTGCTCTCCATCTCCAGCTGCTGCAGATAGGCCGGCAGGCGCCGCAGCCCCGTGTGGTAGGGCGCGATGCAGCGGCTGGAAAAACCCAGCAGATTGCGGTTCCAGACATCGAGCAGGCCGAGGCGCACGGGCAGGTTCGCCGGCAGCGGCGCCTGCCGAAAGTGCATGTCCATGGCATGCGCGCCGGCCAGCAGCTCGCGGAAAGCCTGCGCTCCCACGGCGATGGCCACGGGCAGGCCCACCGCAGACCACAGCGAGTAGCGCCCGCCCACCCAGTCCCAGAAGCCGAAGGTGGTGGCGATGCCCATCCGGGCGGCCGCCTGCGCATCCGTGGTCAGCGCCACGAAATGCCGGGACAGCTCCTCGCCGCCGCCCCGGGCACGGAACCAGTCCAGCGCGCTGCGCGCATTGGTCAGCGTCTCCTGCGTGTTGAAGGCCTTGGAAGCCACGATGAACAGCGTGCTGCGCGGCTGCAATCCGTCCAGCAAGGGCTGCAGCGCATGTCCATCCACGTTCGAGACGAAATGCATGCGCTGCCGGCCATCGCCCAGGCCCTGCAATGCCTGCACGGCCATCTGCGGCCCCAGGCCCGAGCCGCCGATGCCCAGGCAGACCACGTCGGTGATGGCGGCATCGGCACGCACGCGCTGCGCACAGGCCAGCATCGCGTCCAGCTGCGCCTGCACCTGGCGCGCCTGGCCCGCCAGCGCCACAGGCGCCTGCGCGGGCGGACAGCGCAGCAGGCTGTGCAGCACCGGCCGGCCCTCGGTGGCGTTGATGGCCTGCCCCTCGAACATGGCGTCGCGCTGCTGCTCCAGGCCGCAGTCGCGGGCCATGCGCAGCAGCAGCGTCTCGGCGCGCACATCCCACAGGTTCTTGGAAAGATCGGCAAAGCCATGGGGCGCTTCCTGGCTGAAGTGCCGGAAACGGCCGGGATCCCCGGCAAAGGCCTGGCGCAGATCGAAGCCACGGCGCAGGTCGGCGGCATGCGCCCTCAGCAGGGGCCAGGCATCCGTCTGGTCGCAACGGGAAAACATGGAAGCCATTCAAGTAACCAAATTACATCAATAAAACAATACAAAGGATGCCCATGCGGCACATCTGCCTATAATTCATCCCTGTCCACTTCATTCACGTAACCAGATTACATAAATTGCGGAAGGTAGGCAATATGGGTTTCGACCTGGTCCTGTTCGGCGCCACCGGCGATCTCGCCTGGCGCAAGCTTTTGCCCGCGCTGTTCCAGGCCTTCCGCCACGGCAGCCTGCCCGAGGGCGGCCGCATCCTGTGCGTGGGGCGCGACGACATGGGCGACGAGCCGTACCGCGCGCTGATCCAGGGCCGCTTCGAGAAGGTCGAGCTGGCCAAGCGCCCCAGCGCCGAGGAGTTCTCGCGCTTCGCCGCCCTGCTGCACTACCTGCGCATGGACCTGTCGCAGCCCGCCGACTACCAGCGCCTGGCATCGGCACTGCAAGCGCGCCAGGCCGAGACCGTGGTGATGTACCTGGCCACGGCGCCCAGCCTGTTCACCACGGTCTGCGAGCAGATCGCCGCCGTGGGCCTGAACGGCCCGCAGACCCGCGTGGTGCTGGAAAAGCCGCTGGGCCACGACCTGGCCTCCAACCAGGCCATCAACGCCGCGCTGGGCAAGGTGCTGCGCGAGGAGCAGGTGTTCCGCATCGACCATTACCTGGGCAAGCCCTCGGTGCAGAACCTGCTGGCGCTGCGCTTCGGCAACACGCTGTTCGAGCCGCTGTGGCGGCGCGAGACCATCGCCAACATCCAGATCACCATCGCCGAGGAACTGGGCGTGGAAAGCCGCGGCAGCTTCTACGACCAGACGGGCGCGCTGCGCGACATGGTGCAAAACCATGCGCTGCAACTGCTGTGCGCCATCGGCATGGAGCCGCCGATCAATGCCGGCGCGCAGGCCATCCGCGATGAAAAGCTCAAGGTGCTGCAGTCGCTGCGCCCCTGGACGCCCGAGACGCTGGACCAGCACGTGGTGCGCGGCCAGTACCTGGCGGGCAGCAGCCAGGGCCAGCCCGTGCCCGGCTACCGCCAGGAAAAGGGCGTGGCCCCGGACAGCCAGACCGAGACCTTCGTCGCGCTGCGCACCGAGATCTGCAACTGGCGCTGGGCCGGCGTGCCGTTCTACATCCGCACGGGCAAGCGCCTGGCGGGGCGCGATGCGCGCATCGTCGTCAACTTCCGGCCCGTGCCGCACCCCATCTTCCGCTCGCCCCTGTCGCAGGCCAACCGGCTGGTCATCAACCTGCAGCCCAAGGACGGGCTGGAACTGCACCTGCTGGCCCAGGGCGCGGCGCAGCAGGCCGAGCCCGTGCTGGCGCCGGTGCACCTGAACCTGGATTTCGAGCAGCGCTTCGGCGCCCAGCGCGTGGGCGCCTACGAACGGCTGCTGCTGGACGTGATCGCGGGCCGGCTGAACCTGTTCGTGCGCAGCGACGAGCAGCAACAGGCCTGGCAATGGGTGGAGCCCATGCTGCAGCACTGGCGCAACGATCCCTCGGGGCCGCGCGGCTACACGGCAGGCAGCTGGGGGCCCAGCGCGGCCAGCGCCATGATTGCCCGCGACGGCCACTGCTGGACCGAAGAGGTTTAAAGGCGGCGCCCCGGCGCCGGCGGGCCGCGAAACCTACAATGAGGCCCCGAGAGATTGAAATCGTCATGAATCCAGCTTCCCAGGCGGCCGACGCCGGCGCCACCACTTCGCAGATCGACCCCAAGCTGGCCATGGGCTGGATGCATACCGCGCGCTTTCTGACCACGGCCGCGCAGCTGCACCACCTGCCCAAGGTCGAGGTGCCCGAGATCGCCTTCGTGGGCCGCTCCAACGCAGGCAAGTCCACCTGCATCAACACGCTGACGCAGCAAAAGCAGCTGGCCTTCGCCTCCAAGAAGCCGGGCCGCACCCAGCACATCAACCTGTTCGCCCTGGGCAAGCAGGGCGTGACCGACGCCGTGCTGGCCGACCTGCCGGGCTATGGCTACGCCGCGGTGTCGCGCTCGGACAAGCAGCGCTGGCAGCGCGTGATGCTGAACTACCTGGTCAGCCGCGAAAGCCTGTCGGCCATCGTGCTGCTGTGCGATCCGCGCCTGGGCCTGACGGAGCTGGACGAAGCCCTGCTCGACGCCATGCGCCCGCGCGTGCAGGAAGGCCTGAAGTTCCTCGTGCTGCTGACCAAGGCCGACAAGCTCACGCGCGCCGAACAGGCCAAGGTGCTGTCCATCACGCGCCTGAACGCGGGCGGCGGCGAGGTGCGCATGTTCTCCGCGCTCAAGAAGCAGGGCGTGGACGAGGTGGCGCAGCTGCTGTGGCACTGGAGCCATCCCGAAGGCCTGGCACAGCCTGACGCCCAGGCGCAGGCCGCCGCGCCCGCACCTGACGTCGCACCCGCGACGCCCGCCGCGCAGGACAGCCCCCAAGATTAGCGCCCGGAGGCGCTCGTATGGCCAGCGCCCCGCAAGGAGCGCACCATGGTGACCACCTGCATCCACGAGCTGCCGCACGGCATCCATCTGCACTGCCGCGTCAGCGGCGAACCCGGCAAGCCGCTGCTGCTGTTCCTGCACGGCTTTCCCGAGGGCAGCTTCATCTGGGAGGGCATGCTGGCGCATTTCGGCGCGCACTGGCGCTGCGTGGCGCCCGATCTGCGCGGCTTCGGCCGCTCCAGCCAGCCGCCAGAGGTCGAGCACTACAAGGCCAGGCACCTGCTGCAGGACCTGGCGGAGCTGATCAACCTGGAAAGCCCCGGCGCGCCTGCGGCCTGCGTGGTGGCGCACGACTGGGGCGGCGCCCTGGCCTGGGGCCTGGCCAACCGCCACCCCGGGCTGATGCAGCGGCTCATGATCCTCAATGCCCCGCATCCCGGGGCCTTCTTGCGCGAGCTGCGCCACAACCCCGTTCAGCAGGCCGCAAGCCAGTACATGCACTTCCTGCGCCGCCCCGATGCGCCGGCCCTGCTGGCAGACAACGGCTGGCAGCGCATGCTGGGCTTTTTCCGCACGCCGCAGGGCCAGTTGCCGCACTGGCTCACGCCGGCGCTGCAGCAGCGCTACCGCGCACACTGGGACCTGGGCGTGCACGGCGCCTGCCACTACTACGGCGCCAGCCCGCTGGTGCCGCCGCGCCCCGGCGATCCTGCTTCGGAGGCCGCGCTGCGCGACCTCCGACTGCCACCGGAGATGCTGGACATCGGCGTCCCCACGCTGGTGCTGTGGGGCGACAGCGACCCGGCGCTGCAGCCCGCCCTGGTCGAAGGCCTGGAGCAATGGGTGCCGCACCTCACGGTGCAGCACCTGGCCGGCACCTCGCACTGGGTCGTGCACGAGCAGCCCGACGCGGTACGCAAGGCGCTGACGGACTTCCTCGCCAGGCCCGTCTAGCACAGGCTGTCAGTACACCGAAGCCTCGCCCTCGGGCCGGGTCTTGAAGCGCCGGTGCACCCAGTAGTACTGCTCGGGCATGGAGCGGATGGCGGCTTCCAGCTCGCGGTTCATGCGCGCCGTGTCGGCCTCGGCATCGTCGGTGGGGAAATCCTCCCAGGCCGGCGTGATCTCGGCCACGTAGCCGGTGGGCGTCATGCGCGTGTACATGCCCAGCACCTTGGCGCGGCCCAGGCGCGCGAAGCGCGACAGCGAAGGGATGGTGGCCGCGTTGACGCCGAAGAAGGGCACGAAGACCGAATCGTTCCTGCCGAAGTCCATGTCGGGCAGCAGGTACAGCAGCCCGCCCTTGCGCAGGCTGGAGATGATGGGCTTGACCCCGTCGGCGCGGTTGAGCATGCGCACGTCGCCGAAGCGCTGGCGCCCGGCCATGAACCAGGCATCGACGGCCGGGTCGGGGTGGGTGGAGAAGATCGAGGTGAACGGCCGCATGGTGTGCAGCGGCAGCGCCAGCCCGCCCGCGTCCATGCCATAGAAATGCGGAGCGAACAGGATGGTCGGCGTCTCGCCATCGAGTTCATGCACGGCGCCCTGCAGCTTCACGCGCGCGGCCACCACCTCGCGCGGAGCCGACCACAGCCAGCTGCGGTCCAGCCAGGTCTGGCAAAAGACGATGAAGTTGCGCCGCGCCAGATCCCTGCGCTCGGACTCGCCCAGTTCGGGAAAGCACAGCGCCAGGTTGCGCAGCGCCACCTTGCGGCGCGGCGCGGCCAGCACGAACAGCAGGCGCCCCAGCAGGGCGCCCAGCCCGCGAAGCCAGGGCAAGGGCATCCACGCCAGCGAGCGCATCAGCCATACGCCGAAACGCCCGCTCATGCCTGCCCTCCGGCGGCGGGCGCATCGTGGCGCGGCTGCTTGTAGCGCGCATAGCCCCACAGGTATTGCTGCGGGCACTGGCGGATGGTGTGCTCCATCGCTTCGTTGATCTGCCGCACGGCAGCTTCGAGATTCTCGGACAAGGGCACGGGCAACTCCTCAAGATACAGCGCATAGCCCCGCCCCCAGGGCAAGCGCTCGCAACGGGCCACGATCACGGCGGCCCCGGTCTGCAGGGCCAGCCTCGCGGCCAGCGTCATGGTATAGGCATCACGGCCGAAGAATGGCGACCAGACGCCCTGCCCTTCGGGCGGCACCTGGTCGGGCAGCAGGCCCACGGCCGCCCCCCTGCGCAATGCCTTGATCATCTGGCGCACGCCGGCCAGCGTGGTCGGCACGGCCTGCACGCCCGGCCGGTTGCGCGCCGTCTCCATGACCCGGGCCAGCCAGGGCTGGCGCGCGGGGCGGTAGAGGATGGTGATCTCGCCATGCTCGGCCGACCATTGCCGCGCCGCATGCTGCACCGACAGCTCGAAGCAGCCCAGATGCGGCGTCAGAAACACCAGGCCGCGCCCGGCCGCATAGGCCCGGCGCACGCATTCTTCGTTGTGCATGTCGCAGCGCGGCGGCGCGCCCAGCCACATGCGCGGCAGCTCCGCCACCATGCGGCCGGCATGGCCCACGGCCGCCGCCACGGCGCCAAAGCGGTAGCCGGCCTGGCGCGCGTTGGCCAGGAAGCGGCGCCGGTAGGTGGGCGAGGCCGCGAACGCCACCCAGCCCAGCAGAGCGCCAAGCGCGTGCAATAGCCACAAAGGCAGTGCAGCAAAAAGTCGGAACAGGGAAGGCATTAAAATGGACGGGTCGCTGAGTTAACTGAGCAACTTGCAGAGCGACATTAAAAAATTTCTGCTAAAGCGTTCGCCAGGGCTCCACAGCTTGGGCAGCGCCTATAAAAAGCTGAAACCAAGGAGTTTATTCACATGGCGAACGACTTTCTTTTCACCTCGGAATCCGTCTCTGAAGGCCATCCCGACAAGGTGGCCGACCAGATCTCTGACGCGATTTTGGACGCCATTTTCGCCCAGGACCCCTACAGCCGCGTGGCGGCAGAGACACTGACCAACACCGGACTGGTGGTGCTGGCCGGCGAGATTACCACCGGCGCCAACGTCGACTACATCCAGGTCGCTCGCGACACCATCAAGCGCATCGGCTACGACAACACCGACTACGGCATCGACTACCGTGGCTGCGCCGTGCTCGTGGCCTACGACAAGCAGAGCCAGGACATCGCCCAGGGCGTGGACAAGGCCAGCGACGACGAACTGGACACCGGCGCCGGCGACCAGGGCCTGATGTTCGGCTATGCCTGCGACGAAACACCCGAGCTGATGCCCGCGCCCATCTACTACGCGCACCGCCTCGTCGAGCGCCAGGCCCAGCTGCGCAAGGACGGCCGCCTGCCCTTCCTGCGCCCCGACGCCAAGAGCCAGGTGACCATGCGCTACGTGGACGGCAAGCCCCACAGCATCGACACCGTGGTGCTGTCCACCCAGCACAGCCCCGACCAGTCCGAGACGGCCACCCGGATGAAGGCCAGCTTCACCGAAGCCATCATCGAGGAGATCATCAAGCCCGTGCTGCCCTCCGAGTGGCTCAAGGAAACCAAGTACCTGATCAACCCCACGGGCCGCTTCGTCGTGGGCGGCCCCCAGGGCGACTGCGGCCTGACCGGCCGCAAGATCATCGTCGACACCTACGGCGGCGCCTGCCCGCACGGCGGTGGCGCCTTCAGCGGCAAGGACCCGACGAAGGTGGACCGCAGCGCCGCCTACGCCGCGCGCTACGTGGCCAAGAACATCGTGGCCGCCGGCCTGGCCCGCCAGTGCCAGATCCAGGTGGCCTACGCCATCGGCGTGGCGCGTCCGATGAACATCACGGTCTACACCGAAGGCACGGGCGTCATCCCCGATGCCGAGATCGCCAAGCTGGTGGCCGCGCACTTCGACCTGCGCCCCAAGGGCATCATCCAGATGCTGGACCTGCTGCGCCCTATCTACAGCAAGACGGCCGCCTACGGCCACTTCGGCCGCGAAGAGCCCGAGTTCACCTGGGAGCGTACCGACAAGGCGGCGGCACTGCGCGCCGCTGCGGGCCTGTAGCCGCGCAGCAGGGCGCGAAGCCGCCACCAGGGCCCCATGCCTGCCTTGCGGCGCCATGGGGCTTTTTTGCAAAGGCATCCGCCCTTGCAGCCAGGGCGCCCATTACCTGCCGCCGCCGCATGCTGCGGCAGGCTCACTACACTGTGGCCCTGGTTCGCGTTTTCCTCCACCCTTCGACGCACAGCGCCAAGCCCATGCCCGCCCTCATCCAGCTGCTGGTCATCGACCCCCAGAACGACTTCTGCGATCTTCCCGAGGACTGGTGCCCCGCGCCCGCCGCGACCGGCAGGCCGCGCCCCAGCCTGCCCGTGGCCGGCGCCCATGGCGACATGCAGCGGCTTGCGCAGTGGATACGGCGCGAGGGGCAGCGGCTCGATGCGATCACGGTGACGCTGGACTCCCACCAGCGCTACGACATCGCCCACCCGGCGTTCTGGCGCACGGGCGATGGCGCGGACGTGGAGCCCTTCACCGCCATACGCGCCTCGCAGGTGCGCGGCGGCCAGTTCCAGCCCCGCGACGGCGGCGCGCTGCAGCGCACGCTGGCCTATCTCGACGCGCTCGAGGCGCAAAGCCGCTACACGCTGATGGTCTGGCCCGTGCACTGCGAAGTCGGCAGCTGGGGCCACGGCGTGCATGCCGACGTGCTGGCCGCCTGCGGCGACTGGCAGCAGCAGCGCCAGCGCGCCGTGCACAACGTCTTCAAGGGCCTCAATCCCTGGACCGAGCACTACAGCGCGCTGCTGGCCGAAGTACCGGATCCGGACGACCCCGGCACCCAGCTGAACACCGCCCTGCTCGCCCGGCTGGAGCAGGCCGATCTGCTGGTCGTCGCGGGCGAGGCCAGCAGCCATTGCGTGCGCTCTACCGTCGAGCATCTGGTCGAGCACCTGCCGCGGCCCCAGCGCATCGTGCTGATGCGCGATGCCATGAGCCCCGTGCCGGGCTTCGAGTCCGCGCACCATGATTTCCTCGCAGCCATGCAGGCCCGCGGATTGCAGCTGGCCTCCAGCCAAGACTTCACACTGCAGGGGTAACGCCCCGCACACGGCCCCAGCGCCCGACTCCCAAGCACCGCACCATGGCCTCCATCATCACCAGCCTGCTCGATACCGATCTCTACAAGTTCACGATGTGGCAGGCCATGCTGCACCGCCATCCGCAGACCGAAGCCGAGTACGAGTTCGTCTGCCGCACGAAGACGGCCTTCCCGCTGGCCGAGCTGCTGCCCGAAGTCGAGCGCGAGCTCGACGCCCTGTGCGCGCTGCGCTTCACGCCCGAAGACCTGGCCTACCTGGGCGGCCTGCGCTTCATGAAGAGCGACTTCATCGACTTCCTGCGCATCTTCCAGTTCCAGCGCGCCTTCATCCGCGCCTGGGCCGAGGGCGAGACGCTGCACATCGAGGCCAAGGGCCCCCAGGTCCATGTGATGGGCTTCGAGATCTATGTGCTGGCCATCGTCAACGAGCTGTACTTCCGGCGCTTCGACGCCCAGGCAGCGCTGGCCGAGGGCCGCAGCCGCCTGGCGGCCAAGATAGAGCGCCTGCGCCACCTGGCCTGCGAGGCCAAGCTGCGCAATCCTTTCGAGCTGTTCGACTTCGGCGTGCGCCGGCGCTTTTCCGGGGCCTGGCAGCGCGAGGTGGTGCAGGCCTTCGCCACGCAGACCGCGCAGTGGTTCAAGGGCACGTCCAACGTGCTGCTGGCGCGGGATTTCGGCATCGTGCCCATCGGCACCATGGCCCATGAGTACCTGCAAAGCTACCAGGCCCAGGGCGTGCGCCTGCGCGATTTCCAGAGTGCGGCCCTGGAGGACTGGGTGCAGGAGTACCGCGGCGACCTGGGCATCGCCCTGACCGACACCGTGGGCATGGACGCCTTCCTGGCCGATTTCGACATGTACTTCGCCAAGCTCTTCGACGGGCTGCGCCACGACTCGGGCGACCCCTATGCCTGGGGCGAGAAGGCCATCGCCCACTACCAGAAGCTGCGCATCGACACCCAGGCCAAGCGGCTGGTGTTCTCCGACGGCCTGGACCTGGACACGGCACTGGCCCTGTACCAGCGCTTTGCCGACCGCATCCAGCTGGGCTTCGGCATCGGCACGCGGCTGACCAACGACATGGGGCTGGAGACCATCAACATCGTGATGAAGCTCACCCACGCCAACGGCCAGCCCGTGGCCAAGATATCGGACTCGCCGGGCAAGACCCTGTGCAACGACGAAACCTACCTGGCCTATCTGCGCCAGGTGTTCGGGCTGGCCCAGCCCGCAGCGGCCTGACGCCGCAAGGATCTGCACCATGCTGCGCATCACCATCGCCCAGTTCAACCCCACCGTCGGCGACATCGCCGGCAACGTGCAGCGCATGGCCGAGGCCGCTGCCCGGGCCGCGCACGAGCAGGCCGACCTGCTGGTGTTCCCCGAGCTGTCGCTGTGCGGCTACTACCCCGGCGACCTGCTCGATGAGCCGGGCTTCCTGCTGCGGCTGGAGGACGGCCTGCGGCAATTGCTGCAAGCGTCGCGCCAGTGGCCCGCTCTGCACTGGGTGGTGGGCGCGCCCACGCGCGCCAGGGGCCCCGGCAAGCCGCTGCACAACAGCCTGCTGGTCCTCCAGGATGGCGCCGTGCGCCTGCGCTACGACAAGCAGCTGCTGCCAACCTACAACATCTTCGACGAACGCCGCCACTTCGAGCCCGGCCCCGACGCCGCCAAGGTGCTGCGCATCGGCCAGGCCCAGGTGGGCTTTCTGATCTGCGAAGACGGCTGGAACGATGCGGGCGCCGACTACGCCACCAACCCCTTCGCGCGCATGGCCGACGCCGCGCCCGACCTGGTGGTCAGCATCAACGCCAGCCCCAGCCACCTGGGCAAGCGCGAACAGCGCCACGAGATCTTCGGCCAGGCGGCCACGCGCCACGGCCTGCCCATCCTCTACGTCAACCAGATCGGCGGCCAGGACCAGATCGTCTTCGACGGCGCCTCGTTCGCGGTGGAGCCGGGGCGCGGCGTGGTCTTCGAGGCCGACCGCTTCGTCGAAGACCTGCGCACGCTGCAGTTCGACGAGGGGCGCTTTCTCGACGCGGCCGGCCAGCCCTGCACCAGCGTGGCGGCCGCAGGCCTGCCGACCATGGAGTTCTACCGCCGCCAGATCGTGCTGGGCCTGCGCGACTATGCGCGCCGCTGCGGCTTCACGCGCGCCGTGGTCGGCAGCTCGGGCGGCATCGACAGCGCGCTGACCCTGGCCCTGGCGGCCGAGGCCCTGGGCGCGGACCATGTGGTGGCGGTGACCATGCCCTCGCGCTTTTCGTCCAGCGGCTCGGTCGATGATTCGGTGGCCCTGTGCCGCAACCTGGGCATCGCGCTGCACGAACACCCGATCCGCGAACTGGTCGACGGCCATGCGCGCCAGTTCGAGGCCAGCTTCGGCCAGCCCCTGCAGGGCCTGCCGCTGGAGAACCTGCAGGCGCGCATCCGCGGCACCACGCTGATGGAGTATTCCAACGCCTTCGGCCACCTGCTGCTGACCACGGGCAACAAGTCCGAGATCTCGGTGGGCTATTGCACGCTGTATGGCGACACCAACGGCGGCCTCGGCCTGCTGGGCGACCTGTACAAGACCGAGGTCTTCGCGCTGTCGCGCCACATCAACGAAAGCGCGGGCCGCGAGCTGATCCCGCAGGCCATCATCGACAAGCCGCCCTCGGCCGAGCTGGCCCCAGGCCAGAAGGACGAAGACAGCCTGCCGCCCTACCCCGTGCTCGACGAAATCCTCAAATACGCCATCGAGGGCCGCCACCTGTCCACGGCCGAATACACGGCGGCCGAAGCCTTCGTGCGGCAGCTGCAAAGCGAAAGCGGCGGCGCCCAGCTGGTCGAGCGCGTCAAGCGCATGATCTTCCGCAGCGAATACAAGCGCCGCCAGGCGCCTCCCATACTGCGCGTGCGCCCGCGCGCCTTCGGCACGGGGCGCCAGATGCCCATTGCCGCCCATTACGAGTGAAGTCCACCCGCCTGCCTATGCAAGAGAATGCCGCCCCGGGCGCCCCCGCCGCATCCACCGAACCTGCCTCCAGCGAGCGCGTGCACACCGCCGTGCTGATCGGGCGATTCCAGCCCGTGCACAACGGCCACATGGCCCTGCTGCGCGCGGCGCTGGAACGCGCCGGGCAGGTCGTCGTCGTGCTGGGCAGCGCCTGGCAGGCGCCCAATCCCAAGAACCCCTTCAGCTGGCAGGAGCGGGCGCAGATGCTGCGCGAGGCGCTGCCGCCGGCCGATGCGGCCCGCGTGCGCTGCGTGCCCGTGCGCGACTACTACAACGAGCCGCTGTGGGTGCAGGCCGTCCAGCAGGCCGTGCAGGCCTGCGTGCCCCAAGGGGCCAGCGTGGCCCTGGTCGGCCACTTCAAGGACGCCACCAGCAGCTATCTCGCACGCTTTCCGCACTGGCGGCTGGTCAGCCTGCCGCGCCTGGGCCAGTTCGATGCCACGCCGCTGCGCGAGCTGTACTTCGGCGAAGCCGGCGTGGACTACACGGCCCTGGCCGCGCAGATGCCGCCCGGCACGCTGCAGTTCCTGCGCCAGTGGGCCGACACGCCCACCTACGCGCAGATGCGCCAGGAATGGCGCATGCTGGCCGGCTACCGCCAGGCCTGGGCCGCCGCGCCCTATCCGCCCGTCTTCGTGACCGTGGACGCGCTGCTGCGCTGCCGCGTGCTGCGCGCGGGCCAGGAGCACGACCAGATCCTGCTGATCCGCCGCGGCCACGCGCCCGGCCAGGGCCTGTGGGCGCTGCCGGGCGGCTTCCTGGAGCCGCGCGACACGCTGTGGCAGTCCTGCCTGCGCGAGCTGCGCGAGGAGACCTGCTCCACGCTCAGCGAAGCCGACCTGCAGGCCGCGCTGCAGACCGTGCAGGTCTTCGACCACCCCGACCGCAGCCTGCGCGGGCGCACCCTCACCCATGTGCACTACCTGGACCTGGGCGTGCTGCCGGCCCTGCCACCCGTGCAGGGCGGCGACGACGCTGCCGTGGCGCGCTGGATTGCCGTGGCCGACCTGCCGGGCATGGAAAGCGCGTTCTTCGAGGACCATTTCCAGATCCTGCGCCAGTTCCTGCCCATCCCCGAGCAGGGTGTGCCGGACACGGACGCGGAAATCGGCTAAAACCGGAGATCGCGGCGCCATCCAGCGCCGCGCACCCCCTGTCCTCCGTGTTTCCGCCCCGCGTTTGAATGACCACACTACAGATCCGACCCGCCACCGCCGATGACGCCGAACTCATCGTACGCTTCGTGCGCGAACTCGCCGTCTATGAAAAAGCCGAGCATGAGGTGCTGGCCACGCCAGAGCATGTGAAGCGCACCCTGTTTGCCGACCACCCCGCCGTCTTCGGCCTGATCTGCCTGCATGGCGAGCAGCCCGTGGGCTTTGCCGTCTACTTCTTCAACTACTCGACCTGGCAGGGGCGCCACGGCCTGTACCTCGAAGACCTGTACGTCACGCCCGAGGCGCGCGGCCTGGGCGCGGGCACGGCGCTGCTGCGCCGCCTGGCCCAGATCGCCGTCGAGAAGGACTGCGGCCGCTTCGAATGGAGCGTGCTCGACTGGAACCTGCCCTCCATCGAGTTCTACGACCGCCTGGGCGCCCTGCCCCAGAAGGAATGGATACGCTACCGCGTGACGGGCGACACGCTGCTGGAGATGGCGCGCGAGCCCTGAAGCACGCCCCCCGTGTCCATCGTCTCCATCACTGCGGCTCCACGCCCTGGCGCAGCGCCTGCTCGACCACCTCGCGCGTCAGCGTAGGCACGAAGGTCTCGATGAAGGCATAGGCATAGCCACGCAGCCAGGCGCCCTTGCGCAGGCCCAGGCGCGTGGTGTTGACCTCGAACAGATGGCCCGCGTCCAGCGTGCGCAGGCCGATGTCGCGCTCCGCGTCCAGCGCGACCGAGGCCACGATGCCCACGCCCATGCCCAGCTCCACATAGGTCTTGATCACGTCGGCGTCCATGGCCGTGAGCACCACGTCGGGCTCCAGGCCCTCGCGTGCAAAGGCCTCGTCGATGTGGGCGCGCCCGGTATAGCCCTGCTCGTAGGTGATGATGGGGTGGCGCGACAGGGCCTGCAGCGTCAACGGCTGGCCGGACTGCAGCAGGGCATGGCCGGGCGGCACGACCACGCCATGCGTCCAGCGGTAGCACGGCAGCGCGACAAGGCCCTCGTAGCCGGCCAGGGCCTCGGTCGCCACGCCGATGTCGGCCTCGCCGCTGCGCAGCATCTGGGCCACCTGCTCGGGCGAGCCCTGGTGCAGGTGCAGGCGCACCTGCGGATAGCGCTGGCGGAAGTCGCGCACCACGTGGGGCAGCGCATAGCGCGCCTGCGAATGCGTGGCGGCAATCGACAGCCGGCCCTGCTCGCTGGCACTGAAGTCGGCGCCCACGCGGCGCAGGTTGTCGGCCTCCAGCATCAGCCGCTCGACGATGGGCAGCAGCGCCTCGCCCGGCGGGGTCAGCCCGGTCAGCCGCTTGCCGGCGCGGATGAAGATTTCCACGCCCAGCTCCTCTTCCAGCTCGCGGATCTGCCGGCTCACGCCGGGCTGGGAAGTATGCAGGGTGTGGGCGACCTCGGTCAGGCTGTAGCCCCGGCGCACGGTTTCGCGCACGTAGCGCAGTTGCTGGAAATTCATGGGATGGCTCCGCCCGGCGCCTGTCCGGCCCGGGCCTGGTGGATGCGGTCGGGAATGCGGCGCGGCTGCCGTGGCTCAGGACGGCGAGGTGCCGCACGCGGGCAGTTCCAGCAATTCGATGAGGTTGCCGCCGGGATCGCGCGCATAGCAGCGGCGCCCCTCGGTCACGGGTGCCACATCCATGGCGAGCCCCCCCTGCTGGAGCAGGCGCCCGCGCAGGCTGTCGACATCGCGCACGGCCAGGGCCAGCTGCACCAGGCCGGCCGCCCCCTGCCGTGCCGCACTGGCCGGCTCGCGCAAGGGCAGCAGGTCGATGCGCTGGCCACCCGCCAGAAAGCTCAGGCCCGGCCGCCCCGGCACCACGGGCCGCGACAGGCCCAGCACGCAGCCGTAGAAATGCTCCACGGCCTGCTGCGAGTGCTGTGGATAGGACAGCTGCACATGGTGGACGCCGTAGACGAAATCCTGCGGCGCCGCCGCCTCGTCATCAGCCTCCCAGGCACACAGGCCGCCCGGGTCCACGGCATGGCTGCCGGTTGCAGCCGGGTCACGGGCGGTGCTGAAAGTGTGGTTCATCGCAGTTGTCTCGGAAAAAAATTCGACAGCCTCAGCGCTGTCGTGAAGCCATTGTCGAGACATGTCGAAAAAACCAAAAATAATAAAATTTCAGTCTTTTATTTCCAAATCATCTCAAAACACCAGCGCGCGTCTGTCTGCCGGGATCGCCGGGGATGCCCCGGCGCGCGCCACGCGGGTCACGACCTCCCGGATCTCCTCGTCCACGCCACGCAGAAACACAGGCTTGTCCATCGCCTCGTGCTTTCCGGATCAATAGCTGCCCGGGCGCAGCGCGCGGCCGGCCGCACGGGCCTGGGCCTGCAGCCGCGCAAAGTGTTCGGGATAGAAGCGCTCGGCCACGTCGAGATGGGAGCGCACGCGGCCCTTGAGCGCGTTCTCGCCCACGTGGCGGAACAGCGGGTTGTCGGGGTCGCTCTCGGGGCCCGTGGCCAGCAGGGCCAGCTCGGGCGGCAGCGTCAGCAGCGGCACCTGGCCCAGGTCCAGGCGCGGCGCGAGGAAGTAGGCGATGGAGTAGCGCTCCACGCCCGCCCGGGGCACGAGCACGCGGTGCACGTTGGCGCGCAGGTAGCCATTGGTGGCCAGCTCCAGCATCTCGCCGATGTTGATGACGAAGGCACCGTCGCGCGGCGGCACATCGACCCAGCCGCCCGCAGTCTCCACCTGCAGTCCGCCCACCTCATCCTGCAGCAGCAGGGTCAGCAGGCCGCCATCCTTGTGGGCGCCCACGCCCTGGCCTGCGGCCCCGGCGTCGCTGCCCGGGTAGTGGATGATCTTGCTGCGGTGCGCCGGCAGGCCGCTGACCAGCGCGTCCAGCGCGCCTTCGGGCTGCTGCAGCGCGGCCACGAAGTGGCGCAGCAGCTCCAGCGCCACGCCATGCGCTGCCGCCTGCCAGGCCAGCACCTCCTCGCGGAAGCCGGGCAGGGCCCGCGGCCACTGGTTGGGCCCCTGCAGCCCCTTCCAGTCCGGCACGCCGGGGCCTGCGGGGATCTCGGGCGATTCCTCGCCGATGTCGATCTGCTCGCGCTGGTCGGGCCGCTGGCGCGTGATCTCCATGCCCACGGCCGTGTAGCCGCGAAAGTGCCGGGTGTTGGCGATGGCCAGCTCCTGCTTGGCCGCCAGCGGCAGCGCGAAGAACTCGCGCGCGCGCCGCTGTATGCCCTGCCAGGCGTCGGCGCCAATGCCATGGCCTTCCAGGTAGAAGAACCCGGTATCGCGCGCGGTGCGCGCCAGGTGGCGCAGCGCCTGTTCGCGCGTGGCCGGCGCGCGCAGGGCCCGCAGATCGATGACGGGCAGCGCCGCGGCCGGCTGCGCCAGGGCCGCGGCCTCGAGGGAGGGTTCAGTCAGGGTGCTCATTCGGATGTTCCGGGCATGGTGGAAAAAAAGAAGGCCGCAGAGGGGTCAGGCAGCCAGGCGCTGCCCGCGCGCCAGGGCCGCCGCCCCATGCGCCGCTGCCGCATGCTCCAGCGCCTGGGCCAGGTCGGCCACCAGGTCCTGCGGGTGCTCGATGCCGATGGACAGGCGCACCAGCCCGGGCGCAATGCCCGCGCGCGCCAGTTCCTCGTCGCTCAGCAGGCTGTGCGTGGTCTCGGCGGGGATGGCCGCCAGCGACTTGCTGTCGCCGATGTTGACCAGGCGCAGGAACAGTTGCAGCGCGTCATAGAAGGCACGCGCGGCCTGCCGCCCGCCGCGCAGCTCGAAGCCCAGCAGGGCCGGCACCTGCGCGCCGCGCAGCTGGCGCCTGGCCAGCAGGTGATCGGCATGGCCGGGCTGGCTGACATGGTGGATGCGCTCGACCAGCGGATGCGCCTGCAGGAACTCGATCACCGCCAGCGTGTTGCCGCTGGCGCGCTGCTGGCGCAGGGCCAGCGTCTCCAGCCCC
>JBHIXF010000033.1:0-65419 GCA_041984925.1 Comamonas sp.
CCGGTGTCCGGCGCGCCCTGCTCGGCGGCGCCAGCAGCCGGTTGAGGGCTTTCTGCCAGCTCGCCGATGTCGCCCAGCTGGGTCTCGATCCAGTCGTCCACCTCGTCGCGGGTCTCGGACTGCAGGGCCCGGGCCACGTCCAGGCCCTTGCTGGTGTCGATCCAGACCTCGCGCACGCTGGAGGCGCGGATGCGCTGCAGGTCCTGATCATGGACCAGCTTGAAGCGGGTGCGCCAGAAGGGGTGCTCCATCCAGCTGCCGCAAAAGCTCTCGAGGTACATACCCAACTGCAACTGCTGCACGCCGATTTTCTTGATCATGTGGCCAGTCTCGAAAGCGGGGACGGCCGCCGGGCAGCCATCCGGTCCCCAGGAATGTCCGCAGCCGCCGGCGGACACGGACGTTGGCGCCGCCTCAGAAGGAGGCCCAGTCTCCCTCTGCAGACGCCGTGGCGGGCAAGGCCCTCGTCGCACCCGCTGCCGTGGTCAAAGGGCGCGCCGGGTTAGGCCGGGCCGCGATCGGCCGGGCCGCGATCGGCCGGGCCTCGGGCTGTCGGGCGGCAGCCGCCCGCGTGGGCTGCGCGGCGCGGTCCGGCGCATGGTCGGCCTGCATCTTGAAGGTCGCCACGATGCTGGCCAGGGTCGCTGCCTGCTGCTCCAGGCTGCTGGCGGCGGCCGAGCTTTGCTCGACCAAGGCCGCGTTCTGCTGGGTCATCTGATCGAGCTGGCTGACCGCCTCGCCGACCTGGCGTATGCCGATGGCCTGTTCGTGCGAGGCGCTGGAAATCTCGGTGATCATCACATCCACGCTGCGGACCTGTTCCACGATGTGGCCCATCTGCTCGCCAGCCTGGGTGGCCACCTGCGTGCCCTGTCCGACCTTTTGCAGGTTGACGGCAATCAGCTCCTTGATTTCCTTGGCAGCGGTGGCGGAGCGCTGGGCCAGGGTGCGCACTTCGCTGGCCACGACGGCAAAGCCTCGACCCTGGTCGCCGGCCCGCGCCGCTTCGACTGCGGCGTTGAGCGCCAGGATGTTGGTCTGGAATGCAATGGAGTCGATGACGTTGGTGATCTCCGAGATCTTGCGCGAGGCATCGCTGATCTCATCCATCGTGCGCACCACCAGGGCGACCGATTCACCGCCTTCGATGGCCGCAGCGGAGGCGGCAGAGGCGATCTTGTTGGCCTGCTGTGCGGTTTCCGCGTTGGTGCGCACCGTGGCCGTCAGCTCCTCCATGGAGGCCGCCGTTTCTTCCAGGTTGCTGGCCTGCTGTTCGGTGCGCTGGCTCAGGTCCAGGCTGCCCGCAGCGATTTCGCTGGAGCCCGTGGCAATGCTGTCGCTGCTGTGGCGCACGCTGGCGATGATGTCGCTGAGCTTGGTGTTCATGTCGCGCATGGCAAGCAGCAGCTGCGCAGGTTCGTCCGTGCCCTGGATGTCGATGCGGGCCGTCAGGTCGCCCTGGGCCACCGTCTGGGAGACCAGCAAGGCCTGGCGCAGCGGCGTGTTGATGGAGCGCGTGATGGCCCAGGCCAGTGTCGTGCCGACCGCCACGGCAAGCGCCACCATGCCGGACAGTGCCCACAGGGCCAGCCGGTAGTCCTGCATGGCCTGCGCCGCAGCGCCCTTGCCGCCTTCCAAGTTCAGAGCGTGTTATGAACTTCCCGTCGAGGCCAATATCTGAGCCGCTGCCGGCAGCATGAGCACTGCAAAGACCAAAAAGTGCAAGCCACTCAGAACCTGTGGCAGCCGTTCATAGTCACGCGACAGGCGGCGAAATCTTGCCAGCCACCCGAAGCTGCGCTCCACCACCCAGCGCTTGGGCAGCAATACGAAGCCTTTCCTCGCCTCGGGCAACTTCACGATCTGTAGATCAATCCCGTTGTCCTGAGCCGCCTGGCGAGCCTGTCCACCCGTATAGCCTTGGTCAGCCCAGGCCAGTTCCACCGTGTGGCCGGTGGCCTGCTGCATTTGCTCACACAACGTGCGCACCTGGGCACGCTCTTGCTCGTCGGCTGGTGTGACATGTACGGCAAGCAGGTGGCCCAACGTATCCACGGCCATATGAACCTTGCTGCCACGCCTGCGCTTGTAGCCGTCATAGCCCGCACGCGGGCCGCTCTCGCAACTGGACTGCAATGTGCGCCCATCCATTACCACGGCACTGGGCTGGCCTTGGCGACCTTGCGCAACGCGGATGATGGAGCGTAGGTCAGACGCCATGGCCTCGAAGCAACCCGCATCCAGCCAGCGCCGGCTTTGTTGGTAGACCGCCTCCCACGGTGGCAGGTCATTGGGCAGCAGCCGCCAAGGTGCTCCTGCTCGAACCAGCCAGCGCAAGGCATTGAATACCTCACGCAAATCGTGTTCACGCTGTGGTGCGTGCTGGTCCATCAGTGTGAGGTAAGGTGCAGAAAAGCTCCATTCTTCATCGCTGACGTCGGTTGGGTAAGGCTTGCGTGGCATCGCTCGACTCTACCTGTGGCTTGCCCATGGCTGGAGCCAAGTTCATAACACGCTCTCAGCGCGATGGCCTGGCCCACGGGCTCCAGGAACTGCATGAAAGCTTTGGCGCTCGCGCCCGTTGCGAGTTCGCGCGCCTGTGCATCACCCTGCCGCGACAGCGCGATCTGCTTTGCGTCCACAGCGATGTAGGCATCCCAGCGGGCCCTCATCTCGTCGTAGATGGCCTGCTCCTTGTCCGAGGAGACAAGCTTGGCGTAGTCGGCGAACAGTGCCGGCATCACGCTGTTCTTGTCGTGCGTGTACAAGTCTTCCTGCACCTGTTTCTTGTCCGCGGCGTCCTCGATCACATGGCGCAGGCTGGCCCTGCGCACTTCGTTGCCGACGCCGCGGATGGCTGCCAGCGCGTTGACGGATGGAAGCCAGTTGGTTGCCAGGTCGTTGGCGTTGAACTGGACGCGCATGACCTGCAGCACCCCGATGCCCCCGACCGCACCGATCAGGGCGAGCAGGATGCCGAAGGCGAGCATGAGCCGTGTACGGATGGAGATGTGGCGCAGTGTCATGATCGTGAGGGTGTGGTTGTGACTGTATGTAAATGGTAATTTTGATATCTTAAGAACTGCTTACGGTTCATTTCTATCAAAAAAATCCGGTGCATGTCCTGGCCGCTCGCCTGGGCCCCGTCAGGGCAGGGGCCGCCCCTCGCAGGGAGATGTCTGCGCGCGGACGCTGCTACAGCAGTTCTGCGGGCTGGGTTTCGCAAAAGCTGCGGTTGGGCAGCAGGATGCGGAACAGCGATCCGCCCGAAGAGCGGTTGCTGGCGACGATGGAGCCTTCCATGGCATGGATGATCTTGCTGCATATGGCCAGGCCCAGCCCTGTGCCGCCCGCCCGGTCCTTGGTCTTGCTCGACTGTACGAAGGGCTGGAAGATCTTGTCCAGTTCCTGCACCGGGATGCCGGGGCCCTGGTCCAGGCAGTCGATGCGGATGTGGCCCTGGCCATCGAGCAGCGCCCGCAAGTCGATGCGTCCGCCCTCGGGCGAGAATTTGATGGCGTTGGCCAGAACGTTGCGTATGACCTGCTGGAAGCGGACGGGGTCCGCTTTGGCGATGAGCGGGGCATCGTCCAGCTGCAGGCGCAGATCGATCTTTTTCCGGTGCTGCAGCGGCTCCAGCTCCCGCACGACAGGGCGGATGAGGTTTCTCAGGTCGACGCGCTCCAGGTGTATGGTGCCCAGCGTGCTCTCCAGCTTGGCCACATCCAGCAGGTCATTGACCAGGGCCAGCATGCGCTCGCCCGCCGCATGGATGTCATCGAACATGTCGGCCAGCTTGGGCGTGGCGCGCGCGCGCAGGCTGCCCAGTTCCGCGAATCCCATGATGGACTGCAGCGGGGTGCGCAGCTCGTGGCTCATGTTGGCCACGAATTCGGATTTCACGCGCACGGCTTCTTCCGCGGCATCGCGGGCCTCGCGGGTCGCCAGTTCGGCCGCCCGGAATTCGCTGACGTCCACGAAGATGCTCAGCACGCCGGTAATGCCGCCCTCGGCGTCCTTGACGGGCGCCTTGGATATCTGCATGTCGCGGTAGCTGCCGTCGGTATGGACCAGCTTGGCATCCCGCCTGATGCTCTGGCCGGTCTGCAGCACCTGCGTGTTGCCGAGCATCTGCTGGATGGCGTCGTCGCGCTGCATGAAGTCCAGCAGTTCCGAGCCGAGCACGGCGTAGCGGTTCTTGCCGGCGAATTCCTCCCAGGCCTTGTTGACCAGGGCCACCCGCTGGTGGGCATCGGTGACCAGCATGGGCAGCGGCGTGGTCTCGAACAGCAGGTGCTGGAATGCGAGCTGGGTCTGCAGCTCCTGCTGGGCTTTCCAGCGCGCCGTCACGTCGACGGCGCTGCCCGCAAAGCCCACGAGCCTGCCATCGCGCACCAGCGGCACGGCGGCGACGTCGCACAGCATCTCCATGCCGTTGGGCAGCCGAAACAGCGCCTGGCACGAGCGTGGCCGCAGCGGCGCCTGTGGGTCCAGCAGCGCCTGCAGCTGGGGCTTGTAGCGCTCGTCCACGATCTTCTCCAGCCGCAGACCCACGGCCTTGTCGCTGCGCTGGCCCGTGAGCTTTTCCCAGCGGGCATTCACGAAAATCAGCAAACCTTCGCTGTCGGTGCGGAAGATCAGCTCCTGCACGCTGCGCATGATCACGGCCAGCTCGTGCTCGCTGCGCGCAATGCGTGCCTGCGCCTGCTCCATGTCCTTTTGCGCCGCCTTTTGCAGCCTGTGGGTGCGCAGCACCGAAAACCCCAGCCCCAGCACCAGCGCCAGCAGCGCCACGCCCGCCACGAACAGGGCCGCCGCATCTTCGCGCCAGCGTGCCACGAGCGCCGAGTACGGCTCCTCGACCACCAGCACCAGAGGCAGGTTGCGAACCGTGCGGAACGAGACGATTTCGTGGCCGCCCAGCATGCCCGTGCCGATATAGGAGCCGAACTGCCGGCTCGGCGCCTGGCCTTTGAAGACCGGGGTCTGCAAGGCGGTGGCCGCCTGGACGCCGCTGCCCGCGTTGGTGCTGGCCAGGGGCTTGCCGTCATAGGACAGCAGCACGGCTTCGTAGCTCAGCGATTCCAGCGTGGCCTGGTAGAAGTTCGCCACGGCGTCCGGATTGATCAAGGCCACCAGCAGGGCCCGGGTGCCGTCGTCGTGGCTGAAGGCGAGGGTATAGGGCAGGAAGGCCACGCCGCGCGGAGTCGCCTGCGCGGCAGCGGCCATGGACGAGAGGCTGCGTCCCGGCACCAGGCCGCCCAGCTGGGTTCTGCCGGGTGTGAACTCCTGCGCCTGCCGCCCGCTCAGCTGCTGCAGCGGGATTTGCAGGCCGGCCTCGCCCGGCTGGGTGCTGGCCAGCACCTGGCCTTGTCCATCCAGCAGGGCCATGCCGCGGATGAAGGGCAGCTGCGCGACGGCCTGGGCCATGGCGGCCTCGCGCGCACGGCGCGGTCCGGCGCGTTCGAGGATGACGGGATTGTGGGCCAGGCTGGACAGCGCGACTTCGCTGGTTTCGAACGTCTTGGCGGTCTGGTCCTCCAGCACCCGGGCCAGCAGCGCGGCCTGCGCCGCGCTTTGCTCCGCCTGCACATGCAGCTGATTCCACACGAACAGCACCAGGCTGCCCAGGACACACAGCGCAAAGGTCAGGACCAGCGCCTTGGCATGGGCACTGCGCCGGGTGCCCAGAAGATGATGCGCCGCAGCTTTGTGGGACATGTTCACACTCCGTCCGTTGGCCTCAGGGGGAGACGAGGGGGGTCAGTGCATTGTTGTGCGCGGCCCTGGCCAGCCGTCCGTCCTGCTTGATGTCGGAGACGAAGCGGTCCAGCCGCTCCAGCCATTGCGCATCGCCGGGGCGCACGGCGTAGCCGTAGGGAAGCACATGGAAAGGCTTGGGCGGCGCGATCAGCTGCGCCCAGTCCGAACTGTCGAGCAGCTTGCGGCTGTAGGGGTAGTCGGTCATGAACACATCCACGCGTCCGGCCATCAGCTCCTTTTCGCGCGTCTGGGGCGGGCCGATGGACACGACATGCGCCTGCTTGAGCGTCTCCGTCATGACCGGCTCCATGAAGGTGCCGCGCTGCACCGCCACCTGCACGCCCGGCCTGTCGATGTCCTCCCAGGAACGCACGGCGGGATTGCTCTTGGTGGTGATGCCATAGATGTCGCTGCGCATGTAGGGCTGGGTGAAGCGCAGCTGCTGCTGCCGCTGGGGCAGTATGCCCACCGCGAACATGGCCACGTCGCAGCGTGATTCCAGCAGATCCGGCACCAGCCTGGGAAAGGATGAATCGACGTACTGCAGGCGCACGCCGAGATCCTTGGCAAGCTCCGCAGAAAGCTCGACATCCATGCCCTGCAGCTTGCCGGTGTGCGGGTCGCGGAAAGTGATCCCATAGTATTCGGGCCAGATGCATACGCGGACCACGCCGCTGGAGCGGACATGGTCCAGGACGGCTCCGGCCCGCGCGCCGGCAGGGCCCAGGGCAAGCAGGCACAGCAGGGCTGCGGCTGCCAGCCGGCCGGCGCAGGCCGCAGATGCCGTGGCGGTGGCGCGGCGCGGACGGCGCCTGGATGGATCGGGCATGGTGTCCTCTCAAGGTGTGTCGATCAGGTCGGCGAAACTGGGAGACTGGTGCGTGAGGGCGCGGCGCAGCGCGTCGAGTTCATCGATATTGGCCATGAAGGCGTCGACGATCATGGGATCGAGCGCATGGCCGCGTTCAGACTGGATCATGGGCAAAGCCGCCTCCAGCGTAAAGGCGGGACGGTAGACGCGGTCCATGGTCAGCGCGTCGAAGATGTCCACGATGGATGTGATGCGGGCCGACAGCGGTATGTCGCAGCCCGACAGGCCCTTGCCGTAGCCTTTGCCGTCAAAGCGCTCATGGTGGAATTCGGCAATTTCGGCAGCCATCTGGAACACGGGGATGCGCGATTGGCCCAGCAGCCGGGCGCCGATGCTGGTGTGCTCGTTCATGATGGCGCGTTCCTGCGCAGTCAATGGGCCTTTTTTCTTGAGGATGTCATCGGGGATTCCCACTTTGCCGATGTCGTGCATGGGCGCGGCCTTGCGCAGCAGGCTGGCGAAATCGCTGCGGCAGCCCAGGCGCAGGGCCAGGGTCTCGGCAAGATAGCCGATGCGGATGATGTGGGAGCCGGTGTCATCGTCCTTGAGCTCGGCGGCCATGGCCAGCCTCAGCAGGGCTTCATGGTGGGCCCGCGTCACTTCCTTGAGCAGGTCGTTGCGTTCGCGGTACATGCGGCCGAAATCATGGATGAATTGCTCCATCTGTTCCACCGCGGCAGGGTCGAAGCGCTGCTGTCTGGGCGTGGAGAAAGCTGCTTGCCACAGGCTCATTGCATGTCCCCGCTCAGGCATTCGATGGTCTCCAGCAGCTTGAGCGTGCTGAAAGGCTTGACCAGGTATTCATCCGCGCCTGCGTTGAATCCCGCCTGCCGGTCTTGCGCGCTGCCACGGGCCGTCAGCAAGACGACCCGCGTGTGGCCCAGCGCAGGGCAGGTCTTGATGCTGCAGCACAGCTCCAGGCCGCTCAGTTCGCCGGGCATCATGACGTCCAGCAGCACGATGTCGGGCTGGATCTGCTGGGCCTGCAGCCAGGCCTCGTCGCCGTTGGCAGCCTCGAAGACTTCGAACTCGCTGAATTCCAGCGTCATCCGCAACAGCTTGCGGATGTCTGCATGGTCTTCGACGATGAGGATTTTTTTCATGAAGGGCCTTTCGTGCGGCTGCCGCAGCTTGGATCGATAGTGTGCGTATCATAAATATCAAATTAATCAAATTGTTATTGAATTTTTCAATTGGTTTTGCTGCAAAATTGCTCCCATGCCCGACATCCCTACATCTTCCGAGCAACCCCCCCACTACACCACGGCCGAAGTGGCCAGCCTGCTGGGCATGGCCGTGCGCTCCGTGCAGCTCATGGTCGATCGTGGCGAACTGCAGGCCTGGAAAACCCCGGGCGGGCACCGCCGCATCACCCGGGCATCGGTGGAGCAGTGGCGGGCGCGCCAGTCGCGGGAAGAACTCCCTGCGGCGCCGGCCCCGTCCGCGCCGCCCGTGGCCGGACAGGCAGCCACGCGCGTGCTGCTGATCGAGGATTCCGTCCATTTCCAGAATCTGGTCAAGCTGCTGGTGCAGCGCCACTTCCCGCAAGTGCAATTGCATGTGGCCAATGACGGCATCACCGGCATGGCGCTGTACGGCCAGATCCAGCCAGAGGTGCTGATCGTCGATATCCTGCTGCCCGACATCGATGGCGCTGCGCTGATCACCACCTTGCGCACGCATGAGCAGTTCGCGCATAGCAAGCTGCTGGTGGTCACCTCGCTGGATGCCGCTGAGCGCGAAGCCTACGCATTCGCGCTCAGCGGCGTGCGCGTGATCCACAAGCCGCAGCTCGTGCAGCAGTTGCCCCTGGTCCTGAAGGAGCTGCTGGAGGCGGACGCTCCATGAACCCGGGGCAGGGGCCGCAGCCGGTGCTGCTGGTGGAGGATGATGCATCGATCGCCCGCTTCGTGGCCATGGCGCTGGAGGATTTGCCGCTGCAGCTGCATGTCTGCACCACGGCGGAAGAGGCCCGGGATCTGCTGTGCGGGCGCAGCTTCGCGCTGCTGATCACCGACCTGATGTTGCCCGGCATGTCCGGCGTCGAATTGATCGCCTGGCTGCGCGCGTCTGCGCAGCCCGCCTGTCCGGCCGTGGTGTTCAGCGCGGGCATCGACGTGCAGACCGAGCAGCGCCTGCAGCAGCTGCAGGTGCTGCAGGTGCTGCGCAAGCCCGTTTCCGTGGCGCAACTGCTGGCCTGCGTCGGGTCGGCGCTGCAGGCCGCCGGCGCGCGGCCGCAGGCCGTGCCTGCGCCGGACGCCAGCGAAGCGGACGCCGGTGAAGCGGCCGCCTCGGCAATCGGGGCCTATTTCGGGGGTGATGCGGCGCTCTTTCACAGCTACCGCGCGGCCTGCTTCGCACAGTTGCCGCTGGATCTGCAGCGGGGGCAGGAAATGGTGCAGGCGCGGGATGCGCAGGGACTGCGCCGCCTGGCCCACAGCCTCAAGAGCGTTCTGCGCATGCTGGGCATGGCGCAGCTGGCGGACGTGGCGCAGGCGATGGAGCAGGCCTGCCTGCAGCAGGACTGGGCAGGGGTCCAGGGCCATTGGCAATGGCTGCACGCGCGGATTCTGGTCCTGCTCGGCGTCGGCAGCCGTGCGGCGCAGTGAGCCTGCTCAGGCGGTTGCGCAGTTGCGCGCCTGCGGGGCCAGCCAGTTGCCGCCAGCATCCCACTGGCGGGCCCAGGGCGGCAGCTGCGCCGCGGGCATGGGCCGCGCGAGGCCGTAGCCCTGCGCCTGGTGGCAGCCCATGGCCAGCAGCTGCCGCGCATGCTCGCGGGTTTCCACGCCCTCGGCCACGGCCTGCAGCTTGAAGGCCGTGGCCAGCTTGATGAGGCTGTCCACGATGCTCAGGTCGTCGGGGTCGCTGAGCATGTCGCGCACAAAGCTCTGGTCTATCTTGAGGGCCTGCACCGGCAGCTTGCGCAAATAGGTCAGCGATGAATAGCCGGTGCCGAAGTCGTCCAGCGCGAAGCGCACCCCGGTTTGCCTGCAGGCGCTCAGCACGTCGATGGCCTGCTTCAGGTCGGCCAGCGCGGCGCTTTCCAGTATTTCCAGTTCGATGCGCCAGGGCGGCAGCGCGGGATGCTGGGCAAGCACCTGCGCCAGCTCTTCCGGGAAACCGGGCGCCAGCAGCTGGCCGGCGCCCACGTTGATGCTCACCTGGATGTCCAGGCCCTGCGCAGCCCAGGCAGCGGCCTGCGCCACCGCTTCGCGGATGACCCAGCGGCCCAGCGGCAGCTCCAGGTCGCTGCCGTCGATGAACGGCAGAAACTCCGCAGGCGTCCTGAGGCCATGTTCCGGGTCATTCCAGCGCAGCAGGGCTTCCACTCCCAGCAGCTGGCCGGTGCCCAGGTGCACCTTGGGCTGGTAATGCAGCAGCAATTCCCGTTGTCCGAGGGCGGTCCTGAGGCGCTCGATCTGCAGGCGATGGGCCTGCGCCTTGCGGTCGCGCTCGGGATCGAAAAGGTGGTAGCGGTTTTTCCCCGCCTGCTTGGCCAGGTACATGGACTGGTCCGCGTGGCGCAGCAGCGTGTCGGGCGCGGCATGGTCATCGGGGTAGAAGCACACGCCGATGCTGGCGCTGGTCGATACGCTGGCCCCGTCCAGCAGGACGGGCTTGCGAGCCGCCTGCAGCACGCGTTCGAGGACGGCCGGGCACTCCTGCGCGGACTCCAGGTTCTGCAGCAGCAGCACGAATTCATCGCCGCCCAGGCGTGCCAGCGTGTCCTCGCCCCGGAGCACGGATTTCAGGCTCTCGGCCACGCCCACCAGATAGCGGTCGCCCGCGCTGCTGCCATACCGGTCATTGATGTCCTTGAAGCCGTCGAGATCGATGAAGCACACGGCCAGGGACTTGCCGGCGCCCGTGGCATGCGAGACCGCCTGGTTCAGCCGGTCGATCAGCAGGCGCCGGTTGGGCAGGCCGGTCAGCGCATCGTAGTAGGTGGCGCGGTCCAGCGCGGCCTCGTGGGCCTTGAGCTCGCTGATGTCGGTGAACAGTCCGATGTAGTGGCGCACGCTGCCATCGGCGCCCCGCACCACCGAGATCGACAGCAGCTCGGCATAGAGCTCGCCCGTCCTGCGGCGGTTCCAGATCTCTCCGGTCCAGAATCCCGCGGCATGGATGTCGGCCCACATGCGCTGGTAGAACTGCGGCCCGTGCAGCCCCGAGGACAGCATCGCGGGCGTCTTGCCGCGCACCTCCTCCTGGCCGTAGCCCGTGATCCGCGAGAAGGCCGGATTGGTCCGGATGATGCGCATGTCCGGGCCGACGATCATGATGGCCTGGTGGCTGCTGTCGAAGACGATGGCTGCCTCGGCCAATTCCTGTTCGGAGCGCTTTCGGGCGGTGATGTCCCGCGATATGCCGAACAGTCCGGTCTGCGCGCCCCTGGCATCCAGCACCGGGCCTTTGGTCACCAGAAAGTCCCGCATGCCGCCTTCTGCGGTTTCCACCCGTTCCTCCTGGGTGCTGGCACTGTGCGCGCCCAAAATGGCCAGGTCATTCGCATGGATCCGCCTGGCCGTCTCGGGCGTAAAGATATCCACGTCGCTTTTTCCCAGCATATCGCTGGCGGGCCTGCCCACATAGCGCGCCGCAGCCTCATTGACGAGCAGATAGCGGCCCTGCATGTCCTTGACGAAGACGGCATCGGTGGTGCCGCAAATGATGGAGTCGAGCAATTGGCGGCGGAATTCCGATTGGCGCAATGAACGCTGCATCGATTCCACCAAAAGGCTGACCACCATGCCATTGAATGCCACGATGGCCAGGTGCAGGCGGTCGTGCGGGTCGGCGATATACAGGCTGTACAGAGGCGGCATGGCCAGATGGTCCGTGCCGACAGCCGTCAGCGCAGTGGCCAGCAAGCCGGCGCAGAGACCACCCGCCAGCGCGCTCAGCAGTACCGGGAGCATGAAAAGCAGCGCCAGGGAGCGCTCGCCCAGATGGCCGGCCAGCCGCTCGCGGGCTGCAAGCGTGGCGATGCTCAGCGCCACGGCCAGCAGGCAGGCCGCCCAGACTGGAATGCGCCGCTGGTGCCGGCTGCTGCCCATGCGCGTTGCCACTTCTGGCAATTGCGCCGGCACGCTGCCAAGAGCCCTGTGCAGCAGCAAGGCCGTGACGAGGACGTACGACAGCCCTTTCGCCATCGAAATGCCACGGGTATCGCCATCAGCGGCCATGCTGAATAGCCATTGGTCGGACAACAGGATCCATGCCAGGGACAGCATGGCGTAGCTGGCTGTGATGAGCCATATGAAGCGGTTGCGCGCTGATTTGAACATATGCGCTGTGTCGTTCCGGTCGGCATCAATGGTGCTGGGCCAGACGATACAGCGATGTGCATCTTTTTGTTTCTCGGAATTGCCCGTTAGAAAACATCTATCCATTGTTTCTGGCTATCGGGCGCTGGCCGCCGTCTGCCCATGCCGCCGTCCCGGCCGGCGCAGTCACTCGGCCTGCGCCGCCTGGCCGCTGTCTGCGGGGGAGCAGGGATTCGGCATCTTTCGCATCGTTAGCTTGCAAATTTTCTGAAATTTGGTATGATTTTTTCAAATTAATCATTTTTCTTGTTGAAAGTGATAACTCATGCCACAGTGTCCACCGACGACCGGCCTTCAGCCACTGCGGCAACGGTGTGCAACTGTCGTTCTCGGGCCCTTGCGGGCCCATTGCTGACTGAAAGGACAATGCTGTGAACTTCCATTCCTGGACCGTCAAAACCAAGCTTTCCGTGGCTTTCGCATCGCTGGCGCTGCTGGTCATCCTCGTCTCCGTATTCGCGTTGCACGCCCTGAGCCAGGCCAATCAACAGCTCGATGCCTTCGTGGACGGCGTCAACGCGCGGGCCCACCTGGTCGAGGAGGTGCGCTCTGCGGTGGACCGCCGTGCCATCGCCGCGCGCAATCTGGTGCTGGTCACCACGCAGGCGGACCGCGAACTGGAGAAGAACGCGGTGGCTGCGGCGCAGCTGGATGTCAAAGACCGGCTGGACCGCCTGAAGGTCCTGGTTGCCGCTGCGGACGCAAGCGCGCAGGCGCGCGAGCTGGTGGAGCGCATCGACCAGGTGGAGCAAAGATATGGGCCGGTGGCCAGCGACATCGTGGCCCTGGCGCTCGCCGGCCGCCAGGAGGCCGCCATCACCAAGATGAACGATGAATGCCGGCCCCTGCTGGCGCAATTGGTCGAGGCCACGCGGCAGTACAGCGAGATGACCCGGGCGCGTGCACGTGAAGTGATCGACGAGGCCGAGCAGGCCTACCTGCATCGGCGCAACCTGCTGATCGGCGTCAGTGCGGCGGCATTTTTGCTGGCCCTGGCGATGGGCCAGCTGATCGCGCGCGGGCTGGCGCGGGCCCTGGGGGCTGAGCCGGCGCAATTGGGCGAGGTGGCCCGGCAGATCGCCATGGGCAATCTGAGTTCCGATCTGGTGTGCGACCGCGCGCCTGCCGATAGCGTGCGTGCATCCCTCAACGCCATGCAGCAAAGCCTGGCCGCCGTGGTCCACGAGGTGCGCAGCAACGCCGACAGCGTGGCCGTGGCCAGCGAGCAAATCGCGAAAGGCAATGCCGACCTGAGCCAGCGCACCGAGCGCCAGGCCAGTGCCCTGCAGGAGACCTCGGCTTCCATGGACCAGCTGTCCTCTACCGTGCGGCAGAACGCGGACAACGCAAGGCAGGGCAACCAGCTGGCCCAGGGAGCGAGCCAGGTGGCTGTCCGGGGGGGCGACGTGGTGCGCGAGGTGGTCACCGCGATGCAGGACATCAGCGAAAGCTCGCGCCAGATCGGCGACATCGTCGGCGTCATCGACTCCATCGCCTTCCAGACCAACATCCTCGCCCTCAATGCGGCCGTCGAGGCGGCGCGTGCCGGCGAGCAGGGCAAGGGCTTCGCCGTGGTGGCCGGTGAAGTGCGCACCCTGGCGCATCGCAGTGCCCAGGCGGCCCGCGAGATCCGGCAACTGATTGCCGACAGCGCCACGCGCGTGAACCAGGGCGCCGAACTGGCCGACCAGGCCGGCGCCACCATGGCGCAGGTGGTGCAGTCGATCCAGCATGTGACGGATCTGATGGGCGAGATCAGCGGCGCCAGCGATGAACAGAGCGAGGGCGTGGCCCAGGTAGGCCTGGCCGTCGGCGAGATGGACCAGGCCACGCAGCAGAATGCGGCGCTGGTGGAGCAAAGCGCTGCGGCGGCCGCCAGCCTCAAGCTGCAGGCGCAGCAGCTGGTCCAGGCCGTGGCGACCTTCCGGCTGGACGGCCAGGGCGCCGGATCGGGCATGGCGCTGCTGCCGGCCTACCGGGGCTGATGCAAGGGTCCTAGGCGTTCAGGCGCGGCTGGCTGCCCGCCAGCGCCCACAGGGCCTCGGCCGCCTCGGCCATGTCGGCGCGCTGGCGGTACAGGCGGATTTCCACGGGCACGCTCCAGGCATGCGAGCCTGCGGGCACCAGGGCGCCGCTGCGCAGTTCCTGGGCGATGAGGCTGCGCGGCAGCCACGCCGTGCCACGGCCCTCGATCGCCATGGTCTTGAGCAGGACGGCATGGTGCGCCGTGAACACGGTGCGCATTCCCTGTGGCAAAGCGTGCGGCGCACCGCCCGGGCCGCCCGCCTCGAACAGCCCGCGCAGGCGCGCCCGCAGGATGCGGCCCAGGCCCGAGGCCTCGCTGTAGGCCAGCACGGCCAGCGGCTCGGGCCTGCCCGGGCCGCCTTCGATGGCGTGCAGCGCGCGGCCCGGCGCATCGGGCCAGGGGGCGGAGACGGGCATCAGCAGGTCCTCGGACAGCTGCAGCACCGGATAGCGCGCATCGTCCAGGCGGCCCGGCACGTCGGCATGGCCGTGGCACAGCACGAACTGCACGCGGCGCTGCAGCGCCTGGTCTTCGCAGGCCTGGTAGCTGTCGGACATGGTCTGTATGGGCCCCAGGCGCAGCTGCGACTCCAGGCCGGCGAGCCAGCGCGGGAAGAAGGTCAGTGACAGCACGTGCGTGGCCGCGAAGCGCAGGCTGGCGGCCGCCTGGTCGTGCGCCGCCTGGGCCTTGATGCGCGCGGCTTCGAGCTTGGCCAGGATGTCCTCCAGCAGCGGCAGCAGCCGCTGGCCCGCGGCCGTGGGCGCGGCCGGATGGGCGCTGCGGTCGAACAGCTCCACGCCCACCCATTCCTCCAGCGCGCGGATGTGGCGGCTGAACGCGGGCTGGGCGATGTTGCGGGCTTCGGCCGCGCGCGAGAAGTTGCCGCTTTCGGCCAGGGCGAGGAAGTCTTCTAGCCACTGCAGATCGAGCGGTCGGTTGCCAGGTCCCATGGTCTCCAATTCGTTCGTTTTTCAAGGCTGCGCGGCCTGCGATAGATGTATGCGATTCGAGTATTGGACCGCCGCAGCCCGCACGGCAATGATGGACTCCGTCAATCACCAGCGATTCCAACGGAGACCCGCCTCATGCCTTCCATCTCGAATTATCGCGGCATCATTCCCGCCATTTCCTGCCCATTCACGCCAGACCACCGCATCGACGAGCCCGCGCTGCGCAGGCTGGCATCGTGGCTCGCCGGCCATGAGGGCGTGGTGGCCGTCATGACCAACGGCCATACGGGCGAAGTCTTCGCGCTGACCCCGGCCGAGCGGGCCGAAGTCACCCGCATCGTGGCCGACGAGCTCAAGGGCCGTCTGCCCGTCATCTCCTCCATCGTCTGCGAAGGCCTGGCCGATGCGGCCGATCATGCGCGCGCCGCCCAGGCCGCAGGCGCGGTGGCGCTGGACGTGATGCCGCCCCACCACTGGCTGCGCTTCGGCTTCACGCCCGGCCATGCGCTGCAGTATTTCGAGGCCATCCACCAGGCAGCGCCCGGGCTGGACCTGGTCTGCCACGTCTACCCGGCCTGGACGCGCGCCTCGTATTCGTCGCAGCTGCTGGCCGAGCTGGCGCGCCTGCCCTGCGTGCAGGCCTTCAAGGTCGGCCAGCGCGACATGAACAAGTACGCCCGCGACATCCAGGCCATCCGCGAGGCCGACCCGGCCAAGGCCATCCTGACCTGCCATGACGAGTACCTGCTGGCTTCCATGGTGCAGGGCGTGGACGGTGCCCTGGTGGGCTTCGCCACCTTCATCCCGCAGCTCATCATCGACCTGTGGAACGCGGTCAAGTCCGGCGACCTGCGACGCGCCATGGAGGTGCAGGCCGTGATCACGCCGCTCAAGGACGCGGTCTACGGCGGCGGCGAACCCACGGGCGAGGCCCATGCGCGCATGAAGGGCGGCATGTACCTGGCCGGCGTGATCGACGACGCCACGGTGCGCCCGCCCACCGAGGCGCCCAATGCCCAGGAGCTGCAGGCGCTGCGCGCCGCCGTCGCCCAGGCCGGACTGCTCAAGCGCTGAACGCGCATGGCCGTGCCGCCGCGCGGCACGGCCCCGCAAAACAACGACAGGAGACAAGACATCATGCAACGCCACCATTTCCTGCGCGCCGCGCTGTGCTCGGCCTGCGGCGCCGCGCTGTGCTCGGCCTGCGGCGCCGCACTGCTGGCGCTGGCCGGCCCGGGCATGGCCCAGTCCTGGCCTGCCAAGCCCGTGCGCGTGGTCATTCCCCTTCCGCCTGGCGGCACGCTCGATGCCGTGGGGCGCATGCTGGCCCAGAAGCTCGGCGAGCAGACGGGCCAGCAGTTCGTCATCGACAACCGGCCTGGCGGCAACGGCGTGATCGGCGGCGACATCGTGGCCAAGGCGCCGGCCGACGGCTATACGCTGCTGTTCAACGCATCGACCTTCACCACGGCGCCCATGACCATGAAGAGCGTGCCCTACCAGGTCAACCGCGATTTCGCGCCCGTGGCCCTGGTGGCCAAGGCGCCGCTGTCGGTGGCCATCAACAAGAACCTGCCCGTCACCGACATCAAGTCGCTGATGGCCTATGCCAGGACCCATCCGGGCAAGATGACCTTCGCGGTCGGCTCGATCGGATCGGCAGGCCATCTGTCCACCGAACTGCTCAAGCGCGCGGGCCAGCTCGACTACCTCATCGTGCCGTACAAGGGAACGGCGCCGGCCTTCCAGGACCTGATCGGCGGGCAGATCGACGGCTTCATAGACCCCATCCTGGGGTCGCTGCAGTACCACAAGAGCGGCATGCTGCGCGTGATCGCCGTGACCTCGGCCCAGCGCGCCACCAGCCTGCCCGACGTGCCCACCGTGGCCGAAACCATCCCCGGCTACGAGTTCTACAGCTGGTATGGCCTGTGGGCGCCGGCCAAGGTGCCGCCCGAGATCGTCAGAAAGCTCAATGCCGAGGTCAATAAGGCGCTGGCCGGCGACCTCAGGGACAAGCTGCGCGAGCAGGGCCTGCTGCTGTCGCCGGGCAGCGTGGAGGACTTCGCGCGCTTTCAGGCCGCGGACATGGAGCGCTCCCAGAAGATCGTGACCGAAGGGAACATCCGTGTCGAATGAGGTCCGCCATGCGATGGTGACCGGCAGCAGCAGCGGCATAGGCCGTGCCATCGCGCAATCGCTGCTGGATGCGGGCTGGCGCGTCAGCGGCCTGGACCTGGCGCCTGCCGCGATCACGCATGCCATGTTCCAGCCGCTGTGCGCGGACCTTTGCGATGGCCAGGCCATTGCCCGGGCCTGCGATCCGGCGCAGGCCCCCGATGCCCTGATCCATGCCGCGGGCGTGCTGCGCGTGGGGCCGCTGGGCCGGCTCGACGCCGCCGGCGGCGAGCTGATGTGGCGCCTGCATGTGGATGCGGCCACGCGCCTGGCCGATGCCATCGTGCCCGGCATGGCCGAGCGCGGCCAGGGCCGCGTGGTCTTCATCGGCAGCCGCGTCGCCCAGGGCATGCCGGGGCGCGGCCAGTACGCCGCGACCAAGGCCGCGCTGGTGGCGCTGGCGCGCAGCTGGGCCGCCGAGGTCGCGCACCGCGGCGTGACCATCAACGTCGTCTCGCCCGCCGCCACGGCCACCGCCATGCTGGGCGATCCTGCGCGCGCTGGCAGCGCACCGCGCTTGCCGCCGCTGGGCCGGCTGATCGAGCCCGCCGAGATCGCCGCGCTCGTGGGCTACCTGCTGTCGCCGCCTGCCGCCGCCATCACGGGGCAGGACATCGCCATCTGCGGCGGCTCGTCGCTGCCGCGCTGAGTTTCCACTTTCCCTGCTTTTTTGCGACCGCCATGAAAATCGTCAACATCCTCGAATCCACCCGTCCCATCAAGTCCGACATCCGCAACGCCTACATCGACTTCTCGAAGATGACGCTGAGCCTGGTCGCCGTGGTCACCGACGTGATCCGCGACGGCCGGCCCGTGATCGGCTACGGCTTCAATTCCAACGGCCGCTATGGCCAGGGCGCGCTGATGCGCGAGCGCTTCATCCCGCGCGTGCTCGAAGCCGACCCCGCCAGCCTGCTCGACGACAGCGGCGAGAACCTCGACCCGCACCGGATCTGGGCGCGCATGATGATCAACGAAAAGCCGGGCGGCCACGGCGAGCGCTCGGTGGCCGTGGCCACCATCGACATGGCCGTCTGGGATGCCTCGGCAAAAATAGCGTGCAAGCCGCTGTACCAGCTGCTGGCCGAGCGCTACGGCAACGGCGCGCCCAACCCGCGTGTCTTCGTCTACGCCGCTGGCGGCTACTACTATCCCGGCAAGGGCCTGGACGGCCTGCGCCGGGAGATGGAAAGCTATCTGGAACGCGGCTACTCGGTGGTCAAGATGAAGATCGGCGGCGCTTCGCTGGCCGAGGACTGCGAGCGCATCGAGTCGGTGCTGCGCATCCTGGGGCCCGGCCAGCAACTGGCGGTGGATGCCAACGGCCGCTTCGACCTGGAGACCGCCGTCGAATACGGCCGCGCGCTCGGCCAGTACCCGCTGTTCTGGTACGAGGAGGCGGGCGATCCGCTGGACTATGAACTGCAGGCGCGGCTGGGCGAGGTCTACCAGGGCCCCATGGCCACGGGCGAGAACCTGTTTTCCATGCAGGATGCGCGCAATCTCATCCGCCACGGCGGCATGCGCCCGGACCGCGACTGGCTGCAGTTCGACTGCGCGCTCAGCTACGGGCTGGTCGAGTACCTGCGCACGCTGGACATGCTGCGCGCCCATGGCTGGTCGCCCAGCCGCTGCATCCCGCACGGCGGCCACCAGATGTCGCTGGCCATTGCGGCCGGCCTGGGCCTGGGCGGCAACGAAAGCTATCCCGACCTGTTCCAGCCCTATGGCGGCTTTCCGGACGGGGTGAAGGTGGACAACGGCCATGTGATCCTGCCGCCGCTGCCGGGCATCGGCTTCGAGGGCAAGGCGGATCTGATCGCCGAGATGCGCGCCCTGGCGGCCTGAGTTCCGGCTGCCTGGGGGCCGGCTGCCCGCCTGCGGGCGGCCGGGCTGCGCACCGGCCACCGGCGGTGGTCAATAGACATCGCGCAGGTAGCGCCGGTCCGCCGCCATGCGGGCCAGGTACTCCCTGGCGGCCTCTGGCGACAGGCCGCCGTGCTGCCGGGCGATGCAGCGCAGTGCCTCGTCCACATCGCGCGCCATGCGGCTGGCGTCGCCGCAGACGCGCACATGCGCACCCTCCTGCAGCCAGGCCCACAGCCGGGCGCCGTGCTCGCGCATGCGGTCCTGCACATAGATTCTGGACTCCTGGTCGCGCGAGAAGGCCAGGCTCAGGTGGGTGAGCAGGCCATCGCGCTGCCAGGCCTGCAGCTCGTCACGGTAGTAAAAGCCGGTGGCCGCGTGCTGCTCCCCGAAGAACAGCCAGTTGGCGCCGGTGTCGCCGCGTGCCTGGCGCTCCTGCAGAAAACCCCGGAAAGGCGCCACCCCGGTGCCCGGACCCACCATGATCAGCGGCGCCGCTGCGTCTTGCGGCGGGCGGAAGTGGGCGGACTTCTGGACGAAGACGGGCACCTCGGCCTCAGCGGCGCGGTCGGCCAGGAAGGTCGAGCAGACGCCGTGGCGCGGCCTGCCCTGGTGGCTGTAGCGCACCGCCGCGACGGTGAGGTGGGCCTCGCCGGGATGGAGCTTGGGGCTCGATGCGATGGAGTACAGCCGTGGCTGCAGGCGCCTGAGCGCGGCCACCCATTGCCCGGCCGTCACCTGGATGGGAAATTCCTCGAGCAGGTCCAGGATCTGGCGGCCCCACAGCCATTGGCGCAGCGCCTCGGCCTGCCCGGGCCGCAGCAGTTCGGCCAGCTTGGCACTGCCGCTGCGCTCCTGGACGAAGGCGAGCAGCGCGGGCGTGATCCGGGTGATGTCCTGGTGGCGCAGCAGGGCCTGTGCCAGGTCGATGTCGCCCACGCCCTGGACCGCGACGGGCGCGGCGGCAGGCAGCTTCAGCGTGGCCAGCATGTCGGCCACGAGCGCCGGGCAGTTCACGGGCCAGACGCCCAGCGCGTCGCCGGCTTCATAGGCCATGCCGGTCCCGCCCAGGTCGAGCACGAACTGGCGTGTTTCCTTGGCGGCGCCGTCGCCGCTGAGCAATCGGTTCGACAGCAGCCTGGAGCGCAGGGGGGTGTCCCGTGCAAAGGCCCGCGGCGCTGGCGCTGCGGCCGGGCCTGCGGCCTCGGTCAGGGGATCGGGCAAGAGATCCGGCAGCAGGCCGGGCGCGGCGCCGGCAGCCGCTGCGCGGCCCGGCTCCAGCGCCCGGGCCACCGAGGCCAGCCACGCGGCAGCCGGAGCCTGGTAGTCCGGCTCGCAGTCGACGCGCGCCGCCAGGCGGGTGGCGCCCAGGGCCTGCAGCCGCTCGTCCAGCCTGCGGCCGAAGCCGCAGAACTGGGCATAGCTGGTGTCGCCAAAGGCCAGCACGGCGAAGCGCTGCGTCTGCAGGCGCGCGGCGGCCGCGGGCGGCGGCGCCTGCAGCGCCTGCCAGAAGGCGCTGCCGTTGTCGGGCGGATCGCCGTCGCCGAAGGTGCTGGCGACCAGCAGCAGGTGGCCTTGCTCGGGCAGCGCATCGATGGCCATTTCGTCCATGCCGGCCACGGTGACCAGGCCGTGGGCCTGCTGCAGGTGGGCGGCGCATTGCCGGGCGAAGCTTTCGGCATTGCCGGTCTGCGATGCCCACAGCACGGTCAGGCGGGGCACGCCCGCCGCGCCCGCGCCCGCGCAGGCCGGGGCGCCTGCGAGCGTGGGCGTGGCTGCGGCATCGGTGCCCGGCATCCGGGCCAGTGCATGGGCCTGCATGGTGTGCTGCCCTTTGGCGGGGATGCCCGGGGCCGGCGTTTGCGCCGCGGCGGCAGGCCGCGGTGCCAGCCGGCGCAGAGCCACGGCGCTGAACTTGAACTCGGGCTGCTGCGACAGCGGGTCGATGGCGTCGCTGGTGACGGCATTGATGGCCAGCTGCTCGCCGTAGACATCGCTCCAGTGGAAGGGCGCGAAGCAGTTGCCCGGCTGCACGCGCGGTGTCACCACGGCGGGCAGCACGGCCTGGCCGCGCCGCGAGCGGATTTCGACACGGTCCTTGTCGCGTATGCCCAGCGACTGCGCGTCCTGGGGATGGATTTCGATGAAGGGGCCGGGGTTGAGCCTGACCAGGCCCGGTATCTTGCCGGTCTTGGTCAGGGTATGCCACTGGTGCTGCAGGCGGCCCGTGTTGAGCACCAGCGGGAAGTCGGCGCAGGGCATCTCCGCCGGGTCGGCATGGGGCCGCGCAAAGAACCTGGCCTTGCCGCTGGCGGTGGGGAAGGCCGGCGGCGCCCGCCCGCCATCGCTGCCGACCCTGGGCGTCCCGCTGGCGCCATCGCCGAGGTAGCGGATGGGGTGGCGGCTGCGGCCATCGCCCTGCGGACAGGGCCACTGCAGCGGCGCCTCGCGCAGCCTGGCGTAGCTTGCGCCGCGCAGGTCGTAGCCGGTGGCGGGGTTGCTGAAGCGCTTGATTTCCTCGAACACCTCTTCGACGCTGGCGTAGCTGAAGGCATGGCGATAGCCCATCTCGCAGGCCACGCGGGCGATGATCTGCCAGTCCGCCAGCGCCTGGCCGGGCGGCTCGACCGCCTTTTGCATGAGCGTGAGGTTGCGCTCGGAGTTGATCATCACGCCTTCGGCCTCGGCCCATAGCGCAGCGGGCAGCAGGATGTCGGCATAGCGGTTGGTCTCGGTGTCGGCGAAGGCATCCTGGGTGATGACCAGCTCGGCCCGCTGCAGGCCCGCGATGACGTTGGCGCGGTTGGCCACCGAGGCCACGGGGTTGGTGCAAATGATCCAGCAGGCCTTGATCTCGCCCGCCGCCATGCGTTCGAACAGCGCGATGGTGCCGCCGGCCTGGCGCGTGTGCAGCGTGCCGCGCGGCAGGCCCCAGGCGTCCTCGGTGAAGTGCCGGTCCGCCTCGGACAGCACGCTGCGCTGGCCGGGCAGGCCCGGCCCCATGTAGCCCATCTCGCGCCCGCCCATGGCATTGGGCTGGCCGGTCAGCGAGAAGGGGCCGCTGCCGGGCTTGCAGATCGCCCCGGTGGCCAGGTGCAGGTTGCAGATGGCATTGGTGTTCCAGGTGCCGTGCGTGCTCTGGTTCAGTCCCATGGTCCAGCAACTCATCCAGGCGCGCGCCTGGCCGATCATGGCGGCCGCCTGCCGGATGTCGGCCTGCGCCAGGCCGGTGATGGCGCTGACGCGCTCGGGCGTGTAGCCGGCCAGGAAGGCGGGCATGGCCTCCCAGCCTTCGGTGAAGCGGGCGATGAAGCCGGCGTCGGTATGGCCTTGGGCGTGCAGCAGGTGCAGCAGGCCGTTGAGCAGGGCCAGGTCGGTCCCGGGCCGGATCTGCAGGTGCAGATGGGCCTTGTCGGCCGTGGCATTGCGCCGTGGATCGACCACGATGAGCCGGGCGCCGGCCTTGACCCGGTCCATCATGCGCAGGAACAGGATGGGGTGGCAGTCGGCCATGTTGGCGCCGGCCACGAAGAACAGCTCGGCCTGGTCGAAGTCGTCGTACGAGCCGGGCGGGCCGTCTGCGCCCAGCGACAGCTTGTAGCCGCTGCCCGCGCTGGCCATGCACAGGCGCGAGTTGGACTCGATCTGGTTGGTGCCGATGTAACCCTTGCACAGCTTGTTGGCCAGGTACTGGGCTTCCAGCGACATCTGGCCCGAGACATAGAGCGAAATCGCATCGGGGCCGTGCGTGTCCAGCAGCGCCTTCAGCCGGCGCGCGGTCTGGCGGATGGCCTCGTCCATGCGCATCTGCACCGGCTCGTGCTGCCGGTCGTAGCGCGCGAAGGCGGACTCCATGCGGCCGCAGCCGTACAGCGCCTGCGCGCTGCTGCTGCCCTTGGTGCACAGGCGTCCGGCGTTGGCGGTATGGCTTTTGCGGCCCGAGACCTTGACCACCCGGCCCTGGTCCACATGCAGGTTCATGCCGCAGCCTACGCCGCAGTAGGGGCAGACGGTGGGGACTTCGCGCACCATGGCGGTTCAGGCCCTGAGCCAGACGCTGCCGTCGCGCAGCTGCACCGCATAGGTGGGAACGGCGGTTTCGGGGTCTTCCAGGCAGGCGCCGGTGCGCAGCTGGTAGTGGTGCTTGTGGATGGGCGAGGCGACGACGGGCTGCCCGCCCAGATCGCCGACGATGCCGCGCGACAGCACGTTGGCGCCGCTGTGGGGGTCGTGGTTGCCGATGGCGTGCAGGCTGCCGTCCGCCAGATGGAAGATGGCGATCTGCCGGTGGCCGACCAGGGCGCAGACGCCCGTGTCGGGCCAGATGTCGTCCAGCGGGCAGATGCGGTGCCAGCGGGCGCCGGCATCGGGCTTGGGGCAGGGGGCGCAGGCGAGGGCGCTGGCCGTGGCAGTGGCAGTCATGCAAGCTCCTTTCGGGTTCAGGCGCCGGCCCCGGCCGGCGCAGGCAGGGTGGCGCGTCCCAGGTGTTTTTCGCTGGCGGTGGCCGGACGGATCTGGCCGCGCTCCCGCACGAAGACCACGTTGTCGTCGCCCGCATCGCTGTTGACGAAGGTGCGCAGGCGGCGCACCACGGCGGGGTCGTCCACGGCCTTCTTCCACTCGCAGGCGTAGGTGGCCACGACGTGGGCCATCTGTGCCTCCAGTTCCTGCGCCAGGCCCAGGCTGTCTTCGATCACCACGGCCTTGAGGTAGTCCAGGCCGCCTTCGAGGTTGTCGCGCCAGGTGCTGGTGCGCTGCAGCCGGTCGGCAGTGCGGATGTAGAACATCAGGAAGCGGTCGATGAGCCGCACCAGCTGCGCCTTGGACAGGTCCGAGGCCAGCAGTTCCGCATGGCGGGGCTTCATGCCGCCGTTGCCGCAGACGTAGAGGTTCCAGCCCTTGCCGGTGGCGATCACGCCCACGTCCTTGCCCTGGGCCTCGGCGCATTCGCGCGTGCAGCCGGAGACGCCGAACTTGATCTTGTGCGGCGAGCGCAGCCCCTTGTAGCGGTTCTCCAGCTCGATGGCCAGGCCCACGCTGTCATCCACGCCATAGCGGCACCAGGACGAGCCCACGCAGCTCTTGACCGTGCGCAGCGACTTGCCATAGGCATGGCCCGACTCGAAGCCGGCATCGACCAGCTCGCGCCAGATCAGCGGCAGCTGGTGCACCTGGGCGCCGAACAGGTCGATGCGCTGGCCGCCCGTGATCTTGGTGTACAGGCCGTAGCGCTGCGCCACCTGGCCGATGGTGATGAGCTGCGCGGGCGTGATTTCCCCGGCGGCCACGCGCGGCACGACCGAATAGGTGCCGTCCTTCTGGATGTTGCCCAGGAAATGGTCGTTGCTTTCCTGCAGCGGCGCACCGTTGCGGTCGAGAACGAAGTCGTTCCAGCAGCTGGCCAGGATGTTGGCCACCGTGGGCTTGCAGATGTCGCAGCCATGGCCCCTGCCGTGCTGCTGCAGCAGCTGGGCGAAGCTGCGGATGCCGCCCACGCGCACCAGGTGGTAGAGCGCCTGGCGGGAGTGCGCGAAATGCTCGCACAGGTGGTGGTCGACGGCCACGCCCTGGCGCTGGAGTTCGGCCTTGAGCACCTGGGTGACCAGGGGCACGCAGCCGCCGCAGGACGTGCCGGCGCGGGTGCAGGCCTTGAGCGCGCCAATGGACTGCGCGCCGTCCGCGATGGCCGCGCACAGCCGGCCCTTGCTGACGTTGTTGCACGAGCACAGCACGGCGGCATCGGGCAGGGCGTCCACGCCCAGGCCGGGCCGGGCGGCGCCCTCGCCGGCCGGCAGGATCAGCTGGCCCGGCGAGGGCGCAAGCGCGATGCCGTTGAGCGCCATCTGCAGCAGCGTGCCGTATTCCGAGGCGTCGCCCACGAGCACGGCGCCCAGCAGGCGCTTGCCGTCTTCGCTGACCACGATCTTCTTGTAGACCTGCTGCAGCTCGTCGCTGTAGCTGAAGCTGCGGCTGCCCGGCGTCCTGCCCAGCGCGTCGCCGACGCTTGCCACATCCACGCCCATCAGCTTGAGCTTGGTGCTCATGTCCGCGCCCGCAAAACGGGCCTGCACGTCGCCCGCCAGGTGGGCGGCGGCCACGCGCGCCATGTCGTAGCCGGGCGCGACCAGGCCGAAGACCTGCCCGTTCCAGGCCGCGCACTCGCCGATGGCGTAGATGTCGTGGTCGCTGGCGCGGCAATGGTCGTCGATGACCACGCCGCCACGCGGCCCGATGGCCAGCACGCACTGGCGCGCCAATTCGTCGCGCGGGCGGATGCCGGCCGAAAACACGATCATGTCGGTTTCGAGGTGGGTGCCGTCGGCGAACACCATGCGGTGGCGGGCCGTGGCGCCGTCGGTGATCTCCACCGTGTTGCGGCTGGTGTGGGACTGCACGCCCAGCGCCTCGATCCTGGCGCGCAGCACGCGGCCGCCGCCCTCGTCCACCTGGGCCATCATGAGGCGCGGGGAGAACTCCACCACATGGGTCTGCAGGCCCATGTCGCGCAACGCCTTCGCGCATTCCAGGCCGAGCAGGCCGCCGCCCACGACCACGCCGCTGCGCGACCGGGCGCCCGATGCCTGCATGGCCTGGAGGTCCTCGATGGTGCGGTAGACGAAGCAGTGCGGCCGGTCCCGCCCGGGCACGCCCGGCACGAACGGGCAAGAGCCGGTGGCCAGTACCAGCTTGTCCCAGGCCAGGACGTCGCCATCGGCCAGTTGCAGCCTGCGCTCGCGGCGCGCGATGGAGGCCACGCGGGCGCCCAGGCGCAGGCGCAGTCCCGGACGATCGTAAAAGCCTGCGGGCACCAGCGACAGGTCTTCGGCGCTGCGTCCGCTGAAGAACTCGGACAGGTGGACACGGTCATAGGCGGGGCGTGGTTCCTCGCCCAGGACCGTGACCTCCCAGCCCGCGGCGGGCAGGTCGGGGCACAGGCCGATCAGGGCCTCGACGAAGCGCTGGCCCACCATGCCGTTGCCGATGATGAGCAGCTTGCGTGGTGTGCTGCGGGTTGCGTGGGACATGCGACATCCTTCGGCCGGGGCGGCCCCACGGGGCGTGCGGCCGCCTGCGGGGTGACAAACAAAAACGGCGTCTGCCCCGTACCGGCCACCTCGTGGCCATGTCGGTTGCAAACGCCGTTGTCCTCAACGGCCCGCGCGTCGTTGCGCGGGCCGCTGCTGCCCAGCAATCAGCATTTTCCGTGCCAGGATTTTTCGCTGCCCTGGCCCAGGCGATGGGCCAGCCATGTTCCCCATCATGTCCCCGCATGCATCAGATGGGTGCTTCGCGCGCACCCCCGTGGGGCGCCATGGGCCGGCGCGCTGGCGCGCCGTTATACCGCGTCAGGCGCGCTGCGCCGGCACGCCCTGCAGGCCGCCGGCCGGACTGCTCACTGCCTCTCCAGCTTCGCCGCCTGCACGATGCCGTTCCAGCGCTGGTATTCGGTGCGCGTGAATTCGCGGAAAGCCCGGGAGTCCAGCAGCCGCACCTCGCCGCCCAGCGCCGCCACCTTGGCCTTGAATTCGGCGCTGCCGGCGGTCTTGAGCGTGGCTTCCTCCACGCGCTTGACGATGGCGGCCGGCGTGCCCTTGGGCGCTAGCACGCCGTTCCAGGTGCCTGTCACGAAGGTGGGATAGCCGCTTTCCTTCATGGTCGGCACGTCGGGCAGCGCCGGCAGGCGCTGCTCCGAGGTCACGGCCAGCGCCTTGAGCTTGCCCGATTGCACGAAGGGCAGGGCCGGCGTGACGTTCTCGAAAATGAAGTCGATCTGGCCGCCCAGCAGGTCCGTCAGGGCCGGGGCGCTGCCCTTGTAGGGCACGTGGACCATGTCGAGCTGGGTGGCGGTCTTGAACAGCTCTCCCGACAGGTGGACCGTGGAGCCGCTGCCCGGCGAGCCATAGCTCATGCCGGTCTTCTGGGCGGTGGCGCGCGCGACCAGTTCCTTGACCGATTTCACGGGGGTGCGCGCCTCGTTGACGACCAGCACGTTGGGAATCGTGGTCACCAGCGCGATGTACTCGAAGTCGCCCAGGTTCTTCTCGCTCAGATTCTTGTACAGGCTCTGGTTGATGGCCTGCGTGCCGGCCGTGCCGAACAGCAGTGTGTAGCCGTCATTGGCGGCCGAGGCCACGCGGCTGGCGCCGATGGAGCCGTTGGCCCCCGAGATGTTTTCGACCACCACGGGCTGGCCCAGCGATTCCGACAGGCCCTGGCCCACCATGCGGGCCAGCACGTCGGTGTTGCCGCCGGGCGCAAAGGGCACGACCAGCTTGATCGGCCGGGCAGGGTATGCATCGGCCCAGGCTTGGGGCAGGGCGAGCAGCGATGCGCCCAGCAGCGCGGCCGTGCGCAGGAAATGCTGGCGGGAGATGAGGGGGGTGGGCATGGAGTGTCTCCGTATGTGTGTTCTGGATGCCGTGCATGCCGGCGGGCAGCCCGGCCGTCGGGGCACCCATGCTCGGAGTTGCACCACTTGACGTCAATCAATATTTCGGCAGCACGTCATTCTGCGCAGGCATGACCTGTGTGCGCCGGCGCATGGCAACGCGCGGGCTGTGCCCACGCCCATCCGAGGGGCTTTTCAAATGGTTTCAGAAAATTCCGAGTATTGGCCGGGATTTATAAGATTTGTCTTAGCCATTTAATCCGCAGCCCCTTTCATAATGGGCAGATTTTGCTTTATCGGGTTTGGGTGGTGGTCAAGACCAATGGTTTTTCCATTGCGGATAGTTTCCTGTTCCCCGGCCATTTTCGTGAACCAGCAGGTAGGGGGACAATTGCCAGCCAAGAAGAATATGGACATGGATGTCCTGCAGGCCGCCCGGGCGCGGATACGCCTGGTCTTTGCGCATTTCGAACAGGTCTGCGTCGCGTTTTCCGGAGGCAAGGACAGCAGCGTGCTGCTGCATCTGGCCCTGGAGGTGGCGGCCGAGCTGGGGCGCGGCCCCGTGCATGCGCTGTTCATCGATCTTGAAGGCCAGTACCGCGCCACCATCGACCATGTCGAGCAGATGCTGTCGCGCAGCGATGTGCGCCCCTGGTGGATCTGTCTGCCGCTCAATCTGCGCAACGCCTCCAGCCTGCAGGAGCCTTTCTGGTGCGCCTGGGAGCCGGGCCGCGAACAGGACTGGGTGCGGCCCTTGCCCCGCCATCCGGCGGTGATCAGCGATCCGGCGCAATTGCCTTTTTATCGCCACCGCATGGAATTCGAGGAATTCGTGCCGGCCTTCAACGAATGGCTGGCGCGCGATGTGTCGACGGCAGTGCTGGTGGGCATTCGCTCGGATGAGTCGCTCAATCGCTTTCTGGCCGTCAAGCGCAGGGCCAGCGTGAAAAAGCGGGCCTGGAAGGCGCCGGGCGGCGATGCGGTCGCCTGGAGCGCCAAAGACCGGCCTTCGAGCCGCGCCGTGTCCTTCTTTCCGATCTACGACTGGCGTTTCGAGGACCTGTGGCGCTACACGGCCGAGCATGGCTGCGCCTACAACGCCATCTATGACGCCATGTACCTCGCGGGCACGCCGTTCTCGCAGATGCGCATCTGCCAGCCCTACGGCGATGAGCAGCGCAAGGGGCTGGATCTGTTCCAGAAGCTGGAGCCCGAGACCTGGGCGCGCGTGGTGCACCGCGTGGCCGGCGCCAACTACGCCGCGCGCTACAGCCGCCAGCAGTTCCTGGGCTACCGTGGCGGCCTGGGCCTGCCGCCGTCGTTCGAGACCTGGCAGGCCTACTGCGGCTTTTTGCTGGGCAGTTATCCGCAGCCGCTGCGGGGGGTGTATGAGCGGCGCATCGAACGCTTCATCCGCTGGTGGCAGGAGCATGGCTACCCGCTGCCGGCCTGGCCCGATGCGGGCACGCCGGCACTGGAAAACCGCCGCCAGCAGCCGTCCTGGCGGCGCGTGGCGCTGTCGCTGCTCAAGCAGGACATGGCACGCTCGCTGTCCTTCGGGTTCTCGCGCGAGGACATGACGGCGCTGCGAGATCCGGAAAAGGACACGCCATGAGGCCCGATTGCGATTTCGAGATCCTGCGCTCGGCCGACGGCGAGCCGGCCTTCTTTGCCTGCATGGGCCGGTTTTTCGCCAGCCCGCTGGTGCGCCGCGAATGCGGTGGCTACGCCTTGAATGACGGGCCGCGCTACCAATGGTTCGTCGCGCGGCGCCGCAGCGATGCGCGCGTGCTGGGCTTCGTCAGCATCGAGGAAGTCGCTGGCGGGCTGCGCATCCGCGAAGGCTATGTCTGCCCCGAGGCGCGTGGACATGGCCTGTTCGGCGAACTGTGCCGGCGCGTGCTGCGCCATGCCGACGAGCGGCGCGCCGCCTTGACGGCCTGCGTTCGGGCGCAGGCCCTGCCTTTTGTGCTTTCCCTCGGTTTCCAGGAGTGCAGCCGCCGGGGAAGCTGGATCACTCTTGCAAGGACTGCCCGTGAATGACATGAGCCAGGACATCCTCGGCGCCGCCGCGCGCCTGTTCCAGTCCCTCGATGCGCTGCCCCTGGCAGAGAAGGTGGAAACGCTCAACGCGCTGCGCGCGCTGCTGCATGCGCACAGTCCCTTTGCGGATCAGCCGGCGGACTGCGTGCAGTGGGTGCCTGCCGATCAGGTCAAGGGCAATGACTACAACCCCAATGCCGTGGCTCCGCCCGAGATGCGGCTGCTTGAGCTGTCGGTGCGCGCCGATGGGTTCACCCAGGCCATCGTGGCCCATCGGGAGGAGGGGCGCTATGTGGTGATCGACGGCTTTCATCGCCATCGCATCGGCAAGCAGGTGGCCGACATCCGCGCGCAACTGCATGGCTACCTGCCCATCGTCCTGGCCAAGGCCGGCCGGGCCGGACGGGCCGACCGCATGGCGTCCACGATCCGGCACAACCGCGCACGCGGAGTGCATGCGGTGCAGCCCATGACGGATGTCGTGGCGTCGCTGCTGCGCCAGGGATGGAGCGACGCCGAAGTGGCTGCGCAACTGGGCATGGACGATGACGAGGTCCGCCGCTTCAAGCAGGTCTCGGGCCTGCCCGAGCTGTTCCGCGACCATCCGTACTCCCGGGCCTGGGAGTGACGCGCGCGCGGGCGGGCTCAGTAGTCGGCGCGCAGGCTGACGGTGAGATTGCGCGGCTCGCCCCACCAGCCCTGGTTGTAGAAGCCGATCTGGCTGTAGTACTTGCGGTCCAGCACATTGTTGAGCTGCACGCTGGCGGTCCAGGTCCGGTCGATGCGGTAGCGGGCCGAGAGGTTGAGCACCGCGTAGCTGCCCTGGCCGACCTGCACCCTTCGGCTCTGCGGATCGGTCACGGTCTGCCAGATGCGGCTTTGCCAGCGCAGGCTGCCGCCCAGGCTCAGTCCCTGCAGGGCGCCGTCGAAGCTGTGCATGGCCGTGAGCTTGAACAGGCTGCGCGGGTGCGTGGTGTTGAAGGGCGCGCCTGTGGCGCTGCGCGCCGTGTAGTGGGTGTAGCTGGCGCCCAGGCGCCAGCGGCGCGCGGGCTCGCCGCTGATTGCCAGGTCCACGCCGCGCACCGTGGCGCCCTTGACCCCCCGGTAGGCCAGCTGGTCGACCGTGCCGTCGATGAACTGTCCCGTGCTTTGTGCCAGGTTGTCCTGGCGGGTCTGGAACAGCGCGGCCGACCCCTGCAGCCGGTCCTGCAGCCAGGCGCCCTTGAGCCCGATCTCCAAGGCCTGTCCCGTGACGGGATCGAGGATGTCGCCCTTGCTGTCGCGGTAGTTCTGCGGCGTGAAGATCTCGGTGTAGCTGGCATAGGCCGTGTGCCGCTCATCGATGTCCCACAGCAGGCCGGCATAGGGAGTCACTTCGTTGCGGTAGCTGTAGTCGCGCCGCGTGCCGAAATAGTTCTGGCGCATGGACCAGCGGCTCACGCGCGCGCCGGCCACGGCCGTCCAGCCGTCGGCCAGTGAAAAGCGGCCCACGGCGTAGCCCCCGCTCTGGCGCATGCGGCTGTCGTCGCCGCCGTTGCTGATGGCGGACCAGCGTGGCTCCGGAACACCGTCGTTGCGCCAGTCCAGGAAGTTGTCGGTGGCCGGCACGCTGTCCAGCGGTCCGTAGCGGAGCATGCCGATGTCGTCGCGCGTGTAGTTCCAGCCCAGCGCGAGTTCGTGCTGGCGGCCGAACAGCTGCACCGGGCCGCTGGCCGTGAGATGGAGGTTGTCGCGCGAGCGGTCGCCCCGGTACTTGATGAAGGAGTTGGCCATGCCCAGGCCGGTGCTGGCGCTGGGCGCGCCGCCGCGATAGAGGTAGCGCATGCGGTAGTTGCCGTCGTTTCGGCTGTAGGCAGCGCGCAGCAGCCAGCGGTTGGGCAGGCGGTGGCTCAGGTCCAGCGTGGCCGTGGTGTTTTCCGTGCCGAACTGCGACCAGCGCGTGTTGTTGGCCACGGAGCGGTCAAAGTCGGTGCGGCTGCCGTCGGCATAGAACAGCGGGAAGCCCGATGCCAGGCCGGGACTGGTGTTTTTCTGGTATTCGAGGCTGGCCAGCAGCCGTGTGCCAGGGGCCAGGTCCGCGCTGACCACGGCATACAGGCCTTGCCTGCGGTTGCCGTAGTTGGTGACGTAGCTGTCGCTGTCCGAGCCCAGGGCCACCACGCGGCCGCGCACGCGGCCTTCGCGGTCGAAGGCCATGGACAGGTCGGCTTCGGCGCGGCGCAGATTCCAGCGCCCCAGTGTGAGAGAGGCATGGCCGCCCAGGTCTGCCCTGGGCTTCTTGCGCACGAAGTTGACGGTGGCCGATGGATCGCCCGCGCCGTTGAGCAGGCCCGTGGCGCCGCGCACGATCTCCACGCGGTCATAGAAGGCCGTGTCCATGTCGGTGGCGCCGAAGTTCCACAGGCTGTTGATGGGCGATGGCAGGCCGTCGAACTGGAAGTTGGTGACGGTGAAGCCGCGCGATGAGAACTGGTAGCGGTCGCTGTCGCTGCGGCTGACCGACAGTCCCGGCGCCGAGGACTCCAGGGTCTGCGAGACCGAGAGCAGGCCCGCGTCGTCCATGAGCTGGCGCGTGATCACGCTGACCGATTGCGGCGTCTCGCGCGAGGACAGCTGAAGGCCCGTGGCCGTCGCCGTGGCGCCGCTGGCGTAGCTGGCCGTGCCTTCGGTGGCGGCAGCGTCGGCTGCCGCGCGCACGGTGACGGCGCCCAGCTCCGCCTCTTTGCGGGCCTCGTCCTCGTCGGCCCAGGCGCCCGGCGCGTACAGGGCGCACAGCAGCAGGGACAGCGGGGCCAGCGTGCAGCCGCCAATGCGCTGCGTCTTGTATTGAATGCGAATGCTCATCATTTACGAATCCTTGGCACAAGCCTTGGATTGTCGAAAGCTATCGCCGCTGCCGCCTGTGCGCGCCGATGGCTTGCCTATGCGCCGTGACGCAAAAGGCGCTGGCTCGGCGCATGGCCGAAGCGCTGGCGGAAGGCCGTCGCGAAATTGCTGGCATGCCGAAAGCCCGCGTGGTCCGCCGCTTCCTGCACGCTGTAGCCCTGGGCCAGCCGGTCGCGGGCCAGCAGCATGCGCTGCTCGCGCAGCCAGCCGAACACGGACTGGCCATAGGCGGCCTGGAATTTCTCGCGCAGCGTGGTGGGGCTCATGCAGGCCAGCCGGGCCAGGTCTTCAAGCCGGTGCGCCCGTTCGGGCGAGGCGTCCAGGCATTCGCGCACCCGCTCCAGCGCGCGCCGGTCCCTGGGGTGCAGGCGCGGCGCGCGGGGCGGCGGCCCCGCATGCGCCTGCAGCGCGCAGGCCAGCAGCTGCAGCGCGAGGCCTTCGCGGTGCAGACGCGCCAGGCCGCCGGTCCAGGCGCCGTCGAGCAATTGCTGCAATCCCGAGGCCAGGTGGGCAGGCAAGGACCAGGACCGCAGCGGCGGGCCGGACCGGCCCAGCGCCTGTTGCAGCAGTTCGGCCAGTTCCTCATCGGCGCAGGCCTCGGGCGCCTCGACGGACAGGTTGAAGCCGCGCACCCGCTGTCCGCCGCCATGCGTGGCGGTGAGCACGTCGGCATCGCCGCAGGCGAAGGCTGCCGCAGCATGGCGCGAGAGATGCAGCGCACCGGCCGCGCCGGTCATCTGCAAGTCGGCTCGGCCGTCGAGCAGGACCACGGCGGTGAAGCGCCTGGGGTGCTCGGAAGTGGATGCATAGCCATGGCGGATGCGGATGTCGGAGCTGACCAGCTGCAGTCCGCCGGGCAGGGCGTGCTCCTGCACCTGGCCTTCGAAGATGCAGTCGCTGTCGTCCACCGGTGACAGGAAGCGCACGCTGAATCCATGGCGCTGGCGCATGGCGTCAAGCTGGGCCGTGGTGTAGCGCAGGGAGGATGCAGGCATGGGGGGCGGGGTGGCGGCGGATGGGGGAAGAAATGCTTCTCATTATCGTTGCCCATGCCGCTGTCCGCATGCCCTCCTGTCCGCCAGGCCAGTCCCCGCGCCTTGCAAGGTGCGCGCAAAGCCCTGTGTGGCGGCCAGCCGTCCGCAGTGGTCGATGGTGCCGTGGGCCACCGGGCTCAGAGCCTGCGCAGCCTTCGCACGGCGTCATGCAGCGTGGCGTCTTGCTTGGCGAAGCAAAAACGCACCACGCGCTGGTCGAATCCATCGCCGTAGAAGGCCGACAGGGGAATCGCGGCCACGCCGTGTTCCTTGACCAGCCATTGGCAGAAAGCCGCCTCGCCGAGATCGGATACCGCCGAGATGTCGGCGCAGGCGAAGTAGGTGCCGGCCGTGGGCAGCAGCTTCAGGCGCGAACCCGCCAGCCCGTCGCAGAACAGGTCGCGCTTGGCCTGGTAGAAGGCGGGCAGCTGCAGATAGGGCGCAGGGTCGGCCATGTAGCTGGCCAGGCCTGCCTGCATGGGTGTGTTCACGGTGAACACATTGAACTGGTGGACCTTGCGGAACTCGGCCGTGAGCGCGGCCGGGGCGGCGACGGTGCCCACCTTCCAGCCCGTCACATGGTAGGTCTTGCCGAAGCTGGAGACGATGAAGGCGCGCGCGGCCAGCCCGTCGAAGCGCGCCGCGCTCTGGTGCTGCCGGCCGTCGTAGACCATGTGTTCGTAGACCTCGTCGCTGATCAGCAGCACGTCGGTCGGTGACAGCAGTTCTTCGAGCGCGCGCATGTCGGCATCGCTCCAGAGGGTGGCGCTGGGGTTGTGCGGGCTGTTGATGATCAGCAGACGGGTGCGCGGCGTGATGGCGGCGGCGATCTTCGCGAAGTCGGGCCTGAAGCTGCCCGGCGTCAGCGGCACGCGCACGGGCACGCCACCGGCCAGCTCGATGTTGGGCACATAGCTGTCGTAGCAGGGGTCGAGCACGATGACCTCGTCGCCCGCATGCACGGTGGCCAGGATGGCCGTGAGGATGGCCTGCGTGGCACCGGCCGTGATGGTGATCTCGCTGCCCGCGTCATAGCGCCGGCCGTACAGTGCGCCGATCTTGGAAGCCACGGCCTCGCGCAGCGCGGGCAGGCCTGCCATGGGCGGGTACTGGTTGTGGCCGGCCTGCATGGCGGCCGTCACCGCCTCGACCAGGCGCGCGTCGCAGCCGAAATCGGGGAATCCCTGGCCCAGGTTCACGGCCTGGTGCTCGGCGGCCAGGGCCGACATGGTGGTGAAGATGGTCGTGCCCACATGGGGCAGGCGGCTGGGGAAGGTGGGCGTGCGGGGTGCACCAGGCAGGGCTGAGGTCATGGCGGAAACGGCACGAGGCGGAAGGCGGAATGCGGAAATGGGCCCGCGCGGCGGCGGGCCGGGGGCTGGGGTCAGAGTTCGTAGTCGTGCACGTGGCCGTTCATGGCGCGCATGATGAGGTCGCGCGTGAGGCGGTCGCTGAGCAGTTCGGCGAACTTGTAGACGAAGTTGCGCAGATAGGCGCCACGCTTGATGGCCACGCGCGCCACGCTCTGCCCGAACAGGTGGCCCATGGGGCGCACGACGAGATCGCCCACCGGGTCGTCGCGCATGGCCATCTCGGCCACGATGCCCACGCCCAGGCCCAGGCGCACATAGGTCTTGATCACGTCGGAGTCGATGGCCTCCAGCACGATGCGCGGACGCAGCCGCCGCATGGAGAAGGCCTGGTCGATCTTGCCGCGCCCGGTGAACGAGGGGTGGTAGGTGATCAGCGACTCGTGCGCGATGTCGTCCAGCGTGATGCGCTCTTTCTGCGCCAGCGGATGGCCCGTGGGCAGCACCAGCACATGCTGCCATTCGTAGCAGGGCAGGGTGACGAGGTCGGGGTAGTCGGCCAGCGATTCCGTGGCCATGCCGATGTCGGCCACCTCGTCGATGACCATGCGCGCCACTTCGGCCGGCGTGGCCTGGTGCAGGCTGATGGTGACCTTGGGATAGATTTCGCGCAGGCGGGCCACGGCCGGCGGAAGCACGTAGCGCGCCTGCGTGTGGGTGGTGGCGATCGACAGGGTGCCGCTGTCCTGGGCGCTGTACTGCTCGCCGATGCGCTTGAGGTTGCCGATCTCGCGCATGATGAGCTCGATGCTCTTGAGCACTTCCAGGCCCGGCTCGGTGATGCGCTTGAGCCGCTTGCCATGGCGCGCGAAGATGTCGATGCCCAGTTCCTCCTCCAGCTCGATGATGGCTTTGGAAACGCCAGGCTGCGACGTATGCAGCGCCTTGGCGGCCTCGGTGAGGTTGAGGTTGCGGCGCGCCGCCTCTTGTACGAATCTGAATTGGTGGAGGTTCATGGCGATGACAGCGGGAAACTGCGCGCCATTATGCTCCATTTATATAAAGAAACGATTTGTTATTTCATGGGCTGGTGCTGCCCAGTGCCAGCTCGGCCAGCAGGGCGGTGACGCGTGGATGCTCGCCCACCGCAGGCTGCAGCTGCACCTGCAGGCCGGGATGGCGGTCGCGGATCTCCTGCACCACCTTGGGAATGTCCTCGCGCGCGTGCTTGCCCGTTCCCAGGAACAGCGGCAGCACCGTGATGCGCGAGGCTCCCGCGCCCACGAGCTGGCGCGCTGCCTCGTGCAGGTCGGGCGCGCAGGCCTCGAGGTAGGCGCAGCAGCAAGGCAGCTGCGGCGCTGACTGGCGCACGGCGGCCAGCACGGCCTCGATGGGCTGGCGCCATTGCGCATCGCGCGATCCATGGGCCAGCAGGATCAGGCCGGCGCGTTCAGGGGACTTTGATTCGTGCATGCGGTTCGGTGGTCAGCGCCGCAGCACCAGCCACGAGAAGGCGGTCAGCGACAGCAGGGTGTAGAGCATTCCGGGCGCGGCGGCGGTCAGCCAGGGCGACCAGGTCTGCAGCGTGCCGATGTAGCCGAACACGTTGTTGAGCAGGAAGAAGCTGATGCCTGCCATCACGCCGCCGAACACGTAGGCGGCAATGCCGCCCGAGCGGAAGTGCAGGTAGGCGAAGGGCAGGGCCAGCACCACCATCACGAGGCAGCTCAGCGGATAGAACACCTTGCGCCAGAATTCGATCTCGTATTTCTGCGCAGCCTGCCCGTTCGCCTCGAGGTGGCGCACATACTGGAACAGCGAAATCGTGGACATGCGGTCCGGCTTGAGCAGGGCGGCCGACACCATCTCGGCGCTGATGCCTGTGGGCCAGTCGAGCTGGTCCTGCCGGCTTCGCACCAGCTGGGTGCGATCGCCCTCCTGGGTGAGCCGGCTGCTTTGGACGCCTTGCAGCTTCCAGTGGCCGGTATCGCCATCGACCTGGGCGGTCTCCGCATGGATCTGGGCCGAGATGCGGCCCTGCCCGTCGAAGTCGAAGATGCGCACGTTGACGAAATCGCCGGGCCCCCGGATGGCGCGCACGTTCAGGGCAATCGAATGATCGCCCTGGCGTTCCTTGAGCCAGGCGCCCGTGGCGCCGCTGGACAGCTGGCCCATCTGGACCGCGCGCAGCTTCTGTCCCACGTTCTCGGCAGCTGGCGCCAGGTAGTCGCCGATCGCGAAGGTGAGCACCACGAAGGCCAGGCCCAGTGCCAGCAGCGTGCGCAGTGCAAGCCAGGGTCCCATGCCGCTGGTGCGCATGATGGTGAACTCGGAGCTCTGGGCAAAGCGCGCCATCACGTAGATGGTGCCGATGAGCACGGTGATCGGTGCCAGTTCGTAGAGATGGCTGGGAATGCGCAGCGACACGAACAGCAGGGCGTGCGTGACGGTGTAGCCGCTGTTGCCCATGCGGCCCACCCAGCGCAGCTCGTCGACCAGGTCGAAGAAGAAGAACAGCGCCAGAAAGGCCAGCGTGACATAGCCCACGGCGGCAAGAATGTCGCGGTAGAGCAGGTTTCTCAACACCTTCATGCCGAGGCCTCCTTGCGCGCGGACCGCCTGCGCCAGAGGTCGCTGAGGGTCCAGCGCCTGTGGCGCGCCACCAGCACGGCCAGCGCCAGGGCCAGCATGCCGCCATGCAGCAGCGCCGTCATGGCCGGCATGCCCAGCTTGCCCGATGACACCCAGCTCTCGCCCAGCGTCATCAGGTTGTAGTAGATGATGAAGGCGAACAGGGCGATCATCAGGCTGCTGCTGCCACCGGCGCGCGGGTTCACGCTGGCCACGGCCAGGCCCAGGATCACGAAATTCAGCGCGGCCAGCGGCAGGCCCAGGCGCCAGCCCAGCTCGGCCCGATAGATGGGCTCGCTGCGCCGCAGCAGCAGGTGCGTTGGCGTGCTGCGCGCAGCCACCTCCTCGGCCGCGGCCAGATTGCCGTCGCCGCCGATCTGCGTTCCGTACTCCCTGAACTCGCTGATCTTCACGGCGCCGTCGCTGGCCTGGGTTTCCATGCGCTGGCCGTCGGTGAGCACGGCCATGCGCTCGCCCTTGATCACTTCCAGGCGCGCGCCGCGCGCCGATGTGACGGACTCGCGGCCGCGCTCGTTGGCGACGATGAACACGTTGCTGGCCGCCGTGTCGCTGGGCACGTCCTTGTCGATGAAGAACACGCGCGAGCCGCCGGCCGACTCCTGGAATTCACCGGGCGCGATGCGGTCGATGTCGCTGCGCTGCTCGAACTGGGTCTTGATCTGCTCGATCTGCAGGTTGCTCCAGGGCAGGATCAACAGTCCCAGCACGGTGATCACGGCCAGCACCGGCCAGGCGAAGCGCAGCAGGGGCCGCAGCAAGGTCGCCAGGCCCTGGCCCGAGGCGAACCAGATCACCATCTCGCTGTCGCGGTACATGCGCGACAGCGATCCCACCACGGCCACGAACAGGCCCAGGCCCAAAATGGTGGGCAGCTGCCCCAGCACGGTGTATCCCATGACGAGCAGCACGTCGGAAGGGCTTACGTTGCCCTTGTAAGCTTGGCCCAGGGTGCGGATCAGCATCATGGTCATGACCACCGTCACGAGCACCACGACGGTGGCGCCGAAACTGCGGGCCAGCTCTTTGCGGATGGATGAATCGAATAACATTGGACTAAAGGAAAACACCGATTATGAACTTTGAACTGAAGGCGTTGACGACTGCTGCGGCAGCACGTGAAAAGTGTGACCTGCTGCTGGTGCTTGTGACCGAGGCGTCGGCTGGCGGCAGCGACGCGCTGTCCACCCTGGTGGCCCACGCAGTCAAGGCCGGTGATTTCGAGCCGGCGGCGGGCAAGCAGCTGGCGTTGTACGGCCTTCCGGCCGTGGCTGCGCGGCGTGTGCTGATGCTGGGTGCGGGCAGTGGCTCGGCCAGGGAGGTGCGCCAGGCCGTGTCCGGCGCGGCCAGCATGCTCAAGGCGCCGGGCGTGGCAAAGGCCTTGCTGTGCTTCGCCTACGAAGCGCCTGCCGCCGCCGTGGCCGCAGCGGTGCTGGCGGCCTCGGAGGCCAGCTACAGCTATACCCATACCAAGTCGCAGGCCAAGCCCGTGGCCTTGAAGAAGCTGTTGGTGGCCACCAGCGCCAAGGCTGACAGGAAAGCCATCGAACAGGCCTTCGACACGGCCGTGGCCCAGGCGGAAGGCATGGCGCTGGCGCGCGAATGGGCCAACCGCCCCGCCAACCACGCCACGCCGTCGCTGCTGGCGGATGCCGCACGGGCCCTGGCCAAGCTGCCAGGCATCAGCTGCAAGATCCACGGCCCCGCCGAAGTGGCCAAGCTGGGCATGGGCGCATTCATGGCCGTGGCCCAGGGCTCGGAGCAGCCGCTGCGCTTCATCGAGCTGCACTACAACGCAGGCCCCAAGGGCGCCGCGCCGGTGGTGCTGGTGGGCAAAGGCATCACCTTCGACACAGGCGGCATCTCGCTCAAGCCGGCCGCCGAAATGGACGAGATGAAGTTCGACATGGGCGGCGCGGCCAGCGTGCTGGGCGTTTTCCAGTCGCTGGGCCGGCTGCAGCCCGCCATCAATGTGGTGGGCCTGATTCCGGCATGCGAGAACATGCCCGATGGCCGCGCCGTCAAGCCCGGCGACGTGGTCACGAGCATGAGCGGCCAGACCATCGAAATCCTCAACACCGATGCGGAAGGCCGCCTCGTGCTCAGCGATGCGCTGACCTATGCGGCGCGTTTCAAGCCGGCCGCCATGGTGGACATCGCCACCTTGACCGGCGCCTGCGTGATCGCGCTGGGCGGCCTGCGCAGCGGCATGTTCTCGGCCAGCGACGAACTGGCGCGCGCGCTGGAGCAGGCGGGCGATGCGGCATTGGACCCGTGCTGGCGCATGCCGCTGGACGAGGAGTATGGCGAAGGCCTCAAGAGCAATTTCGCCGACATGGGCAACGTCGCCGGCCGTGCGGCCGGCGCGGTCACGGCGGCCAAATTCCTGCAGCGCTTCGTGGGCGACATCCCCTGGGCCCACCTGGACATAGCGGGAACGGCCTGGAAGAGCGGCGCGGCCAAGGGCGCCACGGGCCGTCCCGTGGGCCTGCTGCTGCACTATCTGCTGTCGGCTTATTCCGCGCCTGCGGCCAAATCCGCCCGCAAGGCCCCGCCCACGGGCCGCAAGGCGGCCGTGGCCCAAGCGCAGGCCTGAGGAGGGATGCCATGAACCGCCACTGTGACAGGAGCACCGATTGACCGAGGTGGCCTTCCATTTCAATGCGCCGGACAAGCTGGGCTATGTCTGCCGTTTTGCCCGCAAGGCGCTCAGGCATGGGGCCCGGCTGGCGGTGCTGGGCAGCGCCGAGCAGCTCCAGAGGCTGTCTTCGCGGCTGTGGAGCGTCTCGCCCACGGATTTCCTGGCCCATGCCAGCGAAGGCGATGGCGCGGCCATCGTTGCGGCCTCGCCCATCGTGCTGCTGGAGCGCCTGGAGGGTTCGCCCCACCATGAAGTGCTGCTCAACCTGGCAGAGCAGGTGCCCGAGGGCTTCGAGCGGTTCGCGCGTGTCGTCGAGGTGGTGTCGGCCACGGACGAGCAGGACCGGCATCTGGCGCGCCAGCGGTGGAAGCGCTATGCGGGGATGGGCCATGCCATCGTGCGCCACGACCTGGTGCTCAAGGAGTAGCAGCCCATGGGTTCTGCCAAAGTTCCTCCGCGTTTCGTGCCGACGTTGACCGACGTCGTGCCGGTCCATCCCGAAACCGCGCCTGCGCCCGGCCCGCAACCCGGCGATGGCGCCGACGGCGATGACGGCATGCCCCTGCCCGCGCAGTGGGCGCGCGAGGGCATGCTGGCGCCGCGCCGCGGTGTGGTGTCGCTGCCCGAATCGCTGCCGCCGCTGCCGCCGGACCTGGCGCCGCAGCCAGCCCTGCCCGACGAACTGCAGCCGGCGGGCGATGAGGCCGCCGCCGTGCACGATGCTGTGCCTGTGCCGCAAGCGCAAGCGCCCCAGGCCCCATGGCCCCAGGCCGCGCACGCCGATGCGCCCCAGCCTGCCATGGCTTCCTCCCCGCCCGCGTCGGCTTCCTCCCCGCCTGCGTCGGCTTCGATGGCGCAGGCCATGGACGGCCTTTGGGAAACCCATGCGCAAAAGATCACCGAGGAGTATCTGGTGCATCGCCTGATGCAGCGCGTGGACCTGGTGCTCGACCAGCGCCTGCGCGAGGCCATCGCCACGGTGGTGCAGGAGCAGACGCGCTCCATCGTGGTGAGGCTGCGTGAAGAAGTGGAGTCCGTGGTGCGCCAGGCCGTCTACGAGGCGGTGGCGGACGAACTGGCCCAGCAGGCCAGGACGGCCCGGGGACCATAGCCGTCTCAGGGGCTGCGGGGGAGCGCCCGTGAGGCGCGGCCCCCTGCCCGGCGGCTCAGGCGATGCGTGCCGGGCCGCTGAAGACTTCGGGGTTGAGGATATTGCTGGGCTGGCCCGCGATGAAGTTCGTCACATTCTCGAAAGCGGCGCGGAAATACAGTTCGTAGCTGTCCTGCTCGACATAGCCGATGTGCGGCGTGCAGATGCAGTTTTCCAGCCGCAGCAGTGCATGGCCCTGCAGGATGGGCTCGCTCTCGAACACATCGATGGCGGCCAGGCCGGGCCGGCCGCGGTTGAGCCCGCCCAGCAGCGCATCGGCCTCGACCAGCTCGGCGCGTGAAGTATTGACGAACAGGGCCGTAGGCTTCATCAGCGACAGATCCTGGGCCGTGACGATGCCGCGGGTGGCCTCATGCAGGCGCAGGTGAAGGGACAGGACGTCGCTCTCGGCAAAAAAGGCCTCCCGCGATGGCGCGGCGGGGAAGCCATCGGCCTGCGCCCGCTGGCGTGAAGCCTCGCTGCCCCAGATGCAGACCTTCATGCCGAAGGCGTGCCCATAGTGGGCCACGAGCCGTCCGATGCGGCCATAGCCCCAGATGCCCAGCGTGCGTCCATGCAGGACGTTGCCCAGGCCGAAATTGCTGGGCATGGATGCGGCCTTGAAGCCGGACTGCTGCCAGGCGCCATGCTTGAGGTTCGAGATGTACTGCGGCAGGCGCCGCATGGCGGCCATGATCAGTGCCCAGGTCAGCTCGGCGGGGGCGATGGGGGAGCCCACGCCCTCCGCGATGGCCACACCGTGCTCGGTGCAGGCCTGTACATCGATGTGGGCGCCGGCCTTGCCGGTCTGCGCGATCAGCTTCAGGCGCGGCAGCTTCTCCAGCAACTGCCTGCTGATCTGCGTGCGCTCGCGGATCAGCACGATGATGTCGGCATCCCGCAGCCTTACCGACAGCTGGCCCACGCCCTTGACGGTATTGGTGAAGACCTTGGCATTGAAGGGCTCGAGCAGGCGTGCGCAGTCGAGCTTGCGCACGGCATCCTGGTAGTCGTCAAGGATGATGATGTTCATTGATTCTCTGGCTTCTGCAAGTCTTTGATTTTTCTCTCAAAACCGTCCTGAGTTCTTCTCTGGAGGGCTGTCTCGCGAAAATTCCACGGGGTCCGGACCGAGGCCGCTACCGGCCCGGGCCGGCCTGCGCGGCGTGGGCTGGCAAAGGTTCGGCATGGCCTCCAAGTGTAGGCGCACCACTTTCCTGGAGGTCCGGGCAGCCAGGCTGCTTGAGTCCCCCGGCCCCATTGTCGTTCAAGGATGTCCCGGGTCGCGGCTGGAAGTTTCGGCCCGGGAGCAAACATCGGTATGGTGTTACAAAGCCTTGCAGCGAAGGGCCCGGAGCGTTTCCTCGGCTCGGGGCCGGGGCTAGGCTTTTTGGCCGATGGCCTGGCGTGCACTTGTCCGACAGGGTGGGGCCAGCGCGTTTGACATGCTTGCGGCCATGACTACCCCTACTCGAAATACCCCTGGCCAAGTTCCTACCTCTTCGTCGCGCAACAGGTTTGCCACCAGGCGGACGATGTATATCGCCGCCGCTGTTGTCGTGCTGGCGATGGTGGCCATCCTGGTGCCTTGGTAAAACCGGCCTCTCCGCTGCCTGCGGGAAAAGCCCTTGCGGTTGCGGCCAGGGCAGCCCCGCATCAGGCGTGCGGATGCTGGAGGAATTCGGGATATTTTTCCCTGAGCCTTTCCATTGCCACATTCTCCGACGCTGAAAGGTTGTTGGCCAGCTTGCTGGAGAGGATGCCCAATCGGGTCAAGGCACCGCGCAGGGAATTGGCATGGGTTGCCCTGGTGACGCCGTCGAAATGGTGGACACTGTTCCAGAAAGGGAATGCAATTTCCGCGAAAAGATATCCGCTGGATTTTGCGCTTTGATGGACGATGGCGCCCGTATCGTATTCGGCGACGCATGGATTGGCGCAGTCCATGCGATGCGTTGACAGCAGCGAGGGAAAGTTTCTCAGCAAAGGAAGCCTGAATCTCATGGACAGCTTGCTGGCAAGCGCCGGCGGCAGCGCGCCTGCGCGCAGCTTGCGTTCCGCCAGGAAGCTGCAGCCCGAATTCAGAATCTCCCTGACTTTGCCTGCGTCGAGCAAAGTCAACGGAATCCACATCCGCTCCATGAAATAGGTGGTTCCATCGGCGATGCCATGGTCGCTTCTGCTCATCCATTGGGCCGCATGCAGCAGGCCTGCGCCGTAGACCCCGGGAGACCGTATGGCGCTGCTCATGGACTGCACCACAGCTGCATCCAGTATTTCAAGATCGGAATCTATCAATAAAACGTAGTCCGATCGGATGGAGCGGAATATGTGGTCCAGGGTGATGCCATGGGGCCTGAGCGGAAGCTGTACGAGCTCGACCCGCTGCGCATGCCTGCGCTGGAGATTCGAAAAATGCTCAAAGCTTCCATCCGTGGAGTGGCAGTCGATGAGCAATATGTCTGCGTCGGTGTATTTCAGCGCCGAAGCCAGCGCAAGGGTCGAAAAATACTTGGTTGAGCAGTTGATGATGATGGCGCGAGTTGCCTTGTAGGGAAGAAGGCCGATATCCATATTCCGTCACTGGTGCGTTTGCATACTGGGGCACGGTTGTCACCAGCGGCATGGACGGGATATCCATGGCGCCTGCCTCCTTGCGCTGCCAGTGTACTGCCCGGCTGGCCCGCAGGGCGGAAGGTGCGCCTGCGGGAGGCGCCCCGGCCAGGCGGGGCCCGCACCGCTTCAGCCGTTGTACCGGCTCTCGCGCGCTTCCATGCGCTCCAGCGCTTCGCAGACGTCGGCCATGCGGCCGGAAATGAAAAGGCGTTCGGGCTGCTCCGGAGAGCGCTGGATGATGCGCAATGCGGCGGGCGCCGGCGCTTCGCTGGCAGTTTCCAGCGGCAGAGGCATTTGCACATTGCTGCCCTGTGCGGGGCGGCGGCCATTCTTGTTGCGGCGGTTGCGGCTGCGTGCCTTGTTGAGGGTCAGCACCGCATAAGGCGGTGGCGCATCGGAGGTGGCGGGGCCGTCCCGGTCCGACCCGGCCAGCGCCGATGGCGTTGCCAAGGCAAGGGCGGGAAACCGGATACCGGCCGACAACCGGAGGAAGGACAGTGCGGGCAGAGCGAATCCCATGTGGCGACTCCTGGTGGCTGATTTCTCAGAGGCATGGACACGGGCAGGATTGCGGTGCGGGCAAAGCTCCGCCCAGGGCGGAGCAAAAACGGCTCCGCGCCTACCACCTGGGCGGTGCAGGAATGCAAGGCGGCACGGCCGCCGCCATGGGCTACATGGACATGCTGTTGCGGATCAGGCCGACAGCCAGCCCTTCGATGGCAAAGGACTCCTCCGAGGCCACGCGGATCACGGGGTAGTCGGGGTTCTCCGGCAGCAGTTCCACGCCCTGGGGCGTGCGGCGCAGGCGCTTGACCGTGACTTCGTCGCCCAGGCGCGCCACTACGATCTGGCCGTTGCGCGCCTCATGGGTGGCCTGTACCGCCAGCAGGTCGCCGTCCATGATGCCGGCATCGCGCATGGACATGCCGCGCACGCGCAGCAGGTAGTCCGGCCGGCTCTGGAAGAGGCTGGGCTCGACGGAGTAGGTCTGGTCTATGTGTTCCTGGGCGAGAATAGGCGAACCGGCCGCGACGCGGCCCACCAGCGGAAGCATCAGCGGAGCCAGGGCCGACAGGGGCAGGGCAAAGCTGGTGCCGCGCGCGGCATTGATGCTGCGCACCGTATCGGTGCGCAGGCGGATGCCGCGCGAGGTGCCGCTGACCAATTCGATCACGCCTTTGCGCGCAAGGGCCTGCAGGTGCTCTTCCGCCGCGTTGGCCGACTTGAACCCCAGGGTTGCCGCGATTTCCGCCCGTGTCGGAGGTGCGCCCGTGCGAGCAATCGCAGACTGGATCAGATCCAGGATTTGTTGCTGGCGGGCGGTGAGCTTGGGGTGGTCGAGCATGGCGGGCATCCGGTCCTTGGAAGACAGAGGGCTGGGGTCAGTCATCTGTTGATTTATACAGTATCTGTATTTTTAACCAGTTTCTCGTGAGGTGCAAGTGGGGCAGGAAAAAATGGTGGTTTTGGGGACGGGCGGGACGATCGCCGGCCGTGCCGATTCTCAGAGCCAGGGGGTGGGCTACCGGGCGGGGCAGATCACGGTGCAGACACTTTTGTCTGCCGTTGCGGACCTGGAGCAGCTGGCCGGCGGCCCGCTGCAGGTGCTGCAGCTTGCGCAGGTGGACAGCAAGGACATGGATTGGCCTGTGTGGCGGGCCCTGCTGCTGGCCTGCGCCCATGCCCTGGAAGACGCGGACACGCGCGCCGTCGTGATCACGCACGGCACGGATACGCTGGAGGAGACGGCCTGGCTGCTGCACAGCCTGCTGCCCATGACCAAGCCTGTGGTGCTGACCTGTGCCATGCGCCCTGCAACGGCCTTGCTTGCGGATGGGCCGCAGAATTTGCGCGATGCGGTGATCGTGGGCGCGCGTGGCGGGCGCGCAGGCGTTTGGGTGGTTGCCGGGGGCGAGGTGCATGCGGCGGCGCAGGTGCAGAAGGTCCATCCCTACAGGCTGCAGGCCCTGCGGTCTCCGGAAGGTGGTCCCCAGGCGCTGGTGGAAGAGGGCTGTGTGCGCTGGCTGGTGCCGGCCGGGCCGCAGGCGCCACGCCTGCCGTGGGCGGTGCCGTCCCCGGTCGATCTGCTGGCGCTTGATGAGCTGCCCTGGGTGGAGGTGGTCTTCAGCGGCGCGTTGGCAAGGCCCAGCGCGGTGGATGCCCTGGTGGCCGCCGGTGTGCGGGGCCTGGTGGTCGCCGGCACGGGCAATGCGACGGTGCACGAGGCGATGGAGGCAGCCCTGCAGCGGGCGAAGGACCGGGGGGTCTGGGTGTGGCGCGGAACGCGCTGCTCCGAAGGATTGCCTGTCGGGCCGGGCTGTGCGCAAGACGGCGGGCCGCAGGCGGCGGAGCTGGCCATGCTGCCCGTGGCCAAGGCCCGCATCGCCATGATGCTGGCACTGGCGGCTCAGCCGCGGCGCTGAGATTCCTGGTGCTTCGTCCGGCAAAAAAGCACCCCTCGGGTGCTTTTTCGTGCAGGGCTGCAGCCGGTGTCAGGCGGCCAGTGCCGTCAGCGCGCGATCGGTGATTTCCTCGACCGTGCCCAGGCCGCTGATGGAGCGGTACTTGGGGGCGGAGGCCGCATCCTGGCGTGCCCAGGCCTGGTAGTAGTCGACCAGGGGACGGGTCTGGCTGCTGTAGACATCCAGGCGCCTCTTGACGGTTTCTTCCTTGTCGTCCTCGCGCTGCACCAGGGGCTCGCCCGTGACGTCGTCCTTGCCTTCGACCTTGGGCGGGTTGAACTTCACATGGTAGGTGCGGCCCGAGGCAGGGTGGGAGCGGCGCCCGCTCATGCGCTCGATGATGGCGTCGAAGGGCACGTCGATCTCGAGCACATAGTCGAGCTTGACGCCGGCTGCCTTCATGGCGTCGGCCTGGGGGATGGTGCGGGGAAATCCATCGAACAGGAAGCCGTTGGCACAGTCGGGCTGGGCGATGCGCTCCTTGACGAGATTGATGATCAGGTCGTCGCTGACGAGCTGTCCTGCATCCATCACGGCCTTGGCCTGCAGTCCCAGCGGGGTGCCGGCTTTCACGGCGGCGCGCAGCATGTCACCCGTGGAGATCTGGGGGATACCGTACTTCTGGCAGATGAAGGCGGCTTGCGTACCTTTGCCGGCGCCGGGCGCACCCAACAAAATCAGTTTCATGGAAATCCTTGAGGAGAGTAGAAATTCTTGTCTGCCGGATCGGACCGCGTCGCACGGTAGGTCGCAGCGTCATATTTTTGTCGCGGGCAAGGATAGCACGCACGGGGCCAACGCTGGCTTACAAGAAAGCCATGAAACTTTCGCCTGCGCAATGTGCTTGGCAGGGGGCGGGAAGACGGCGCTGTTGCCGTCCGCGAGGGGCGGCATCGCCATTGGCTGGGGCGCTCAGGGCGCCAGCAAGGCGCGCACCCGCTCCAGGTCTTCGGGCGTGTCCACGCCGGGGCCGGGCGCGTGCGGCGTGACGTGCACCGCAATGCGGTGGCCATGCCACAGGGCGCGCAGCTGTTCCAGGGCTTCGAGGGTCTCGGTGGGGGCGGGCGTGAGGGTGGGAAAGCTGCGCAGGAAACCGGCGCGGTAGCTGTAGATGCCGACATGGCGCAAAGGCGCGAAATCCGCATGGCTGCAGCAGGCCTGGCGGCCGTTCCACCAGGCCTGGCCGGCCTGTTCGCGGGCAAAAGGAATGGGTGCCCTGCTGAAGTAATGCGCCATGCCATGGGCGTCGCACACCACCTTCACCACATTGGGGTTCTGGAAGTCCTCCAGGCTGGCGATGGGGTGGGCCGCGGTGCCCATGGCGGCGTCGGGCGCGCGCGGCAGCAGCGCGGCCACGGCATCGATGAGGGCGGGATCGATCAGGGGTTCGTCGCCCTGGACATTGACGACGATGTCGTCGCCGTCCAGTCCCAGCTGTTCGCAGGCCTCTGCCAGCCTGTCGCTGCCGCTGGCATGGTCGTCGCGTGTGAGAAGGGCATGCACGCCATGCCGCGCGCATGCCTGCACGATGCTGCCGTCATCGGCCGCCACCACACAGCGGATCGCCCGGCTTTGCGCTGCGCGCTGTGCTACGCGCACCACCATGGGCAGTCCTGCGATGTCGGCCAGGGGCTTGCCGGGCAGGCGGCTCGATGACAGGCGGGCGGGAATCAGGACGGTGTAGGGCGCAGAGGACATTGGATGCTAAAGAGGGAAGGGCCGGCGACGGCGGGGCGGTTCAGGCGGCTTGCTCGAGTTCGTCGTCCGTGAGGGGGCGTGCCTCGTTTTCGAGCAGTATGGGCATTCCGTCGCGCACCGGATAGGCCAGGCGGGCACTGTGCGAGACCAGTTCCTGCTGCTCGCGGTCATAGCGCAGGCTGCCCTTGGTGACGGGGCAGACCAGCAGTTCTAGAAGTTTGGTGTCCATGGCAGGTCCATTGAGGGTGGAAGGGGCGGGTTGGCGGCTCCGGCGGCCATTGTCCGCATGGCCGGCGCGGGTCAGGTGTGCGCCGGCCCGAGCCTGGCCAGCCGCTCGTCGAGCAGTGTCCAGAATGACTCGGGCAGTTGCAACCGCAGTGGCACGGCCCAGGCTTGGGGATGGGTGCGCCACAGCTTGACAGCGTCTTTTTCGGTGCAGACAAGCGGCTCGTCGTCCAGGCCCAGGCGCCGGAAGCTCTCAAAATTATAGTGATCGGGCAGTGCCTGCACATGGGCCGGGCGCAGGCCGCGCCCGGCCAGCATGGCAAAGAAGCTTTCGGGCCGCGCTACCGCTGCCACGGCTTCGAATGCCTGGCCACGCAGTGCGGCCAGGGGCATGCGCTGTCCTTGCGCGTTGTATGCCTCGTCCGCTAGCTGGCGCTGCATGGCGAAGGCGGGAGCACTGCCCCGTGGGGCGGGGCCCGCATGCACAACGGCGGTCACGGGGCGGGGCCAGGGTTCGCGCAGCGGGCCCGCGGGCAGCAGCCAGCCATTGCCGACGCCTTCGTCGTTGAATACGCACAGTTCGATGTCGCGCGCCAGGTCCAGGTGCTGCAAGCCGTCATCGCTGAGCAGTACATCGACGTCCGGGTGGCGTGCGCGCAGCGACCGGGCTGCCTCGATGCGCTCGCGCGCCACGAAGACGGGAACGCCGCTGGCGCGGGCCAGCAGGGCCGGCTCGTCGCCCACTTCGGAGGCGGGACTGTCGGGGAAGGCCTCGCGGCAATCGGTGGTGCTGCGGCCGTAGCCGCGCGAGATGATGCCGGGCCGCCAGCCGCGCTGGCGCAGGTGCCGGGCAATGGCCAGGGTGACGGGCGTCTTGCCGGCCCCTCCGGCGACGACATTGCCGACGACGATGACCGGCACGCCCGCGCTGCGGGGGCGCCGAAGTCCCAGCGCATAGGGCGCGCGGTGGGCAAGCCGCAGCGCTCCATACAGCAGGGACAGCGGCCGCAGCGCCCAGGCTGCGGCGCCGCGCCTGCGCCAGACCGCGCGAAGTCCTTGGGGCGGTGGCGTGGCGCTTGCCGCCTGGGGCATCCGGGAGGACTCCTCAGCGTCCGGCGCGTGCCGAATTCTGCGTGGCGAAGGTGATCTGCGACAGGCCGGCGCGGCGCGATGCCTCCATCACCGACACGACAGACTGGTGCGGCGCCGTGGCGTCGGCGCTGATGATGACCACGCTGTCCTTGCCGGCGGTGGCGGCGGCCGCAAGGGCCTGGGCCAGGCCGGCGACGCTGCGGTCTTCCACGCCGTTCTTGTTGATGGCGTAGCGTCCGTCGGCGGCGATGGAGACGATGATCTCCTTGGGCCGGTCGCGCTGCTGCTCGACGTCGGCCACAGGCAGGGTCAGTTGCAGCTCGGTGAACTTGCTGTAGGTGGTGGACAGCATCAGAAAGATCAGCACCACCAGCAGCACGTCGATGAACGCGATCAGATTGATCTCGGGCTCGTCACGGCGGCGGGGACGGAAGTTCATGGCAGTTCTCGCTCGCGCCGTGTCACTTGCCGCCGATGCGGCTCAGATGGCGCACGAATTGCTCCGAAGCCAGCTCCATGCCCAGCAGGTAGCCATCGACGCGGGCGCGGAAGTAGCGCCAGAAGATCAGCGCCGGAATCGCCACGATCAGGCCGAAGGCCGTGTTGTAGAGCGCAATCGAGATGCCTTGCGCCAGCTGGGCCGGATTGCCGCCGCCCATGGACTGGCTGCCGCCTTGCGAGCCGAAGATCTCGATCATGCCGATCACCGTGCCCAGCAGTCCCAGCAACGGGGCTGCCGAGGCGATGGTGGCCAGTGCGCTCAGGTGCTTTTCGAGCCGGTGCGCCGCGGCGCGGCCTGCGCCTTCGATGGAGGCGCGCAGCTCTTCCTCGCTGCTGTCTGGATGGTCCTGCAGCGTGCGCAGGCCGCTGGCCAGCACTTCGCCCAGGGCGGAGTTCTGCGCCAGTTGCTGCACGACTTCCTGGCTGGGCAGACCGCGCGAGGACACGGAGATGGCTTCGCCCAGCAGGGCCGGTGGCGCCACGCGGGCCGTCTTCAGCGCCACGAAGCGTTCGAAAACCAGGGCCAGGGCCAGGATGGAGCAGGCAATCAGAGGCCAGATGGGCCAGCCTGCGGCTTGTATGATCGACAGCAAGTGTTTTCCCCCCGCATTCGGAAATTCCAGCCGGCGATTATGGCCCAGCGCCGTGGCCGGCCGAAGCTCCGGTGCCGGTGTTGCGGCCAAACAAAAGCCGATGACTGCGCCGGCGCAGGCGCGAAAGGCCGCCCGATATAACACAAATTCCTGTGGATAACTTTGTGGTCAAGCAGGCCGGCCACATCGCGTTGGCGCATGCGGGGCCGACTGTGACAATTGTGAATGCAGTGTTTCAGTGAAAAATATCATATAAATCAATGGCTTATTTTTATGAATTGAGCATCTTCCTGCAGATTGCTGCGGAAGTATGGCCACAGGCCTGCCTGGCCAGGCCTGTGGAGAATGCTGCATTGCATGGTGCCCGGGGGGCGGCATGAGTGCGGCGTTCGAAGCCGCCCATCCTTTGGCCACGCCGCTGGTATGGGAAGTTGGCGCGCTGTGCCGCGCCATTGGTGATGCCCTGCAGGCCCGTTTCAATCCCGTGGCCGTGCGCGGCGAGGTCAGCGGCTTTTCGCGCGCTGCCAGCGGGCATTGCTACTTCACCATCAAGGATGCTGGCGGCCAGATCCGCTGCGCCATGTTCAAGCGCGCCGCCCAGCTGCTGGACTTTGCCCCGCGCGACGGCGAGCTGGTGGAGTTGCGCGGCCGGCTGGGGGTCTATGAACAGCGTGGCGACCTGCAGCTGGTGGTCGAGAGCATGCAGCGGGCCGGCCAGGGAGCCTGGTTCGAACAGTTCCTGCGCCTGAAGGCCCGCCTGGAGTCGGAGGGCCTGTTCGATGCGGCCCGCAAGCGCAGCCTGCCTGCGTTGCCGCGCGGCATCGGCATCGTCACTTCGCCGGGGGCTGCGGCCCTGCACGACGTGCTCACGGCGCTGCGCCGCCGGGTGCCGCACATTCCGGTCGTGCTGGTGCCCGCCCTGGTGCAGGGCGCCCAGGCCCCCGCCTCGCTGATCGACGCGCTGGGCCGGCTCTACCGGCTGGCGCAATCGGGGCCGGCGCAGGGGCGGCCGGCCATCGATGCCATCTTGCTGGTGCGCGGCGGTGGCTCCATCGAGGATTTGTGGGCCTTCAACGATGAGCAGCTGGCGCGCACCATCGTGCAAAGCCCTGTCCCGCTGGTCAGCGGCGTGGGGCACGAGACGGATTTCACGATTGCCGATTTCTGCGCCGATCTGCGCGCGCCGACGCCCACCGCGGCGGCCGAACTGGTCAGCCAGCCGCGTGAAGTCTGGCTGGGAGCGCTGCAGCTCATGCAGGACCGGCTGCAAGGCGCCGTGCAGCGCGTGCTTGATCGCCAGCAACAGCGGCTGGATCTGGCCGGCCAGCGCCTGGGCCGGCCCAGCAGCCAACTGGCGCGCAGCCAGCTGCAACTGAGCCGCACGGCGCAGCGCCTGCGCCATGCCATGCAGCTGAGGCTGCAGCGCATGGAGCAGGCAGGCAGGGCGCTGCAGCTGCAGTCGCCCGCCGGCATGCGGCGCAGCCTGGACCGGCATGCCGAGCATCTTGCGCGCCTGGAGCTGCGCTTGCAGCTTCTCGACCCGCGCCTCGTGCTGCAGCGCGGCTACGCATTGCTGACGGATACCGATGGCCGGCCCGTGACCGAGGCGCGCCAGGCGCCGCCGGGCACGCCTTTGCATGCGCAATTGGCCCAGGGTGGGCTGGACCTGCAGGTGACCCAGCCGCGACTGCTGTGAGCGGGGCGTGGCTGCCGCTGGCCGGATCGCAGTCAATTCTGTGTTACCGCTTGCGAATCGCAGGACGACGGCATGAATCGGCATTTGCTTTCGCCTCCAGGGCGCGAAGTTGTTCCTACAATGTCCGTTCGGGCAAGCAAGGACGGTCGCGCACCTGGTGATGCACGGCGGTCCATGCATGCGAAAGCCGGGCCGGGCGCTGTTTGCGGCCCGCGCACTTGGCAGGCACTGGCCCGTCTCCAAAATCTCAACCACGAAGGAACCTCCCCATGGAACATACCCTGCCTCCGCTGCCTTATGCCATTGACGCCCTGGCCCCCCACTACAGCCAGGAGACGCTGGAGTTCCACCATGGCAAGCACCACAACGCCTATGTCGTGAACCTGAACAACCTGCAAAAAGGCACGGAGTTCGAGAACATGACCCTGGAAGAGATCGTCAAGAAGTCCTCCGGCGGCATCTACAACAACGCAGCCCAGATCTGGAACCACACCTTCTTCTGGAACTGCATGGCGCCCAACGGTGGCGGCGAGCCGACCGGTGCGCTGGCTGAAGCCATCAACAAGAAGTGGGGCAGCTACGCGGCCTTCAAGGAAGCCTTCGTGAAGTCCGCCGTGGGCAACTTCGGTTCGGGCTGGACCTGGCTGGTCAAGAAGCCGGACGGCTCCGTGGACATTGTCAACACCGGCGCCGCAGGCACGCCGCTGACCACCGAGGACAAGGCACTGCTGACCGTGGACGTGTGGGAGCATGCCTACTACATCGACTACCGCAACCTGCGCCCCAAGTTCGTCGAGACTTTCCTGGACAAGCTGGTGAACTGGAAGTTCGCCGAGCAGAACTTCGCCTGATCACGCCCGACCCGCGCGATCTGCGGCCCTCGGGGCCGCATGCCGGCCAGCATGGAGCTGGCCGTTTTTTTTGCGCCGCGCGCTCTGCCTCAGCGCGCGGGCGTCTGGCCAAGCGACAGGATCTCGCTGGCGTGGACGATGGCCTGGGCGATGTCCTCCACCGAGCTGCGCCGCCCCATGGCCTGCGTGCGCATCATTTCGTAGGCCTGATCTTCGCCGATGCCATGGGTCTGCATGAGGATGGCCTTGGCTTCGGCCACGCGGCGCTGGCCCAGCAGCTTGGTCTGGAGCTTGGCGATGCGTTGCTGCTGCTGGCGCGATTCCTTGTGGTTCCTGCGCGCCAGCACGAGGGTGGACAGCAGGCCGAAGGAGCGCACGGGCGAGGGCAGGACGGCCTGCACCTGCATTTCCAGCACGGCCGATACGATGGTGGGATTTTCATAGTTGACCACGGCGATGGCCGTGGGCGGATGCTCCCCCTCGCCCTGGGTCCAGGCGTAGTGCAGTTGCAGATGGTCGGGGCGCACGGCCAGGAAGACCACGTCCGTGCCCTCGGGCAGCGCGGGCTGGGGAGGCCAGATGGCCTGGACCTGGCAGCCGATGCGCAGCAGTTGCTGTACCAGCAGGCGGCCGTCGGCGTCGTCGGGGTGCACCACGGCGACGCGCAGCTGCCGCAGCTCCCTGAGCTGCGGGGACGTGGCGCGCAGCAACGGCCTTTTTTGCTGCGTGGCGGGGCTGCCGGCCTGTGCGGCGTCCCTGTTCAGGGCGGCGTCCATGGTCAGTGCTCCAGGCAGGCCAGGCTGGCGGTCCAGTCGCCCAGCGAGTGGGTGACCAGATAGGGGTCGGGCGAGACCGGGCGCGTGGCCTGGCGCACGATGGTGAAGCCGCCCTGGGCATTGGCCCGGCCCACGCGCGGATTCAGCCAGGTGTGGTGGTTGTGGGGGTCGATCCTGATGCGGCCCTGGGGGGCGTCGAACTCGCTGCCCAGCAGGTGGGGCAGCAGCTCCGCGATGCGGTCGCTGCCGGCCTGGCGGAAGGCGCTGGCGAACAGGTGCATCTGGAAGTAGGCGGCTTCCCAGCAGAGGTTGGGGCGGCAGTCGCTGCCGAAACGCTGGCGCAGCCGGACGAGGCAGCGCGCATTGGCGTCCGAGTCGATGGACTGGAAGTAGGGCGCGGCCGTGAAGTGGCCGGCCGCCACGTCGGCCCCCATCTGGGCGATCTCGGCCTCGGAGGTGGTGAGGCTGGCGATGGGCATGGCCTGGGGGTCGAATCCCGCATCGGCGTAGGCGCGGTAGAGGCTGGCAGTGGAGTCGCCGACCACGGTGGAGAAGATGAAGTCCGGCTGCCGGTCCCGTATGTCGCGCATGATGGCTGCGTAGTCGCGCTCGCTGGCGTCCAGCGGCAGATAGTGTTCCCCCAGCTTGTCGCTGCCGGGGCGCTGCATGACCAGCTCGCCCATGATGCGGTTGGATTCGTAGGGGTAGATGTAGTCCGAGCCGATGAGGTAGACGCGGGCGCCGAAGCGGCTGGTCATGAAGTCGGCCAGCTGCACGCTGTTCTGGTTGGGCGCGGCGCCGGTGTAGATGACGTTGCCCGAGAACTCGAAGCCTTCGTAGAGCGTGGGATAGAACAGCAGCTTGTTCCATTTCTCGACGATGGGGATGACGGCCTTGCGGCTGCTGGACATGTAGCAGCCGAAGATGACGTTGATGCCATCGCCCACGATGAGCTGCTCGGCCAGGGCCGCGTAGCGCGCGGGCGTGGAGGCGGGGTCGTAGCGCACGGCCACCAGTTCGCGCCCCAGCAGCCCGCCGGCGGCGTTGATCTCGTCGATGGCCAGCTGCGCGCCCTGCAGCTGGGACTGTCCTATGGTCGAGGTGGTGCCTGTGGCCGAGTAGAGAATGCCGACTCTGACGGGATCGGTGTTTGCCAAGTGTGGACTCCTGTGCTTGCGGTCTTCATGTCCCGGTTTCCCAGGTTAATCGAAATGGCGCTCCCTCTCAGCGTCCTGCCGCGAGACGAGCGCCCATGCGCGCCAGCCGCCCGGGCAGGTGGATGGCGTCGTCGGCGATGCCGTAGTTGCGCCCGCCGAAAATGCGGCGCACGTAGCTGTCGGCCTGGCTGTCCACGGCCAGGCAGCTGATGCGGACCCCGGCGCGGCGCGCCTGCTGCACGGCGTGGCGCGCATCCTCGACCAGGTGGCGGCCGTCGTGCACGTCGATGTCGCTGGGTGCGCCGTCGGTGAGCACCAGCAGGTGGCGCTGGCCCTCGGGCTCGGCCGCCAGCACGGTGGTGGCATGGCGCAGGGCGGCGCCCAGGCGGGTGGAGTAGCGGCCTTGCAGTGCCTGCAGCAGGGCGGGCGCCCTGCCCGCGAACGGCATGCCGAAATCCAGCAGATGCAGATAGTGGACTTCGGCGCGCGTGTTGGAGCAAAAGGCGTGGATGGCCAGCCGCTCCACACCCGCGACGCGGGATTCGGCGAGCATGCGCACGGCCTGCTTTTCCAGATCTATCAGGCGCATGCCGTGGGGGCCGGCAGCGTTGACCGATTCGGAGGCGTCCATCAGCACCAGCAGGCTGGCGGGACGTGGCCCCTTGCCCGCGCGCATGAACAGGCGTGGCTCGGGACGCAGCCGCAGGCGGCGGTCCACCTGGACTGCGATGGCGGCGTCGATGTCCAGCTCGTCGCCGTCCCACTGGCGGCGCAGGCGCTGGCGGCGATCGAGCTGGCGTGCGCGCGGCAGCGGCATGGGGGGCAGCTTGTGGGCGCGGCGCACATCGCCAGGCGCCGCCGCACCCATGTCCTGGCCCTGGGGCAGGGTGTCGATGACCGTGCACCAGTCCTCCTTCAGGCGCTCCAGCCGGTGGTCCCATTCGGGATAGCGGTGGCGGGCCAGTTCCATGCCCTGCGGCTGGCTGTCATCGGCGCCCTGCGTGACACCGGGCGATGCCGGCCGTGCGGTGCCGGCGCCGGCCTGCGGCAGCGCCAGGGGATCGTCCTGTCGGTCCGGGGTTTGCGGGTGCTGCCAGAGATGGCTGTTGTCATCGCGGTAGGGGCTGGGCACGGCGTGGTGCTGCGGGTCCATGCGCACGCGCATCTGGCCCAGGTCGTTGGCCAGGATGGAGGCGATGGCGCGGAAGGCGGCTGGGTCCTCCAGGCCGTGGCGCGTGGCGGTGTCCTCGAACAGGTCGCGTGCCTTGTGGATCCAGTGGTTGCCGTCGGCACGGTCCGGCCACAGCAGCATGCGGTCCAGGCGCGCCATGAAGGCCGCGAAGCCCAGGTCGGACGGATCGGGTTCGGGCGCGATGCAGGCCTCGAACCAGCGGCGCACGCCGGGATGCGCGCGGCACAGCAGCCGGTCCACGCGCGCATCCTCGAGCGCCGCGACCACGGCTTGGCCCATGGGCTTGAGGGCGCGGCTGTCCTGGCGTGCGGGCGAGTAGCGAAGGTGGGCCGCGGCATGGGCCACGGTCGCTGCGTGCAGCGGCCCTTGCATCGCCTGGGCGGGCAGCAGCAGCCGTGCCGGTGCGCCGGCCAGCACGGCGCGCGGCGGCAGCGCCTGCGCCGAGGGGGTGGCCCGTGCCAGCGGCTGCACGGTGACGCCCTGGCGTGCGAGCGCGCTGGCCAGCAGGCTCAGCACGTGGTGCGGGCGGGCATCCTCGGATGGGGGCGGGGCGGCCATGGTCGGGCCCTTCACGCGCCGAACTCGGCTTCGACCAGCTGGCGCAGCGCTGCGGCCGTGTCCGGGTCGTCGGTCAGTGCGCGCGTGATGGTCATGTCGCAGCAGTCCTGCACCGGGACGCCGTCGCGCATCAGCAGGCCTGCGTAGATCAGCATGCGCGTGGAGGCGCCTTCGTCCAGGCCCCGGTGGCGCAGCGCGCGCGTGCCCTGCGCCAGGTGGACCAGGCGGCGCGCGGTGTCCGGGGCGATGCCGGTTTCGCGGACCACGATGTCGGCCTCGATGTCGGGTGCCGGATAGTCGAAGTCCAGCGCCGCGAAGCGCTGGCGCGTCGAGGGCTTCATGTCCTTGGCGCTGCTCTGGTAGCCGGGGTTGTAGGAGACCACGAGCTGGAAGTCCGGGTGGGCATGCACCAGCTCCCCCTTCTTGTCCAGCGGCAGGGCGCGGCGTGCGTCGGTCAGCGGGTGGATGACCACCGTGGTGTCCTGGCGTGCCTCCACCACCTCGTCGAGATAGCAGATGCCGCCGTGGCGAACGGCCAGCGTCAGCGGGCCGTCGTGCCAGGCCGTGCCATCGGCATCCAGCAGGTAGCGGCCCACCAGGTCGGAGGCCGTCATGTCCTCGTTGCAGGCCAGCGTGACCAGCGGGCGCTTGAGCGCCCAGGCCATGTACTCCACGAAGCGCGTCTTGCCGCAACCTGTGGGGCCCTTGAGGATCAGCGGCATGCGGTGCTGGTAGGCGTGGCGGTACAGCTGCACCTCGCGGCCCGAGGGGCGGTAGAAGGGCTCGTCATGGATGCGGTAGGCGGCCAGCGGATCGGCGGCCTGGATGTGCGGCGTATGCAAAGGGCTTGCGGTCTGGTTCATCGTCAGCTTTCCCATCGGGGTGGGCTGGCCGGGGATCCGGCCAGCGAAGGGGGTGGGCCGGGATCAGCGGTGGCTGGGCGCCTCGTGCGGGATGCCGTCGATCGGGCACTCGGGCGTGCCCACGGTGCTGCGCGTGAAGGACTCCACCATCTCGCGCGTGCCTTCGGGGTCGTTGACCCACTGGCTGTAGAAGCCGTAGGGGCAGGCGGCCACGCCCTTGTCGCCGTCGCCCGAGTTGATGGTGCCGGTATAGCCCCGGTGCACGAGCTTGAACAGGTGGTTCTGCGACTGTCCGTTCTTGCGCGCGTCGCGGATCAGGTGCTTGGACAGCTCGGCGTACTGGATGCCCATTTCCTCCTCGCCGGTCTCGCCCAGGGTGCGGCCGTCGAAGCCGATGATGGCCGAGTGGCCGAAGTAGGAGTAGACGCCGTCGAAGCCGGCCGCATTGGCCACGGCCACATAGCAGTTGTTCATGAAGGCCATGGCCTTGGAGACCATGATCTGCTGCTCCTTGGCCGGGTACATGTAGCCTTGGCAGCGCACGACCAGCTCGGCGCCGCGCATGGCGCAGTCGCGCCAGATCTCGGGGTAGTTGCCGTCGTCGCAGATGATGAGGCTGATCTTCAGGCCCTTGGGGCCTTCGCTCACATAGGTGCAGTCGCCCGGGTACCAGCCCTCGATGGGCACCCAGGGCATGATCTTGCGGTACTTCTGCACGATCTCGCCCTGGTTGTTCATGAGGATGAGGGTGTTGTAGGGGGCCTTGTTGGGGTGCTCCTCGTGGCGCTCGCCGGTCAGCGAGAACACGCCCCAGACATTGGCCCGGCGGCACGCGTCCGCGAAGATCTCGGTCTCCTCGCCCGGGATGGCGCTGGCCGTGTCGTACATCTCCTTGGCGTCGTACATGATGCCGTGGGTGGAGTACTCGGGAAAGACCACCAGGTCCATGCCGGGCAGGCCGCGCTTCATGCCCACCAGCATGTCGGCAATCTTGCGGCAGTTGTCCAGCACCTCGGCCCGGGTGTGCAGGCGCGGCATCTTGTAGTTGACCACCGCCACGCCGACGCAATCGTTGCTGCTGGAAATATCTCCGTGTCTCATGCTGCTGCTCCTGAAAGGGTTGTGAGGGGCGGCGCCGCGCATCGCCGCCCCTGCATTCCCCGCGGCCACGGCTTCGCCCACGGATGCTGCCAATCCGTCGGGCATGCGCCGGCCGTGGAGCGCAAACAAAAAAGCCCGAACCGGTCCGGGTGAGGGGACCAGTTCGGGCTTTGTTGCCCGACATCATCGCTGGCAGCGTTGGCAGCGGATGTCGCTTGGTGCGGGAATGAATCGGGGCGATGCCGTATCGCCGTGCATGCATTGTTGCTGCCTGCCGGTCGCCTGCCTATACGTCATATGCCGGTTGTGGCCTGCACCGTGCCATGGTATTTACCGCGCGCGCATCGCCACCATCAGAACGATCCGAACAGGGTGCCCAGCGTGATGACCAGCACCAGGGCCAGCAGCGGTGCGCCGATGGTCATGATGGCGATGTTGCCGTAGGACTGGCGGTGCGTCAGGCCGCAGATGGACAGCAGCGTGATGATGGCGCCGCTGTGGGGCAGGGTGTCGAAGCAGCCGGCCGCCATCACGGCCACGCGGTGCAGCAACTCGGGGCTGATGCCCAGCTGGGCCGCCATGGCCAGGTAGTCCTTGCCCAGCGTGGACAAGGCGATCGACAGGCCGCCCGAGGACGAGCCCGTGATGCCGGCCAGCACGTTCATGGCCACGGCCTCGGAGATCAGCGGGTTGTGGGGTGCCACGTTGAGCACGGCCTCGCGGATGATGGCAAAGCCCGCCAGGCCGGCGATCACGGCGCCGTAGCCCACCTCCGAAGCCGTGTTGAAGATGGGCAGCATGGAGCCCAGCACGCCCTTGTTCACCGATTCCTTGAGGTTGCGCCAGCGGCCCAGGCCCAGCAGCACCAGCGTCGCGCAGGCCACGGCCAGGGCCACGATCAGCGCCCACAGCCCGGTCTGCTTGGCGGGGTCGACGGCGGGAAAGCGCTCTTTCAGGAAGCCGAGGTCCATCTGCGGGAACACGCCGTAGGTGAGCAGTGCGTTGACCGCGATCACCAGCACCAGCGGCAGCAGGGCCAGCAGCAGCGGCAGGTCCCTGCGGCTGTGCAGCGCGGCCTCGCCTTCGGACTGCGGCGCCTGTTCGGCGGCATCGTCGTGGTCCCCGTAGCCTTCGCCCGCCGCGCGGGCCTTGGCCGCGCGTGATTGGAGCCACCACAGGCCCAGCAGCAGCATGGTGATGCCGCCGATGATGCCCAGGCCCGGCGCCGCGAAGACGTTGGTGCCGTAGTAGGGAATGGGGATGGCGTTCTGTATCGAGGGCGTGCCCGGCAGCGCCGTCATGGTGAAGGTGAAGGAGCCCAGCGCGATGGTCGGCGGTATCAGCCGCTTGGGCACATGCGCGGCGCGGAACAGCGACTTGGCGATGGGGTAGATGGCAAAGGCCACGACGAACAGCGACACGCCGCCGTAGGTGAGCACCGCGCAGGCCATGACCACGGTCAGGATGGCGTGCCTTTCTCCGAGCACGCGCATGATCCAGCGCGATATCGCGGTGGCGGCTCCCGAGTCGGCCATCAGTTGCCCGAACAGCGCCCCCAGCAGGAACACGGGGAAGAACTGCAGCATGTAATTGCCCAGCGCCCCCATGAAGGTGCTGGTGTAGAGCGGCAGCATATGGCCCAGGTCGCCCGACAGCAGCACCGCCACGGCAGCCATCAGCGGTGCCAGGAGCAGGACGGAAATGCCGCGATAGGCCAGATACATCAGCCCAGCCAGGGAAATCACGATTGCCAGCGTACTCAAATTGCCTCCATTCGCCATGTCTTTGAAAAAAGACAGGATAAACGGTGATGAATGACAATTTGTCGGGCTTAACGTGTTTTATGGGTGACATGGCGCAATATGTGGCCGCTTTTATGGGGCAGGCGGGCGCAGCATCAGCCTCAGCGGCGATGCGGGCCGCAGGGTGATCTGCAGCACCGGCCTGGGCGGCAGCGCGCCTGATGGCACCTGCAACTCGAAGCGCTGCAGCAGCATGGCGGCGACCACGGCCATCTCGGTGCTGGCCAGATGCTGGCCCAGGCACACGCGCGCACCGGTGCCGAAAGGCATCCAGCTGCCCCGTGGCGGGGCCGTGTGTCCTGCCGCAGCGTCGAAACGCTCCGGGCGGAATTCGTCCGGCTGCGCAAACCATCGCGCGTCGCGCTGGATCAGGCCCAGCGGCAGCATGAACAGGGTTCCCGCGGGCAGGCGCCAGGGGCCGAGTTCCACGGGCCTGGTGCAGCGCCGGCTGATGAGCACGGGCGCGGCGGGGTACAGGCGCATGGCCTCCTGCAGGCTGAACCCCAGCTGCCGCAGGGCGGGGAGATCGGCGGCCCCGGGGGCGCGGCCGTCCAGCAGTTCGCGGACTTCGTCGGCCGCCCTGCGCTGCGCCGCAGGATGGCTGGCCATGCACCAGGCCCACCAGGTCAGGCTGCTGGCCACGGTCTCGTGTCCGGCCAGGAAGGCGGTCATGCACTCATCGCGCACGGCGCGCAGCGTCCAGTCCTGCGGGTGTTCGTGGTGCAGGCTCAGCAGGCGGGTCAGCAGATCTTCGGGCCAGTCGGCGCGCTCCAGGCGTTGCCGTTGCGCGATCCGCTGGTCGATGTACTGCCGCAGCCAGGCCAGTGCCCGGCGCTTGCGCCGCTTCCAGGGCATGGCATCGGGCCAGTGCAAGGGCCAGTAGAACTCGCGGTCGGCCGCATGGCTGGCCACGCGGATGGCTTGCTGCGCGGCCTGGGCGTCGTCCCCGATCGGCAGGGAAAACAGCAGCCTGGCGATCACATCCATGGTCAGTGCGGTCAGTGCCTGCTCCACGGGCCAGTCGTCGCTGTGCGCCGGCCACTGCTGCAGCGCGTCCCTGGCGGCCTCGGCGATCATCGGCACCTGCGATTGCGCCGCCTTCGGCGAAAAGGCCGGCACCAGCGCCTGGCGCTTGTCGCGCCAGCGGGCTCCCTCGCTCACGAGCACGCTTTGGCCATGCAGCTGGGCGAACACCGAGATGCCGTGCTCCCAGCGCTTGAGCGCGTCATGCTGGCTGACCAGCAACTGCCGTACCAGAGCCGGGTCGGTCACCACGATCTGGTGCTCGGGCCAGATGCGCAGATGGACCACGTCGCCATGCGCCTTCTGCCATTGCGCCAGGCTGGCAGGCAGGTCGCGCGACATGCGCCACAGCAGTGCCCAGCCCGTCAGTCCGGGGGCGGGGCCCGGGGGCCAGGTGGAGACCGCAGAGGTGTCATCGTGGCGGTCCGTGAAAGGGCAGCGGGCCGGCGAGGGGTCCGGGCGACGGGGGGCGTTGTTCATGGTCCGAATGCTCGCCCCGCAGCGGGCGCGCGTCTTGAACGAAAGCGTCACCGGCGCAGGCCTACACTGGCGGGCATGCATGCGTTTGCCCCCTTGCCGCCGCACGCGGCCATTCCGGAACCTGCGGCCTGTCCGCCCGCGCAGGCGCGGGCCGCGCGATACGGCGGACCGGCTCCGTTGCCGCATTCGCGCCTGCATGCCGCGCCGCCGGCATTGCAGGGCGCGCTGGTGGCCGTGGCCTGCCGCGACACGCGCGGCGTGGCGTTGAGCGATGCGCAGCGGCTGTCGCATTTCCCCGCCTCTCCCATGGTCTGCCTGTCCTGGTACCAGGACATGGAAGCCGGCCTGGTGCAGCCGGACGGCAGGTGGAAGCCATTCGCCGCATCCGTGATGCTGTCGGGCAGCCAGACGGCGCCGACGGCGAGCTGGTCTGCCCAGGCCGGCCGCGGCGGCATGGCCTGCTTCAACCTGGATGTGGCGCAGCAGCTGTTCGGCACCAGTCTGCTGGAGATACAGGACCGGTTTGTTCCGGCGCGCGAGCTGCTGGGCCCTGCATGGGCGCCCCTGTGCGACGGCCTGCTGGCGGCCGACAGCGATGCGCAGGCGCTGGCCGTGCTGCAGCAGTACCTGGCCCCGCGCTGGCGCGCGGTCCAGGGCCGGGCCAGCGATGCGCCGCCATCGCTGCGCGAGCATGGGCGGCATTGGGTGGCATGGCTGGGGGCGCAGGCCCTGCGATGGCAGGCCACGCTGGGCGTGCGGCAGGTGGAGCGCCGCGTCAAGCGGTTCAGCGGCCGCTCGCTGCGGCAGTGGCAGGGGCTGGTCCGCACCGAGGGACTGTTCCATGCCGCGCGCCAGCACCATGCGCAGGGCCTTGCGCTGGACTGGCCGGCCCTGGCGCTGGACCAGGGCTTTTCGGACCAGGCCCACATGTGCCGGGTCGTGCGCCAGATCACGGGGTTTACGCCCACTGAGTTCGCACGCCGATTCGAAGAGGATGAATCCTTCTGGATGTACCGGCTGTGGGTCTGATGCGCATGCGCCGATGGCGTGGGCATCACGCCACAGCATTTTTTGCATGGCAGAAAACAGGCAGGCCAACCCCTGTTTCCCTTTGAAAACACCCTGGGAAAGGCACTGTAAAACCCTAAGTCTTCTACAAGACCTGAAAAATGAAGCGCTAACCGCTTAGAATTTTGTATCGTGGGATCGCATTGCAAAAAACATTCGCCGGGGCAGCATGCTGGCGCGACGGTGCAGTGCATCACGGTTCCATAGCGTCCGGCCCCTTCGCGCATTGCCAGGGGGCCATCGGCGTGATCCCTACCCCTTCACTACCTGAGACAAGAGATGAGCACGCAGCAACCCACCATCATCTACACCCTGACCGATGAGGCTCCGCGCCTGGCCACCAGCGCTTTCCTGCCCGTGGTGCGCGCCTTCGCCGCACCGGCTGGCGTCAACGTCGAGACCGCCGACATCTCCGTGGCCCACCGCATCCTGGGTGAGTTCTCGGACCTGCTGACCGAAGACCAGCGCGTGCCCAACACCTTGTCCGAGCTGGGCAAGAAGACGCTGGAGCCCGACGTCAACATCATCAAGCTGCCCAACATCAGCGCCTCCGTGGCCCAGCTGACCGCCGCCATCAAGGAACTGCAGGGCAAGGGCTATGCGCTGCCCGACTATCCCGAGAACCCGTCCAGCGACGAGGAAAAGGACATCAAGGCGCGCTATGGCCGCTGCCTGGGCTCGGCCGTGAACCCCGTGCTGCGTGAGGGCAATTCCGACCGCCGCGCGCCCGCCGCCGTCAAGAACTACGCCAAGAAGCATCCGCACTCCATGGGCGAGTGGAAGCAGTGGTCGCAGACCCATGTCTCGCACATGGACCACGGCGACTTCTACCACGGCGAAAAGTCCATGACCCTGGACAAGGCGCGCGACGTCAAGATGGAGCTGACCACCAAGAGCGGCAAGACCGTGGTGCTCAAGCCCAAGGTCGCGCTGCAGGCCGGCGAGATCATCGACTCCATGTTCATGAGCAAGAAGGCGCTGTGCGACTTCTACGAGAAGGAGCTGGACGACTGCCGCGACGCGGGCATCCTGTTCTCGCTGCACGTCAAGGCCACGATGATGAAGGTCTCGCACCCCATCGTGTTCGGCCACTGCGTGAAGATCTACTACAAGGAAGCCTTCGAGAAGCACGGCAAGCTGTTCGACGAGCTGGGCATCAACGTCAACAACGGCATGTCCACGCTGTACGAGAAGATCGAGACGCTGCCGGCCTCCCAGCGCGAAGAGATCATCCGTGACCTGCACGCCTGCCAGGAGCACCGTCCCGCGCTGGCCATGGTGGACTCGGCCAAGGGCATCACCAACTTCCACTCGCCCAACGACGTGATCGTGGACGCCTCCATGCCCGCCATGATCCGCCAGGGCGGCAAGATGTGGGGCGCCGACGGCAAGCCCTACGACTGCAAGGCCGTGATGCCCGAGTCGACCTTCGCCCGCATCTACCAGGAGATGATCAACTTCTGCAAGTGGCACGGCAACTTCGACCCCAAGACCATGGGCACCGTGCCCAACGTGGGCCTGATGGCACAGAAGGCCGAGGAATACGGCTCGCACGACAAGACCTTCGAGATCTCGGAAGACGGCGTGGCCAACATCGTCGATCTGGCCACGGGCGAAGTGCTGATGAGCCAGAACGTGGAGCAGGGCGACATCTGGCGCATGTGCCAGGTCAAGGACGCGCCGATCCGCGACTGGGTCAAGCTGGCCGTCACGCGCGCCCGCAACTCCGGCATGCCCGCCGTGTTCTGGCTGGACCCCTACCGTCCGCACGAGGCCGAGCTGATCAAGAAGGTCAACACCTACCTCAAGGACCACGACACCAGCGGCCTGGAAATCCACATCCTGTCGCAGGTCCGCGCCATGCGCTACACGCTGGAGCGCGTGGCCCGCGGCCTGGACACCATCTCGGTGACCGGCAACATCCTGCGCGACTACCTGACCGACCTGTTCCCCATCATGGAACTGGGCACCTCGGCCAAGATGCTGTCCATCGTTCCGCTGATGGCTGGCGGCGGCATGTATGAAACCGGCGCCGGCGGCTCGGCTCCCAAGCACGTGCAGCAGCTGGTGGAGGAAAACCACCTGCGCTGGGACTCGCTGGGCGAGTTCCTGGCCCTGGCCGTGTCGCTGGAAGACCTGGGCATCAAGAACAACAACGCCCGCGCCAAGCTGCTGGCCAAGACCCTGGACGAGGCCACCGGCAAGCTGCTGGACGAGGACAAGTCGCCCTCGCGCCGCACCGGCGAGCTGGACAACCGTGGCAGCCAGTTCTACATCGCCCTGTACTGGGCCCAGGCGCTGGCCGCCCAGACCGAGGACGCCGAGATGGCCGCCAAGTTCGCGCCGCTGGCCAAGCAACTGGCCGACAACGAGTCCAAGATCATCGATGAACTGCGCACCGTGCAGGGCAAGGCCGTGGACATCGGCGGCTACTACATGCCCGACGTAGCCAAGATGGACGCCGTGATGCGCCCCAGCGCCACCTTCAACGCCGCTATCGACGCGCTGGTGGCCTAAGAGCCAAGCCTGCCCCCGGCGGCGCGCAGGTGCCGCCGGGCACCCTGCCAATGCAACGGCCACCC
>JBHIXF010000034.1:0-63382 GCA_041984925.1 Comamonas sp.
GTGGACGCCAACGACCGGCTCACGCTCAGCGCCACGGGCATGCCGCCCTGGCTGGGCTTCAATGCGGATACGGGCGTGTTCTCCGGAACGCCGCCGCGGGGCGTGTCGGGCGAGTTCACCATCACCGTGGCCGCCACCGATCTGGCCGGCGCCACCGCGCAGCAAAGCCTGCGCATCCGCATCGAGCCGGCAGCCAACCAGGCGCCGGCCGTGGGCACGGCCATTGGCGCGCAGCGCACGCGCGAGTGGGAGACGTTCGAGTTTCGCGTGCCTGCCACCGCCTTCACCGATCCCGACCCGGGCGACCGCCTGCGCTACAGCGCCACGCTGGCCGACGGCAGCGCCCTGCCCTACTGGCTGCGCTTTGACGCGGACAGCGGACGCCTGAGCAGCACGCAGGTGCCCCAGCTACACGCAGGCCGCCTGCAGATCCGCATCACCGCCCACGACGAGGAAGGCGCCACGGCCAGCCAGGACTTCACGCTCAACGTGATGGCCAACCCGCAGCTGTGGCCCGTGCTGGGCACGCCGGGCAATGACCTGCGGCTGGGCAGCCCGCGCAACGACCTGATCATTGGAGGCAAGGGCAACGACACGCTCATAGGTGACCATGGCAACGACACCTACCGCTGGAGCCGGGGCGACGGCAATGACGTGATCTACGACATCGGCGGCCAGGACACGCTGGAGTTCACGGACGTGAATGCCAGCGATGTGCGCATCAATGCGACCTGGTGGGGCGACATGCAGGTGGAGATCGTGCCCACGGGCGAGCGCATCACCATCATGCAGGGCAGCAATGCACTGTCGCAATGGGGCTTGGAGCAGATCCGGTTTGCCGATGGCAGCAGCTGGGACCATGCCGAGATGATGCGCCAGAGCCGGCTTCCCAGGAGCCTGGCCGGGAACGCCATGCAGGCGCCGCAGATGCAGCCGGCACAGGCGCCGGCAGGATCGCCGGGCGCGCCGCTGTCCGTCGCGGCCAGCGTGGATTCCCTGGTGCAGGCGCTGGCCAGTTTCGGGGGGCCGCAGCCTGCGGCGGACAATGCCTGGATGCTGTCGGCGCAGCGCCAGGATGAGCAGGCCATGCTGGCATTGTCGCGGTAGCGCACGCCCGGCAGGCCAGCCCCCCCGGCCACGGCGAATACCTGCCCGTGCCCAAGGCATGGGCAGGTTCTATAGACTTGCGACCCCGGCCATGCAGGCGCATGGCCGGGGTTTTCCATTGCACCAGACGATCCGGCAGTACGGCGCAGCCGTGGGCATGCCATGCATTCAAATGACGAACACCAGGCCACTTCTCCCACCCGGCAGCCGGGGTCAGGGCATGCCGGCTGATGCGCCCGCCGCTGCAATCGCCGCTGGCGTGACCTGCATCCATGAGGATGCGGACCTGCTGGTGCTGGACAAGCCGTCCGGGCTGCTGTGCGTGCCTGGCCGCGGCCCCGGCAAGCAGGACTGCCTGAGCGCACGGGCCCTGCAGCGATGGCCCGATGCCCTGGTGGTGCATCGGCTGGACCAGGCGACGTCCGGTCTGGTGGCCATGGCGCGCAGCCCCCTGGCCCAGCGCCTGCTCAGCGAAGCTTTCGCCTTGCGCCAGGTGCACAAATACTATGTGGCGGTGGTCGCCGGCCAGCCCGTTGCTGGCGGCGGCGGGCAGTGGGAGAGCATCGACCTGCCCATCGCGGCGGACTGGGAGCGGCGCCCGCTGCGCATCATCGACACCGTGCAGGGCAAGCCCAGCCGCACGCTGTGGCGCATTCTGGCGGCGCCTGCGCCGGATCGGGCCACGCGGGTGCAGTTGCAGCCCGTGACGGGCCGCACCCACCAGTTGCGCGTGCACATGGCTGCCATCGGCCATCCCATCCTGGGCGATGCGCTGTATGCCAGCCCCGAGCAGCAGGCGCAGGCCTGCCGGCTGCTGCTGCATGCGCAGGTGCTGGAGCTCGCACACCCCGTCTCGGGCCAGTGGCTTCGTTTCGAATCGCAAGCGCCGTTCTAGGTTATCCGCATGCCCCTCGTTGCTGCGACGCAACGATCTGCATGATGGCGCAGCTGCGGCTGCGCTGCGTCATCAGGCCGTCACCGCACGGCCATCCTGCGGGCGCTACGTATTGTCCACAACAGCCGCTTTCTGCCGTCAAAAACGGGGGCCGCAGCCCACTTGCGACGCGATGGCCCCCATAGCGAAAAGCAATACCCTGCGCCACCCCCGGATACCCTGTTGCGGCCGGTAACAGCTCGATTAATCTGAGCATCTTTACGCGGATCACTCCTACAGGGGTGTCCGCGTTTTTCAGAACGCTTTACCCAAAGTTGAAGGAAATACTCATGAGCATTCCGTTCCGCATGCACACCGTCGTCGCTGCCCTGGGTCTGGCAAGCGCTGCCCTGTTCTCCACTGCGCATGCGCAAATCAAGATCGCCATGGTCATCCCGGCCACCGGACCGCTGACCCAGTACGGCGACATGGTCAAGGAAGGCGTGAACACCGCCGTGGAAATGGCCAATGCGGGCGGCGGCGTCAATGGCAAGAAGGTCGAGCTGGTGATCGTCGATGACGCCTGCGAGCCCAAGCAAGGCCCCGTGGCCGCCAACCGCGTCATCACGTCCAAGATCGGCTATGTGGTCGGTCCCGTCTGCTCGGGCGCCTCGATCGCCGCAGCCAAGAACTACAACGAAGAGGGCGTGGTCGTCGTGACGCCGTCGGCCACTTCGCCGGCGCTGACCGACAACAAGAACTACCACTTCATCTTCCGCACCATCGGCCGCGACGACCAGCAAGGTCCCGCCGCAGCCAAGTTCATCCTGGAAAAGGCCAAGCCCAAGAAGGTCGCCGTGCTGCACGACAAGCAGTCCTACGGCCAGGGCATCGCCTCGTCCGTGCGCGACGACCTGAAGAAGGCCGGCGTCGAAGTGGCCCTGTTCGAAGGCATCAATGCCGGCGACAGCGACTACTCCGCCGTCATCACCAAGCTCAAGAGCGCAGGCGTGGACTTCGTCTACTACGGCGGCTACCACCCCGAGATGGGCCTGCTGCTGCGCCAGGCTTCCGAGCAGGGCCTGAAGGTGCGCATGATGGGCCCCGAAGGCGTGGGCAATCCTGAAGTCAACGCCATCGCCGGCAACGCCGTCGAAGGCATGCTGGTGACCCTGCCGGCCGACTTCTCCGCCAATCCCAAGAACGCCGCCGTGGTCAAGGCCTTCAAGGACAAGAAGCGCAATCCCTCGGGCGCCTTCCAGCTGACCTCGTTCGCCGCCACCCAGGTGCTGCTGGAAAGCATCAAGGCCGTGGGCGACAACCCCACCAAGGTGGCCGACCACCTGCACAAGTCCAGTTTCGACACCGTGCTGGGCAATGTCTCCTGGAACAAGCAGGGTGACCTGAAGTCCTTCGACTTCCAGGTCTTCGAATGGCACAAGGACGGCAGCAAGTCCGTCGCTGCCAAGTAAGTCCCCCGAGCCTGACTGTCCGGGGCACGCCGTCAGGGCGTGTCCCGGTTGTCTGCATCCTGGCCTTTTAGGCCTTTTCTCGTTTAGGGGTCGCATTACATGTCTGAACTTCTACCCCAGCTGATACAGCAGCTGTTCAACGGACTGTCCCTGGGCGCCATCTACGCCCTGATCGCCATCGGCTACACCATGGTGTACGGCATCATCGGGATGATCAACTTCGCCCATGGCGACATCTACATGATCGGCGCCTACATCGGCCTGGTCACGCTGTCCGCCATCGGCACGCAAAGCGGCCTGCCCATCTGGGCCATCATCGGCCTGATGCTGGTGGTCTCGGTCTTCGTCACAGGCGTCTACGGCCTGGTGGTGGAGCAGGTGGCCTACAAGCCGCTGCGCCGCAGCCCGCGGCTGGTGGCCCTGATCTCGGCCATCGGCATGTCCATCTTCCTGCAGAACTGGGTGGCGCTGGGCCAGGGCGCGCGCGACATGGCCGTGCCTTCGCTGCTGCCGGGCGCGCTGCGCTTCGGCACGGAAGGCGGCTTCGAGATCTTCGTGCCCTACTCCCGCATCCTGATCATCGTCGTGGCCGTGGTGCTGATGGTGCTGCTGACGCTGTACATCCGCCATTCGCGCATGGGCCGCGCCTCGCGCGCCTGCGCCCAGGACATGCACATGGCCAATCTGCTGGGCATCGACACCAACCGCGTGATCTCTTTCACCTTCGTGCTGGGCGCCATGCTGGCCGCCGTGGGCGGTGTGCTGATCGCGCTGGCCGTGGGCAAGCTCAACCCGTTCATCGGTTTCCTGGCAGGCATCAAGGCTTTCACGGCCGCCGTGCTGGGCGGCATCGGCTCCATCCCCGGCGCCATGCTGGGCGGCGTGCTGCTGGGCGTGGCCGAGACGTTCGCAGCGGCCTACATCTCTTCGGAATACAAGGACATCGTGGCCTTCGGCCTGCTGGTGCTGATCCTGCTGTTCCGACCCACGGGCCTGCTGGGCAAACCTGAAGTGGAGAAGGTCTGATGCGAGCCAAAGCCACGCTCAACCTGCGCGACGCGCTGATCGCCACGGTGATGACGGCCGTGGTCGTCACACCCATCTTCGGCCTGCACCTGGAGCGCGCCGGAACCCGCACCATCATCCAGCCCGACTGGAGCGCCGTGGCCTGGGCCTGCGCCCTGGTCTTCGTCGTCCAGCTGCTCAAGCCGCTGATCGCCTCGAAGCTGCCCAAGGTTTCGCTGCCGGCGCTGCCGCAGGCGCGGCCCAGCCACCGCAACGCACTGATTCTGGCGGCCTTGCTGATCGCCGTGTCCTGGCCGTTCTTCGCCGGACGCAATGCGGTGGACATCGCCACGCTGGCCATGATCTACGTGATGCTGGGCCTGGGCCTGAACATCGTCGTGGGCTTCGCGGGCCTGCTGGACCTGGGCTTCGTGGGCTTCTACGCCGTGGGCGCCTACACCTATGCGCTGCTGTTCCACTGGGCCGGCTGGTCGTTCTGGGAAGCCTTGCCGCTGGCCGGCGCCGCCTCCGCGCTGTTCGGCTTCCTGCTGGGTTTTCCGGTGCTGCGCCTGCGCGGCGACTACCTGGCCATCGTGACGCTGGGCTTCGGCGAGATCATCCGCCTGCTGCTGATCAATCTGACCAGCTTCACGGGCGGCCCGGACGGCATCTCGGGCATTCCCAAGCCGACGGTGCTCGGCCTGGAGATGGCGCGCAGCCCCAGCACCGAGGGCGGCACCACCTTCCATCAGATGCTGGGCCTGGATTTCAGCACCGGCCACATGGTGATCTTCCTGTACCTGATGGCGCTGCTGCTGGCCCTGGTCACGCTGCTGGTGTCCAACCGGCTGGTACGCATGCCCATCGGCCGCTCCTGGGAAGCGCTGCGCGAGGATGAGATCGCCTGCCGCTCGCTGGGCCTCAATCCCATGAAGATCAAGCTGTCGGCCTTCACGCTGGGCGCCATGTTCGCGGGCTTCGGCGGCGCCTTCTTCGCGGCGCGCCAGGGCATCGTCAACCCCGAGTCCTTCACCTTCATCGAGTCCGCCCTGATCCTGTCCATCGTCGTGCTCGGCGGCATGGGATCGCAGCTGGGCGTGATCATCGCCGCCATCGTGCTGACCGTGCTGCCCGAGATGGCGCGCGAATTCTCCGAATACCGCATGCTGATCTTCGGCCTGGTGATGGTGCTGATGATGGTCTGGCGACCCCAGGGCCTGCTGCCCATGACACGCCGCCACGTGGAGGTGCGCCCATGAGGCATGCCGACACGGTGATTTCCAAGACAACAGTTAGCAGCAAAGGCCGGCAATGAGCGAGTATTTGCTAGAAGTCAAAGACCTGTGCATGCGCTTCGGCGGCCTGCTGGCCGTCGACCATGTGGGCTTGAACGTGCGCCCTCAGGAAGTGTTTGCCATCATCGGCCCCAATGGCGCCGGCAAGACCACGGTGTTCAACTGCATCAGCGGCTTCTACCAGCCCAGCAGCGGCTCCGTGGTGCTCGACGGCACCAGCATCGCGGGCCGCAGCAGCCACCATGTGGCCAACCACGGCGTGGTGCGCACGTTCCAGAACGTGCGGCTGTTCAAGTCCATGACGGCGCTGGAGAACCTGCTGGTGGCGCAGCACGGCCAGGCGCGCGCCTCGCTGCTGGCCGGCCTGTTCAACACGGCAGGCTACCGCCGCAGCGAGGAGCAAAAGATCGAGAACGCCCTGCACTGGCTGGATGTCATGGGCCTGCGCGAGTTCGCCAACCGCGAGGCGGGCAACCTGGCCTACGGCCACCAGCGCCGGCTGGAGATCGCGCGCTGCATGATCACCAAGCCGCGCGTGCTCATGCTCGACGAGCCTGCCGCGGGCCTGAACCCCCAGGAAAAGAAGGACCTGCAGGGCCTGATCGACCAGCTGCGCAAGCAGTATGGCGTGGCCGTGCTGCTGATCGAGCACGACATGGGCCTGGTCATGGGCGTGTCCGAGCGCATCCTGGTCATGGAGTACGGCAAGCCCATCGCCATGGGCCTGCCCGAGGCCATCCGCAACGACGAACGGGTCATCAAGGCCTACCTGGGAGAGGTCTGATGCCGGCCATGCTGCAACTGGAAAACATCTCTACGCACTACGGCGCCATCTGCGCCGTCAACAACGCGAGCCTGCACGTGAACCAGGGCGAGATCGTCTCGCTGATCGGCTCCAACGGCGCGGGCAAGACCTCGCTGCTGATGACGGTGTGCGGCAATCCGCGCGCCAGCGCGGGACGCATCGCGTTCGAGGGCGAGGACATCACCCAGATGTCCACGCACCACATCATGCGCAAGGGCATCGCGGTCTCGCCGGAGGGGCGGCGCATCTTCTCGGACCTCACGGTCACCGAGAACCTCAAGATGGGCGGCTTCTTCCTGGACAAGGCGCAGATCGAGGCCGGCATCGAACATGTGTTCGGCCTGTTCCCCCGGCTGCGCGAGCGCGCCCACCAGCGCGCCGGCACCATGTCCGGCGGCGAGCAGCAGATGCTGGCCATCGGCCGCGCGCTGATGAGCAAGCCGCGCCTGCTGCTGCTGGACGAGCCTACGCTGGGCCTGGCGCCGCTGATCATTGCGCAGATCTTCGAGATCATCCAGACCATCCGCGCGGCCGGCGTCACGGTCTTCCTGGTCGAGCAGAACGCCAACCGCGCGCTGCAGATCGCCGACCGCGGCTATGTGCTGGAAACCGGCCAGATCGTGCTCGAAGACACGGGCGCCAACCTGCTGACCAACGACGCCGTGCGCCGCGCCTACCTGGGCGCCTGAGCCGCCGCGCCGTCTGCCAAGGGCCCGCCGCATGGCGGGCCCTTGGCTTTCTGCGCCAGCCACGCCACGGCGCACGCTACCATCGCGCGCATGAACAATGCATCCACCCCCCCGCACCTCACCATCCTGACCGGCGCCTCGCGCGGCATGGGCCTGGCCATGGCCCGGCAGCTGCTGGACGCGGGCCATGAGCTCGTCACGCTGTCACGCGCCACCAGCGAGGCGCTGGCCCGGGCGGCCGCTGCAGGGGCTGCGCTGCAGCAGTGGAGCGTGGACCTCGCCGCCCCCGAGGCAGCGGCCCGCAGGCTGGGCGAATGGCTGGCGGGCCTGGACGCCTCGCGCTATGCCAGCCTCACGCTGATCAACAATGCAGGAGTGATACCCCGGATCGCGCCGCTGTCGCAGCTGCAGCCGGCCGACATCGCCCAGGCGCTGCGCGTGGGCCTGGAAGCGCCCATGCTGCTGACTTCGGCCTTCCTCGCGGCCACGCAAGACTGGCGCGCGCCGCGCAAGGTGCTCAACATCTCCTCGGGCCTGGGCCGGCGCGCCATCGCTTCCCAGGCCACCTACTGCGCCGCCAAGGCCGGCATGGACCATTTCAGCCGCAGCGTGGCGCTGGACGAGGCCCTCAAGCCCCACGGCGCACGCATCTGCTCGCTGGCCCCTGGCGTCATCGACACCGACATGCAGCAGCAGCTGCGCAATGCCGATGCCCAGTCCTTCCCCGACGCCGGCAACTTCGCCCAGCTCAAGGCCCAGGGCATGCTGACCTCCCCGGACGAGGCAGCGGCGCGCGTGCTGGCCTGGCTGCAGCGTGCCGACTTCGGCGAGCAGGTGGTGGCGGACGTGCGCCAGCCCTGAGCGCGCCTGCTGCAGCGATATCCGGCCGCACAGTGGTTGCAGCGTGCCATGCACCCATCCTGCGGCCGATCTGGCATCGGATCGAATCACCCTCTCCATAGCATATTCCAATCATTAACCAAAGGTAAGCTTCCGATATTCCTACACGCCGGCTTTTTCAAGAAGAGCACACTGTAATTGCAGTGATGACGGCATCGCTGTCAACTTAAGGAGTACTGAAGATGACACAGCAATCGAACGTTCAAAACAGCAATATGGCCGGCAACCAGCAGCACGGCAAGAACGAACAGCAGCAGCAAAGCAATCCCGGCAGCCAGCAGCAGCAAAGCAACCCCAACAACCCCAGCCAGCAGCGCAATCCCGGCCAGCAGCAGCAAAGCAGCCCGCAGCGCAGCCAGCCTGGCGAACAGCAAAAGCAGCAAGGCAACAAGCAGCACAATTGAGATGGCGCGCATGCGCAATCGCATCTGACGATTGATGCTTGTTGAAAAAGGGTCTTCGGACCCTTTTTTATTTTCGGCATGGATTTCCGCCTGGCATTCCACATCAAAACCCGGGCAGGGCCGGAAAAACATGACGGCAAATCTTACCGATTGCCTGGAATATTGACCGACAGCCACACACCGACATTCCACATGCTTTTTTTGGAACACGGCAATTCGCCTGTTCCTACAGGACGGCAATAACCGGTTGACAAGAATATGGGCACTCAACTCCAAGAAAGTCAGCCATGTCCATACCAGCATATTCCGAGCCCGCGCCCCTGGCAGCGGCCGTTGCCGATCCAGCGCGCAGCGGCGTTTCCTGGCCGGCCATCTTTGCCGGCGCCATGGGAGCAGCCTCGCTGTCCCTGCTGCTGTTCATCCTTGGCACAGGGCTGGGCCTGTCATCGGTTTCGGTCTGGAGCGGCCAGGGCCTGGACGCAGGAGCCATCGGCTGGACGGCCGCGGCCTGGATTGCCTTCACCCAGCTGGCCTCCGCCGGCGTGGGCGGCTACCTCGCAGGGCGTCTGCGCACGCGCTGGCAAGGCGTGCACACGGACGAAGTCTATTTCCGCGACACGGCACATGGCTTTCTGTCATGGGCGCTGGCCACGCTGGCGATGGTGGTCCTGATGGCCACTGCCGCTGGCAGCGCGCTGTCCGGCGCCTTCAAGGCTGCCGACACCGTGGTGTCGGGCGCCTCCAATGTCGCCGGCAGCGCACTGGGCGCAGCCGGTACCGCCGGCACGGCCGCCGTCATGGGCAGCAGCGCGTCCGCGCAGGACGGACCGCAAGGCCTGGCCTATTGGACGGGCAGCCTGTTTCGCAGCAGCGCCACGGGCACGGCAGACAGTGCGGCGGACGCCATGCGCGAGGCAGGCGTGATCCTTGCCCACGCCTGGCGCACGGGGCAGCTGTCGCAGGCCGACGAGCAATACCTGGCCCAGCTGATCGCCCGCCATTCCGACGTCCCCCTGGACGAGGCCCAAAAGCGCGTGCGCAGCACCTTCGACAGCGTGCAGCAGCAGATGAAGCAGGCAGAGCAAAAGATGGAAGAGGCCAAGCAAAAGGCCCGGCAAGCCGCCGAAGAGACGAGGAAGGCCACCGCGCATTCCATGCTGTGGCTGTTCGTCGCCCTGATGCTGGGCGCCTTCGTGGGCAGCCTGTGCGCCACCTGGGGTGGCCGCCAGCGGGACGCGCTCTGACCCTTTGCCGACAACGCTTCATTTCCACCATCCCAAGGAGGCCTCCATGCGATCCATTCTGCTTTTTCTTCTCGGCGTGCCCATTCCCATCATCATCCTGATCGCACTGATGTTCTGACGGACAGGCGATCCATAGACCACGGGCGACGGCCGCTCGCGGCCACGGCAACGGCCACGGCTAAGCCCGCTGCACGCCAGGACACGGCCCGTGGTCGTGGTCCTGGTGCGCGCACCCGAAGGGGTGCCTGCGCACATTGCCAAGACCGGTGGCCGCAAGGGCGGCGCCCCCTATACACCCACCAAGCCCCCCAAGGAGAAACACATGGCCCGACGCCCCAAAGATGCCGACCCCGCGACCGTTGGCGCCGACACCGCCACCGGACACGGGGGCGAATTGCAGCAGCAAGCTGGCGGCACACATCCCGTGCTGACCACGCAGCAGGGAATTGCCGTGCCCGACAACCAGAACTCGCTGAAGGCCGGCGCCAGCGGCCCCAGCCTGCTGGAGGATTTCATCCTTCGCGAGAAGATCACCCATTTCGACCATGAGCGCATTCCCGAGCGCATCGTCCACGCACGCGGCACGGGAGCGCATGGCTATTTCGAACTGACGGACCCGCTGGACGGATACACGACGGCCCGGGTGCTCACGGAAAAAGGCAAGAAGGTGCCGATCTTCGTGCGCTTTTCCACCGTGGCGGGAGGCGCCGGCTCGGTGGACACGCCGCGCGATGTGCGTGGCTTCGCCATCAAGTTCTACACCGAGGAAGGCAACTGGGACCTGGTGGGCAACAACGTCCCGGTGTTCTTCATCCAGGACGCGATGAAGTTTCCCGACCTCGTACATGCCGTGAAGATGGAGCCGGACCGCGGCTTCCCCCAGGCCGCCACGGCGCACGATACCTTCTGGGACTTCATCTCGCTGATGCCCGAGTCCATGCACATGGTGATGTGGATCATGAGCGACCGCACGATCGCCCGCAGCCTGCGCATGATCGAAGGCTTCGGCGTGCACAGCTTCCGCCTGGTCAATGCGCAGGGAGAGAGCAGCTTCGTGAAGTTCCACTGGCGCCCCGAGCTGGGCCTGCAGTCCACGGTCTGGGACGAGGCGCTCAAGCTGCAGGCGGCCGACAATGACTTCCACCGCCGGGACCTGTTCGAAGCCATCGAGGCGGGCGATTTCCCCGCCTGGGAACTGAGCGTGCAGCTGTTCACCCAGGCCCAGGCCGATGCCCTGCCCTACGACCATCTGGACCCCACCAAGATCATCCCGGAAGAGGTCGTGCCGCTGCGCAAGGTCGGCCGCTTCGTGCTGGACCGCTGGCCCGACAATTTCTTTGCGGAAACCGAGCAGGTGGCCTTCTGCCCGGCCAACGTCCCGCCCGGCATCGACTTCAGCAATGATCCGCTGCTGCAGGGACGCCTGTTTTCCTATCTCGACACACAGCTGTCGCGCCTGGGCGGGCCCAACTTCACCCAACTGCCGATCAATGCGCCGCGCTGCCCCTTTGCCCACCACCAGCGCGACGGGCACATGCAGATGCAGATCCCCAGGGGCCGCGTGGCATATGAGCCGTCGAGCCTGCAGCAGGACAGCCCGCGCGCTTCCCGGGCACGCGGCTTTGCCCATTTCGCCCAGCCTGCGCAGCCCGGTGACAAGGGCCGCATCCGCCCCCAGAGCTTTGCCGACCACTACAGCCAGGCACGCATGTTCTACCGCAGCCAGACGCCCGTGGAGCAGGCGCACATCGCCAGCGCCCTGGTCTTCGAGCTGTCCAAGGTGCAGACGCCGCATGTGAGAAAGGCCGTGGTGGCCCATCTGCTGTGCATCGACGAGTCGCTCGGCCAACGCGTGGCGGCGGGATTGGGAATGGAGGCCCTGCCGCCCGCGGCGCAGCCCGCCGTGCCCTTGCAGGATCTGGACCCCAGCCCGGCCACCGGCATCATCGAACGCATGAAGCCGACGCTGCAGGGGCGCTGCGTGGCCATTCTGGTGGACGACGGCTCGAGCGCCGCCACCATCGCCGCGTTCCGCAAGGCGCTGGCGGCCGAGAAAGCCTCTGTGAAGATCATCGCGCCGCGCATTGGCGGCGCCCGGCTGGACGACGGCACGCAGCTGGCCGCCGACGGGCAGCTGGCAGGCTCGCCTTCGGCGCAGTTCGATGCGGTGGCCTCCATCCTGGCACCGGAATGCGGCAAGAAGCTGGCCAAGGACGCAGCGGCCCAGGACTGGTTCCGCGATGCCTTCGGCCACCTGAAGGCCATCGCGGCCTGCAAGGCAAGCCATGCCATCCTGAAGGCGGCGGCGGTCGTGCCCGACGAGGGCGTGTTCGGAATGGACGAGGTGCAGGCCTTCGTGGAAGGCGCCAAGCGCAGGTTCTGGGACCGCGAACCCACGCTGCGCACGCTCGCATGAGCGGGGCGCCGGCAGCGGCCTTGCCCACCATCGATCGACGGACGTACACGCTCCATGCACACCACGCCACCGACACCTCCCATTGCCCCGCCGGCCGCCCCCATCCAGGTGCCGCCCTCGCCGGGCCCGCTGCCGGCGCCCATCAGCGACCCGCCGCCCGCGGGTGCGCCGGTCCCCTGCACCGATCCGCCCGTGGCGCCGCCTGCGCCCATGGAGCGCACCTGAGACTTCTTTGAGACGCCACGCCATGCCGCAACAGGCACTGACTTACGTGAATGACGGCTTGCCAGGCTGGCAGCGCGTGCGCCGCGGCCGCGGCTTTTCCTACCACGACGCCGAGGGACAGCGCATTGCCGACCGCCAGCATCTGGCGCGCATCCGTGCGCTGGCCATCCCGCCCGCCTATACCGATGTCTGGATCTGCCCCGACCCCGCGGGCCATCTGCAGGCCACGGGGCGCGATGCGCGCGGCCGCAAGCAGTACCGCTACCACCCGCTGTGGCAGGCCCGGCGCAAGCAGGCCAACTTCGACCGGATGCTGGACTTCGGCCGCCATCTGCCGGCCATGCGCCGCGCCGTGGCCCGCGACCTGCGCCGGCGCAAACCGGGCCTGGAGGCCGTGGTCGCCACGGTCGTGCGGCTGCTGGACCTGACCGCCCTGCGCATCGGCAACGAGCAGTACAGCGCGCACAACGGCTCCTATGGCCTGAGCACGCTGCGCGGCCGCCATGCGCGGGCGCAGGGGGGCGAGGTCCAGCTGAGCTTCAAGGGCAAGAGCGGCGTGGCCCACCAGGTCCGCGTCGAAGACCCGGCGGTGGCGCGCCTGGTGCGGCGCTGCCAGGAGCTGCCGGGACAGCGGCTGTTCCAGTTCGTCGATGAACAGGGCCAGGTGCACCACCTGCGCTCGGACCATGTCAACGAATACCTGCGCAGCATCTCGGGGCAGGATTTCACCGCCAAGGATTTCCGCACCTGGCATGCCAGCGTATGCGCCATGGAGCTTGCGCTGCAGGCTGTGGCCTGCGGCGAAGGCCATGCCTCGGATGCCGTGCAGATGGTCCGGCAGGTCGCACGCCGCCTGGGCAACACCAGCGCGGTGTGCCGCAAGTTCTACATCCATCCCGATGTGCTGCGCTGCTGCGAACAGCCGCACGACGGCAAGGTGGCACGGCCCGCAAGGCCCAGGGCCGGACTCAGTCCTGCCGAATGCGCCCTGATGGCCCTGCTGGCACGGGAACGCCATGCCCGTTGAATCCCCCGGCCCCCTGCGCGCAAACGAATATTCAGGTGCACCCGAACACACTCAAGGCAGTCAACGCAGCCGATTGAAGCCATCATGGTTTCTCACCGGCCCTGCCCTCCCCCCGAGCGGCTGCAGGCCCGGATGGCCATGGGCTGATCGTCATCGTTGCCGTCGTCGACGGCGCCGACTCCGCCGCCACCATGCGCGAGCCCGTCGGCGGGGGCCGTTTCCCGATCGCCTTGGCCGGCAGCCTGCGCGAGGCAAGGCGCCAGACGCGCAGCGGCCACTGATCGGCCATTGACCGGCCGCAGGCCGGCCGTGGTTGCGCCTATCGCATCTCCTCTTCGGCCAGCGCCAGCGCATGCCGGGCAACCTGGCACGCCTGCTGCGCATCGCCGCCCATGGGATGCAGGCGATGGCGCCGGGCATCCAGCGGCGGTCCACGGCGGAGCTCGCTGCCGTCGGCGAAGACGACGCTGCGCGTTCCCAGCGCAGCGGCCATGAGGGACACCACGGTATCGTTGCAGACCACGACGCTGGCGCCGGCCACGAGGGCGGCCAGTGTCCACAGGTCGGTGCGACCGCTCAGGTCCAGTGCGCCATGGCGCATGCGTTGCACGACCGACGCCACCAGGGCCGACTCGTCCGCGCTGCCGGTCAGCGCCACGGCCAGTCCGGCCTCGGCCAGGGCATCGGCCACGGCTGCGAAGCCCTGCGCAGGCCAGCGCCGGGCTTGCAGGCGCGCGCCTGGATGCACCAGTGCATAGCGGCAGCCATGCGGCAGCAGGCTTTTCGCCCGGGCCCGGTCGTCGGCGCTGACGGGCAGGTCCAGGCGCAGGCCGCGCCGCTCCAGCCCCAGATGGTCGGTCAGGGCCAGCAGGCGCTGCACTTCTCCGCCCTGGCGGGGCCAGTCGATGAAGCGCCCCGCATCGGCCGCAGGCGTCCATGCCCGCGCCGCAGCGAAGCCGGCATTGCGCCGTGCCCCGAATCCGGCCACCAGCGCATTGCTGAGCTCGCCGGAATCGTGCAGCTGCAGCGCCAGGTCGAACCGGCGCGAGCGCATGCGGCGCTGGAAAAAGCGGTGCTCCGTGTGGTTGGCCCAGGGCAGGCCCGGCAATTCGGGCCAGCCGGGAAACAGTTCGAAGTCATCGACGGACGCCAGGCGCTGCGCCAGCCCCTCGGACTCGGCCAGACCGATCAGCGTGATGCGGGCCTTGGGCCAGGCGGCGGCCAGGGCGCGCAGCGCAGGTGTCGCGCAAAGCATGTCGCCGAAGCGGCGTGCACGGAATACGCCGATGCGGCGCGGTGGCGCAAAGGCAAGCGGCGACGGCTGGTGGAGCGCCGCATCCGGGAGGTCAGCGTAAAGCGGTTTCATGATGGGCTTGCAGGATGAGGGCTGTCGGCGGACGGTGCCAAGGGATCGCATGGCCCTGCGCTGCGGGCCGAAGGCGGCGCACAGCCGTGCCAGGCACGGCGGCAATGCCGGCGAACTGCCTGTTCTGCGGGCTCATGGGAACTCCTTTCTCGTAAGGGCCGATGGCCTGGCAACCGCGGCTGTCGCCGCATGGCCATCGGTGGCCAGGGTCCGACTATGGACCGGCAGCACGCCGGGCAGTCCGGGTGCAGCACTGCAAGAGCTGTCGGATAAATCCCGGCCCGCGCGTCGGCAGCCCATGGACCGCCTGGGCGCGCAGGCTTGTCGTTCGCTCAGCAGGGCGCTTCTCCGACACAGGCCATGCCGGCGCGGGCCTATGGTGTGGCATCCGCACCATGCCGCCGGCACACCTTCATTTTTTGCGAGGTCTCCCATGCCCATTTCCGCCGCGCCCCCCGCACCGCCCCTGACCGACATGCCCCCCGATCCCTCGGACCCGTCCGCGCCCGACGATCCGCTGCAGCCCCCGCCCCACCCCATGGACCCGCCAGGCACGGCGCCCCCGATCGAACTGCCCCCGGAGCCGGGCCATGCACCCGCGCGCTGACAGCAGCTTGCCCCGGCCTGGGGCCGCCCGTTACGACCGGCCTGCCGGGCCGGGGACAGGGGGGAATCCGCGCCGCTCACGCGCGGCGTGCAGGGACCCCCACATCTTCAAGTGGGTCGACATCGGCACGCCGCAGGCCGCTGGCGCACTGCGCCTGCCCTGCGCCTGCGCTGCGCGGACCAGAGGGCGGCCCTAGAATAAGCAGCCACCTTGCGGCGGGGCACAACCCATGCCGCTGGTGCAAGCCCTTGTGGCGCACATTGCGGGAAACCACATAAATTGTTGTTTTCCAAGGCAAGATGGCGGAAACACCCCTCCGGTCATCGACAGCCCAAGTCATCCATGCCCATGCGCCGCGGCCTGCGGCGCGGCAGGGTTGCGGCACTGCCCCATCCGTTCCAGGAGTTTCTTCTTTCATGTTCCGCCAACTGATCACTTGCACCGCCGCGGCCGCCGCCACGGCGCTGAGCTTTTCCGCTGCCGCGCAAGCCCCGGCCGCCGACTATCCGAACAAGCCGGTGCGCATGATCGTGCCCTTCCCGCCCGGTGGCGGCACCGACATCCTCGCACGCGTGGTCTCCAGCAAGCTGACCGAGGTCAGCAAATGGACCGTCGTGCCCGACAACCGCGCCGGCGCGGGCGGCACCATCGGCATCACCGAGGCGGCCAAGGCCGCGCCCACGGGCTATGACATGGTCATGGGCCAGAAGGACAACGTGGTCCTGGGCCCCTACCTCTACAAGAACCTGCCCTGGAACCCCGTCAAGGACCTGGTGCCCGTGGCCCATGTGGCCTACACGCCGATCGTGATCGCCACCAGCGTGAACTCGCCCTACAAGTCGCTGGCCGACATCGTGGCCGCCGCGCGGCAGCATCCGGGCAAGGTCACCTATGGCTCGCCGGGCAACGGCACCAGCATCCACCTGTCCGGCGTGCTGCTCGAGAAGGCCGCGGGCATCCAGCTCGTGCACGTGCCCTACAAGGGCTCCAACCCGGCCCTCATGGACGCGCTGGCAGGCAACGTGGACCTGCTCGTGTCCTCCGTGCCGTCGGCCATCTCCCAGATCAAGGCCGGCAAGCTGCGCGCCATCGCGGTGACCTCGGCCAGGCGCTCGTCCTCGCTGCCCGACACGCCGACGCTGGCGGAGTCGGGGCTCAAGGGCTTTGACGTGAGCACCTGGTACGGCCTGTTCATGCCCAAGGGCACGCCCGCGGCCGTCGTGACCAAGGTCAATGCCGAGGTGAACAAGCTGCTGGCCATGCCTGAAGTGCGCGACGCCATCCAGACCCAGGGCGCCGAGCCCCAGTCCATGACGGTGGCCGACTTCGACAAGATGTTCCAGGCCGATTTCCGCCAGTCCAAGCAGATCGTCGAGTCCTCTGGCGCCAAGATCGAGTGATGCCGGCGCGGGCCCGCCGCGCGCCGGGCCCGCTGTTGCTGCCCGCAGTGACCTGGGTCAAGGAAAAACATGACGGCTGCGTGAATACTTCTGCAGAAAGCATCGAACAGGCATCGAACTTCTGGAGAACACCATGGCATTGCTGGTCTGGGTCCCCGAGCTGGACACCGGGATTGCGGAAATCGACCGGCAACACCGGCGCATCGTCGACTACATCAACAAGCTCTATGAGCTGCGCTCCACGCATGACCGCGAGGGCCTGGGCGACGTGATCGGCGAAATGGTGGACTACACCGTCTCGCACTTCGTCTTCGAGGAAAGCCTGATGGAAAGCGCGGGCTACACGTTCTCGGGCCCGCACAAGAAGGTGCACGAACTGTTCACGCGCCGCGTCATCGAGATGCAGACGCGCTTTGACGCCGGCGAGGACGTGGCCGCCGAGCTGCACGGCATGCTGTCGCGCTGGCTGTTCAATCACATCCGCAATGAGGACTATGGCTACGTGGACTCGGCCAAGGCCTATCTGCGCATGGCGCACGAATCGAGTCCCGCCGCCGAAAAGCAAAGACTCAAGGCCGAGGTGCTGCAGGAGCTGGAACTGCAGCGCAAGAAAAAGGGCTGGCTGGCGCGGCTGCTCAACCGCTGACGGTGCGCGCACCGGCACGCGCAACAACGGCTCCCGAAGGAGCCGTTGTTGCGGGCCGCGAAGGGGTCCAGAGCGGCGGCCCCAGGTGCCGCCATGGCGCTGGCGGCTACTCGCGCACCACCAGCACCGGCACCCGCACGGCGCCCAGCACGCGCTGGGTGACACTGCCCAGCATCAGCTTTTCCAGGCCGCGCCGGCCATGCGAGCCCATGACGATCAGGTCGGCGCCCGTGCTCTCCAGCACGCGCACGATGCCTTCATGCACGGCATGGCCTTCGCCCACGACGGTGGTGGCCGCCACGCCAGCCTCGTCGGTGATCTTCTTGACGGCATCCAGCGTGGTGTTGGCTTCGGCGGTGGCCGCGCTCAGGTACTGCGACTGGCCGTAGGCGAAGTCGGCGCCCACGCCGGTGAAGGGATAAGGATCGACGACGTAGACCGCCGTCAGCGCGCTGCCGAAGGCCTTGGCCAGTTCCACGGCCTTGTGCACCGCCAGCAGCGAGCTGTTGGAGCCGTCCACGGGAACCAGGATGTGCTTGAACATGCTTTTTTTCTCCTTTGCTTGCATGGCGGCCGTCGCAGTTCGGCGCATGCCGCCGGGTCGATGAACCACAGTCTGCACCCATCATGCACCAGCGCCTTGATCTGCATCAACGCCCCCGCCATCGCTGCGGCAACGGCCTACAAGCACCCTCAGTCCTGGTGCCTGCGGTCCAGCTCGGCGCCCTGGAAGCCGTGGCGCCGGTAGGTCAGCACCAGCGTGTCGCGCACGCCGCCCGGGCGCTCGGGCTGGATGGGCGTGGTCTCGTGGATCATGCGTGCATCGTCCAGCAGCAGCACCGACCACGGTTCGGTCAGCGTGAAGCGCTGGCCGCTGGGCCCGGCGGCCTCGAAGATGCGCGTCTCGCCGCCCTTGACGCCGTCGCGGCCGACCAGGATCACGGCGACCAGGTCCACACCGTCGCGGTGCGCGCCCTCGGGCGTGGGGCGGCCGATGCCGTCGGCCGTGTCGATGCGGAACTGGTGGGACTCGATGAACCAGCGCTCATGCCCGCCGGGCGCGCAGAACACCTCGTCGGACAGGCCGGCCAGCGCCAGCAGCAGGCGGCTCCAGGCCGGGCTTTGCACGGTGGGCTCGCGCATGGGCTCGAACATCCGCAGCATGCCGCCGTGCAGGGCGTTGTACTCCACGGGCTGCCAGTGGGCGCGGTGCGCCACCTGCTGCAGCCCGTCCGTCCCGGCCACGAAGCACGAATGCCGGCGCCGCCGGTAGCGGCCGCCGTCCTTGAGGAAGGCATCGTGCGGCAACTGCGACCAGTCGGCTTCGAGCGCCTGCAGCTCGGACAGCGACACGCCCGCCCAGGCGGCGAAGTCCGCGGGGCGCAGCACCGCATGGCCTGCGTCGCGCAGCGACTGCGCTGCATCGCGGGCAGCAATATAGGGAGGTGGAAAGGTGATGTGCGCCATAGGCCGCACAGCTTACTCCGGGCAGCGGGCCCGCGCAGCGATCCGGTGCGCAAATTTGCGCAAGGCTGCGGCCACCGGATCGCATCGATGGCCGCGCCAGCGCGGCCCCTCGCCTCAGACCAGCGGCAGGCCCACGTAGTTCTCGGCCAGCGAGGTCGAGCCGGCCTTGGAATGCACGATGTAGTCGAGCTCGGCTTCCTGCACCTTGGCATCGAAGCTGCCCGCGTCAGGGAAGCGGTGCATCAGCGAGGTCATCCACCACGAGAAACGCTCGGCCTTCCAGACACGGCGCAGGCACTGCTCGGAATAGCGGTCGATGCCGTCCTGCGCCTTGTCGCGGTAGTACTGCGCAAAGGCGCCGGACAGGTAGCCCACGTCCGAAGCAGCAAGGTTCAGCCCCTTGGCGCCCGTGGGCGGCACGATGTGGGCGGCATCGCCGGCCAGGAACAGGCGGCCGAAGCGCATGGGTTCGGTCACGAAGCTGCGCAGCGGCGCGATGCTCTTTTCCAGCGAGGGGCCGGTGACCAGGCGTTCGCGCGCCTCGGGGTCCAGGCGCAGGCGCAGCTCGTTCCAGAAGGCCTCGTCGCTCCAGTCCTCGACCTTCTCGGTCAGCGGCACCTGCAGGTAGTAGCGGCTGCGCGTGGCGCTGCGCTGGCTGCACAGAGCAAAGCCGCGCTCGGTCTGGGCGTAGATCAGCTCGTGCGAGACCGGAGGGGTGTCCGACAGCAGGCCCAGCCAGCCGAAGGGATAGACCTTCTCGAAGGTGCGCACCTTGTCCTTGGGCACGCTGGCGCGGCAGATGCCGTGGAAGCCGTCGCAGCCTGCAATGAAGTCGCACTGCAGTTCATGGACCTGGCCGTCCTTTTCGTAGCGCACGGCCGGGCTGTCGCCATCGAAGCCCAAGGGCTGCACGTTGGCGGCCTCGTACACGGTGGTCAGGCCCTCGGCCGCGCGCACCTGCATCAGGTCGCGCGTGACCTCGGTCTGGCCGTAGACCATGACGCGCTTGCCGCCCGTGAGGCCATGCAGGTCGATGCGGTGGCGCCGGCCGCCGAAAAGCAGCTCGATGCCGTCGTGCGGCAGGCCTTCGGCATGCATGCGGGCATCGGCGCCAGCCTGCTCCAGCAGGTCCACGGTGACCTGCTCCAGCACGCCTGCGCGGATGCGGCCCAGCACGTAGTCGGCGCTGCGCTGCTCGATGATGACGTTGTCGATGCCCGCGCGATGCAGCAGCTGGCCGAGAAGCAGGCCGGCAGGGCCTGCGCCGATGATGGCGACTTGGGTACGCATTGTTTTGCCTCCGTTGCGTTGTTCGATGTCATGGCCGCAGCAGCCATGCGCTGGATATGAAGACTAGTTTTGAGACAGCGCAAAGGCGAGGCATGGGCGCAGGACTTGCGCGGCTGCCGCGCAAACTGCACGACAATCGCGCAACAAGTCCATCTGCCACCTTTTTGCCCATGAGCGAGCCGTTTCCCATCGCCCCTGACGACTTCATTGCCGGCCTGGCCAAGGGCCTGGCCGTGCTGGAGAGCTTCGATACCGAGCGCCAGCGCCTGAACGCCACCATGGCGGCCGAGCGCTCGGGCATCACGCGCACGGCGGCGCGCCGGCACCTGCTGACGCTGGCCCACCTCGGCTATCTGGAGACGGATGGCAGCCACTTCTGGCTATCGCCCAAGGTGCTGCGCCTGTCGGGCAGCTACCTGGCATCGTCGCGGCTGCCGCGCATCGTGCAGCCCGTGCTGCACCGGCTGGCTGCGCAGACCCAGCTGTCGTTTTCCTGCGTGGTACGCGATGGCAGCGAGGTGGTCATCGTGGCGCGCAGCGCCCTGCACGAGCGCGGGCAGCGGCTCATGGCGCACGGCCTGCACCTGGGCAGCCGGCTGCCGGCGCACGCCACATCGACGGGCCGCGTGCTGCTGGCCTCGCTGGCGCCCGCCGAGCTGGAGCAATGGATGGCATCGCATGCGCTGCGCCGGCTCACGGCCCATACCGTCACCGACGCGCATGCGCTGGGCGCGGTGCTGGACGAGGTGCGCCGGCAGGATTTCTGCATCGCGCAGGAAGAGCACGAGCTGGCCGTGCAGGCGCTGGCGGTGCCGCTGCGCAACATGGAAGGCCGGACAGTGGCGGCGCTCAACATCGTGACCACGCCCCAGCGCATGGAGCCCGCGACCATGGTCGCCGAACTGCTGCCGCTGCTGCAGGAGGCGGCGCGGGAACTGCGGCCGCTGCTGTAGGCCCCGGGCGCGCTACGCCGGGCCCTGCCGCTGCGGCGCGCAGACCTGCAGGGCCAGCGCGCGCAGCACCTCGGAGGTGCGGCGTATCAGCGGCGTGGCCTTTTTCTTGGCCGACTGCACCAGGCACAGGGCGCTCATCACGTGCGGCGACTCGATGGGCAGCTCGACCAGTGCGGCGTCGGCCACATGGCTGCGCATGGCACTGTCGGTCAGGGCGGCGTAGCCGTAGCCGCCACGCACCAGGTCCAGGATGGCGGGCACGCTGGAGACTTCCCAGACCACGTTGAGCTTGACCTGGGACAGCGTGGCCTGGGCTTCCATGAGCTTGCGGAAGATCTGGCCGCGCTGCGGCATGATCAGCGGGAACTGCGACAGCTCGTCGAAGTGCACGGCCTCCCGGCCCTGCAGGCTGCGCGCCGGGCCGATCAGGCACAGCCGCTCCTGCAGCACGGGCGCGACCTCGATGTGCGGATGCGGCTCGGGCGTGTAGACCAGGCCCAGATCCATGCGCCCCGAGGTCAGCCATTCGGCGATGTTCATCGAGAACCCCTCCACCACGGCCAGCCGCGCCTTGGGCATCTCCTTGCTGAAGACATCGATCAAGGGAAGCGTCAACTGGCGCGCCAGGCTCGGCGGCAGGCCGACCACGATGCGGCCCACGGGCTCGTCGCGCTGGCTGCCCAGGTCTTCCTTGGCCAGGGCGACGCGCTGCATGATGGCATGGCCATGCTCCAGCAGGCGCCGGCCCGCATCGGTCAGCGTCACGCCGCGGCCCGTGCGGATCAGCAGCGTCTCGCGCAGCTCCGTCTCCAGCGCGCGCACCTGGCGGCTCAGCGCGGGCTGGGCGGTATCGAGCAGCACGGCCGCCTTGCTGAAGCTGCCGGTCTCGGCTACGTGTACGAAAGTCTCAATCTGTTGCAGGTTCATGCGCGACGCCTTGTCTCCACCTATGCCATTTTGCTATAGCTGATAGCCACAGCGCGCCCTAGGTGCTTTGCCCTGAACTGCCAAAATGCTGCGACTGGATCATCCAGCCCCCTGCCGCGCGACAGGCGCGCAGCGGACCTACAACAAAGCGGCCCTTGCCTTGCCAGCATGAGACCGCCGCGCAGAGCAAGCAACGATTGGTACATCCGGAGACAACCATGACCCATAGCATCACCCGCCGCCAGGCCGGCCTGGCCCTCGGAGCCCTGGCCCTGGGCGCCATGGCGCCCGCACGGGCCCAATCCGCCGCCAACTGGCCCACCAAGCAGGTGCGCATCATCAACCCCTTCCCCGTGGGCGGCGGCCCCGACGGCACCTCGCGCCTCGTGGCCGACAAGCTGGCGCGCCTGTGGAACCAACCCGTCATCGTGGAAAACCGTCCCGGAGGCAACGGCTTCATCGCCATCGAGGCCTTCAAGCGTGGCGCCACCGACGGCACGGACATCATCCAGCTGGACAACGTCCACCTGGCGGCCTACCCCCACCTGTTCAAGAAGCTGCCCTACAGCATCGACAAGGACTTCGAGGTGGTGCTGCCGCTGTTTCGCACCTTCTTCTTCGTGTGCGTGCCGGTCAACAGCCCCTACAAGACCGTGGCCGACCTGATCGCCGATGCCAAGGCGCGGCCCGGCAAGCTCAACTACGGCTCGTGGTCCGTGGGCAACCCCGTGCACCTGGGCTCGGCGCTGCTGGAGTCGCTGACGGGCACCAAGATGGAGCATGTCATCTACAAGGAAACCAGCCAGCTCTACACCAGCGTGGCCACGGGCGAACTGGCCTTTGCGCTCGGCTCCTCGGGCACGGCCGGCCCGCTGATGCGCTCGGGCAAGCTGCGCTTCCTGGCCGTGCTGGCGCCCCACCGCCTCAAGGGCTATGAAGACGTGCCGACGGTGGCCGAGTCGGGCGGCCCGGCCGATGCCGTGGTCACGGGCTGGAATGCCTTCGCCGTCTCGCGCTCCACGCCGCCGGCCGTGGTCGAGAAGATCCGCCAGGACACCATGAAGGCGCTGCGCGAGCCCGACGTGCAGCCCAAGTTCCAGACCTTCGGCTATGAGAACTACTTCCCCACGCCCGAGGAATTCAAGGTCTTCATGGTCGAGGAGAACAAGCGCTTCGGCGATGTGATCCGCCGCGCCAAGATCGAGCTGTAACCGGCCCCGCGCCCACAGGCCGCCGTCCGCAGAGGCCGGCGGCCTGTTCACTTGCAGCACCGCGCGTCAGCGCGAGAGCCCGCGCGCCGGGACCGGCCGGACCGCCTCCTGCGCGGCGCCGTCCTGCCACCCCACCACCACGCTCACGCCTGCGGCGGGGCATACCGGGCAATGACTTCGGCCTCGGTCATGGTCGAAGTCCGGTTGGCGAAGTCGTAATAGTCCGGCTTGCGGTCGATGTAGATCTGGCTGGCCAGCGTGAAGTCCTGGCTTTCGAAGACCCCGGCCGGAACGAAATATTCGCCGGTGGCATTCAGGCGGTAGTACAGGTGCGTGCCGCACCGTTTGCAGAAAGCGCGCTCGGCCCATTCCGACGAGGCATAGACTGCGATGTGTTCGATGCCGGCAAACACCACGTCGGGCCCGCAGTGCACCGCCAGCAACGGCCCACCGCCCCAGCGCCGGCAATATCCGCAGTGGCAGGCCCCGATTTCCCGGGCCCGGGATGAAACAAGGCTGACTGCGCCGCAAAGACAATGGCCATTCATGATGCGTGGACCTTTCGGAGTGGAGAAAACCTGTGATTATTTACAGGTTTTATGCATCATAGGCGATATATGCTGCGCAGCAAATGCCGTCGATCCAGCCGGATGGCAAGGCAGCGCCTCCGAGCAAGTGAGCACGCTAATTTTCAGGCCCATACTGGCTCTTGCGCTATAGTAACGAAAGGTATACAAAGCGCGGTTACCGTATGACGAATGGATGGATGGATCCTTCCGGGAGGAATATCCGGGACCCCCAAAACGAGGCCGATATGCAGGATGCCACCACCCACCTTTCGCATGCAACGGTCGCCCCGCCGACGCAGGTTCCCCTGGAGATACCTGATTACGAGCTGCAGGAGGCCCTGGGTTCGGGCGGCTACGGCACGGTCTACCGCGCAAGGCACCGCCGCACGGGCGCGTCGGTCGCGATCAAGGTGGTCAGGCTGCAGCCCGGCAGCCGGCATGCGGAGCGCTTTCATCGCGAAACCCTGTTGTGCGCGGCGCTGCACCACCCGCACATCGTCCAGTTGCTGGACAAGGGCGAACAGGGCGATTTCGTCTATGGCGTCTTCGAATATGTCCCCGGTGAAACGCTCAAGAGCCTGATCCGCCGCCAGGGTGCGCTGACCGCCGCCGAAACCGGCCGCCTGATGGCCGAGGTGCTCGATGCGCTGGACTGCGCGCATGCCGCAGGCATCGTCCACCGCGACCTCAAGCCCGACAACGTGATGGTGACCTCCACGGGCGCCGTGCGCCATGCCATGGTGCTGGACTTCGGCATCGGCACCGTGATCCCCGAGATGCCGGATCTGCAGCTGTCGCAGCTCACCATGGCGGACGAGTTTCTCGGCACGCCAGCCTACAGCGCTCCCGAGCAGTTGCGCGGCGAGCCGCCCAGCACCCGTACCGATCTGTATGCCTGGGGCCTGATGTTCCTCGAATGCCTGACGGGCGCGCCCGCCGTGCAGGGTGCGTCGGCGGCCGAGATCATGCACCGCCAGCTGAGCCCGCTGGAGGTGCCGCTGCCGCCCGCCCTCGCGGCCCACCCGGTCGCGTCCGTGCTGCGCAAGGCGCTCAGGAAGAAGGCTTCGGAGCGCAGCGAGTCGGCGGCAAGCCTGCTGAGGGAGCTCATGCGCGTGCGCCTGGACGACATCGTGGGCACGCTGCCCCTGGCGGCCCAGGCACAGGACGATCTGACGCGCACCATGGCGACTGCGCGCGTGTTTTCCGAGATGCGCCAGCTCACCGTGCTGTGCTGCAGCGTGTCGCTCTGGCCCGGCCCCGAAGCGGCCGGCCCGGGCGCGCGGGCGCTGGACATCGAGGACATCGAACTGCTTCAGCGCGAGGAAATGGCCTTGTTCGCGGAGGCCGCGACCCGGCGCGGCGGCCTGCTGGCCGGCACCCTGGGCGACCGCATGATCGTGCTGTTCGGCTATCCGCACACCAGCGACACCGATGCCAGGCAGGCCGGCATGACGGCCCGGGAAATGCTGGCGCTCAGCCGCACCCGGTCTGCGGCCATCGAGCAGATGCATGGACTGCACCTGGGCATCCGCATGGGCATGCACACCGGCATGGCCGTGGTGGCGGGCGGCGAGGTGCCTTCGGGCCATGCCGTCAACGTGGCCATGCGGCTCGAAGCCGTGGCCGACCCGGGAACGCTGCTGGCCAGCGACAGCAGCTACCTGCTGCTTGCCCGCCATGCCCCTTTCGAGGAGGCCGGCCGGGTGCGCCTGCCCGGACAGCCCACGGGCCTGCAGACCTATCGCCTCAACGGCGAGCAGCAGGCCCAGCCGCCCGAAGCGGCGCAGGATGCCGCGCCGCCATGCATCGGCCGCGAAGCCGAGCTGCAGCGCCTGTACACGGCCTGGCGGCACGCCGCTGAAGGCCACGGCCAGGGCCTGTGGATCCGTGGCGATCCCGGCATCGGCAAATCCTGCCTGGCCGACATGCTGCGCGTGCACGCCCGCCAGCAGGGCGCGCGAGAGATCGTCGTGCAATGCCAGCCCGAGAACCGCAACACTGCGCTCGCGCCTTTTCTGGGGCTGATGCGCCAGCGCCTGGACGCGGCCGCGCCGCAGGGGCAGCGCGAACTGCTGCGCGAGGCCCTGCAGGCCGCAGGCTGCGACGCCGATGCCGCCCTGCCCATCTTCTGCGCCTGGCTCTCGGTGCCGCTGGGCGATTGCGAGCCCAGCCGCATCTCCGCCGTGATGCAAAAGACGCTGCTGCTGCAATCGACGGCCCAGTGGCTGCTGCACATGGCGCAGTCCGGACCCTTGCTGCTGCTGGTCGAGGATGTGCACTGGGCCGACCCCACGAGCATCGAGTTCATCGAACAGCTGGAGGCCCGGCTGGCCCCGCAGCGCGTGCTGCTGGTGCTGACCGCGCGCCCCCAGTGGCAGCCCCCGGCGCAGCTGCTGCAGCGGCTGCAGCCGCAATGCGTGGAGGTGCGCCGGCTGGAGCAGCAGCAGGCGGCCGAGCTGGCCAGCCAGGCGCTGGCACCGCGCAAGGCCAGCGCCGCCGTGATCCGCCATCTGGTGGACCGCACCGACGGCGTGCCGCTGTTCATCCAGGAAATGGGCCGCATGCTGCTGGACAGCTACCTGGTCGAGACAGAGGGTGTCTGGGACTTCCGCAACGCGGAGCAGCCGGCCGCCATTCCGCTGACGCTGCGCGACTCGCTGGTCAGCCGCTTTGACCGGATAGGCCCGCTCAAGCCCCTGCTGCAGCTGGCCGCCACCATCGGCCGCCAGTTCGACCTGGATCTGCTGAGCGCGTGCGCAGGCCGCCCGCGCGCGGCCGTCGAAGAGGAACTGGAGGCGCTGGGCCAGGCGGGCCTGGTCGTGGCCGACCGGGATGCCGCGGCAGACGCCTTCATGTTCCGCCATGCGCTGATCCGCGATACGGCCTACGAATGCATGCTGGTGTCGCAACGACGGCAACTGCACCGCGACGTGGCCCTGGCCCTGACCCGGCACTACCCGCAGCGCGTGGCCAACGAGCCGGCCATCGTGGCCCAGCACTGGGCGGATGCGGGCGAGCATGCGCAGGCCGTTGCCTGTGCCGTGCAGCAGCTGCGCATCACGCAGCTGCGCTCGCTGAACGATGAAACCATTGCCTATGCGCGCCACATCGACGACTGGCTGCAGCAGCTCGAAGGCGCCGCCCAGAACGAAGCACGCCTTGACGTGAACGGCTACGTGACGCAGGCGCTGATGAACAAGCATGGCTGGGCCCATGCGCAGGTGGTCGAGCGCATTGCGTTGTCGCAGGATCTGCTGAGCGACTCCGTCGATGCCTACAAGCAGGTGCAGCACCTGTGGATGCTGATCACCTACCACCATGTCGCCAGCAACCGCGAGGAGGTGCGCCGGCTCAGCCAGCGCCTGCTGGGCCATGCGCGCCAGCAGCAGGACACGGGCGTGCTCGTCGCGGCCCAGACCTATCTGGGGCTGGCGCATTACTCCGATGGGCGCTGCGACCTGGCCGAACGCGCGCTGACCGAAGCCATCGACCGCTACGACCCCGTGGCCCACGCCCACCACGCGGCCGAGTTCGGCTTCGACACGCGCGTGTGGGCCACCACCGGCCGCGCCCTGGTGCGCTGGCAGGCGGGCTGGGACGAGGCCGCGCGCAACGACGCCACGGACGCGGTGCGCCAGGCGCAGCAAGCCTCCCACATCCCCTCGCTGTGCATGGCCCTGCTCTACCAGAGCCTGGGCCACCAGGCGCGCGGCGACCGGCAAAGCGCGCTGGCATCGACCACGCAGCTGCTGGACATCTCTGCCCGCTATGGCCTGCCGGCCTTCACGGGCTACGCGGAGATCATCCGCTGCTGGGCCGGCGGCGACAGCGCCGACATCGCGCGCGCCGACGCCACGGCGCAGCTGCTGTGGGACATGGGCTGCCGCTACTGCCAGAGCTACTACCGCTCCTTTGCCGCCGATACGCTGGCGGCCGGCCAGCGCTGGGACGAGGCGCTGCAGCGCATCGACGAATGCCTGCAACTGGCCGAGGTGCTCGACGAAAGGCTGCACAGCGCCGAACTGCATCTGAAGAAAGCCCAGTACCTGCAGGCCCTGGGCGCCGACGAGGCGACCTTGCAGGCGCGCTTCGCGCAAGCCGCCTGCAACGCGCGGGCCGCCGGCAAATACCGCACCGAAAGCGAGGCGCTGGCCGCGCTGCTGGCCCTGGCACCCGCCAGGCCGGGCGTGGCCGGGCGCCTCAGTGAGCTGGCCGCGCTGCGGCCGGAGTTGACCGTGCAGTTGCCACCGCGCACGCACTTTTCTTGAACCGAGGATGAAGTCTCCATGACCACCCAGAACCAGAATGCCGAACCGTTGCTTGCATTTCGCCTTGCCTATCTCCGCGGCGTCGCCCGGTCGTGGCAGGACGAGGCCTACCGCCACGAACTGCTCCAGCAGCGCGACATTCAGCCGATCCTGCACCGCGACTTCGGCCTGCCCACGGTGTGGCCGCAGCTGGACATCTCGCTGTGCCTGAGCGACGACCCCGCCAAGCGCGCCGAATGGAAGCCCGTGCTCACGGCCGGCTGGATCGGTCCCGATGACGCCTTCGTCATCGTGCTGCCCCAGGCCCCCGCCACGCACGCTGCCGAAGCGCTGGCCGCCTACTACCAGATGTTCCCCAACTTCATGGGAGCCAGCACGGCCGTGCAGGAGCCGCAGGATCAGCAGGAGCCCGGCATGCTGCGCGCCGCCCTGCCCACGGGCCTGGGCATTCCCGGCGGCGGACCCGACTCGCTGCTGGCCTTCGGCGGCGTGGTGCTGCGCGCCATCGCCCTGGCCTGGCAATCGCCCGAGTTCCACGCGGAGCTGACGCGCGATGACGGCACCGACAAGGCGGCCGTGCTGAGCCAATGGCTGGGCTACAACAACCCGTTCAACTTCCAGGTGCGCTTCGTGACCGATGCGGCCTTCACCTGGGACGCGGCCAACGGCCAATGGAACCTCAAGCGCGCCGACGGCTCGGAGATCAAGAACAGCATCGTGCTGAACTACCCGGTGGCGCCCGAAGAGCAGCAGATGTGGCCCATCGCGCTGACCTCGTACAACAACACCGGTGACGCCTATCCCTTCACCTGCTGAAGGGCAAGGCACGGCGCAGGCGCCCTCGCCCGCGCCGCAGCTGCAGGGAGCGACGGCCACGCTGCTGCTGACGCTGGCCGCGCGTGCGCGCGCCGCATCGGCGCCGGGGCTGGCGCACCTGCCCGCATTCACCGATCCCGAGGCCTGCCGCATCGCGGCGGCGCTGCCGCCCGAGTGCCAGGCCTATGCCCAGGACACGGCCTTCGTGCGCAGCGTCGTGCTGCGGTCGCTGCGGTTCGACCACCTCGCGGCCGAGTTCCTCGCGCAGCACCCTGGCGCGCTGTGCATTGCGCTCGGAGCGGGCCTGTGCACGCGCCGCAGCCGCCTGGGCGCCCGGGGCAATGCAGCGCGCTGGCTGAACGTGGACCTGCCCGATGCCATCGCCCTGCGTGAACGGCACATGGCGGCGGCGGACAACGAGGCCCACCTGGCATGCTCCATTCTCGACACCGCCTGGCTCGATGCCGCAGACCTGGCGCAGGCCCGGCCAGTGCTGATCCTGCTGGAAGGCGTCTGCCCCTACCTGCCCCAGGCGCCGCTGCAAGCCCTGCTGGCACAGCTGGCCCAGCGGTTCACGGGCGCCGGCAGGCCGGCCTGCGCCATCGTGCTCGACCATGTTCATCCACTGCTCGCGCAGCGGCCCATGCAGGTGGGCGGCATGCGGCTGCCCGTGCTGTCCGGCTTCGAGGACGCGCAACAGCTGGCACGCCTGCATCCATCGATACGCGTGGGCTTCGAAGAGCATCCGTATGCGGCGTTCTCGCAGCAGCACCAGCTTTTCGAGGCCGCCTTCCAGGCCGCCACGGGCCAGCGCCCCTATGCCATCGTCCGCCTTGACCTCGCAGCACCGCCCCATGCCTGAGACCCCGGGCGCCGACCTCTTCGGCGACGTTTTCCGATGGCATGGCAGATTCCTGCCGCCCAGGCGCGTGGGCGAGCGGCTGCTGCTGGTGGATGAAAGCGGATGGCTGGCGCTGGGCTCGCCCGGCGTGCTGGCATTGCACGAGCCGCTGCAACTCGGCCTGAGCCTGGCGCACTACTGCACCACCGCAAACACCCAGGCGCCGCTGGCGCAGATGCTGCACGCGCTCGATGCCCTGCAGCGCCAGGGCCTGGTGCAGCCTGCGGCCCGGGCTGGCGGCGCCACCTATCTCACGCCGGACTTCTCGGCGCCGCCGCAGCATCTGCGGATCAGCGCACAGGCCGATGCCATCGTGCTCACCGCTGCGCTGCAGCCTGGCACCGCTCTGCGCTGGGGCCAGGACCTGGCGGCAGGCGCTGGCGCCACCCTCCCCGCAGCCGGACTCACCGTGGTCTTTTGCGACGACTACCTGGATGCGCGCCTGGCCGGCATCGATGCCCGCCAGCGCGCCGCTGGCCGCCCCTGGATGCTGGTACGGCCCACGGGCGGGCAGGCCATGGCCGGCCCTTTGCTGCCGGCCCGGCAGGGCGGCGCCGCGGCCTGCTGGCATTGCCTGGCGCACCGCTGGCGGCGCAACCACCCGGCGCGTGCACGGTGGCAGGCGCTGCAGCCGGGCGAAGACTGCGCCCCGCCCGTGCGCGCGGATGCCGCCCTCGTGGCCGCCCGGCTGCCCGCCCTGCTGGAGACAGCGCTGCGCATGCTGGCCTGCCCGGACGCGGCGCAGGCCGTTTGGACGCTCGATTCGCCCCAGCGCCATGCCGTGATCGCGCGCCCCCAGTGTCCGCACTGCGGCGCACCGCAGCTGATGCAGCAGCTGCAGCAGGCGCGCATCGCCCCGGCACGGGGCCAGCGGGCCAACAGGTCCGATGGCGGCTGGCGCACCCTGCCCGCATCGGCCACCGTCGAGCGGCTGGCGCCCCATGTCAGCCCGCTGACCGGCGTGATTGCGCGGGAGCAGCCACTCAACGCCGAGACCGCCGACGGCCTGACCGTCTACCGCAGTGAAATATTCCGGACGGCCGCACCCGGCAGCGATCCCCTGGAGGGCGCATGGACGCAGCTGTGCCTGGGCAAGGGCATATCGCCGGTGCAGGCCCGCGCCAGCGCGCTGTGCGAAGCCGTGGAGCGCTATGCCGCCTTCTACCAGGGCGACGAAGCCGTGCGCATCGCGCCGGCATCGCAGCTCGATGCGCGCCACATCCCCCCTTCGGCACTGGCCTGCTTCAGCGACAGCCAGAAGGCGCGCCTGGACACCGACAGGCCACCCCATGCCGTGCTGCCGCGCGGCGACGGCGCGCAGCCCGCCTGGTGGGTGCCCGCCTGGTCGCTGACGGCCGATGCACGCTGCTACCTGCCGCTGTCCTTTTGCCTGGCGCATGCGCCCGCCGAGAGCCAGCAACACGTCACCTGGACCTCCAACGGCTGCGCGGCGGGCAACACGGCCGAGGAAGCCATCCTCCAGGGGCTGCTGGAACTGGTGGAACGCGATGCGGCCGCCATCTGGTGGTACGGGCGCATTGCCCGGCCGGCCATCGACCTGGACAGCCTGCCTGCCGAAAGCCGCCAGCGCCTGTCGCACAGCTGCGGACCCCTGTGGTCCTACTGGCTGCTCGACATCACGCACGACTTCGGCATACCGGTCGTCGTGGCCGTGGGCCGCCACCAGCGGACGGGCGATTGGGCCGTGGGCTTCGGATGCAGCCTGGACCGCGCGCTTGCCTGCGAGCGCGCACTGACCGAGATGGGCCAGCTCATCGCGGCCGCCAAGAGCTTCGCTGTGGAAACCACCCCTGCGCAGCAGTCGCCGGCCTTTCTGCTGCCGCTGGCGGAAACGCCCCCCATCAGGCTGTCGGGCGTCGACACGCCGGGCGCGGCACCGGCCTCGCTCTACATCGCCGACGCGATCGCGCGCTGCGTCGATACGGCGCGCAGGCTGGGCCTGGAAGTGATCGTCTTCGACCACTCGCGCCCCGACATTCCCCTCAGGACGCTGAAGGTGGTGGTGCCCGGCCTGTGCCATATCTGGCCGGAGCTGGGCAACCCGCGCCTGCGCGAGGTGCCTGTGGCACTGGGCTGGCGCGACAGCGCCCTCCAGGAAAGCGAGTTCAATCCGCGGGCGCTGTACGTCTGAGCCTGCGCCAGGGCCGGCAAGGCGGCTTTCAGGCATGACAATAGGCGCAATCTGCATTGCCGATTGCGCAATGGATGCGCCTGCGCCCGCCTACCGGCGCCGCCGCGCCGGCCCCAGGCCCACGATGTGAACACTGAACGGAGAATGTGAGGCAATGGCCCTCTTCATCAATCAACTCGATGGCCGCGCCATCGTGCTGCGCCCCCTGCACGCCTTTGGCCGCCGCCCCACGGTATGCCAGACCGTGGTCAAGGCGCCCGATGTTTCGCTGGTGCATGCGCTGGTGCGCTGGAACCAGCAGGCATGGGAAATCGTCGACCAAAGCCGCAACGGCACCTTGGTCAACGGCGTGCGCCTGGCCAGCGGCCGCTGGGCGCCCCTGTCTGTCGGCGCGAAAGTGCGCATGGGCACGGGCGACGAAACGGCCTGGACCGTGGCCGAGCTGAGCCCCCCGGTCACCTGCCTGTTCCCCGCCGACGGCCAGGGACGGCCGCTGGCGCTGAACCCGCGCGGCACACTGCTGCCCAATGTGCACGAGCCCGAGGCGAACGTGCTGTTCCAGGACGGGCGCTGGATGGTCGAATCCGTCGAAGGCAGCGAGCCGCTGAACGACGGCGCCATGGTGCACACCTCGGCCGGCAGCTGGGAATTCGTGCTGTGCGACGACCTGGAGCTGACGCGCGAGATCGCCATCCCGCCGGCGCCGCCGGCCCCCTTGTCCAGGCTGGCCGACGTGACGCTGCTTTTCCATGTCAGCCAGAACGAAGAGCATGCCAGCCTCACCCTGCTGGATGCCCATGGCAAGAACGTATCGCTGGGCGAGCGCATACACCACTACACCCTGGTCACGCTGGCGCGCGTGCGCCAGCGCGATGCGCTCAGGGGCATCGCCGAACAGAGCCAGGGCTGGATCGACATGGAAGCGCTGTCGCGCATGCTGGGCGTGGAGCCTTCCTACGTCAACATCCAGGTCTTTCGCGCCAAGCACCAGCTCCTCAATGCCCTGGGCGATGACCCGGCCATGCCGCCGCTGGTCGAGCGCAGGCGCGGCAGCCTGCGCTTCGGGGACTACCCGTTCGAGATCCGGGGCGGCGCAAGCGGTGAGCAGCCGCTAATGTAATCACATGTAATGTATTTAGTTTGCAAGCTTCCTTAGAGTGGCTCCCAGTCATCGCCCTATGGCGAACCTTGTCTGGCCAACTTCTCCGGGGGGAGCTTTTCGTGGGAAAGAAATACTCGATCACCATCCACAATCAGGCGGACCATGCCGCCTGCTTCATGGTGTTCCAGAACGATCCCATCCAGTGGTCGCCCCAAGCCCTGCCGCTGGCCTGGCTGACGGGCTCGGCGGCGCCGCGCTCGCGCATCAAGTTCGAATGGGGCGACGAGCTGGGCTTTTCCTGGGCGGAAACCGGCGAGTTGCAGCCCGGCATCCAGTTCTCGGCATCGGAAACGCTCGATCCCGATGGCGCCAGCAACATGGTCACGCTGGACTACGACGGCTGCTACCAGTTCGTGAACGCCCGCCAGGGCCCCGATGCCTCGGGCCTGTACCTGGCCGGATCGGACCGCATTCCCGCACGCTCCAAGGCCGCCGTAGGGGTGACCATGTCCGGCCGCACGGTATATGCCGTCCAGGCGCGGCCCAACCAGGCCCTCGCCTTCGCCCTGCACCCCCAGTATTTCGTCGCCTACGGCCACTATGAGGAAGGCCAGGTGATCGATGTCGGCACCGTCGGCAACCCGCTGCAGCTGTCCTTTCCCGCAGGCATCTATGCAATGACCACCACGCTCAATGCGGACGGCACCTGGGAGCAGCCCGTCAGCCTGGCGCAGGCCAACCAGGAGCGGCTGCGGCTCATGGCCGCCTGATGGGCAGCGGGCACAGGGCCACTGCCCCGGACTCTGCGAATACGGCCAGCATCCAAGCACACGGAACCCGGCGAGCCAGCGGCCGCGCCGGGCACCGGACAAGTCAGAGGAACCACGATGAAAAGAACAAAAAATCTGCGTGTTCTTTGCACCCTGGCAGCCGCCTTGCTGATTTCCTGCCAGAGCCCGGGACCCGGCGCCTCGGAGCCGGAACAGCTCGCGCCCGATGAGGACTGCGTCGTCACCCAGGCCAGCTATCAACGCATCTACGACAGGCATTGCACCGCCACCGCCGGCGGCAGCCAGCTGCTGCCCAGGTACTGCACCCATGCCGCAGCGGCCCAGAACCTGTGCCGCATGGTGCAGAACGCGCCCCAGAAAACACGTGTGCTGCTTTCCGACGGGCGCGTGCGCTACAGCGCGCGCTTCGACGCGCCCGTGGGCACGGCCGGCGAGCGGTGCGGCCTGCTCGTCATCAACGCAGCGGGCGACGGCACGGTCGCCGCGCTATTTCCTCAGCCCCCCGGCGCCTCTGGCGCCTGCCCATGAGCACGATATGCGACATGTATTGCTGATACCCGCTGGCGCGCGGCCGGACCACTCCGGATTGAAATGCCTCTCCATGGACGAAGACGTCTGGGAAATCGGCTATCCACTGGTCATCGACAAGCGGAGGCAGGGACTGCTGCAGGACATCTGGCGGCATTGCGACAAAGCTCCGGCCGAAATGTTTTTCTCGGGGCACCGTCTGCTGGAATTGCACAACGACATCATGGCGGTGACGCCGACCTGCGGCGGAAAGCCGCCCATGCTGCGCTTTCTCAATGATCTGGGAAAAATGTGCCTGCGCGCGCACTCCGAGGGCAGCGGTTTGCAGGTGGTGGCCGGCCAGGTATGAATCTTCGACGGGTTGCCGGAAAGGCCCCGCCTCCTGCGCCTGCCACAGGGCAGCTTAGGCCGCTTAGGCCACTTCGGCCGCTTAGGACGCTTCGGCCGCGCGCCCGGCGCAGCGGGTAGACTGCAGTTCCTTTTGCACGGACGGCGGGCATGGGCGCAGCGAGCGCCCCCGCCCACCTCCACCTGTGCTTCCCTGGACACCCTCCCCATCTCCATGATCACCTGCTACCTGCGCTACATCATCGACCCGTTCAAGATCCGGGAATTCGAGCATTACGGCAAAACCTGGATTCCCCTGGTCGAGAAATACGGCGGCAGGCACCACGGCTACTTCCTGCCGTCGGAGGGCGCCAACAACGTCGCGCTGGCCATGTTCACCTTTCCCAGCATGGCGCTGTATGAGGAATACCGCATCCAGTCCCTGCAGGATCCCGAGTGCCAGGCCGCCTTCCGCTATGCCGAGGACACGCGCTGCATCCTCAGCTACGAGCGCAGCTTCCTGCGCCCCGTGTTCGGCTGACCACGGCACGGGCCGCGCGCGCCAGCCGTCGCGGCGCCATCCTTTGTGGCACGATCCCCCACACCAGAAAACACGAGGGATTGCCATGCTGATCAACTGCGTCGCCTACGAGAACGGGGCCAAGCTGGCGGACATCGCCGTCGCCGACATCAGCAATTACATAGAGCGGCCCGGCTGCTTCGTCTGGGTGGCGCTGGCCGACGCCACGCCGGCCGAGCTGGAGGAGATGCGCGAGGAATTCGGCCTGCATGCGCTGGCCGTGGAAGATGCGCTGCACGGCCACCAGCGGCCCAAGATCGAGGAATACGGCAGTTCGCTGTTCGCCGTCATGCACCTGCTGGAGCCGGAGCCCGAGAGGCCCGGCCACTTCAACCACGGCGAGGTCGACGTGTTCGTCGGCCCCAACTTCGTGCTGTCGGTGCGCAACCGCAGCAAGCGCGGCTTCCTGGGCGTGCGCGAGCGCTGCGAGAACGAGCCCGCGCTGCTGCGCCACGGCTCGGGCTTCGTGCTCTATGCGCTGATGGATGCGGTGGTGGACCGCTACTTTCCCATCATCGACGCGCTGGAGGTGGAGCTGGAGCAGATCGAGCAGCAGATCTTCACCAAGGGCGCGGCGCGCGACAACATCAAGCAGCTGTATGAACTCAAGGGCCGGGCCATGGACCTCAAGCATGCCGTGGCGCCGCTGCTGGAAGCCGTGGGCAAGCTCAACGGCGGTCGCGTGCCCCAGATCTGCGCGGACTCCAAGGACTACTTCCGCGACGTGATGGACCACCTGGGACGCATCAACGCCCAGATCGACACCATGCGCGACACCGTGGGCACGGCCATCCAGGTCAACCTGTCCATGGTCTCCATCGAGGAAAACGAAGTCACCAAGCGCCTGGCGGCCTGGGCCAGCATCTTCGCCATCTGCACGGCCTTCTTCGGCATCTGGGGCATGAACTTCGAGAACATGCCGGAACTCAAGTGGCAATACGGCTACCCGGCCGCGCTGCTGCTGGTGCTGGGGGTCTGCGGACTGCTCTACCACAGGTTCCGCAAGGCGGGGTGGCTGTAGGGCCATGCCGGGCGGGAGCGCTGTCACAGCCTTGTCACACAGCCCCGCCACCATCCCAGGCGCCAACTCTTGGCTGCTCCTGGCTGTGCCGCCCCACTTCATGTACGACGAACTCCTGCCCGACCACCACGACGCGCTGATGCGGCGCATCGAGCGCGACCTGCTCGACAGCTACGACGAAGAACTGGAGATGGAGATAGACGATGCGCGGCTCGACGGCGAAGGCGTGGATGCCGCCGGCACGGTTAGCCGGCAGGTCTACTTCCGCGAGCTGCTGCGCCTGCAGGGCGAACTGGTGAAGCTGCAGGACTGGGTGCAGCACCACAGGAAGAAGGTGGTCATCCTGTTCGAGGGCCGCGACGCGGCCGGCAAGGGCGGCGTGATCAAGCGCATCACCCAGCGCCTGAATCCGCGCGTGTGCCGCGTGGCCGCCCTGCCCGCGCCCAACGACCGCGAACGCACGCAGTGGTATTTCCAGCGCTATGTGTCGCACCTGCCCGCGGGTGGCGAGATCGTGCTGTTCGACCGCAGCTGGTACAACCGCGCGGGCGTGGAGCGTGTGATGGGCTTTTGCACGGACGAGGAGTACGAGGAGTTCTTCCGCTCCGTGCCCGAGTTCGAGAAGATGCTGGTGCGCTCGGGCATCACGCTGGTGAAGTACTGGTTCTCCATCACCGACGACGAGCAGCACCTGCGCTTCCTGGGCCGCGTGCACGACCCGCTCAAGCAGTGGAAGCTCAGCCCCATGGACTTCGAGAGCCGCCGCCGCTGGGAGGACTACACCAAGGCCAAGGAGGCGATGCTGGAGCGCACCCACATCGCCGAGGCGCCCTGGTGGCTGGTGCAGGCCGTGGACAAGAAGAAGGCCCGGCTCAACTGCATCTCCCACCTGCTGACCCAGCTGCCCTACGAAGAGATCGAGCATCCGGCCATCGTGCTGCCCGAGCGCACGCGCAACCCGGAGTACACGCGCAACCCCGTGCCCCAGAGCATGTACGTTCCCGAGATCTACTGATCCCGGACGGCGGCCTTCCCCTCCTCCTCAGCGGCCGGCGCGGCGGCCCCGGCCGCCATGTCGGGCGCCGCGGCCCCGCGCCCGCGCCGGTCCTGCTCCAGCAGCGCGGCCAGGGCCGCATGGATGCGCTCCAGCGTGCCGCCCGGGTTGATCCACCAGTCGGTGGACCAGATGCGCAGGATCTGCCAGCCCAGGCCGCGCAGCACCTGCTCGCGCAGCTTGTCGCGGTCGCGCGCCGTGGCCGAGCGGTGGTAGGTGGCGCCGTCGCATTCCACGCCAGCCAGGTAGCGGCCCGCGAAGTCCGGGTGCACCACGCCCAGGTCCACGCGAAAGGACGAGGCGCCGATCTGGGTGTGCACGCGCCAGCCCTTGCGCTGCAGCGCCCGGGCCACGCCGGCCTCGAAGGGGCTGTCGAAATCGCCCTGGCTGCCGTGGTGGGACTCGGCCAGGGCGCGCGGTCCGCGCTCGGCGAACTCCAGGAAATGCTTGAGGTCGCGCACGCCGGCGGCCTGTGTGCGCGACAGATCCATCTGCTCGCCGCGCAGGCTGGAGAAGATGCGCAGCTCCTGGCGGGCGCGCGTGATCGCCACGTTCAGGCGCCGCTCGCCGCCGTCGCGGTTGAGCGGGCCGAAGTTCATGGACACGGCACCTGAGGCATCGGGCCCGTAGGTGATGGAAAAGTACATGATGTCGCGCTCGTCGCCCTGCACGCTTTCCAGGTTCTTGACGAAGACGGGCTCCAGCTGCGCATCGGAGAAGAAGGACTCCAGCGCGGGGTCCCTGCGGCGCTCCTCGTCCAGCAGGTCCTCGATCAGGCCTTGCTGTTCGGAGTTGAAGGTCACCACGCCCACGGTGGTGCCGGCCTCGCGGAAGCCCGGCGAGCGCAGCCGCTGCACCAGATCGGCCACCAGCGCCCTGGCCTCGGGCTGGTTGATGCGGGCGCCGCCCTTTTCGTAGCGGCCGTCCACGGCATGGAAGCTCACGGCGCGGTCGTCGGTCACGGGCGAGGGGAAGGTGACCAGTCCGCCGCCGTAGTAGCGGTGGTTGCTGAAGGCGATCAGGCTTTCATGGCGCGAGCGGTAGTGCCAGGACAAATGGCGCGTGGGCAGGCTGGCGCCCAGGCATTCGTCGAGGATGCTTTCCATGTCGCCCTCCACGTCCTGCGTGTCCTCGTCGGAGGCGTCCGCCCGGTCGAAGAAACTGGTGGGCGGCAGTTGCTTGGGGTCGCCCACCATGACCACCTGCCGGGCCCGCGCCATGGCGCCGATGGCGTCCCAGACGGGGATCTGCGAGGCCTCGTCGAAGATGACGATGTCGAAGTTGCTGGTCTCGGCGCTCAGGTACTGGGCGATGGACAGCGGGCTCATCAGAAGGCAGGGCGTCAGGCGCAGCACGGCCGAGGGGATCTGCTCCAGCAGCTGGCGCAGCGGCAGGTGCTGGCGCTTCTTGGTGATCTCGCGCCGCAGAATGCCCCACTCGCTGTTGCGCTGGATGCTGTCGGCCGCAGGCAGGCCCGCACACAGCCGCGCGCGTATCCACTGGCGCGTGACCGAGGTGAACTCGTCGTCCAGCGCGCGGAAGTCGGCAATGCGCCGCTCATGCTCGGCGCAGACGAAGCGCTTGAGCACCTCGTCCTCGTCCACGGCCAGCGCCAGCCACCAGCGCGCGTAGTTGACCTCGAAGGCCTGGGGTGCCTGTGCCGGCTCCAGGCTGCCGGACTCGACGGCATCGGCCAGCGCGCCCAGGCCGCCCGCGCGGGCCGATGCCTGGGCATTGCGCCAGGCGCACCAGGCATGCAGGCCGCCTTGCCCGGCCAGCAGGCCGGCCGCCGTGGCGGCCAGCTGTTCGGCCGTGCGCTGGGCAAAGCTGCGCTGCAGTTCTTCGCCATGGGCCGCCGCCGCACTGAAGGAGCCGGTGGCCGCTTGCAGTGCGGCCAGCCTGTCCAGCAGCTGCTGGCAGGCCTGGCCCACGGCGGCGTCCTCGCCCAGTTCGGCGCTGCGCAAGGCAAGTACCTGGTGCAAGGCCTGGCGCAAGGCTTGGTGCATTGGGGCAAGTCCGGCGTCCTGCAGGCCCAGGCCTGCCAGCGCCGACTGCAGCGACCCGTGCAGGCGCAATGCATGCTCCACGGCATCCGCCTGCGTATCCAGGCCGTTCCAGACGCCGGGGCAGCGCGCCCGCAGGTCGTCCAGCGCCAGCAGTTGCGCTTCCACGGCCGTGCGGTCCAGCAGCTGGGCATGGGCCTGCTGCAGTGCGGCCCCGCAACGGCCCTGGCCCACGGCAGTGTGCGATGCCATCAAGCCGCCGCGCTGCACAAGCGGCAGGCGCTCACGCTCGAAGTCCAGCGCATCCTGCAGGGGCTGGGCATCGGTCTCCAGGCCGCGCCACAGGCCGTGGCTGGCTTCAGCCAGGGGCAGGAAGGCGTCCAGCTGGCGGTCGATCTGGTGCAGGGCCTGCAGGCGCCGCACCTCGGCGGTCCAGCGTTCGCCGCCATGGCCTTCGGCCACGGCCTCCAGGCCGTCGAGCGAGAACGATTTCTGCGCGCGTGCGGCCAGCAGGGCCGCGTTGGCCTTCAAGGCGCTGCGCGCATGGTCGGTGCGCGTGCGGTGGCCGGCCCACAGGCCGTCGGCCGCCGCCGCGCCGGGCTGGATCTGGTCCAGCTCTTCGCGCAGGCTGCGGATGCGCACCAGGGCGGCCAAATCATCGGCCACGCGCGGCTCGCCGGCGCCCTCGATGGCGGTCTCCAGCGCGGCACGCACCTTGCGCCGGCCCAGCCAGGACAGCGGCCAGATGGACTTGCCGGCCTTGGCCCATTCGCGCTGCAGCTGCGCCACGTTGAGCTGGCCCACGCCCGCGCCGTACTTGACGGACAGGCCCTGGCGCAGCGCCGCGATCTCGTCGATGCACTGCAGGCCGCGCTCCAGCTCGTCGCACAGGGCCACGGGCCAGGGCGTGCCCAGTTCGGCCTGCAGGCGCCGGCGCCGGGCCAGCAGGTCCAGCGCCTGGCCCAGGCGCGCCTGCAGCTCGGCCGGCCAGGGCGCCGGCATCTGAGATGACAGCTCGCCGTGCCGGGCCAGCAGTTGCAGGCCGGCTTGCAGGGATTCGCAGATGCGCGCGCTGTCGGGCAGTGCGCAAAAAGCCAGGTTGCGGCCCGCAGCCGAAGGCAGCGCACGGGCCATCACGCCCAGCGCCGAGCGCGCCTGGCACTCCAGCGGCGGCCACTCGATGCGCAGCAGCCTGCCCAGTTCCTGCGCGGCAGCGGCAAAGCCCCGGCCTGCCTGGTCCAGCGCCTGGGCGGCGTCCACCATCTGCTGCTGCCAGCGCACGGACCAGTCGGTGGCCTGCACCGTGGACAGCGGGCCATCCTTCAGATGGCAGGCGCCCACGGCCTGGGCGTTGGCCTGCAGTCGCCCGGCTGTCTCGCGCAGCAGGGCCAGGCCGGCTTCGTCATGGGCCTGCGCCGTGGGCCAGTGAAAGCCCAGGCGGGGAAGTTCCTCGCCGTCCGCCACGGCGCCAATGGCGCGGTAGATGCTCCAGCCGTTGGCATGGCGCCGGTGCAGGCGCTCCACATAGGCCGACAATTGCTCGCGCAGCCGGCCCAGTTGCGCGGCCTTGGCGGCCCAGGCCTCTGCATCCACCTCGCCGTGCGCGTCCCAGGACTTCTGCAACTGGCCCAGCACGTCGAGCTTGCGGCTCTTGTTGGAGTGCAGCTCCAGGCAGAACTCGCCCAGGCCCACTTCGCGCAGGCGGCGGTAGACCACATCCAGCGCGGCGATCTTCTCGGCCACGAAGAGCACGCGCTTGTCCTCGGCCAGGCATTGCGCGATCAGGTTGGCGATGGTCTGGCTCTTGCCCGTGCCGGGCGGGCCGATGAGCACGAAATCCTTGCCGCGCGCGGCGGCCATCACGGCCGACAGCTGCGACGAGTCGGCAGGCAGCGGGCTGAAGACCTGCTGGGGCGGGAACTCCTGGTCCAGCCTGCGCGTGTCGGGAAAAGGCGTTTCGGAGCGATAGGGCTCGCGCGGCGTGTCGATCAGGTGGGCCACCACGGGCGAGGCGCGCAGCTGGTCGGCGCGCTCGGCCAGGTCCTTCCACATCAGGTACTTGGCGAAGGAGAACATGGACAGCACCACGTCCTCGCTGACCTCCCAGCCGCGCACGTCCTTGATGGCCTCGCGCACCCGCGCCCAGATGCCGGTGATGTCCAGCCCGGCCTCGTCGCGCGGCAGATCGCCTGCGGGCACGCCCAGCTCCAGCTGGAAGTCCTGGCGCAGCATTTCCACCAGCGTGGGGTTGAAGCGCGGCTCGTCCTCGTGGGCCTGCAGCGTGAAGCCCGAGCGCGCGCTCTTGCGCTCCAGCGTGACGGGCAGCAGGATCAGCGGCGCGCGCACGCGCACATCGGGCTTGTCGGGCCGGGTCCAGACCAGAAAGCCCAGCGCCACGAACAAGGTGTTGGCGCCGCCTTCCTGCAGCGCGTTGCGCGCGCCCCGGAACAGCTCCACAAAGCGGCTGTCCAGCTCCAGCGGCTCCAGGTCGATGAAGACCTCGCGCCGCTGCAGCGCCTCTTCGGCATGCGCGCGGCGCAGGTCTTCCATGCTGCGCGCCTCGTGCAGTTGCTGGCTGCGCGGGTCCTTGCCCTGCATGAGTTCGGGGCTGGGCAGCAGCTTGAGCACCTGGCCCTGGGCCAGCGTGTCTTCCAGCGCGGGCGCGGCCACCTGCAGCAGCAGCGATTTCTTGCCGGGCTTGAAGTTGAGCAGGGCATTGCGCAGCGACAGGTCCAGCAGCCGGCGCTGCCAGCGCGCCAGCCTGTCCCTGGGGTCCAGCTGGGACGCGGGCAGGTCCCGGGCCTGCGCCTGAAGCAGGAGATCGGGCGGCGGCTCCACGGTGAGTGCTGGCTCTGCCTGGCCCTCGCCAGGCAAGGGAGGGGCCTGCTGGGGCTGTGCCAGCGCCAGCGGCCTGATGCGCTGCATGCGCGCGCGCCGCACGTCCACCAGCAGCTCGAACTGGTCCTCATGCGCTTCGGCCAGCTGGCGCGCCCCCTGGGCAATGGCCTGGCTGAAGGCCACGGCCTGGCCTTGCGCCGCCAGCGTGGCTTCGAAAACCACCAGCTCCTGCAGCTTGAGCCGCTTGCGCACGGCCGTGACGTCATCGACCACGGCGGTCGAGAATTCCTGCTTGCCCAGCCACAGTCCGACAAAGGCATGGCCCCGCGTGAACACCAGCAGCGGATGCAGGTGCGCCTGCTCCAGGCAGGAGGCGAACAGCAGCGCCAGGTCCAGGCAGGTGGCCAGGCCCGCATCCAGTACCTGGGCCGTGCCACGGACCTTCTGGCCCGCATGCTCGAAGCTGGCCGGTGGCAGAGCGTAGTGGAGCTTTTTCTGGAGCACGGACGTCCAGATGGCCGAGGCCAGCTCCCAGGCCCGCTGCGGCCCCTGCTCGTAGCCGTTGATGGCGCCGGACTTGCCCGCAGCCTCCAGCGCCTGCGCCGCGCCCTTGAGAAGGCGGTCCACGGCCGGGTCGTTGGGTTGCACGAAGGCCGCCACCATCTCGGGCAGATGGCCCAGGCCGCCCCACTGGTGGCGTGCCAGCAGCTCCAGCGGGTGCTCGTGCCGGGCCAGCACGGTCTCTGCCTGCGGGCCGCTGCGCAGCTCCAGCCGCAGCACGGCGGGCTCGGCCTCGGTCAGGCGCGAGAGCAAGGCGCCGTCCAGCGACACATCCAGGTCGGTCAGCGCATAGGTGCTGTGCGCGGCCACCGACTCCAGGCGCCAGGTGCGCGGCTGGATGAAGGCAGGCTCCGAGACCAGTTGCAGGCTCAGTTGCTGCAGGGGCAGATCGCCCTCGTTGACGACGGCCAGCTCCAGCAGCGCGGGCACGGCGTTCTGGAAATCGGCGAGATTGAGCTTGGCGACGGTGCCGATGCGCAGCTGTATCGCCGGCTGCGGCGCCACGGCGGCCGCGGGTGCGGCATCTGCAGGGGAATCTCGGCGGGTGTCTTCTGTCATGCGCGGTAGTCCTTGGCTGGCCAGGGCGGCGGCGGGAACTGTCCGGATCCCGTCATATTCCTGGCCCGACGATTGTCCGCTGCGAACGGGGCACCGTGTCCGAGATGGGTGGTTTTAAGGGGTCACTCTTTGCAAAAAGCGAGAGCACGGATGAAAGCGCCGGCCACCGGCGCGCCCGGCTCCCGTACGGCGCGCGGCCACGCTCAGCGCCAAGGGCGCCTGCCTCGCCATCCCCCGGGACGCGCCGAACCTAGCGCGCGCCGGGCTGCCTGAACAGTTTGAAGTACGGCGTGTTCGAGGGATTCACGGGAATGTCGAACTTGCGCACCATGGCATAGGTCTGGATCTGGTCGTGCAGCGGCAGGTAGATCAGTTCCTTTTGCACCGTGGTCCAGATGGATCGGATGGTGGCATCGCGCTTGCGCGCATCGCCCTCGGAGGCCAGGGAGACGATCTTGCTGTCCAGTTCGGCATTGCTGTAGCGCGTGGCATTGGTGTTGCCCCGGCCATTCTTGCCGCGCGTGTGCACCAGATAGTCGAAGACATAGGCCGAGTCGTAGGTGGGCACGCCCCAGCCGTAGAGGTAGAAATCCGTCTCCTGGTTGTTGATGGCCGCCGTCTGGATGGCCAGCGGCCGCGAGGAAACGGTGGTCTTGACGCCGATGCGGCCCAGGAACCCCGCCACGGCCTGGCAGATGGCCTCGTCGTTCAGGTAGCGGTCGTTGGTGCAGTGCAAGGTGATGGCGAAGCCGTTGGGGTAGCCGGCCTCGGCCAGCAGCTTCCTGGCCTGGGCCGGGTCGGTCTTGCCCACGGCGCCAAAGGATTTCTCGTAGCCATGCACGAAGGGCGGCGCAATGATGTTGGTGGGCACGGACAGGCCGCGCATCACGGCGCGCTGGATGGCGTGGCGGTCGATGGCCAGCTGGAAGGCCTGGCGCACGCGCAGGTCCGCCAGCGGGTTTTTGTCCTTCACATCGGAGTTTGCCAGCGGCGCTGCCCCCACGTTCAGGCCCAGGAAGATGGTGCGGTTCTCGGCCGCCTGGTTGATGCGAAAGCGCGGGTCGGCGCTCAGGCGCGCAATGTCCTGGATGGGCAGGTCCTGCACGAAGTCCACCTCGCCCGACAGCAGCGCCGCCACGCGCGTGGCCTGGGACTTGATGGGCAGGTAGACCAGTTCGTCGATCTCCAGCGGGAACAGGCCCTTGCCCCAGTAGCCGGGAAACTGGCGCAGCACGGTGCGCGTGTCCTGCTCGCGCGAGACGATGACGTAGGGCCCCGTGCCGTTGGCGTTGCGCGTGGCGTAGTTCTCTTCCTTGGCCAGCGCGTTCTGCGGCTGCTCGGCGCCATGGGCCCTGGCCCAGGCGGCGCTCAGGATCTGGATGTTGATGAGGCTGGCCGGCAGCAGCGGATTGGGGCCGTTGGTCCTGATGTGGATGGTGAAGGGGTCGATCTTCACCACATCGCTGATGGAAGTCAGCAACGAGCGCATGTCCGAAGTCTGCGAGCGCGCACGCTTGAGCGAGAACAGCACGTCGTCGGCCGTGAACAGCGTGCCGTCGTGGAACTTCACGCCCTTGCGCAGCTTGAACTCCCAGACCGAGGGATCGGCCGTCAAGGCCCATGAGGTGGCCAGCGTGGGCTGCAGCCTGCCGTCGGCCGTGCGGATGATCAGCGGCTCGTAGACCTGGTGCAGCAGGTTGTGGTTGGGGCCGTTGTTCAGCGAATGCGGGTCCAGCGTGGAGGCATCGGTGGAACGCGCCCAGCGCAGGGTCTCGGCCTGGGCGGCCGGGGCGCACAGCAGGGCTGCGGCCAGGGCCGGCACCAGCGCCAGGGTGCGAAGTGAGGAAGTGCGAGGCAGGATGGATCGTTGGTTCATGGAGTGTCCCGGCAGCCGGAACAAGAAGCGGAAAAGGCCGCGGCGGATGCCGCGCCGGCTGCACCAGACGGGCGATTGTGTGGAGGCGCCGGCCCGCCGCAAAGCCGGATTGCGCCTATGCAAATGCGCTGCGGGCAGATGCGAAGCGCTGCACCAGCAGCGCGAACAACGCGCGCAGGCCCTGCGCCTCGCCCCCCTTGGGCCGCCCGGGGCGCTCCTCCAGGTTCCAGGCGAACAGGTCCAGATGCAGCCAGGGCACCTCGGGCGGCACGAAGCTTTCCAGGAACAGCGCGGCCGTGATGGCACCGCCCAGCGGCGCGCTGGCCGCGTTGAGCAGATCGGCCTGGTCGGACCTGAGCATGCGGCGGTACGGGGCCCACAGGGGCAGTCGCCACAGGGGATCGGCCTGGTCACGGGCCTGTGCCAGCAGCGCCTCGGCCCAGCCGTCATGGTTGCTGAACAGCGCGGGCAGGTCCGGCCCCAGGGCCGTGCGCGCGGCGCCCGTGAGCGTGGCCAGGTCGATCAGCAGCGCGGGCGGCGTGGGCGCGCTGCGGATGGCGTGGTGCAGCGCATCGGCCAGGAGGAGCCGGCCCTCGGCATCGGTGTTCTCGACCTCCACGCGCCGGCCGTCGCCCGCCTCGATGATGTCGCCGGGCCGCAGGGCGCCCGCGCCCACCGCGTTCTCGACCGCCGGCACCAGCAGCTTCAGATGCACCGGCAGGCCCGCCTGCATCACCAGATCCGCCAGCGCGATGGCATGGGCGGCACCGCCCATGTCCTTCTTCATCCAGCGCATGCCGGCCGCCGGCTTGAGGTCCAGCCCGCCACTGTCGAAGCACACGCCCTTGCCGATGAGCACCACATGGGGCAGCGCGGCGTCGCCCCAGGTCAGCTCGGCCATCCGGGGCGCCTGCGCCGCCGCGCGGCCCACGGCATGCACCAGCGCAAACCCCTCGGCGGGCAACGCATCGCCCACCCATTGCCGGTAGCGCGCGCCATGGCGGCCGGCCAGCCGTTCGACGGCCAGCGCCAACTCCTGCGGCCCCAGTTGGTTGGCTGGCAGGTTGACAAGGCGGCGCACCTCGCCGATGGCCTGGGCCAGGGGAGCGATGGCGGCCTGCTCGTCGGCGCTGGCCAGCAACTGCGGGGGGCACGGGCGGGTTGCCGCGCCCGGTTGCCCGGCCTGGCTGGTCGATGGCAGCGCGCCCAGTGCCCAGCCCAGCAGCAGGTGCGACCTCTGAGCCAGCCCGCCATCTCCATCCCTATCGGCAAGCGCATAGATGCCGGACGGCAGCGCGGCGGGCAGGCCCGCCAGCTGCCACAGCGGCTGGTCCGGGTCCACGCCCGCCAGCACGCCGGCAAGGGCCCCGCCCTCGCCCGGCCCCTGGCTGCCCAGATCAGGCAACAGCAGGATGCGGCCCGGCTGCGCATCAAAGCCTGCGGCGCGGGCCCAGCGGGCCTGGGCCGCAGGCAATTGCCCCAGCACGGCCGCCAGCGTGGCCGGTGTGGCGCGGTGCAGTGCCGTGGCGGATCGGGCTGAGAGGGCAAATGCGCCGTGGCGGGAATCGGAATGGAAGCTTGTGGCGGGGCTGGACATGGCGTGGTCAAAGCGCGCCAGCCTAAAGGCCAACCCGCCTGTCGCAAACAAGCCTGCCGCATATGGATATGCGCAAAGCACTGATGGACGGCAGCGCCAGGGCGCAGCCACGGATGGCGCAGGCCACAGGCCATGGCGGCAACATATAATAAGCCGACATACAATACGTTGACATCAAACTTGGCGCACGGCGCCTGAACCCGAGGAAGCACCATGCCCCACTATCTGGTCGAGCTCTATTCCCCCAACCCCGCCTGGCTGGCCCTGCCGGTCGCGCAGCGCCAGCAGTTTCTGGAGGGGGTGGCCAGCGCCATGGGCAGCCTGGCGGCCCTGGGCGTGGAGGTGCTGGCCCTGGCCGAGACCGACGGCCGCCTGGACCAGGCCAGCCCCCACCGCTTCCTGGGCATCTGGCGCTTTCCCGATACCGCCGCCCGCGATGCCCTGCTGGCGGGCATCAAGGCCAGCGGCTGGTACGGCTACTTCGACCATGTGAACGCAGCCAGCGGCGCGGGCGGCTTCGAAAGCCATCTGAAGGCGCTGGCCCAGGCCTGAGGCAACGGGCGCGTGGCGCGCCCAGGCTGCTGCGCCTTTTCTTGCTTGCCAAGGCCTGTCCCCGCATCCGAGGGCAGGCCCAAGCCCGGGGGATTGGCCTGCCCTTGGCTACTTGCGGGCTTCGCGCACGTACCGATGGGTCTGATGGGCCGGGTCCGGCCCATCCGCCTGGCCCTGCAGCGACGAGGCGCCCACGAGGAAGAACTTGGCCACCATTTCCTTGGTGATCTCGACGGCGCGCTTGAGGCTCATGTCGATGTGCTCGGTGATGCAGGCCAGCGCCTCATCCGCGCGCCGGGCATGGATGAATGCCAGGATTTCGTCGTGGGCATCGAAGGCCTTGGCGTTCCAGGCAGATTGCTCTATGTCGATATGGCGCGCGATGTGGATACGCCGCGTGACCATTTCCATGAAGGCGCTGAGTTCCCTGTTCCTGGCCAGGGCGATCAGCCGGCGGTGGAACTCTTCGTCGGCCAGCAGAAAATCGCCGGAATTCATCCGGTCGGCATTGGCCATGATGCCGCGCCAATAGTCCTGCACCGCCTCTATCTCCTCGTCGGACGCACGCTGTATGGCCAGCAGCACGGCACGCCGCTCCAGCGCGATGCGCACCTGGTACAGGTCGTAGACCTCGTCCACGCTGATCTGCTTGCGGAAAAAGCCCTTGTTCATCACGAAGTCGAGCAGGCCTTCGGCCACCAGCCGGTTGAGGGCTTCGCGCAAGGGCGCGCGGCTGACGTCCAGTTCACGCCCCAGCGCCTGCTCGTTGATGCGGGCGCCCGGGCGGAATTCATAGCGCATGGCGCGGTCGCGCAGGTCGAGATACAGGCGCTCGACCGAACTTTCATCGCGGGGCTGTGGTACGTGCTTGGGCGCCGAACGGCGGCGGGAGGTGGTGGCCATGCAGTGTCTCAACAAGTGTAGACAGGTTGTGATGACCAGGATGTTACCCGCTGCGGGCGGGCCTTGGCCCGAGCTGCGGCCACTTCGCAGGCACCGCGCTGGCGGCGCCGCCCGGATTCACGCGGCGCGCCCGCCCAGGTACAGCTCGCGCACCTGCGGGTCGTGCATCAGCGCCTGCGTGGTGCCGGTGAGAGCCACCGTGCCCATCGAGAGAATATAGGCACGGTCGGACATGCGCAGGGCCTGCATGGCGTTTTGCTCGACCATGAGGATGGACACACGCTCCTTGTCGCGCACCTGCACGATGGCGGCGAACACCTCCTGCAGCATCAGGGGCGACAGGCCGGCCGAGGGCTCGTCGAGCAGCAGCAGGCCGGGGCTGGGCATGAGCGCACGCGCCAGTGCCAGGATCTGCCGCTCGCCGCCCGACAGCGATGCGGCGGCGGCATCGATCTTGCGGCCCAGCACGGGGTACAGAGCGCACAGCTGCCCGATGCGCCGCCGGCAGTCCTGCTGCGGCAGAAAGTGCCCGCCGACCTGCAGGTTCTCGCGCACGCTGAGGTTGGCGAACACGTTCTCCGTCTGCGGCACGAAGCCCAGATTGCAATGGCGGATCTTGCAGTGCATGGGCATCCGCGAGCGGTCTTCGCCTTGCAGCGTGACGGTGCCGCTGCGTGGCAGCACGATGCCGGCGATGGCCTTGAGCAGCGTGGACTTGCCGCAGCCGTTGGGGCCGAGCAAGGTCACGATTTCCGCGCTGTCCACATGCAGCGAGATGCCCTTGAGAATGTCCACCTCGGGCGCATAGCCCGCGACGACCTGTTCGATCCTGATCATCAGGCAGCCTCCCGCGCCACGGCATTGGCATCGGCGCGGCCCAGATAGGCCTGCACCACCTGTTCGTTGGATGCCAGCTCGCCGGGCCGGCAACTGGCCACGATGCGTCCCCTGTCCAGCACGATGCAACGCGTGCACACCTCGCGGATGAAATGCATGTCGTGCTCCACGATCACCAGCGTCATCCCTTGTGCGTTCAGGCGCTGCAGCGCGGCCACGATGTCACGGCGCAGCTGGGGGTGCACGCCTGCCGTGGGTTCGTCGAGCATCAAGAGACGCGGATCGCCCATCAGCGCACAGACGATGCCCAAGAGCTTCTTTTGCCCGCCCGACAGCGCGGCCGCCGGCAGGTCGCGCACGCGGGTGAGCAGCAGTTGATCCAGCAGCGCGGTGGCACGGGCATGCGCGGCGGCTTCGGCCTGGCGGGCGCCGCGCAGGCCCAGCAGCGTGCTGCACACGCCGTGGTGCCCCGTGGCGGCCGCCATGGCCACCTCCATGACCGACATCTTGCGGGGCATGGAGGGCAGCTGGAAAGTGCGGCCCAGTCCTGCGGCCACAATGCGGTGCGCGGGGATGCCGTCGATGCGCCGCCCCTCGAATTCGATGCGGCCACGGTCGATGGCCTCGAAGCCGGTGACGGTGTTGAGCAAGGTGCTCTTGCCCGAGCCATTGGGCCCCAGCAGGCCGATGATCTCGCCCGCCGCGATGGACAGGTCCACGCCTTGCAGGACCTGGTTGCCGCCAAAGGCCTTGGCGATGTCGGTGACGCGCAGCAAGGGAGTCATGGCATTTTCCGCAGTTTTTCAGGAACCAGGCCCTCGCTGCGCCACAGCAGGCAGGCCAGCAAGATGGCACCGATCAGGCCCAGGCGCAGCGCGCCGGCCATGTCCGAGCCGAAGCCGATCCAGTCCTTGACGAAGGGCACGGCCACATGGGCGGCCTGCACGGCGGCCACGCCCGCCAGCACGCCCAGCGTGTTGCCCAGGCCGCCGATCATGAGCATGGTCCACAGCAGAAAAGTCTCGGAGGCGAACATGAACTCGGGACCTGCGAAGCTGATGTAGTGCGCGTACAGGAAGCCGCCCAGCGCGGTGACGGCTGCGCCGGCCATGATGGCGCGTGCCCTGAGCGTGCGCAGGTCGTAGCCCAGGCAGGTGGCGAGCTGGGGCTCCTCGCGCATCAGGCGCAGCGCCCGGCCGAAACGGCCATCACCCAGCCGCATGCACAGCCATGCGGCGACGGCCAGCACGGCCAGCGCCAGCGCCAGAAAGGCCACTCCATTCCAGGGGCGGACCAGGCCGTCGAACAGCGCCGGGATGGCGCTGATGCCGTTGGCGCCGCCGGTCAGCCAGCCTTCGTTGGTGGCGATGGTGCGAAGAATCTCGGCGATGGCCAGCGTGGCGATGCCCCAGTAGTCGGCCGCCAGCCTGCGCCCCAGGCCCGCCATGCAGGCGCCCAGCAGCATCGCCAGGCCCACGCCCAGCGCCAGGCTGGGCAGCGGCGGCCAGCCCAGGCCGAAACCGATGCCCGCCGCATAGGCCCCCAGGCCCGCAAAGGCGATGTGGCCGAAGTTCAGCAGGCCCGCATAACCCGCCTGCAGATTCAGGCCCAGGGCCATCAGCGCGTAGATGCTGGCGATGGTGGCGGTGGAGAGCGCGAAGTCAAACACGGCGGACCTCCCGGTCGAACAGGCCATGGGGCTTGAAGAGCAGCGCCAGCAGCAGGATCAGGAACGAGGCAGCGGTGATATAGGCCACGGGCACGAACGCGAGCGCCTGCCCGAACAGGGGTCCGAAGTTGATGTTGGTGACGGCGGTTTCCGTCAGCGCGATCAGCAATGCGCCGAACACCGCGCCGACGGGGTTGCCCAGCCCGCCGAGGATGGCCGCGGCGAACACGGGCAGCAGCAGATCGTTGCCCAGGTTGATATGGGCGCCGGTGGACAGGGCCAGCATGCTGCCCCCCAGTCCGGCGATGGCGCCGCTGGCAAAGCTGACGCCATAGGTGATGCGCGCGGCGTTCAGGCCCGAGGCATGGGCGAGCATGGGGTTGCCTGACAGTGCACGCATGGCGCGGCCCAGCCGTGTGTGGAACAGCACGAGCATGAACAGCGCCAGCAGCACCAGCGTGGTGCCCATGAAGCACAGCTGGGTCCAGGTGATGCGCGCATCGCCCAGCACCAGCGGCTGCGCGCGCGGCAGATGGAACATGCGCGGGAACGACCCCGCCAGGCCCTGCATGGCGGCGATGACCAGCATGGCCACGGCCAGCGAGCCGATCATGGCGATGGCCGGCCCGCCACGCAGCAGGCGCTGAAACACCAGCAGCTGCAGTGCCAGCGTGAGCAGGCCTGCCGCCACGCAGCCCGCCAGCAGCGCCGCTGCCAGCGGCAGGCCCCAGGCATGGACGGCGTAGGTGACGTAGGCACCGAACATGGCGTACTGCACATGCGCCACGTTGGGGAATTTCACCAGGCCATAAAGCATGCTCAGGCCGAGCGCGATCAGCGCCAGGTCCGAGGCACGCAGGACCGTGTCGACGATAAATTGAAGCATCGCGGAGCCTGTCTTGAGGGGTTGCTGCAATGCGGGCCGCCGCACGGGGGCCGGCCCGGCGGCCGGTTCAGCGCGGCGCGAGCCTGCCGCCCACGAACCGGAGCTTGTCGTAGGGTGGGTCGATGCGCTGGTTCTGGGCATCGAAGGCGATGGGGCCGGTGGCGCCGGCAAAGCCGCCCGCGCCCAGCTGCTTCAGCCCTTTCTGGATGTCTGCGGAAGTACTGGCGCCGGCCTTGTCGATGGCCGCTGCCAGCAGCAGCACGGCGTCATGGCCGTAGCCGCTGAAGGCGGACTTGAAGTCCTCCTTGTACCGGGCCCGGTAGGCGGCCCGATAGGCCCGGCCGGCCTCGCCACGGGCGGAGCCCAGCTCCATGCCGACCTGGCCCTCGGCGATGTCGGGCGGCGTGTCCGAGACACTCATGCTCATGATGTAGGCGTACCAGGGCACGCTGCGCAGGCCCAGCTCCCGGGCCTCCCGGTTGATGACGGCCGACTCCTGGCCGTAGGCGGTGTACAGGTAGGCGTCGGGCTGGCTGCGGCTGAGCTGCTGCAGTTCGCGGCGGAAAGTGGATTGGCCGCCCGTGTACAGCACCTGGGCGACCACCTTGCCGCCCAGCTTCTCGAACTCGCTCTTGAAGCCTTCGGCCACGCCCTGGCCGTAGGCATTGTTGGGACTGACCGTGGCCATCCTGCGCCACCCCATGTCGTAGGCGTCCCTGGCAGCGTAGCGGTTGCCGGCATCCTCCAGTCCGATGATGTTGAACGCGGAGCCGCCGAGCCCGCGGATCTTGGCGCTGCTGCTGCCGATGTTCAGGTGCGTCACGCCTTCCTTGACCAGGTACTGCGCCATGGGCAGCGTGATGCTGGAGGAGTATTCGCCCATGACGGCGGGCACCTTGTCCACGGTGGCCAGTTTGCGCGCCGCCGTGAGGGCCGTGGCCGGATTGTTGCCCGAGTCCTCGATGATGACCTGCAGCTTCCTGCCCAGCACCCCGCCCCTGGCATTGACTTCTTCCACGCCAAGCATGATGCCCCGGCGTATGTCCTCGCCCACGGTGGCGGAGGGGCCCGTGAGCGGTATCACGGCACCGAGCTGTATGCTGTCCTGCGCCCAGGCGCGGCTGCCCGCCAGGGTCAGCAGGGATGCGGCAGCCAGGGCAGCCAGGTGGCGTCGCGTGAGGGAAGGGATACGCATGATGAACTCCTGTGGAACCCGATGGCGGGCGATGAACAGGCGCAGCGCGTGGCCGCGCGGCGAGATCAAAGGCTGTAGAGGCGCCCCCATTGCGGCAGCGCATCCCGGATGCCCGCCAGGCGCAGCGCATGCCAGGCCATGGCGTGGTTGCTGGAGATCACGGGCTTGCCCAGGGCCTGCTCCAGGCTGGCGATCTGGGCCGCCAGGCGCATGCTGGTGCAGGAGACGAAGACCGCCTCCACATCGGGCCGCTGCCCCAGCTCCAGCACGGAGGCGCGGATCGAGGCGGCATCGATGCGCGCCACCTCGTTGTCGTCGGCATGCTCATAGGAGGCGCTGGCCGACACCTCGAAGCCGCGCTCGGCGATATAGCCGGCCATCCAGTCTCTGACCTGCTTCACATACGGCGTCAGCAGCGCGACGCGACGAACACCCAGGGCCTGCAGCGCCGCCCTGGCGGCGGTGATGGGGCTGGTGCACAGCACGCCGGGCCGGCTTTCGCGGATGCGCTCGAACACCCGTTCCTCGCCTATCACCATCGCGCCCGACGTGCAGCCGAAAGCCACCACATCCATGCGCTGGCCGGGCAGCAGCAATGACACGGCGGGCGCGATGTCGCTTTCCATGGCCGCCAGGGTCTCGGGCCGGATGTCCGGCGAGTTGTACAGCCTGGCCTCGTACAGCGCCACGCCTTCGAGCTGCAGGATGCGGTGCCACTCGTGCTCGATGGTGTGGTCGCTCGCCAGCACGACCAGGCCGATGGCGGCGCGGGAGGCGGGGCCGCTGCCCAGGGCGAACGAATGCTTGCGGTAGGGGCGAACGGGGTCGGATACGGAGTTCATAGGGTCAGGCCTTCCAGGCTGTGTTCGGGTGTGCGGCCGCACAGCAGGTCGGCCACGATGCGGGCGGTGCCGCAGGCCATGGTCCAGCCCATGTGGCCATGCCCGGTGTTGAGGAAAAGGTTGCGGTGGCGCGTCGCGCCCAGGAGGGGAGCGCCGGCGGGCGTCATCGGGCGCAGGCAGGACCAGTAGGAAGGGGTGTCGTAGTCGGCGCCACGCGGAAACAGCTGGCGCGCCACGCCCAGCATGTCCTCGAAGTCCCTGGGGCGGTGGCGCGTGTCGTAGCCGGCGAATTCGGCCGTTGCGGTGAAGCGCAGGCGCTGGCCGAACCGGGCCCAGGCCACCAGATGGTGTTCGTCGACACCGCCGAGCGTGGGCGCCTCGTCCCCGCTGCGGATGGGCAGCGTCACGGAGTAGCCCTTGACGGGATACACCGGCAGGCGCAAGCCCAGCCTGGCCGCCAGCAGCGGCGAGTAGCTGCCCAGGGCCAGCACGAACTGCTCGCCCGCCACAGCGCCTTTGTCGGTCCGCACGGCGGTGATGCGCCCGCCCTCCTGCTCCCAGCCGGTGATGGTGCGGTCCATCAAGAACTGCACGCCCAGTGCCTCGCAGCGCCTGGCGAGCTGGCGCGAGAACAGGTGTGCATCGCCGCTTTCGTCCGAAGGGCAGAAGATGGCGCCCGCCAGGCGGGAGCGCGCCGCAGCCAGGGCAGGCTCGCGTTGCACCACCTCCTCGGGCGTGAGCGTCAGCAGCGACAGCCCGCCATCGGACAGCACGGCCGTCGCGGCAACGCCGCGCTCGAAAGCGGCCGGGTCGCGGTAGAGGTACAGCGCGCCGCCGGGGGTGAGGTCGTACTCCATGCCCTCGTCCCGGGTCAGCTGCTGCAGCAAATCCTGCGAGTAGCGGCACAGGCGCAGCTTGCGCGCCGTGTTCTGCCGGGACCGCTCGGCCGTGCACTGGCCCAGGAACTGCAGGCCCCAGGCCCACATGCGCGGGTCCAGGCGCGGCTTGAGCCGCAGGGCCTGGCCCTTGAGAAAGAGCGACTTGAGCAAGATCCCGGGCGCGCGGGGCGAGGCCCAGGTATAGGCATGGCCCGGAGCCACCAGCCCCGCGTTGGCGAAGCTGGTTTCCCGGGCCACCTCGGGCTGGCGGTCCAGCACCACCACCGCGTGCCCCTCCCTGGCGAGGTAGTAGGCAGTCGTCACGCCGACGATGCCCCCTCCGAGGATGATGGTCTTCATGCCCGCCACCCTCACAGCGCGGCGATCACGCCGATCTCGACCGTGTACTGGGGAAAGGCGAGCTTCGATTCCACGCAGGCACGGGCCGGCGCGTGACCCGCGGGCACCCATGCATCCCACACGCTGTTCATCTCGTTGAAGCTCGATGCCTCGGCGATCCAGATGCTGGCGCTGACAAGCCGCTCCTTGCCGACGCCGGCCTCGGCCAGCAGGCCGTCGATCTTGGCCAGGATCTGCCGGGTCTGGCCTGCAACGTCGGCACGGGTGTCGTCGGCCACCTGGCCCGAGACGAACACGAAGCCATTGCAGACCACGGCGGCGCTCATGCGGGCATTGGGCTGGATACGCTGGATGTCCATGGCTTTCACTCCTTCATGAAAAGAGGACTGTCAGGCGGAAAACAACTGTCGACACTTATATTTTCAGTTTTATAGTTCCTGCCTATGAATCCGTGAAACGGTGAATACCCTAGCTTTCTCGATCTGTTTCCATGACAACATCACAATGTATATGCACAAGTGTCGACACTTTGATGCAAAACTTGCCGCAACCTTATTGCCACCGGAGAAAACATGGCAGATCACCCCACGGATTCAGTGCCCGCCGGCAGCCCCGCCGCGGCGCAGGACGGCAACGGCCTCAGGGCCGTCCACCTGGACGACAAATACACGCTGGCAAGGGCAAGGCTCTTCATCACCGGTACCCAGGCGCTGGTGCGCTTGCCGATGGCGCAGCACCGGCGCGACCAGCAGGCCGGGCTGAACACGGCGGGCTATGTCTCGGGCTACCGGGGCTCGCCGCTGGGGCAGCTGGATGAACAGTTGGCCAAGGCCCGCGAGCATCTGGCGCGGCACAACGTCGTCTTCGTCCCTGGCGTGAACGAGGATCTGGCCGCCACGGCGGTATGGGGTTCGCAGCAGGCCGAGGCAGCCGGCGAGGGAAAGTACGACGGCGTGTTCGCCCTGTGGTATGGCAAGGGGCCTGGCGTGGACCGCACAGGCGATGCGTTTCGCCACGGCAACCTGGCGGGCGCATCCAGGCACGGTGGCGTGCTCGTGCTCCTGGGCGACGACCATACCTGTGAATCCTCCACGACCTGCCACCAAAGCGAGTTCGCCATGGTGGACGCCATGATCCCCGTGCTGAGCCCATCGGGTGTGCAGGAGATCCTCGACTATGGCGTGCTGGGCTGGGCGCTGTCGCGCTACAGCGGCTGCTGGGTCGGCATGAAGTGCGTGAAGGACACCGTGGAGGCGACGGCGTCCATCGAGGTCGACGTCGACCGGGTGCAGATCCGGCTGCCCGAGGGCGTGCCGATGCCGCCCGACGGTCTGCACCTGCGCCAGCCCGACACCCCGCACGCGCAGGAGGCCCGCCTGCACCGCCACAAGCTGCTGGCGGTGAAAGCCTTTGCGCGCGCCAATGCCATCGACCGCGTGGTGATCGATGCGGCCGAGCCGAAGCTGGGCATCATGACCCACGGGAAAAGCTACCTGGACGTGCTGCAGGCCCTGGAGGAGCTTGGCCTGAGCGACGAGACAGCCGCTCGGCTGGGCCTGCGCCTGTACAAGGTGGGCATGACCTGGCCCCTGGAGCCCGAGGGTGCCAAGGCCTTCGCTGCGGGCTTGCGCAAGGTGCTGGTCGTCGAGGAAAAGCGCAGCCTGCTGGAGTTCCAGCTCAAGGAGCACCTGTACGGCACCCCGGGCGCCCCGGCCATCGCCGGCAAGTGCGACGAACACGGCGACACCCTGCTGCAGTCCGAGATGGCGCTGGACCCCCACCAGATTGCCATCGCCATCGGCGAGCGCCTGCTGGAGCTCAACGACGGCCCGCTTCACCCGTTGCGCCAGCGGCTCCAAGCCATCCGAAGCTGCCGCACGCCCAGGGGCGGCACCGACCTCCTGTCGCACAGCTTCTACTTTTGCAGCGGCTGCCCCCACAGCTCGTCCACCGTGCTGCCCGAGGGCAGCAAAGCCTACGCAGGCATAGGCTGCAGCTGGATGGCGCAAACCATGGACCGCGCCACCACGGGCTACACGCAGATGGGGGCCGAAGGCCTGTCCTGGGTGGGGGAAGCGCCGTTTTCCAAGCGCAGGCACATGTTCCAGAACCTCGGCGACGGGACCTACTTCCATTCCGGGCTGCTGGCGATCCGGGCGGCTGTCGCGGCGCGCACCAACATGACCTACAAGATCCTGTTCAACGACGCGGTGGCCATGACCGGCGGGCAGCGCCACGACGGTGCCCTGGACGTTCCCGCCATCGCCCACCAGGTCCGCGCGGAAGGGGTACGGCGCATCGCCGTGGTCACCGACGAGCCCGGCAAATATGCGGCGGACATCGCGTGGCCCGCAGGCGTTACCGTGCACCACCGCGACGGCATCGACGCAGTACAAAAGGAGCTGCGCGAGATCGAAGGCACGAGCGTGCTGATCTACGACCAGACCTGCGCCGCGGAAAAGCGCCGCAGGCGCAAGCGCGGCACCTACCCCGACCCGGCAAAACGCCTGATCATCAACGACCTGGTGTGCGAAGGCTGCGGAGACTGCGGCACCCAGTCCAACTGCGTTGCCGTGCAGCCGCTGGAGACCGAGCTGGGCCGCAAGCGCCAGATCGACCAGTCTGCGTGCAACAAGGACTACCTGTGTGCGAAGGGCTTCTGCCCCAGCTTCGTCACCGTTGTGGGCGGGCAGCTGCGCAAGCCGCAGCGCATCGACCGCACCGCGGCGTTCCCGGCGCTGCCCGAGCCCGTGCTGCCGGCGCTGGATGGCGGCGTCTACAGCATCCTGCTGGCAGGCATGGGCGGCACCGGCGTGGTCACCATCGGCGCCATCCTCGGCATGGCCGCCCACCTGCAGGGGCTGGGCTGCGGCATTCTGGACATGGCCGGCCTCGCGCAAAAGGGCGGCTCCGTCTGGAGCCACCTGCGGTTGGGCCGCACCCCCGAAGCCATCAAGGCCATCCGCATCGCCGCTGGCGGCGCTGACCTCGTGCTCGGCTGCGACATGCTCGTGGCCGGCCACTCCAGGACACTGGCCCTCACCCGCAACGGCCAGACGCGCATGCTGGTCAACACCGCGCAGACCATGCCGGGCCATTTCGCACGCGATGCCGACCTGCACTACCCCGGCCCCGCCCTGGCACGCAACATCGCCGATGCCGTGGGCGCCGGGCAGGCCGAATTCATCGATGCAGGCCGCCTCGCCACCGCGCTGCTGGGCGACAGCATCGCGTCCAACATGTTCATGCTGGGGTTCGCATGGCAGCGCGGCCTCATTCCGGTATCCGCCGAAGCCATCGACCAGGCCATCGAACTGAACGCAGCGGCGCGGCAGATGAACCGCGATGCCTTTCTGTGGGGCCGCAGGGCGGCGGCGCAGCCCCAGGCGCTGGACGAGCAGATCGCCACCATCCGTCAGGCGAAACCCTCGCCAGGCCTGTCTCCCGCACCGGTCCAGGACCTGGATGAAGCCATCGCGCTGCGCCGCGAGTACCTCACCGCGTACCAGGACGCGGCCTATGCCCGACGCTACACGGCGCTGGTGGAGCGGGTGCGCTCGGTCGAACAAGGCGGCTTCCCGGGGCACACGGAGCTCACCCGTGCCGTGGCGAAGTACTACTTCAAGCTGCTGGCCATCAAGGACGAATACGAAGTGGCGCGCCTGCAGGTGCACAGCGGCTTCCTGCAAGGCATCGGCCAGCAGTTCGAGGGGGACTACACCCTGGTCTTCCATCTCGCGCCGCCACTGCTGTCCCGGCGCGACCCCGCCACCGGAGAACCGCGCAAGCTGCAGTTCGGGGCCTGGATCATTCCTGTCTTCAAGGTACTGGCCCGGCTGCGCGGCCTGCGCGGCACGGCGCTGGACATCTTTGGCTACACGCAGGAGCGCCGCGCCGAGCGCGCCCTGATCGGCGCCTACGAGGCGAACATCGACAAGGCCCTGCATGCGCTGCAGGCCGGCCACGATGCATCCCGCCATGAAGCCGCCGTGGCGCTGGCCAGCCTGCCCGAACAGATCCGTGGATATGGCCACATCCGCGCCCGCAGCATCGAGGCCGCGCGCCAACGCGAAGCCGGGCTGGTCGCGGCACTGCAGCGCCGCGTGGTACCGGTGCGGCACATTCGCGCCGGCGCTACGGCTGGATCGGACAACCCAGGCGCTTGAGCGTCTCGTCGATCCATGGCGCGCTGTAGGTACCGGCGGCGATGTCGGCCACCATCCTGGCCTCGACGGCCTGCTTTTCGTGTGCTGCATCCAGCAAGGCCTGCGCCTGCGCATACGGCACGCACAGCAAGCCGTCGTCGTCGCCGATCATGAGGTCGCCGGGCTCGATCACCATGCCATCGATGGCGATGGGCACATTGATTTCGCCAGGGCCGTCCTTGTAGGGTCCGCGGTGCGTGATGCCGGCTGCGAATACGGGGAAGCTGCCTGCACGAATCCATGCGGCGTCCCGGATCGCGCCATGGATCACGATGCCGCCCAGTTGGCGGCGCATGGCGTCTCCCACCATGATTTCTCCGATGAGTGCGTTGGTGAGGTCGCCGCCCGCATCCACCACGATCACGTCGCCTGGGCTGGCCAGTTGAAGTGCCTTGTGGAGCATGAGGTTGTCGCCCGGGCGTGTCTTGATGGTCAACGCGGGGCCGGCCATGCGCCCGCCGCCGTGCATGGGGCGCAAGCGCGCGCCGCCAGCCGTCATGCGGGCCATGCAGTCGCTGACGTTGGCCACAGGCACGTCGAGATAGCGCCTGGCAATCTCCAGGCTGACGGCGCGTTGCCGCTTCAGGATTTGAAGACCGATCATGGTGTGGTGCTCAGAGTGGATGGGGTGAAAGCTGTGCCGCTCAATCCAGCGTGGTGCCCGAGCTCTTGACGATGGGTGCCAGGCGTGCGCGGTCGCTGGCGTAGAGCCTGGCCATGTCTTGCGGGGTGCCGGTGATGAGTTCGGCGCCGGAGTCGGCGATCTTCCTGGCCGTGTCGGGCGCGTTCACCACCTTGTTGATGGCTTCGTTGAGCTGCCTGACGATGGCGTCGGGGGTGCCGGCCGGGGCCATCACGCCCCACACGCTGGCCAGCTCCACGCCCTTGATGCCGGATTCGGCATAGGTCGGCACATCGGGCAGCAGCTTGGAGCGGCTCGCCGTGGTGACGCCGATGGCGCGCACCTTGCCCGACTGGATGTGCGACAGCAGCGTGGGGATGGAGCCCATGTACATGTCGATGCGCCCGCCCAGCAGGTCGGGCATGGCCTGCGCCATGCCGCGAAACGGCACATGGGTGAACTTCACATTCGAGCTTTTCTGCCAGGCCTCGCTGACGAGGTGCGAAATGGTGCCGGTCCCCGGCGTGGCAAAGCTCAGACGTCCGGGCTCTTTCTTCGCCGCCTGGACGATGTCGTCCAGGGACTTGTACGGCGAATCGGCATTCACCACGAGCACGGCCGGGCCGGCCGCGACCAGGGCCACGGCGCGCAGGTCCTTGTCGGGGTGGTAGGGGAGCTTGGAGTACAGCAGCGGGTTGAGCACGACGTTGTCGGTCTGCGCCATCACCAGGGTCAGGCCGTCGGCCGGGGCCTTGGCCACCTGGTCCAGCGCCAGGTTGCCGCCGGCACCGGGCTTGTTCTCCACCACGATGGTCCACCCATGGGCCTCGGTGAGCTTGGTGCCGACCAGCCGCGTGAGGTTGTCGGTGCCGCCGCCCGCCGGAAAGGGCACGATGAACCGGATCGGCCGCTGCGGATAGGTGCCCTGGGCATGGGCCGGGGCCATGGCGGCCGCGGCGGCATTCAGTGCAAGCAGGCCGCCGAGGACCAGGTGGCGTCGGGTCAGGGTCATCATTGCGAATGTCTCCTTTTGTGGTGTCGGTGGGCGCGGGGGCGCGTGGGTCAGGGGCGGCTGGCGAGCACGTGGCGGCCCAGCCAGTCGATGGCCTCGTCCGCGGAGGTGCCGGTGAACGGCTGGGCCGCATGCGCCCGGGCCGTGGCGGCGAACAGCGCTTCGACGGCGGGCGATGCCAGGGGCGCCAGGCCGTTGCGCGCCATCTGCTGCCGGGCCTCGGCCACCTCGTTGCGGCGGCGTGCGGAGTGCGGGATGTGCGTGCGCACCATGGATTCCATCAGCGTGCGCAGCGGCGTCTCGTCGATGTCCTGCAGCACGGCATGCAACTGATCGCGCAGGCCCATACGCTGGGCCGTCACCAGGCACTCCACGGCCAGTGCCTCGGTCCCCTTGGTGTAGATGCTGCGCAGGAGCTTGAGCGCGGCGGCATCGCCCGGCTGCCCGCCCACCACGCGGACCGGGCCGCCAAAGGGCAGGAACCATTGCTGTACAAGACCGGCCTTGCCACCGGCCACGAGCAGCGGCGTCTTGCTGCCGCCCAGGTTGACCGCGCCGGTGATGGCCACGTCCACGAAGTGCACCGCCCTGCCCTGGGCGCCGCGCCGGGCCAGCTCGCCACATTCGCGCATCTCCTGCGGGTCGGCCGTGGTCATGTCCACATACACCACGCCATCGGGCAGATGGGGCAGGCAGGCCTCGAACAGGCTGCGCGCCACGGTGCCGAACACGGCGCTCACCACCATGTCGGCCCCGGCCAGCCAGGCACCGGGCGCGGTATGCACCTGCGCACCGGCGGCCCGCACGGCTTCGGCCATTGCAGCCGTGGGCTGCAGCTCGCACAGGCCCACCAGGCTGTGCCCCTGCTCCACAAAGGCCTGCATGTAGCAGGCGCCGGCCATTCCGCCACCCAGGATTGCGAACTTCATGAAAGTACAAATTCAAAACATTTAAGGCAGTCTATGGCGCAAGATCTCCGATGATTCACAGAGATTTCCCGTAGAAGCGCTCAATTTTGTACTTATTTTGTATTTTTTCAGACAAAGCGCGGGGCGACGCCCCCCTGAACCGTCACCTAGAATCGGCGCACCATCCCTACCCACCTGGTGCAAACACAGTGCAAAACGTGAAAGACAAGGCCTACGAGGTTCTGCGGCAGCGGCTCATCGGCGGCCACTACCGACCGGGCGAACAACTCAAGGAGGAGCCCATTGCCCGCGACCTGGGGCTGAGCCGCACGCCGGTGCGCAATGCGCTGCGCCGCCTGGTGGAAGACGGCCTGGCCACCGATGGCGCGGGCCAGGGCATCCGCGTGTCGCAGTGGAGCGACTGGGATGTGGAGGAGACTTTCCAGCTGCGCATGCTGCTGGAGCCGTACGCCTCATTCCTCGCGGCCACGCGCGGCGGCGAGGGGCTGGCCGATGCGCTGGAGGCCAGCAACCGGCGCATGGAGGCCGGCATTGCCGCCGGCCACGACGGCATTGGCGAGGTGCAGTCCGCCAACCGGGATTTTCACCACGCGCTGATCGAGGCATCGGGCTCGCCGCGCCTCAAGACCATGCTGGCGACGATGATCGACATGCCGATCATCAAGCGCTCGTTCTACATCTATACGCCCGAAGAACTGGTGCAGAGCCTGCACCACCATGGCGACCTGGTCATCGCCATACGGGCCAGGGATGGGGAGCTGGCACGCCAGGTGATGCAGCTGCACCTGCGCATGTCCTACCACCGGTTCATGAAGCACCGCGGGGAATACCGCGCGCATGCCTGAACGTGAATGGACTGCCCTGCTCCTGCAGACACCCCCCATCAGCTTGTGGGTGGCAATGATGTCGCTGTACATGGGCTGCTTTCCAGCGGCCAGCGGCACGGCCGCTGAGTGGGAAAGCAGGTGCATGGGCAGCACTGCCAGAACGCAGGCCGCGCGCTTCAAGGGTGGAGCGGCGGCCCGCGCTCGATCGTCGATCAACGCCGTTCATTGATCGCGTGGATTGCGGGTTTGTCCCGGGCCGGCCGATACGCCGCGCCGTGGTCAGACGCTTTCGAACGCGTATTTCTCCGTATCCACCTCGCGCTGCGAGGCCACGGCGTAGCGGTCGCCCTGGATGCGCTCGGGCTTGAAGAGATCATCCAGCTCGGCCAGCAGCGCCGCGTCCAGGCGCACGGCGCCGCCGCGCAGGTCTTCGTGCAGGTGGTCCACGCGGGTCGTGCCGGGCAGCGCGATCACATGCTCGCCCTGGTGCAGCACCCAGGCGATGGCCAGCTCGGCCAGCGTGCATCCGGCGCGTTCGGCAATGGATTGCATGGGGGCCAGCAGCTGCAGGTTCTTCGCATAGGCCTCGGGGGCGAAGCGCGGCATGGCGGCGCGGATGTCGCCCTTGACGAGGCTTTCGACTTCCTTGAGCTTGCCCGTGAGAAAGGCCCGGCCCAGCGGGCTGAAGGCCACGTAGGCGATGCCCAGTTCCTTGCAGGCCTGCAGCGTGCCCAGCTCGGCGTTGCGCGACCACAGCGAATATTCGCTTTGCAGCGCGGCGATGGGATGGGTG
>JBHIXF010000035.1:0-63229 GCA_041984925.1 Comamonas sp.
CCGGTGCGGTTCTTGAACATCTCCATGGCCAGGTGGTGGGGCGAGCCATTGCCCGGCGAGGCATAGTTGACCTGGCCCGGATGCGCCTTCACATAGGCCAGGAATTCCTTGAACGTCCGGGCCTCGAAGTTCGGGTTGACCACCAGCGCCATCGGGAAGCGGCTGATGCCGCCGATGTAGGTGAAGTCCTTTTCGGGATGGAAGGACAGCTTGCTGAACAGGTGCTCGTTGTAGGCCAGCACGGCATTGTCGGCCGACATGATGGTGTAGCCGTCGGGCTTGGCCGTGGCCACGATCTGGGCGCCGATGTTGGTGGAGGCGCCGGGGCGGTTGTCCACGACGATGGTCTGGTTCAGGGTCTGGCGCATGGCCTCGGCCACGGTGCGGGCCAGCACGTCGGTGCCGCCGCCCGGCGGGTAGGGCACGACCCAGCGGATGGTGCTGGCGGGCCAGTCCTGCGCCCGTGCGAAGGGCGCGGCCATGCCGGCCGACGAGGCCGCCATGGCGGCCAGGAATTGTCTGCGGTCCATTGATGTCTCCTGTGGATTGGTGGGGAAGTCTGGGGCGCTGCGCCTTCTTGTTCTGCGGTGGGCGCGGCGGCCGGAAATTCAGGGACCGTCCGGTGGCGGGAACTCCACGCGCCGCACGGTGAAGCCTTCGGCCCGCAGCAGGGCGGGCAGGCTGGAGGGCCCGACCATGTGCAGCGTGCCGACGGCCGTGAACAGGCTGCGGCCCGCGCGCATCTGCTGCACCATGGCCCGGGCGATGCCGGGGTTGCGGCCCTGGATGGAGCGCTCGTAGTCCGCCCGATCGGCGGCGCTTTCCACGCAGTTGCACCATTCGGGCAGGCTTTCGAGCAGGTTCAGCCGGCCATCGGCCCAGGCCTGGGCGATGCTGGTCAGCATGCTGCTGGCGCTGCCGCGCTCCAGCTGGCCCAGGCCCGATGCCACGCTCTTGGCGACGCGGTCCGGATCGTCCGAGACCAGCTCGCGCAGCTGGCGCTCCGGCGTCTCCAGCCCGATCACGGGCTTGCCCAGCGCCACGGCCGCGCCCGCCAGCGAGAGGTCGATGCCGTAGGCGGGATCCAGTCCTTCGCGGCGCGCAGCCGCCGCCAACAGCGTCATGACCTGCGCGTCGGGCCGCAGGCCGGCGATTTCGGGCGCGGCGCAGGCGGCACGCAGCTGCACGGCCAGGCGGTCCGCCAGGTCCCCGGGCAGCGGCGGCGCATCGGGCCGCGCGCGCAGGCCTTTTTGCAGGGCCTGCATCACGGCCGGCTCCAGCAGATTCAGCTCCAGCGCCAGGCTGTCGGACGCCCTGAGCGCAGCCGCCACCGTGGGGCCGGGCATGCTCCAGCCCATGCGGGCGATATGCACCGTGCCGTAGAGCCAGCTGGTGCGTCCCCCATGCTCGACGCGCCACAGCACGCCCCGGTCGCGCGCGCCGCGCAGCAGGGCCTGCAGCTCGGCCTGCGTGGGCATGCGCGCGACCGGCGGGCAGTCCTCCTGGGCGGGCTGCGGCGCCGCAAAAGCCAGCCCCAGGGGCAGCAGCGCCAACGCCGCCAGCGTGCGGCCCAGCCGCCGCACCACGGCCCTCATTCCGCGGCCCTCATTCCGCGGCCCCGCCGCCGCTGTCCTGGTCCGCACCGGCCTGGACGATGGTCTGGTCGATGGCGCCGAAGATGCTCTGGCCGTCCTTGCCCTTCATCTCGATGCGGATGGTGTCGCCAAAGCGCATGAACCCGGTCTTGGGCTCGCCGTCCTGGATGGTCTCGATGCAGCGCTTCTCCGCGATGCAGCTGTAGCCCCTGGGCCACTCCATGCGCCTGTTCTTGCCCTTGCCGCTTTCCACGCCCTTGTTGCTCACCGTGCCGCTGCCCACGATGGAGCCGGCGCGCACATTGCGCGTCTTGCAGATATGGGCGATGAGCTGGCCGAAGTGAAAGCCCATGTCCTCGCCCGCGTCGCACATGCCGACCTTGCGGCCGTTCCAGGTGGACTGCAGCGTCAGGTGCAGGCGCCCGCCCTTCCAGGCATCGCCCAGCTCGTCCAGCGTCACTGCCACGGGGCTGAAGGCCGTGGCGGGCTTGGACTGGAAGAAGCCGAAGCCCTTGGCCAGCTCGTTCGGGATCAGGTTGCGCAGGCTCACATCGTTGGCCAGCATGACCAGGCGCACGCCGCCCAGCGCGCGCTCGGGCGTGGCGCCCATGGGCACGTCGCCCGTGATCACGGCGATCTCGGCCTCGAAGTCGATGCCCATGGCCTCGCTGGGCACCACCACATCGTCGCAGGGCCCCAGGAAATCGTCGCTGCCGCCCTGGTACATCAGCGGGTCGGTGTAGAAGTTGGCGGGCACCTCGGCGCCGCGCGCCTGGCGCACCAGCTCCACATGGTTGATGTAGGCCGAGCCGTCGGCCCACTGGTAGGCGCGCGGCAGCGGCGCCATGCACTGGCGCGGATCGAAGGCGAAGGCATGGGGCGCCTTGCCGCTGTTGAGCTGGTGCGACAGGTCCTGCAACTGGGGCGCCATGTAGCTCCAGTCGTCCAGCACCTGTTGCAGGCGGCTCGCGATGCCGGTCGCATAATGGGCCTGGCCCAGGTCGCGCGAGACCACGACCAGTTGCCCATCCCTCGATCCGTCCTTGTAAGTGGCAAGTTTCATGGTGTCTTTCCGTGCCTTCGCTGCGCGCCTGCGGCCTGGGACAGGGCGCCGGACCTCCTGCGCACCCCGCCACAAATTACGATAAGTTAAATTGATTTAACTAAACAAAACACAATTCTATTGCAATGGACAAGGAACGCGCAGGGATACAGTCCGTCGAGGTCGGCTTCGCATTGCTGGAGGCGCTGGCGCGCGCACGCGGCCCGCAGATGCTCAAGGACCTGGCGTCCGACGCCGGCATGAGCGCCGCCAAGGCCCACCGCTACCTGGTGAGCTTCCAGCGCATCGGCCTGGTGACCCAGGACGCGCGCACTTCCCGCTACGACCTGGGGCCGGCCGCGCTGAAGCTGGGCCTGGCCTCGCTGGCGCGGCTGGACCCCGTGCGGCTGGCGCGCGAACGCATGCCCGCGCTCACCGAACAGCTGCAGCACACCACGGCCATCGCCGTCTGGGGCAACCACGGGCCGACCATCGTGCACTGGGAGGAAAGCGCCCACTCGGTCACCGCCAACCTGCGCCTGGGCGATGTCATGCCCATGCTGGCTTCGGCCACGGGCCGCTGCTTCGCGGCCTGGCTGCCGCGCGAGGCCACGGCGCCGCTGATGGCGCCCGAGATCGAGCGGGCGCGCCGCAGCCAGCGCCAGGACCTGCCGCTGACCCCGCAGGCCATCGACGCCATGCTGGCCGAGGTGCGCGAGCGCGGCACCGCCCGGGTCGTCGATACCCTGCTGCCCGGCATCGTGGCCTTTTGCGCACCGGTCTTCGACTCCTCGGGCCACATCGTGCTGGGGCTGACCACGCTGGGCTCGATCGCCACCTTCGACCCCGCCTTCGGCGGCGCCATCGATACACCGCTGCGCGCGGCCTGCGAGCAACTGTCGCGCGACCTGGGCCAGGGCAGCGCCTGAGGCCATGGCCATGAAGCGACGCAGCCTGCCCGCCGTCACAGCAGCGGTCCTCGCCGTGCACGGCGCGGTGCTGCTGGGCCTGCCGCGCTGCAGCCAGCTGCCGGCGCCGCCCCCCGGCGCCGCGCCGCTGCAGACCCGGACCCTGGCGCCGCCACCCGCCCCCCCCGCGCCACCCGCGCCCTCCACGCCACTTGCACCACCCGCGCCACCAGCGCCACCCAAGCCATCCAAGCCCCCCAGGCCGGCCGTGCCGAAACCGGCGCCCACCCCCGCGCCTGCTGCGGAGCCCGTGCTGGACACGCCGATACGCGAACATGTCGAGCCGCTGCCGGCGCCAGCGCCAGCGCCAGCGTCAGCAAGCGATGGCCCGGCGCCTGCCGAAGCGGCGGCCACCGCCCCCACGGTGGCCGACGAGGCCGCCGTGCCAGGCACGGCGGCCCAGGGCCAGGAGGTGGCGGCCCCTGCGGACAGGCCTTCGGACGATGCGCCGGCCGCGCCCGTGCAGCTCCCCGATCCCGCGCGCCTGTCCTTCGCCGTCACGGGCCAGGCCAAGGGTTTCAACTACTCGGCCAGCGCCGATCTGGTCTGGCGCCATGCCGACGGCCGCTACCAGGCGCGCCAGGAGGTCAGCCTGTTCCTGCTGGGCTCGCGCGCGCAAAGCAGCGAAGGCCGCATCACGGACCGGGGCCTGGTGCCGCAGCGCTTCGTCGACAAGGCGCGCAAGGAGCAAAGCGCGCAGCTGGACTTCGATGCCGGGCTCGCCCATTTCAGCGATGGATCGCCGGACGCCGCGATCGCGCCGGGCACCCAGGACCGGCTCAGCGTCTTCCTGCAACTGTCGTCGCTGCTGGCCGCGGCGCCCGAGCGCTACCCGGCGGGCGCGCAGATCCGCTTCACCACCGTCAGCGCGCGGCGCACCGACGTCTGGACCTTCCGCGTGGGCGAAACCGAAACGCTGCAGCTGCGCGCCGGCAGCATCGCGGCGCTGCGCCTGGACAGGCTTTCGCGCGCCGGCGGCGAGGGCGACGGCCAGCAGGCCTCGCTGTGGCTGGCGCCCTCGATGCAATACCTGCCGGTGCGCATTCTGCTCAAGCAGGACAACGGCGATTTCGCCGACCTGCAGCTCAAGGACAAGACCGCGCCCTGAGCCGGGCCCGCCGGCAGTGCGCCGGTAGTCCGGCGCCGTCAGGCGCCGCCTGCCACGGCCTACCACACAACGGCCTTGCGCGCAGGCCGCAGCGCTTGCGAATCCATGGAATACTGTGTCCAGGCGCCGCCAACCCACCCTCCTTGAAAACCGGCGCCTCGCAGCCATCTGGGCTGTGCAACGTCCTGAAAAGACGGGAAAGGAAACACCATGCAAATGCTTTACGACTCGGAATCCTTTGTGGTGCTCCATCTGCGTCCGGACGTTGATCCCAACGCCGCACAGGGCGCCGCCGAGACCACCCCCCAGCTGCCCCGCCACGGCTTCGAGATCGTGGACAAGCGCTCGGGCAAGGAGGTGTACCTGGATGGCTCCTGGGCCGAGATGTTCCAGAAGCAGATCATCGCCTGGCAGCAGGACGCCCCGACCGAGGAAGAGGTCGAGGACGCCCTGGACCGCTACGCCGGCCTGGCCCAGCAGCCCGTCGTGGTCCACTGACAGGGCGCCCGGTCCTGCCAAGGGGCCGGGCGGACAGCACTTCGGCAAGCCCGCCGCGCCCCTGGTGCGGCGGGCTTTTTGCCGGGCATGCGCACGGGCCCCGGGCTTTCACCGATCCGCGATCCCTGCGCGCTCCCTAGAATCCCGGGCACAGGTTCAAGATTTGAAGACCATCTGTGAGATGGTCTTGTCGCGCCTGTAGGGTTTGCCGGCCTCTTGCAGAAACACAGGAGGCCATCATGCAGACCAGCATCCACAGGATTCGCGGCGTTCAGGATGTCATCGCCCATATCGACGAACGCCCCGGCATCTCGGGCCGCGCCGGCACCATCTGGTGGCTGGCGCTCGGCGGCCTGTTCCTCGACGCCTTTTCCAACTCCGCGCTGAGCGTGGGCCTGGGCCCCATGACGCGCGAGCAGCAGCTCACGCCGGCCGAGGTGGCCTGGATGACCTCGCTGGCCTCCTGGGTGTCCATCGCCTTCAACCCCATCGGCGGCTGGATGGCCGACCGCTGGGGCCGCATGCGCCCGCTGGTGCTGGCCAAGCTGCTGGCCGTCACGGGGGCGCTGCTGGTGTGCCTGGCCCCGGACTACGCCACCATCCTCTTCGGCCGCTTCTTCGTGGGCGCGGCCTATGGCATCGACTTCGCCATCGCCATGGCGGTGCTGGCCGAGTTCACGCCCGCGCGCTTCAAGAGCCGGCTCAATGTCTGGCAGGGCATGTGGTACATGGCCGTGTGCAGCAACCTGGTGCTGGCGCTGTGGTTCCACTCCTGGCAGGTCGGTGACTCGCTGTGGCGCTACTCCGTGGCAGCCACCGCCGTGTTCGGCCTGTGCATCCTCGTGCTCCAGGCCCTGCTGCTGGTGGAAAGCCCGACCTGGCTGGCGCGCAAGGAGCGGCTCGGCGATGCGGCACGCGCCATGACGCGCATCTATGGCGGGCCAGGCCTGCGCTTCGAGGCCGCGCCACCGGCCGAGCGCCTGCCCGTGCTCAACCCCGCGCGGCGCGGCCTGGCCAACGTGCTGCTGATCTTCCGGGGCGTCTACCTGCCGCGCACCCTGCTGGCGGCCACGGTGCAGATCGGCCAGTCCATCCAGTACTTCGCCGTGGGCTGGTACCTGCCGCTGATCAGTGCCTCGCTGTTCGGCAAGGACTTCCGCGAGGCCACGCTGGGCGCGCTGGTGTTCAACCTGTTCGGCATCGCCGGCGGCTTCCTGTCGCCCGTCATAGGCCGCCGGCTGGGGCTGCGGCGCGCCTCGGGCGTCGGCTTCGCGCTGGTGTTCCTGATGCTGCTGGTGCTGGGCCTGTTCAACGGCCGCATGCCGATCTGGCTGGCCGTGGCCGTGCCCTCGCTGTTCATCCTCTTTCACTCGGGCGGGCCCGGCGCCAACGGCAAGAGCCTGTCCACACTGTCCTTCCGCAGCGAGCTGCGCGCGGGCGCCAACGGCGTGATCGGCGCGCTGGGCGCCATGGGCGCGGCGCTGGGCCTGCTGGTGTTCCCGCTGTTCCGCCAGCAGTACGGGCTGGAGAACACCTTCCTCATCCTGTCCGTGGTGCCGCTGGTGGCCGGCATCGTCTGCTTTTGCATCCGCTGGGACCCCACGCGCACCACGGTCAACCCGGACGACGAGCCCGCCGCGCCCCGGTTCGAGGACGACGCCCGGGCCGCCGTGCCCGCCAAGACCGTCCAGACCACCGCCTGAGACAGGAGCCCCCCATGCCCAATGAACCCGTGATCCTGTGCATAGACGAAGGCACCTCGGGCACGCGCGCCGCCGTGGTCGGGCGCGACGGCCAGGTGTCCGCCCAGGACTATCTGCCCCTGGAGATCCACTGCCCCCGGCCCGGCGTGGTCGAGCAGGACGCCGACCTGCTGCTGGAACGCACGCTGGACGTGTGCCGCCGCGCCATCGCCCGCGCCCGGGCCGGCGGCCAGCAGATCGTGGCCCTGGCCATCGCCAACCAGCGCTGCTCGGCCGTGCTCTGGGACACGGCCACGGGCCGGTCGCTGGCACCCGTCATGGTCTGGCAGGACGCGCGCCACCGCGATGAACTGGCCCGGCTGGCACCCGGCTGGGATGAGGTGCTGATACGCCACGCGGGCCGGCCCGCGGGCGTGCGTTCGCCCTACCTGTGGGCCGCGCACCAGCTGCGCGAGCATGCGGCCGTGGCACAGGCCTGGCAGCAGCGGCGCCTGGCCTTCGGCACCATCGACTCCTGGCTGCTGTGGCACCTGTCGGAGGCGCGCGCCGTGGTGACCACGCCCACCAATGTGACCTCGGGCAATGCCTATGCGCTGGGCGAGCACCGCTACCTGCTCGACTGGCTGGATGCGCTGGAGTTTCCCGCCGAGCTGCTGCCCCGCCTGTGCGAGGACGTGCAGGACTTCGGCCGCACGCGCAGCGAGCTGCTGGGCCTGGCCGTGCCCATCCTGGCCTGCGCAGGCGACCAGCATGCGGCCGCCGTGGGCCTGGGCTGCCTGGAGCGCGGACAGGCGCTGTGCGTGCATGGCACGGGCAGCTTCGTCGATGTGCTCACGGGCACGAAGCTGCCTGCGCATGACGCGGCCCATGAAAGCTCGCTGACCATGACGGCGCGGCGCATGGGCGGCGTCTCGCGCTATGCCATCGAGACCTATGTGCCCACCACCGGCTCGGCGCTGAACTGGATCTGCGAGAAGCTGCAGTGGTTCGACAACCCGCAGCAGATCAGCGCCCTGGCCGGCGATGCACGCACGCCGGCCGACCTGGTCTTCATCCCCGCGCTCACGGGCCTGCGCCTGCCCGCCATGGAGCCGGGGGCGCGGGCCTCGATCTCGGGCGTGTCCATGGCCACCTCGCGGCCGCAGCTGGCGCGCTCCATCCTCGAAGGCATTGCGCACTCGGTGGCCTCCTGCGTGCAGGCCGACGAGGCAGCCTCGGGCACCGAGGTCGGCGAGCTGCTGGTGGGCGGCGGCCTGTCGGGCAGCGACGCGCTGCTGCAGATACAGGCCGACCTGGGCGGCCTGCCCGTGCGCCGCCTGGCCGGTACCGACAAGGCCAGCCTGCGCGGCGTCGCCTTCATGGCCGGCAGCGCGGGCCTGCTGTGGGACAGCCTGGAGCAGGCCTGCGCCACGCTGCGCACCGAAGCCGTCTTCACCCCGCGCATGGCCGCCGACGAGCGCGGCGAGCGCCGCAGCATCTGGCGCGCCCGCGTGGGCGAGGAACTGGCCCGCGCCCGGGCACCGGGGCGCGCCACCGCGCTGGAGGGCAGCGCATGAAGTGGCCCTTTGGCAATGAACGCAATGAACGCAAGGAACGCAGGGACAGCGCCGCACTGACCCGGACCGCGCCGCTGCGGCTGCAGCGCGCGGACCAGCTCGCGCGGCTGAGCGACGAGGCCTTCGACCTGCTCGTGGTCGGCGGCGGCATCACGGGCGCCTACGCGGCGCTGGACGCCAGCCTGCGCGGCCTGCGCGTGGCCCTGGTGGAGAAGGACGACTTCGCCTCCGGCACCTCGTCCAAGTCCTCCAAGATGGTGCACGGCGGCCTGCGCTACATCGAGCAGGGCAACCTGGCCCTGGTGCGCCATTCGCTTCTGGAGCGCCAGCGCCTGCGCAGGAACGCCCGGCACCTGGTGCAGCGCCTGCCCTTCCTGTTTCCCGTGATGGAGCGCGACGGCGTCTTCGACGCCCGGCTGGCCAAGGCCTTCGGCAGCCTGCTGTGGACCTACGACCTGGCCGGCGGCTGGCGCGAAGGCATCCTGCACCGCAAGCTGGGCAAGGCCGAGGTGCTGTCGCACTGCCCCAGCTTCCGCGAAGAACAGCTCATCGGCGGCTACATGTATTTCGATGCGCGCGTGGACGATGCGCGGCTCACGCTGGCCGTGGCGCGCACCGCAGCCTTCCACGGCGCGGCCGTGCTCAACCATGCCCGCGCCACCGCCATCACGCGCAACGCCCACGGCCGCGTGGATGGCGCCATCGTCCAGGCCGATGGCCGCGAGATCACGGTGCGCGCGCGCAGCGTGGTCATGGCCACGGGCGTATGGCTGCGCGACTGGGATGGCCGCACGGCCGGCCAGGAGCCCCGGCTGCACGTGCGGCCCGCCAAGGGCGTGCACGTGGCCATTCCCTGGCTGCGCATACGCAACGACTGCACGGTCACCATCCCCGTGCCGGGCCGCAGCCGGCGCGCCACCATCACGCGCTGGGGCGATGTGTCCTACCTGGGCACCACGGACGAGGACTACGCGGGCGGCCTGGACGACGTGCACTGCACGCGCGCCGAGCTGGACTTCCTGCTCGAAGGCGCGCGCTCCGCGCTCAGGGTGGACCTGTCGCCCGAGGACGTGGTCGGCTCCATCGCGGGCTGCCGCCCGCTGGTCGGTCCACCCGGCGGCAAGACCGTGGAGATGAGGCGCAACCACGAAATCCATGTGGCGCCCGACGGCCTGGTCACCATCGTCGGCGGCAAGCTCACCACCGCGCGCCACATGGCCGAGCAGACCGTGGACGCCGTGGAAAAGCTGCTGGGCCGGCGCACGCGCTGCACCACCGCCTCGGCCTTCCTGCTGGGCGCGGCCGGCTATGACGCCCAGGCCATCACGGCCACGGGCGGCCTCTCGGCCCACCTGGGCGAGCGCTACGGCACGGAGGCGCGCTTCGTCAGCGACCTGCTGGCCGCGCGGCCCGAACTGGCCCGGCCCATCGTGCAGGGCCTGCCCCATACCGAGGCCGAGGTCCTCTATGCCGTGCGCCACGAAATGGCGGCCAGCGTGGACGACGTGCTCTCGCGCCGCCTGCGCGCCCGCCTCATGGCCCGCGACGCATCGGCCCTGGCCGCCGCGCGCGTGGGCGAGATCCTGGCCGAAGAAAACGGACTGCCGGCCGCTCAGGCCGCGCAGCAGGTCCACGACTACCGCCGCGCCGTGGAGCGCGAAAAACAGATCTTGATGGGAGACATCCAATGCTGAGCAAAGACGCAATCGCCCGCGGCTACAACCGCCGCAACTACGTGGTGGGCGCCCCCACGACCCCAGGCTGGGCCGCCCAGGCACCGCAGCCGCAGGCCGGCGCGGCACACTCGCTGCAGCACGAGCCCGTGGCCGTGCCAGAGGCCGTGCTCGCCGCCCTGCGCGCCGCCTGCGACCGCGTGCAGACCGGGCGCGCCGAGGTCGTGGCCGGCACGCGCGACTGGTGGGCGCGCACCATGGTGGCCGAGACCTCGGGCCACCCCGCCACGCCCGAGGCTGTCATCGCCCATGTCTCTACGGTCGAGCAGGTGCAGGCCGTGATGCGCATTGCCGATGCGCATGCCATTCCCGTCACCGTCTCGGCCGGGCGCAGCAACGTCACGGGCGCGGCCCTGCCGCTGCGCGGCGGCATCGTGCTGGACCTGTGCGCGCTCAACCGCTTCGTCGCCCTGGACGAGACAAGCCAGATCGTCGAGGTCGAGGCCGGCATGTTCGGCGACGTATTCGAGGAAACCATCCAGCGCCGCCATGGCATGACCATGGGCCACTGGCCCTCGTCCTTCGGCATCAGCACCGTGGGCGGCTGGGTGGCCTGCCGGGGCGCGGGCCAGCTGTCCACGCGCTACGGCAAGATCGAGGACATGGTCCACGGCATGGACGTGGTGCTGGCCGACGGCCGCCTGGTCACCGTGGGCGGCTATGCGCGCGCGGCCATCGGCCCGGACCTGCAGCAGCTGTTCATCGGCTCGGAAGGCACGCTGGGCGTGATCGTGCGCATCCGCTTCAAGCTGCACCGCCTGCCCGGCCACGGGCGCGCCATCGCCTATGGCTTCGCCAGTTTCGCCCAGGGCCTGGAAGCCTGCCGCCAGATCCTGCAGCAAGGCGCCAACCCCGCCGCGCTGCGGCTGTACGACGCGCTGGAAAGCGGCGTGCAGTTCAGCCTTCCCGAAACCCACGTGCTGCTGATCGCCGACGAAGGCGCGCCCGAGATCGTCGACGCCGTCATGGCCATCTGCGAAAGAGTCTGTGCCCCTTTGGGTGAACGGCTGGACGACGCCGCCATCCTGGAGCGCTGGCTGGACACGCGCTACCTGACCGGCAAGAGCGCCGAGGGTTTCAAGAAAGGCCCGGGCTTTGTCGCCGACACGCTGGAGATGTGCGGCCCCTGGAAAGACCTGCCGGCCATCTACGAGGAAGTGGTCGCCGCGCTGCAGGCCGTGCCCGGCACGCTGGCCGGCTCGGCCCACCAGTCGCATGCCTATGTGGATGGCGCCTGCCTGTACTTTTCGCTGCGCGGCGAAGTCGCCGTGGACCAGCGCGCCCAGTGGTACCGCGCGGCCTGGGACGCGGCCAACGCCGTGCTGCTGCGCCACGGCGCCACGCTCAGCCACCACCACGGCGTGGGCCTGCTGCGCGCGCCCTACATGCGGCAATCGCTGGGCCCGGCCTTTGCCCTGCTGGAGGCAACCAAGCGCATGCTGGACCCCAAAAACCTGCTCAACCCCGGCAAGCTGGGGCTGGCGCTGTGACGGACCGCGAGGCGCCACGCAGGCAAGCCCCCATGGATCTGCACATGGACCGCTCACTGGGCGCCCGGCTGGCACGAAGGCCGGTGATCGCCACGCTCTACGGCGACGAGCAGCTCGACGCCCTGCTCGCCAGCCCGGCCGAAGTCGCCATCGTCGCCAACATCGAGCTGCGCAAGCTGCGGCTGGTGATCTCCACCATCACGCGCGCCGACAAGCTGGCCATCGTCAACATCGACAGCTGCGACGGCATCTCGCCCGACAAGGGCGGCGTGGACTACCTCGCGGACCTGGGCGCCAGCAGCCTGCTGTCCACGCGCGTGGCCACCATACAGCGCGCCAACCGCGCAGGCCTGCTGACCATGCAGAAGGTCTTCGTCACCGACCGCTCGACCTGGCCGCGCAGCATCAAGGCCATCGAGCAGAGCGACCCCAACCTCGTGCAGATCATGCCCGCGCCCATGCTGTCCCACATCACCGAGGCCGAGCGCCGCACCCTGCCGCCGCTGGTGGCCTCGGGCTTCGTGTGCAGCCAGGACCAGGTGCAGCAGGCGCTGGCCGGGGGGGCGATCGCGGTGTCTACCAGCGACAGTGGGCTGTGGTGACCAGGCTGTGGTGACTAAGCCGTGCGCGACGCGCCCGACCCGCGCGCCTCCACCCAGCGGAACAGCGGCGCCACCAGCAGCAGCACGGCGATCAGCCGGCAGACCTGGAAGGCCGTGACCACGGGTACGCCCAGTTGCAGCACCTTGGCCGTGATGGCCATCTCGGCGATGCCGCCCGGCGAGGTGCCCAGCAGCAGCGTGACCCAGGGCAGGTCCACGGCCAGGTGCAGCAGCCAGGCAAAGCCCGCGCAGACCGCCATGAGCCCCACGGTGCCCACGGCCACCGATCCCAGCCAGCGCGGCGCCGTGTGCAGGAATTCGCGCTTGAAGCGCACGCCCAGGCTGACGCCGATCACCAGCTGCGCGGCATTGACCAGGGCCTGGGGCACGGCCGACAGCTCCTGGCCGAACATGGTCAGCAGCATGGACACCAGCAGCGCGCCCAGGAACCAGGGATTGGCGCGCCGCAGGCGGTCCATGGCCCAGGCGCCCAGGCCCGTGAGCACGGCCAGCAGCGCCAGCCCTGGCCATTCGACGATGCGGATGCTGGGCGGCGTCAGCCCCTGCAGCCCATGCAGGCCGCTCCACTGCAGCGCAAACGGAATGGTCACCGTGACGATGACCAGGCGCAGGCTGTGGCTGGCCGCCACCAGGTCGGTGCGCGCGTTCTCGCGCTCGGCCAGCAGCGTCATTTCCGAGGCCGCGCCGATGGCGCCCGCGAAATAGGTGGTGGCGCGCAGCTCCTTGGCCGGGATGTGCGCCATGCGCGGCGCATGCACGCGGTACAGCCAGGCGCCGAAGCCCCAGCCCAGCAGCAGCGCCCAGACGATGCCCACCGCAATCGCCCACCACAGCCCCGCGATCAGTTGCACCACGGCCGGCGTGAAGTACAGGCCCAGCGAGGCGCCGATGATCCACTGCCCCCCATTGCGCAGCCGGCCCGAGCTGGCCGTGGGCGCGCCCAGGATGGAGGCCAGCGAGGTGGCGATCAGCGGCCCCAGCATCCAGGGCAGCGGCGTGTGCAGCCACAGGCACAGCCGGGCGGCCGCGAAGGCGCCCAGCAGGGTCAGTGCGATGCGAAGCAGGGGAATGGGGCGGCGCGCGGGCATGGCAGGCGAGGCGGAGACAGGTCCAAAGCCTGCGAGTATCGCCGCAGCGGCTGCCGCGCGCTGGCGGCGGCGCTACCCGCGCGACAGGTCCGCGCCGCGCCGCACGGCCATCTCGCGGCCCATGGCCGCCTGCGAGGCCTGCGGCAGCAGGCCGCGCGCCTGCGGATAGGCCAGCCGCTCTTCATTCTCGACATGGCTGGCATAGCAGGCCGCGAAGCGTGCGAACAGCGCCTCGTCGGCCGCGCCGAATCCTTCGCTGCGGCCATCCGCCAGCGCCAGCAGCGGCAGCCGCGCCCGTGCCCAGTCGGCGGCCATCAGCCCATGCTCGCCCTGCAGGCGCTGCACCAGGGCCACGGTCTGCGCATCGCCCTGCGCCAGCAGCGGCGGAAAGACATGCAGCTCCTCGTCCTCATGGTGCAGCGGCGCCGCCTGGTCGAAGTAGCGCAGGATGTCGCGCGCCGCCTGGCGCGCGCTGTCATCGCAGCCTTGGGTCCGGAGATGCACGCGCAGCCGCTCCAGCAGCGCCAGCGTGCGCAGCACGCGCTCGTGGCAGGCTTGGAGCATCTCGAAGGGCTGGTCGAAGCCCGTGCCGGGCGAGCGCCAGCCTGGCAGGGCATCGCCCGGTGGGCGTCGATGGATCAACGGCATGTACAGGTCCTTGGATGAAACATTCTTGGCTTGCCGGGTTCACCACAGGCCCAGCGCACGCAACCATGCGTGGACCTGCCCAAAGGCGTCCAGCTGCCACTGCTCTGGTGAGCGCTCCTCCAGCACCCTGCTTTCTTCGACGAACTGCCGGACACAGGTGGGCCCGAATCCTTCGGGAGAATCAAACTTCGCAGCAATGAACTGGTATCCGGCGAGGCCCTCCGGGTGACCCAGCAACGGCCGGCAGGCGTGGGCCAGCGCGTCAATGCCGCCAGGGTAGTTGCGGACGCAGTAGTAGATGTCGTAGGCGTCCTTGTGCTTGTAGCGGCCCTGGATGGCATGGCCTTTCATGGCCAGCAGTGCCGGGATGGAGCAGACGGCCACCTCGACCCGGTTCGTCCCGCCGTTGGGCATGGCTCCGGAGATCGCGATGAACTCGCTGAAACGCAGCGCCAGCTCGGCGCCGCTGGCCCGCTGCACGGCAAAGTTGTCCACCAGTGGTGGGGCGTTCTTCGCGATCACGGCGTCCCTGGGCATCAGAAAGTCCACGATGACGTCGATCGGCGGGCCTGCATCGCGGGCATCGATCTGCCGCACGAGTTGAAAGCGCCGCAGGCTTTTGCGCTGCGAGTACCCATGGCTTTTCAGTGACTCGACAAGCTGGGCGTACTCGCCGTCCCCCAAGGCTGCGGCATCCAGGCTCAGATCGACGTCCAGCGCCCCGACATGGCGCATGCCGTCGTTCTGGTTCAGGAGCAGCCACGGCACCGCGCCCCCCACGACGGCATACCGGCCTTTGTAGCTGCCCAGGATCTGGCCGATCTCGATCAGCACGGACTTGACGGCCGCCGTCGTACGGTCGTCGTAGTCGTTGGCGGATTGCGGCTCGCCGGCGGTCATTCCTGCCATTGCAGCCTTTCCCCGCGCAGATGCTCCGCTGCCTCGCGGCCGCGCTCACCCGACACGTACAGGTCCAGGTAGGTCTGGACGGGGCTCGTGCAATGAATGCCGTCTGCGGCCTCTACCGAGTCCTGGAACAGGGCCCGATCGTCGATGACGGTGACCACCACGTTGTCACCCCGGCCTGCCGGTGAAAGATCCAGGAGCTGACGCAGCCGATCCATCCCTGCCTCGTCGGCATAGAAGGAATGCGTGCCGGTGCGGGCATAGGGCGCCAACCAGTTGGCCGCCGAGAACGAAGAAAGCATGGCGAGCCCGCCATGCGCCCCTGCCGTTCCCCCCTTGCGAATCGCGGCCTCGAACGAGGCCCCATGCAAGGTCGTGTAGAAAGCGCGACGGTTCCCGCCAGGGGGCGCGTAGTCGTCGCGCCATGCATCCAGCAACCCGTCGGGATGGGAGAGGAAGACGCCCTCTTCGGACACTTCAGCCCACCCCCGGTCCAGCAGGCTGTTGCGCACATTGCTGACATGCCCGACGCTGACGAGCGATGCAGCGGCAAGATCCGCCACTCGCCACCGTTTCGACGGCTCTCGCAGCAGGGTACGAAGCACCGATGCGGACTTGGGCTTGAACAGCGAGCGCAACTGCCGCCGCTCCGCAGGCGGCTTGCCTGCCACGCTGCGCGACATGAAGAAGCCGGGAAACACGATGCGCGCGTTTCCCTCGAAGTCAAGGTAGCCGACCTCATGCTCCACGCACAGCGCGCGCGCGTCTTCGGAGAGATAGGGCGCAATGAAGACCGGCGTGGCCAACTCCGGTCCCCGCTGCCTGCCAACGTACTGCTTGAGCTGCAGCAGCGCCCCCTGCACATGCCGGGGCTGCCCGCTGGCCTTCACTTCGCCGACCAGGGCGTGGCGCCGCCCATCGAAGTCGACATGGCAGATCAGGTCGACCGATGCGTCCTTGGTGCCGTTGGCGGCCTCGATATCGAGCACCGTGAGCCCGGGTGCTTCTCCGAGAGCGGCTCGCAGCGCATCCACGGCGCGTCGCTCGATGTTCACTGGATCAGCATTTTTCAACATTTGCTGAAAATAGCACTTCCAGTGAAAATTTCAAACTTTTTCAGTGAAATGAACTGATTCAGCAATTGCTGAACGAAGCCAAATCACTGAACACTCTTGCTTCAAAAGACCACGGCGGACTGCCCCTCACCCGCAGCTGCCCAGGTTCCCGCAGGCCGTGCAGTACTCGCAGCCGTCCTTGCGGATCACGGCACGGGCGCCGCATTCCTCGCACTTGCGGCCGGCCATGACCATGGGGTCGGTGGCCAGCGCTTCGAGCTCAGGAAGTGGCGATGGGGCGGGCGGCACGCCGCTGCCGCGCCGCGCGAGGATGTTCTGCACCGCATAGGCGATGGCGGCCACCTCGGAGTCGTGCCACATGGGCACGCGCGTGCCGTCGGCGCGCTGGTGGGTGCCCAGGCGCACGGGGCCCCGGTCCCAGGCCACCTTGCGCATGTCGCTGAGGGCGCGCTCCAGAAAGCCCCCGCGCGCGGCCAGTGACAGCAGGCGCATGCTGGAGGTCACCCACTGCTGGGATTCGCCGCTCTGGCCCACGGGCATGAAGAATTCGATGGCGCGGTCCGCTGTGCGGCCATCGGGCAGGACCACGGGCAGGAAGGAGACGACCAGGTACAGGCGCTTGGGGCCCTGCTGGGTCCAGTACTCGATCTTCTCGGCCACGGCGTCCAGCGCGCCCTGGGGGCGGCTTTCGATCACGCTGCGCAGCGGGTCGAGCGCGGTGCCCGGCACTGCCGCAGGCGCGGCCTGCTGCTCGGCAGGCTCGGGCGCATGGGTTTCGAGCACCGCGCCCAGGATGGTGTTGGGCCGGTAGGTGGCCAGGCCCTTGAGGCCGGCCTTCCAGGCCTGGCGGTACAGGTCCTTGAAGTCCTCGTAAGGGTAGTCGGCGGCCACGTTGACGGTCTTGGAGATCGCCGTGTCCACGAAGGGCTGCACGGCCTGCATCATGGCGATGTGGTCGGCGGCCGGCATCTGCAGCGCGCTGACGAAGTACTCGGGCAGCTGCTGCACGTCGCCGCCCAGCGAACGGTACAGGCGCCAGGCATGGTCCTCGACCACGTACTCGGCGCTGCCGCCGTCGGCCGTGCGCTTTTTGCGCCTGTAGGTCCAGGAGAACGGCGGCTCGATGCCGTTGGAGGCGTTGTCGGCAAAGGCCAGGCTGACCGTGCCCGTGGGCGCGATGGACAGCAGGTGGCTGTTGCGTATGCCGTGCTGGCGGATGCGCTGGCGCAGCGCCTCGGGCAGGCGGCTGGCGAAAGTGCCTTCGGCCAGGTAGCCCTCGGCGTCGAATTGGGGGAAGGCCCCCTTCTCGCGCGCCAGCTCCACCGAGGCGCCATAGGCCGCATCGCGCATGCGCTCGGCAATGCGCGCGGCCATGGCCCGGCCCTCGGGCGCGTCATAGCGCAGGCGCAGCATCGCCAGCGCATTGCCCATGCCCGTGAAGCCCACGCCGATGCGCCGCTTGGCCTCGCTCTCGGCGCGCTGCTGCGGCAGCGGCCACCAGGTCAGCTCCAACACGTTGTCCAGCGCACGCACCTGCACGGCCACGGCGCGCTCGAAGGCCTCGAAGTCGAACGCCGGCTCGCCCGCGAAGCCGAACGGATGGCGCACGAAGCGCGTGAGGATGACGGGGCCCAGGTCGCAGCAGCCGTAGGGGGGCAGGGGCTCCTCGCCGCAGGGATTCGTCGCCGCGATCTCCTCGCAGTAGCGCAGGTTGTTGTCCTCGTTGATGTGGTCCAGGAAGAGGATGCCGGGCTCGGCGAAGTCGTAGGCCGAGCGCATGATGGTGTCCCACAGCGTGCGGGCCTGCACGGTCTGGTAGACCCACTGGCCGTCTTCGCGCTGGTGGGCACCCTGCTCCAGCAGGGCGGCGCCGGGGCGGGCGCGGTGCACCAGGTCCCAGGGCCGGTCCTCGGCCACGGCGCGCATGAAGGCGTCGCTGACGCCGACCGAGACGTTGAAGTTGTTCCAGCGGCCCGGCGTGCGCTTGGCGGTGATGAATTCGAGCACGTCGGGGTGGTCGATGCGCAGCACGCCCATCTGGGCGCCGCGCCGCGCGCCCGCGCTTTCCACGGTGGCGCAGGACTGGTCGAAGACGTTGATGTAGCTGCACGGGCCCGAGGCCAGCGAGGCCGTGGCGCGCACCTCGGCGCCGCGCGGCCGGATGCGCGAGAAGTCGTAGCCCACGCCGCCGCCGCGGCGCATGGTTTCGGCCGCTTCGCGCAGGGCTTCGTAGATGCCGGGGTAGCCGCCGTCGTCCACGCCCTGGATGCAGTCGCCCACGGGCTGCACGAAGCAGTTGATCAGCGTGGCCTGCAGGTCGGTGCCGGCCGCGCTCATGATGCGCCCCGCGCCGATGGCGCCGGCCTGCAGGTTGGCCAGGAACAGGGCCTCGCATTCGGCGCGCCGCGCCTCGGGCTCGACCGAGGCCAGGGCGCGGGCCACGCGGGCGTAGAGCTGGCCCACGCCGGTCTCGCCGTTCTTGAGGTACTTCTCGCGCAGCACATCGAGGCTGATGGGCTGCAGATCCGCCGCGTCCTGTGCGCGGCCCAGGTTGTCGCGATGCATTGGCATGGCTCCCGTGTTGACTGGCCTGCCGCTGTCCCTGGCACGGGCTCGGGACTCGGGCGGCAGGCAGTTGTCCATCATGCGCCAACCGGGCGGGGCTGGGGGCGATGACCCTGCACGGAGCTTGCGGCAACGCAAGCCGCCCGCCAGCTTGCGCGGGTGGGCCTATGCCAGAGCCTGCGAGAGCTCGGCCGGGCGACAAGCCGCGCTACAGCCCTTCATTGACGGCGACAACGGGTGTCGTCCACACTCTGCGCTCAACCACCAGCCGCCCATGAGCCGTATCCCAGCCATGAACAACCTCCTGAGAATCAACATCTAGGCCAGACGGCGGGCATCCTTCAGCAGCAGCAGCAATTGCTGCGCCCGTACAGGAGAGGGCTCGAAGCCGAAGCGCAGATAGAAACGCTCCGCGCTTTCATCGATGGGATGGGTCAGCAGCGCGCGGACACCCGCCTGCTCGGCAATGGCGAGCGTGCGCCGGATGGCGTCCTGGAGCATGCCCACGCCAATGCCTCGGCCCTGATCGGACCGTGACACTGCAAGCCGGGCCAGCACGATCACTGGAATCGGAAAGGCACCCATGCCTTTGCGCACGCGGTCAGGGGCCTGCGTCGTGTCGATTTGCCCCACGGTCAGGCTGAAGTAGCCAGCGACACGCGCCTGCTCGGCCACCACATAGGTTCTGGCGGAGCCGCTGGCTTGTGCCTGCCGGGCATGCCGCACCAGCCAGTCGTCGAGGGCCGGCTTGCCGCAATCGAAAGCCTCCAGTTGATGGCGGGCGTCCAGCGCCTGCGGCGCGCCGAATGCCATCAGGGGCTCCAGGGCGTGCGGCGGGAGAACAGGTCCTGCAGCCCCGGGTTGTCCTGCTCAGGACGGTCCAGCAGCGCCAGCAACTCCAATGATTGCCTGCCCGTCGCAACGAACAGGCGCTGGTCCAGCAAGGTCTGTTCGGCGGCCTGATAGGCGCTGTCGAGGATGAAGTCGGTCATCGACTTGTTGGCGATCTCGGCCGCACGCCGCAGCACGATTTCCTGCTGTGGCGTGGCGCGCAGGCCTAGCCGTGAAGAACGGGTAGCGGTAGGCATCGGTATTCCTGTAGTTCAGGAAAAGCATGTTAGTACAAAGGACGTACAAATCCAAGCGACCGTCTCCGTCTCGGCAGCGCCGGCTCGGCGAGGATCTCAGGATCGCCTTCCGAACACCGACTTGGGGCTGCGCCCGTAAAACCGCGCAAACGCCGCGCTGAAGTTGGACGGATGCGCATAGCCCACCTGCCAGCCGGCCTGGGCCACCTGGCAGCCGGTCTCCAGCAGCGCCCAGGCGCGGCGCATGCGCAGCTGCAGCAGCAGGGCCTGGGGCGTGGTGCCGAAGACGGCGCGAAAGCCCTGCTTGAGGCGGTGCTCGCCCAGGCCCACGGCGGCACTCAGGTAGGCCAGGGTCAGCGCGCGGTCCATCTGGGTAGTCAGCAGCTCGCGCGCACGTTCCAGCCGCGCCAGGTCATCGGCCGACCAGCGCGGCGGCGCCTCGGGCCGCTGTGGCGCGGGCGCCAGGTGGCGCAGCTCCAGCGCGGCCAGGCTCAGCATGGCGATGTGGCGGTCCAGCGCGTCCGTGGGCTGGGGGCCGGGCGGCTGGGCCAGGCGCCGCGCCAGCGCCAGGCTGGCCGGCTGGCTGGCGCGGTGGTCGAGCTGGCGCACGCCGTCCACCTGCGTGATGCGCTGCGACAGCTCGGGCCCCAGGTAGCGGTCCAGCGCCGCGCCGCTGAGCAGCAGGCGCAGTTGGCGCACCGTCTGGCCCGCCGCGTAGTGGCGTTCGCCCTGGCTGCCGCGAAAGGCCGCCAGCGTGGTCTGCCCCGCGCCGAAGCGCAGCGTGGCGCCGCTGCGCGCCACAAACCCCGAATCCCCGGCCAGCCCCAGCGTGATGACCAGGGTGCGGCCCTGGTCCGAGCGGTCGGCATGCACGCTTTCCTCCACCAGGTCGCGCAGCGGGCAGTAGTGCGAGCGCGCCAGCACGATGCCGTCGCCCAGCGTGAAGCGCTCGCAATGGCAGTCGCCCAGTTCGGCCGGCAGGGCGTGGCGCGACCAGCCCGGCGCGCAGGGCTGTGGCAGGGCCAGGGTGGACGGGATGCGGGAAGGCATGGCGGGAGGGTGTGGATGCGCCGCGCATACGAAATGCTCCGGCGCGCATAGGTTTTCAAATGATAGCGATTCTCATCTTCCCTAGCATCGGTGACCAACGAGATGCCCTTTGGAGAGGACGAGAACACCATGACCTTCCCCCTTCGCTGGCCAGCGGCGATGATGCTGACGCCGCTGGCAGTCGCCGCGCAGGGCCAGGCGCCCGACGCCCCCCTGCCCGAGATCACGGTCACCGTGAACAAGCAGGCCGAGAACCTGGACGCCGTGCCCGCCAGCGTCTCCGTCTTCGACGGCGCCGCGCTGGAATCGGCCGGCGTGCGCGGGCTGGACGCCCTGTCGGCCCAGGTGCCGGGCTTCAGCTTCCAGGCCTTCGGCCAGTCGGGCGTGCAGCCGCCCGTGATGCGCGGGCTGACGGCCAACTTCGTGTCGTTCTCATCGTCCACGCTGCTGCTGGTCGATGGCGTGCCCACGCTGATGGCCCAGGGCTTCGAACACAACCTGCAGGGCGTGGACCGCGTGGAGGTGCTGCGCGGCCCGCAATCGACGCTGTACGGCCGCAATGCCGAGGCCGGCGTGGTCAGCATCACGACGCGCCAGCCCGGCGACACGCCGTATGCATCGATCAGTGCCGAGGCCGGCAGCCACGGCCAGCGCGCGGGCAGCTTCGAGCTGGGCCGGGCCCTGGTGCCGGGCCAGCTGTATATCGGCCTGTCGGGCGAGTGGCGCGCGCAGGACGGCTTCATACGCCACCAGGGCACGGGCGACAAGGTGGACGACCGCGAGCGCCAAAGCGGCCGCCTGGCCCTGCGCTGGACGCCCACGGCCGACACCGAGGCCACGCTGCGCTATGCGCAGCAGCGCTGGGACGACGGGGCCGCGCAATGGGGCAGCATCAGCGCGCCGCGCGGCACGGTGAACTCGGGCACGGCGGGCTGGAACCGCTCGCGCGGGCAGACGCTGTCGCTCGATGTGTCGCACCGCTTTGCCTCGGGGCTGAAGCTGCGTTCCATCACGGCGCGCAATGTCTTCGACGACCGCGTGCTGCAGGACACGGATTTCCAGCCGGCCGACCTGCTGCACGTGGGCCGCGACTACCGCCTGGCCACGACCTCGCAGGAGCTGCGCCTGGAAGGCCAATCGCAGGCCCTGGGCGGCGCCCGCTGGCTGGCGGGCCTGTACCTGGACCGCGACGACCATGACCTGCGCTATGAGCAAAAGCTGCCCGCCGCGCTGATGCGCCCCACGGCGGGCCTGAAAGGCAGCACGGCGGCACTGTTCACGCACTGGACGATTCCCCTGGCCGAGCGCTGGACGCTGGCGGCCGGCGCGCGCATCGAGCGCAACCGCGTGGAACTCGCGCCCGTGGGCGCGGCGGCGCGCAGCGACGACTGGTCGCGCTTCAGCCCCAAGCTGTCGCTGCAATACCAGTGGTCGCCGCAGGCCCAGGTCTACACCAGCCTCGGCGAGGGCTATCGCGCGGGCGGCTTCAACGTGTTCTCGCCCGCCATGGGCTATGCGGCCTACGAGCCCGAGACCGTGCGCGCCTGGGAGGTCGGCGCCAAGGGCCGCCTGCCGGGCCAGCGGCTGCGCTATGCGGCCTCGCTCTACACCCAGCAGGTGCGCGACATGCAGGTGCAGCAGATGGGCCTGCCGGGCGTGGTCTACATCACCAATGCGGCGCGGGCGCGCTCCACGGGGCTGGATCTGGAGCTGGACTATGTGTTCGGCGGCGGCTGGCAGCTCAAGACCGCGCTGGGCCTGAACCGCACGCGCTTTGGCACGTTCCGCGACGGCAATGCCGTCTACGACGGCCGGCGCAACCCCTTCGCGCCCGACGCCAACCTGCATGTGGCCCTGCGCTACGACGCGCCCAAGGGCTGGTGGGCCCAGGCCGCCGTGCAGGGCACGGGCAAGGTCTATCTGGATGCCGCCAACGCCTACCGCCGCCCCGGCTACGGGCTGGTGCACCTGTCGGCCGGCTATGCCAGCGGCCCCTGGGAAATCGCCGCCTACCTGCGCAACGCGGCCGACCGGCGCTACGACGCCGTGGGCTACCTCAATGGCCAGGTCGTGGTCTACAGCCCGCCGCGCGAACTGGGCGTGCGGCTGACCTGGCGCATGTAACGCCACGATGAAGGAATCTTCCATGACGACAAATCCTCCCACGCCCCTCGCTGCCGGCCACGCCCTGCAGCCGCTGTGGAACCTGGCCGCCGCCCAGATCCAGTCCGAGGCCCTGGCGCTGGCCCTGGAATCCGGCGCGCTGGACCGCCTGGCCACGCCGCACACGGCCGCCGAGCTGGCCCGCGCCCAGGGCTGGCACGCAGCCAATACCGCCCACTGGCTGGAGCTGCTGTGGGCCATGGGCCTGCTGCGGCGCGGCGCGGGCCAGCCCGAGAGCTATCTGCTGGCCACCGATGCGCTGCGCTACCTGCACAGCACATCGCCCGAGTCCTGCGGCACGGCCTGGCTGTTTCGCCTGCGCTCGCTGCGCCATTCGGCCTCGCTGCTGCGCGGCCTGGTCGAACATGGCCCCGCAGGCGACGGCACGGCGTCCAGCGCGCCCATGGCCACCGGCAATGCCGAAGGCTGGGCCGCCGCCGCGCGCGCCCAGATCGGCCAGGAGCAGCGCGCCGTCAGCGTGCCCGCCGCGCTGCAGGTGCTGCGACAGGTGCCCGAAGCCGCCAGCGCGCGCCACATGCTGGACCTGGGCGGCGGCCCCGGCTGGATCGCCCTGGCCCTGCTGCGCCAGCATCCCGCGCTGCGGGCCAGCGTGTTCGACTGGCCCGAGGCCGTGGCCGTGGCTGCGGACAACGCACGCCAGACCCGCCTGTCCGACCGCTTCACCGCGCTGGGCGGTGACCTGGCCACGGACGGCATCGGCAGCGGCTACGACCTGGTCTGGTGCTCGTCGGTGCTGCACTTCGTGCCCGATGCGGCGGCAGTGATCGCCAAGGTCTTCGACGCGCTGGCGCCCGGGGGCGTCTTCGTCTGCGCCCATGCCGAGGTGGACGATACGCCCGAGTCCGCGCTGCGCACCCTGCCCTGCTACCTGCCCATGCGCCTGCAGGGGCGCCGCGTGACGCGGCGCGGCGAGATCGAGGTGCTGCTGGCCCGGACCGGTTTCGCGCGCATCGAACGCAGCGAGTCGCGGCACTTCCCGCTGGCGCCGCTGGTGGTGCTGACCGCACGCAAGGGGGCGCCATGAAGGCCGCCAGCCCGCGTCCTGCCTGGCTGCTGCAGGCCCTGTTCGGCTGGCTGCACCTGGCGCTGACGGCGCCCAGCGTCTACCTGTGGCTGGGCCTGCCGCTGGTGCTGCGCCAGCATGGCTGGTCGGGCACGGCCATCGGCCTGTTCCAGCTCGCGGGCCTGCCGGCCCTCGCCAAGTTCGCGCTGGCCGCGCCCGTGGAGGCGCGCGGCGCCTCGGGCCACCCGCGCTACCGCGCCTGGGCGCTGGTCCTGTGCCTGGGCTATGCAGCCGTGCTGCTGGCCCTGGGCTGGCAGCAACTGCTGGCCGATCGCCTGTGGCTGTTCGGCCTGGCCAGCGCGGCCGCGCTGGCCGCCACCTGGGCCGACATCCCCGTCAGCGCCCTGGCCATCCGCCTGCTGACGCCCGAGGAGCGCCTGCGCGCCGGCGGCGTGCGCGCGGCCGCGCTGTCGCTGGGGGCCATCGTGGGCGGAGGCGCCATGCTGCTGGTGCAGGCGCGCTGGGGCTGGCGTGCGCCATTCGCGTGCCTGGCCGGCGCGCTGGGGCTGGGCGCCTTGCTGCTGGCCTGCATCGTGGGCGGCGAGCCGAACGAGGTGCCGGCCGATGCACAGGCCCCGGCGCGCGAAGGCCTGGCCGCGATGGTGCGCGGCTATGGCGCCCAGCCCGGCGTCTGGCGCTGGACCCTGGTGCTGGTCAGCCACTTCCCCTTCATCGGCGCGGCCTGGTTCTACCTGAAGCCGCTGATGCTGGACCACGGCTTCGCGCCCGCCCAGGCCGCCCTGCTGGCCGGCATGGGCGGCGGCGTGGTGGCGGCGCTGGCAGCGGCGGCATCGCCTGCGCTGACGCGGCGCCTGGGCATGGCGCGCGCCCTGCCGCTGTATGCGGCGCTCAACGTCGCGGCCCTGGCGCTGCTGGCTGCCGTGGTCGCGGCGGGCGGCCCCGCGCCCGGCATGGTCGCTGCGGCGCTGTGCGTGGCGGCGGCCATGGGTGCCTCCTCGGCCTGCATCTTCGGCCTGATGATGCAGTTCGCGCGGCCGCGCTGGCAGGCCTTCGACTACGGCCTGCAGGCCAGCCTGTTCGCTGGCAGCCGCATGCTGGTGCCGCTGGCGGCCGGCGTGGCGCTGGATGCCGTGGGCGCGGCGGCCATGCTGGCCGGGCTGGCCGTGGCGGCGGGGCTGGCGTGGCTGTGGGCGTTGCGTTGCGCGGGAGATCGGTGGGCTGCGCAGGACGCGCGCTGAGCGGTCAGACGGCCGCCGCCAGCGCGCGCAGCTGGGCCAGCAGCGCAGGCGGCAGCTCCAGTCCCTGCGCCTGCGCGGCCAGGGCACGGTCGTGGCGCGCCAACCCCGGCACGCGCGTGCCGCCATCGGCCAGCAGGGCGGCGATCAGCGCCTCGACCCGTTCACCGTAGACGCTGCCGCCGGCCAGGGCGCCGGGGTCGATGGCGATGAAGACCTGGCCGATGCGCGGGCGGTTGCCCTGCGCGTCGAAGAAGGAATCCGCCTCGGCGCCGAAGCGTGCGCCGGTCAGCGAGACCACCAGCAGCTCCACCAGCAGGGCCAGCAGCGCGCCCTTGGTGCCACCCTGGGCCGAGCCGAAGGCCAGCATGGAGCCGCGCAGGCCGGCCTGCGCATCGGTGGTGGGCTGGCCATGCTCGTCCAGCGCCCAGCCTTGCGGGATGGCCTCTCCCTTGGCGGCCGCGACCATGAGCTTGCCGCGCGCCACCTCGGACAGCGACAGGTCGATCACCACCGGCACGCCGCCCAGCCGGGGAAAGACCGCCGCGACGGGGTTGGTGCCCAGCAGGGCGCGGCGGCCACCGGCTGCCGGCATGGCCGCTGGCGAGTTGCCGAAGGCCAGGCCCACCAGCCCGGCTTCGGCCAGCGCATCCAGATGCCCGGACGCCGCACCGAAGTGGTGGCTGTTGGCCACGGCCGCGATGGCGATGCCGCAGCGGCACGCGCGGGCCGCCGCCTCGGCCACGGCCAGCGCGCAGGCCGGGAAGGCAAAGCCGTCGGCCGCGTCCACCCACACCGCGCCGTCCCGCTGGGCCACGAGGGCGGGCCGCGCCTGGCCGTCCACGCGGCCGGCCTTCAGGTGCTCCACATACATGGGCACGCGCGACAGGCCATGCGAGGCCAGGCCCCGCGCCTCGGCGGCCACCAGCGCCTGGGCCGTGGGGGCGGCCTGGTGGGGGGCGGCGCCGGCCGCCGCCAAGGCCGCGCCGGCCAGCCGTTCGAGCTCGATCAGGGTGGGCATGGGGTATCCAGGGCGTTGAACACTTGCTCGGCGATCAGGGCCGAGACGCGCGCATTGGCCTCGCGCGTGACCCCGGCCACATGGGGCGAGAGCACCAGCCGGGGGCAGCCCTGCCAGGGACTGCCGGCCGGCAGCGGCTCGCTTTCGAACACATCGAAGGCGGCACCGCCCAGGCGCCCGTCTCGCAGCGCCTGCGCCACGGCCGCCTCGTCGCACAGGCCGCCGCGCGCGGTGTTGACCAGCACGGCGTCGGGCCGCATCAGGGCCAGGCGCCGGGCCGACAGCAGGCCGCGCGTGGCCTCGGTCAACGGCAGGTGCAGGCTGACCACGTCGGCCTCGGCCAGCAGGGCGTCGAGTGCGCGGGGCTGGGCACCGCAGGCCCAGGAGGGCGCGTCGGCGGCCAGGCCCGGGTCGTGGGCGATGACGCGCATGCCCAGGCCCTGTGCCAGCTGCGCGGTGAGCCGACCGATGGCACCCAGGCCCACGAGGCCCAGCGTCTTGCCGAAGATCTCGCGCCCCATGGACAGGCGCTCGCGCGGCCAGTCTCCCCGCGCGACTTCGTCGCTGGCCTGATATGCGCCGCGCAGCAGCAGCAGGGCGGTGCCCAGCACGTACTCGGCCACGGCGCGCGCATTCGCGCCCGTGGCGGGAATCACGCGCATGCCGCGCGCCGCGCACGCCGCCAGGTCGATGTTGTCCAGTCCCACGCCCAGCCGGCCGATGACGCGCGCGCGGTCCATGGCGGCCAGCAGCTCGCCGCGCACCTGGGTGCGGTTGCGCACGATGACGGCATCGGCCCCGCGCACGGCCGCGTGCAGGCGCGGCGCATCATCGACCAGCCCGGGGTCGTAGAAGACGTCGCAGCGCAGACGCAACGCCTCGACGGCGGGCCCGTCCATGAATTCGGTGATGGTGACTCTGTGCATGCATCCCCCTACGCATCGGGCCGGATGCCGCGCGCCGCGATGACCTCGCGCCAGCGCGCCACGTCCTGGCGCACGATGGCGCCGAACTCGGCCGGCCCCAGCCCCGTGGCGGTGAAGCCCAGGGCCGCGACGCGCCCGGCCACCTCGGGGCTGCGCACCAGCCGCACGGCGTCGGCGCCCACCCGATCGACGATGGCCTGCGGCGTGCCGGCCGGCACCATGAGGCCGGTCCAGTTCTCGAAGGCCATGCCGGCCAGGCCCAGCTCGGCGAAGGTCGGCACCTCGGGCAGCAGCGCATGGCGCTGCTGCGAGGTGACGGCCAGGGCGCGCAGGCGGCCGGCCTTCACGAAGCCCACGCATTCGGGCAGGTTGGAGACGATGAAGTCGATCTGCCCGCCCATCAGGTCGTTGAGCGAGGGCGCCCCGCCCTTGTAGGGCACATGCGTGGCCGCGATGCCGGTGCTGCCTGCCAGCAGCTCCAGCCCCAGGTGGGGCGGCGTGCCGTTGCCCGAGGACCCGGCGCTCAGGCGCCGCGCGCGCGCCAGCTCCAGCAACTGCGCCAGCGTCGCGGCCTGGGCGCCGGCCGGCACCACCAGGGCCAGCGGGCTGGTCGCCAGGTGGGCCACGGGCGCCAGCTGCTTTTCCAGGCTGTAGGACAGCCCGGGAAACAGCGACTGGTTGACGGCATGCGCCAGCGTCACGGCCAGCCAGGTGTGGCCGTCGGGCGCGGCGCGGGCCACCAGCTCGGCGCCGATGTTGGCGTTGGCGCCGGGCCGGTTTTCCACGATCACGGGCTGGCCCAGCGGCTCGGCCAGCCGCTGGGCCATGACGCGGGCCATCACGTCGGTCAGTCCGCCGGCCGCGAAGGGCACGATGTAGCGCACGGGCTTCGTGGGCCAGGCAGGGGGCTGGGCTGGGGCCTGTGCATGCACGCGCGACGGGCGCAGCACGGCGGCGGCGCAGGCCGCCAGGCCCAGCGCAAACACGCGGCGAGAGGGATGTGCCATGGCATGTCTCCTACGGTGGGGGGAGGGTGGGCGCCGGGGCCGGCTCAGGCGCTCTCGAACAGCCGCGTCAGCACGAATTCGCGGTGGCCCAGGGCCTCGGCCGCCGTCAGCCGCCCGTTGGCGGTGCGCAGCATGCAGTCCAGCAACTGGTCGCCGGTCTGCTCCATGGTGCGCTCGCGCTGCAGCAGGCCCGAGCAGTCCACGTCGATGTGCTCGGCCATGGTGCGCACGGTGCGCGGGTTGGCGCAGATCTTGATGACGGGCACGATGGGGTTGCCGATCACATTGCCCTGGCCCGTGGGAAAGAAGTGCACCACGTAGCCCGAGGCCGCGCACAGCGTGACCATCTCGGCCGCCGCCGAGGACGAATCCATGAACCACAGGCCCGGGTGCGTGGGCGCCTCGGCCTTGTCGAGCACGCCGTCCACCGTGCAGCGCCGGCCGATCTTCTGGATGTTGCCCAGCGCCTTTTCCTCGATGGTGGTCAGGCCCCCCGCGATGTTGCCCTTGGTGGGCTGGGATTCGGACAGGTCGGTGGTCTTGTGGCGGTGGATCATGGCCTGGTAGCGGTCGAACATGGACATGAAGCGCTCGCGCACGGCGGGCGTGGCGCAGCGCGCGGCCACCAGGTGTTCGCCGCCCGTCAGCTCCGAGGTCTCGCCGAAGACCAGGGTCGTGCCCAGCGCATGCAGCTTGTCGAAGGCATTGCCCACGGTGGGGTTGGCGCCGCAGCCGCTGGTGGTGTCCGACTCGCCGCACTTGGTGGAGACCCACAGCTCGGAGATGGGGCATTGCGTGCGCCGCAGCTCGGAGGCCCATTGCACGTACTCGCGGGCCACGCGCGAGGCGCGCAGTATGGTCTCGTGGTCGCCGTGGCCCTCGATGCCGAAGCCGGTGACGGGCTTGCCGGTGCGGGCGATGCCCTCCACCACCTTGCGCGTCCAGCCGTCCTCGATGCCGATGACCACCACGGCGGCCACGTTGGGATTGCAGCCCGCGCCGATCAGCGTGGCGAAGTGCAGCTGCAGGTCGGCGCCGAACTGCAGGCGCCCGTAGGGGTGCGGTATGGCCATGGCGCCCTTGATGTTGTGGGCCACGGCCTCGGCCGCCGCGTTGGACAGGTCGTCCAGCGGCAGGATGATGACGTGGTTGCGCACGCCGACGCGGCCGTTGTCGCGGCGGTAGCCCTGGAACGTGGTGTCCCGGTCGATGAAGCTCATGGGAAGTCTCCTTGCAAGGGCGCGCCTACCAGCGCTTGGTCTTGATGTTGTGCACGTGGGCGTGCTCTCCCGCGCGGATGGCGGCCACCACCTGGCCGATGTCCGTGCCGTACTTGATGACCGTGTCGCCCACGGCCATGTCCTTCATCGCCACCTTGTGGCCCAGCGGGATGTCGGCGCGGCAGGGCAGCTCGATGGTGCGGTCCTCGTCCAGGATCAGCGCCGTCAGCCGCTGCCCGGCCTTCACCCCCTCGCTGACCACCACCGCCACGCTGTCGTCGGGGCCGTGCAATACGCAATGGATCATGTCGTCTCCTTCACCGTTGGCTGGCCCGGCCCGCTGCCGGCCCATTGAAATCAACCATATCATCTAGATGATTTGTGCGGGCGCAAAAAAACGCCAGGGTTTGCCCTGGCGTGCGGCAAGGCGCCTGTCCGCCTCAGGCAGCGCTGCGGCTTTCCCCCCGCAACTGCGACACATAGTCGAAGTCGCGGCTGTCCACAACGGAGACGCGGAACTCGGCCGGCTTGTGGTCGAAGGTGCGCGCCACGCGCTCGATGCGCAGCACGGGCGTGCCCACGGGCAGGCCCAGCAGGCCGGCGCTGGGCTGGCCCACGGCCTCGGCGCGCACGCGCTCGTCGGCGCCGACGATGGTGATGCCGAAACGGCTCTGGTAGAGCTCGTAGATGGTGCCGTCGCGGCCGGCGAAGCTTTCGGCGCTCAGGCCCGCGAAGTTGCGCGCGTCGATGACGATGTGGTCGTGGATCACGGGCCGGCCCTGCAGCGACAGGATGTTGTCGATGCAGAACACGGCCGTGCCGGCCGCGATGCCCAGCATGCGCGCCTCCTCGGCGCTGGCGCGCGCCTTGGCGAAGGCATGCAGGCGCAGTTGCGGGAATTCGCGCCGGCCGTCGCGGCCCTCGATCTTGAAGAACTGGAACATGAAGCGCTCGCGGTCCAGCCGGCCCACGAAGGTGCCCCGGCCCTGCTGGCGCACGAGGATGTGGTCGGCCACCAGCTCATCGACTGCGCGGCGGATGGTGCCTATCGACACCTCGAAGCGCCGCGCCAGCTCGCTTTCATTGGGCAGGGCCCCGCCTGGCGGCACCACGCCGCTTTCGATGTCGGCAATCAGCCGGCTTTTGATGTCCCGGTACAGCGCCAAGGTACGGCCTCTCTCACATGCGTTGGAATCGCGCGTATCGTGCCACAGCGGCATGGGCCGGCGCGGGGACAGCGGGGATCGGGGCCCGCCGGATTGCCACTGCGCATGCAGCGCGCTCCTGCCCCCAATGCCCGCATGGCCTATGCGGCCGGCGCATGGGCCAGTGTTTAGCATGGCGCAATGCAAGTCCGACGTTCCCCCTCCCCGTCCCGCGCGCCCCGTCTGTCGGGCCTGCCCGGCCTGGCCGCCGCGGCCCTGCTCGCCGCCGCGCTGGCCGGCTGCGCCAGCCCGTCCATCACGGCGCGCAGTTGGAGCCAGCAGCTGCAAGCCTGGTCCGATGCCCCCCTGGTGCTGCTGGGCGAGCAGCATGATGCCGAGGCCCACCAGGCCTGGCAGCAGGCCACGGTGCAGGAGCTGGCCGCGCAGGGCCGGCTGGCCGCGCTGGTGATCGAGATGGCGCCGCGCACGGGCTCGACCGCCGCCCTGGACCGCGATGCCGGCGAGGACCAGGTCCAGCAGGCGCTGGACTGGCAGGACGCGGCCTGGCCCTGGCCGCGCTACCGTGGCGTGGTGATGGCCGCCGTGCGCGCCGGCGTTCCCGTGCTGGGCGGCAACCTGCCGCGCGCCGCCATGGGCGCGGCCATGCGCGACCAGGCCCTGGACGGCCACCTGCCCCCCGAGGGCTGGCAGCGCCAGCTCGACGCCATCCGCGACGGCCACTGCGGCCTGTTGGCCGAGACCCAGCTGGCGCCCATGGCCCGCATCCAGCTGGCGCGCGATGCCAGCATGGCCGAGGCCGCGCGCACGGCCATGCAGCCGGGCAAGACCGTGCTGCTGGTCGCGGGCCGGGGCCATGTGCTGCGCAGCGTGGGCATTCCGACCTGGCTGCCCGATGGCGCCGGGGCCCGCGTGGCCATCGCCCATTCGGGCACCGAGCCCTTTGCCCAGGCCGCCGATGCCGACTGGCTGCAGCGCACCGACACCCTTCCCGCCAAGGACCATTGCGCCGCGCTGCGCGAGCGCTTCAGGAATCCGCCCGCGCCGCGCGCGGATGCGCGCTGAGCCTGGCGGCCGGGCCCGGCCTCAGCCGCCCGGGGGCAGGCGCGCCTGCGTGTCCTGCACCCATTGGGCGAAGTCCTCGGCCGGCAGCGGCCTGCTGCACAGATAGCCCTGGAAATGGTCGCAGCCCTTGCTTTGCAGGAACTGCAGCTGCTCCTGCGTTTCCACGCCTTCGGCCAGCACCTTCAGGCCCATGGCATGGCCCAGGGCGATCACCGAGCCGCTGATGGCCATGTCGTCGGCGCTGTGCGGGATGTCGCGGATGAAGCCCTGGTCGATCTTGAGCAGGTCCAGCGGAAAGCGCTTGAGGTGGGCCAGCGACGAATAGCCGGTGCCGAAGTCGTCGATGGCCAGGCGCAGTCCCTGGGCGCGCAGGCGGCGCATCACGGCCATGGCCTCCTCGGGGCGCTCGGCCAGGGCGCTTTCGGTGATCTCCAGCTCCAGGCACTGCGGCGGAAAGCCCGTGGCGGCGAGCGCATCGGCCGTGGCGCCGGCGATGTCGGTCAGCAGGAACTGGTGCAGCGAGACGTTGACCGCGATGGTCATCTCGGGCAGGCCGCTCTCGCGCCAGCGCTGGCCCTGGGCGCAGGCCTCGCGCAGCACCCACAGGCCCAGCGGCCCGATCACGCCCGAGCTTTCGGCCACGGGGATGAAGCGGGCCGGGGAGATCAGGCCCTCCTCGGGGTCCAGCCAGCGCACCAGGGCCTCGGCCCCCACGAGGCGGCCCGTGGCCAGCTCGATCTGGGGCTGGAAGTACAGGCGCAGGTGGCCCAGCTCGATGGCCTGGCGCAGGCGCGCCTCCATGCCCAGGCGCTCGCGCGCGGCCTGGGTCATGTCTTCCTGGAAGAAGCACCAGGCGCGCCCGTTGCGCGACTTGGCGCCATAGACGGCCGCATGCGCGCCCTGCAGCAGGTCCTGCGCATTGTCGGCATGGGCCGGGTACATGCAGATGCCCACGCTGGCGCCGGCCACCACGGACAGACCGTCGGGCGAGCGCCAGGGCTGGCCGGCCGCCGCGATGAGCTGGCGCGCGCGGGCGATGGCCTCGCCGCGCTCGCCCACGCCCTTGAACAGCACGGCCAGTTCGTCGCCGGCCATGCGGCCGATCACATCGTTCTCGCCCAGCGACTCATGGACGCGGGCCGCGATGTGGCGCAGCACCTGGTCGCCGATGGCATGGCCGTAGCTGTCGTTGACATCCTTGAATCGGTCGATGTTGAGCAGCATCACCGCCAGCGGCGCGCCGCTGGCCGCGGCCTCGGACACGGCTTCGCCCAGCAGCTGCGCGAAGCGCACGCGGTTGGGCAGGCCGGTGAGCATGTCGCGGTGGGCCAGGAATTCGAGCTGCGCCTCGCGCGCCTTCTCGGAGGAGATGTCGGTGAACATGCACACGTAGTGCGTGACCGTGCCGGCGCCGTCGCGCACGGCGCTCAGCGACATGTACTCGGGGAAGATCTCGCCGTTCTTGCGGCGGTTCCAGATCTCGCCCTGCCAGTGGCCGGTGGCGTTCAGCGTGTTCCACATGGCGCTGTAGAAGGCCTGGTCGTGGCGGCCGGACTTGAACATGCGCGGGGTCTTGCCCAGCATTTCCTCCTCGGTGTAGCCCAGCAGCCGCGTGAACGCGGCATTGACCGAGAGGATGCGGCTGCTGGCATCCGTGACCACCACGCCCTCGATGGTGTTGTCCACCACGGTGGCGGCCAGGCGCTGGCGCTCATCGGCCAGCGCGGCGCGCGCCACGATGGCCTGGCCCAGGTCCTGCAGCACGCAGACCATGGCCGCCGGCCCGGGGCCGTCGGGCTCCATCAGGCTGGCGGTGCACAGCACGGCGGTTTCCCGGCCCGTGACGGCATGCACGCAGCGGCGCTGCACCTGGAAGCTGTCGATGCGCCCGGCCATCAGCTCGTCGAACAGGCGGCGCGCCTCCTCGGGATCGTCGGGGGGCACGAGCTGGCGGAAATCCTCGCCCTGCAGCGACTGCGGACTGCGGCCCAGCCATTGCGCCAGCCGCGCATTGGCCCAGCCGATGCGCGCGCCGCCCACCTGCACGCGCGCCAGGCCGGCCGGCGTGTGGTCCACGAACCGCGCCATCTCGCGGGCGGCCTGGTGGCGCGCGGCCTGCGCGCGGCGCATGCGCGACAGCGCCCAGCCGCCGGCCGCCGCCGAGGCCAGCAGCCACAGTGCCATGGCCAACAGCATCCCGTGCCGCGCGGGCGGCCATTGCACCAGCGACAGCAGCCACTGCCCGCCGCACAGCCACAGCAGTCCCGCGCAGACATACAGGGCCATGGCCCCCCAGGTTGCTATTCGGGGGTGCTCTCCCTGATCTCGCATGTGGTTCCTCAGAACGGTCTCAGTCCGCAAGGTTGCGTCCATGCTGCGACAATGGCGCCGCTATGACCCAAGCCTATATTCTTACCCTTTCGTGCCCCGACCGGCTCGGTCTGGTACATGCCGTCTCGGGCTTTCTGCTCGAACAGGGCGGCAACATCGAAGAGGCCGCGCAGTATAACGACCCGGCCACCGGACTGTTCTTCATGCGCGTGCAGTTCGCCTGCAACGGCTGCGACCCCGCCGCCCTGAAGGCGGCCCTGGCCGAGCTGGCCGGCCAGTACCAGATGAAGTGGCGCCTGCATGCCAAGGACGAGGCCATGCGCACCGTCCTCATGGTCAGCAGGGAAGGCCACTGCCTCAACGACCTGCTGTTCCGCTGCAAGAGCGGCCTGCTGCCCGTGGACATCCGCGCCATCATCAGCAACCACCGCGACTTCTACCAGTTGGCCGCCAGCTACAACATCCCCTTCCACCACATCCCGGTCACGGCCGCGACCAAGGCCCAGGCCGAGGCCAAGCAGTTCGAGATCATCGAGGCCGAGGGCGCCGAGCTGGTGGTGCTGGCCCGCTACATGCAGGTGCTGTCCAACGACCTGTGCACCAAGCTGGCCGGGCGCGCGATCAACATCCACCACAGCTTCCTGCCCAGCTTCAAGGGCGCCAAGCCCTACTACCAGGCCCACGACCGCGGCGTGAAGCTGATCGGCGCCACCGCCCACTACGTGACGGCCGACCTGGACGAAGGCCCGATCATCGAGCAGGACGTGGCCCGCGCCGACCACACCGACACCGTCGAGGACCTGACGGCCCGCGGCCGCGACACCGAAAGCCAGGTGCTGGCCCGCGCCGTCAAGTGGCACAGCGAGCACCGCGTCATCCTCAACGGCCACAAGACCGTGGTCTTCCGCTGACGCCTGGCCTGCCCGCATGGCGACCGTGACCACCCCGGCCGGCAGCGCGTTCACCCCGGCAGGTGGCGGGGCACGCCGCATTCCGCCGATACAGTGCCTGCTCACTTTCGAGGCGCTGGCCCGGCTGCGCAGCGTGACGCAGACGGCCGAGGAGCTGTGCGTCACGCCCAGCGCCGTCAGCCACCGCGTCAAGCAGCTCGAACAGCTGCTGGGCACGCGGCTGTTCGGGCGCTCGGACTTCTCGCTGACCACCGAGGGCAGTGCCTACCTGGCCCATGTGCGCGAAGGCCTGGGCGCGCTGCAGCGCTTTCCGGGCGAGGTGACGGCGCCGGGCCGGCGCCGGCTCAAGCTCGCGGTCACGCCCACCTTCGCGCGCGTGGTGCTGATCCCCCGGCTGCGCCAGTTCACGGAGACCTATCCCGAGATCGACATCGCGCTGCAGGTCTCCATCCCGCTGCTGGACGTGGTCGCCGAGGACGCCGACCTGATGGTGCGCTTCGGGCCCGGCCACTACGCCGACGTGGAGCACATCGAGCTGGCGCGCGACAGCGTCACGCCGCTGGCCTCGCCAGCCTTCATCCGCGAGCACGGCCCCTTCGAACGCCCCGAGGACCTGGAAGGCATGCCGCTTTTGCGCAGCCCGCTGGAGCCCTGGCGCACCTGGTTCGGCGCCACCGGCCTGGACTGGCCCGAGCCGCACGAGGGCTCGCAGTTCAACGACATCGGCCTGATGTGCGACGCGGCCGCCGCCAGCATGGGCATCGCCCTGGTGCGCCACAGGCTGGGCGCGCCCTGGCTGGACAACGGCACCCTGGTGCGGCTGTTCGACATCGACACCGCCAGCCCCCATGCCCATTACCTGTGCTGGCGCACCGGCACCATGGACCGCTGGGAATGCGCGGCCTTCGCGGAATGGTTGAAAAGGGCGATGGCCTGCTGAGGCGCCCATATCGTATTTCACGGATTTCACGGATTTCACGCGCCGTTGCAATAAACATCAGCGCAGTCCCGCTGCACAAAGACGGCGGCATCGCCTAAAGTCAGGCGCCATGACTTCCGCCAGCTCCCCAGCCAGCCCCGCTCCCGGCGCCACGGCATCGGCCGCCGCCGATGCAGCCCACCGACAGCCCTCAGCCAGCGAGCGCGCGCGCCGCCAGGCCGAGGTCGTCGCCGCGCTCCAGCCCCACGTGCCCGCGCACGCCCTGCTGTGGAATGCCGAGGACACCACGCCCTATGAATGCGACGGCCTCACGGCCTACCGCCAGCGCCCGCTGGTGGTCTGCCTGCCCGAGACCGAGGCCCAGGTCCAGGCCGTGCTGCGCGCCTGCCATGCCATCGGCGTGCCCGTGATCGCGCGCGGCGCGGGCACCGGCCTGTCGGGCGGCGCCCTGCCCCACCCCATGGGCATGACGCTGTCGCTGGCCAAGTTCAACAAGATCCTCCAGGTGGATGCGGCCAGCCGCACGGCCGTCGTGCAGTGCGGCGTGCGCAACCTGGCCATCAGCGAGGCGGCGGCGCCCTTGGGCCTCTACTACGCGCCCGATCCCAGCAGCCAGATCGCCTGCACCATCGGCGGCAACGTGGCCGAGAACTCGGGCGGCGTGCACTGCCTCAAGTACGGGCTGACGGTGCACAACGTGCTCAAGGTCAAGGGCTTCACCGTGGAAGGCGAGCCCGTGGAATTCGGCTCCACGGCGCTGGACACGCCGGGCCTGGACCTGCTGGCCGTGCTGATCGGCAGCGAGGGCATGCTGGCCGTGACCACCGAGGTCACCGTGCGCCTCATCCCCAGGCCCCAGCTGGCGCGCTGCATCATGGCCAGCTTCGACGACGTGCGCAAGGCGGGCGACGCCGTGGCCGCCGTGATCGCGGCCGGCATCATCCCGGCCGGGCTGGAGATGATGGACAAGCCCATGACGGCCGCCGTCGAGGACTTCGTCAAGGCCGGCTACGACCTCACGGCCGAGGCCATCCTGCTGTGCGAGAGCGACGGCACGCCCGAGGAAGTCGAGGAAGAGATCGCCCACATGAGCGAGGTGCTGCGCCACGCGGGCGCCACGGCCATCACGGTGAGCGAAAGCGAGGCCGAGCGCCTGCGCTTCTGGAGCGGGCGCAAGAACGCCTTTCCCGCCAGCGGGCGCATCAGCCCCGACTACATGTGCATGGACTCCACCATCCCGCGCAAGCGCCTGGCCGACATCCTGCTGGCCATCCAGCAGATGGAAAAGAAATACGGCCTGCGCTGCGCCAACGTCTTCCACGCGGGCGACGGCAACCTGCACCCGCTGATCCTGTTCGATGCCAACGACCCCGACGAGCTGCATCGCTGCGAGCTGTTCGGCGCCGACATCCTGGAGACCAGCGTGGCCATGGGCGGCACCGTGACGGGCGAGCACGGCGTGGGCGTGGAAAAGCTCAACTCCATGTGCACCCAGTTCACCACGGCCGAGAACGCGCAGATGTTCGCGCTCAAGGCGGCCTTCGACCCGCAGGCCCTGCTCAACCCCGGCAAGGTGATTCCCACGCTCAACCGCTGCGCCGAATACGGAAAGATGCTGGTGCGCGGCGGGCAGATCGCCCACCCGGAGCTGCCGAGGTATTAGGGCGTTCCAAGGCCGGCCGCCAGAGCCAGCCGCTAAGGCCGGTTGCAGCGCAGCCACAGCCCGTCGAGCACGCGCGCCAGCGCGCCGCCCTGGCGGGGCACGGACAGGTCATCGGCCAGGTCCTCGATGACCGTGTCCAGCGCAACGGCCTGGCCCAGCGTGCGCATGCCGCACTCCATGGCCACGGACGTGTCCAGGTAGACGACCCGCGCGCCGCTGACGTTCCATCGCGTGAGTTCGCGCACGCGGCCGATGCGCGCCAGCCGCAGGCGCATGGCATCGAGCTGGCCGGCCAGGGTCTGCCGTATGCGTTCGGCGGCCTCGGGCCGGTCCTCCTCCAGCCTGCGCATGGCGGCCGCCTGCTGCTCCAGCGTGCGGTCCAGCGCCTGCAGGGCCGCCTCGCGCCCCAGCCGGGCCTCCTCATAGCGCGGCAGGCCGGCGCGCAGCCGCGCCAGCGCCTGCTGGCGTTCGCGCCCGTAGACCTGCGCCGCCAGGCGGCCCGAGCGCACGCAGGCCTGCGCCGCCAGCACCAGGCGCTGGGGCGCCGCCTCGGCGCTGAGCTTTTGCGGACTGAAGCCGTGGCAGTCCTTCATCTCTTCCAGCAGGACCATGTCCTCCAGATGCCTGCGCTTGCGCTCCTCGTCCTTCTTCGCCTCCAGCGCATGGCGGGCCTGCATGTCCTGGCGCTGGCGCTCCAGCACCAGCAGCTCCCGCCAGCTGCCGCGCAGCCTGGCCTCGAAGCGCGCCTGCTCTCCCTGGGCGTCGCGCTGCAGCAGCTCGGCCTCCTGGCGCAGCCGCACCCGCAGGTATTCATGCGCGCCCGTGCGCTCGCAGGCGTACTCGACGATGCGTCCGCCCTGCCCATCGCCCACGCTGCGCCAGGCGCTGCGCGTGCAGGCCTTTCTCTGCGCGAGCACCTGGCCGATGGAAGCGCCCGATGCACCGCCCCAGGGCGCTGCCTTGACGGCCAGGACCTCGCCATCGTCCCCGCCGCATGCGCCCAGCAGGACGACGAAGCCCGCACGCAGCAGCCACGTTCGATGCCATTGCATGTGCCCTCCTCTGCTGTGATTTTCAGGTTCAATTTTTGATATTAACTATCAATCAAACCCTGAACGTGATTTTTTCCGATACTCACTGCGCAAACAGACATATCGCCTAGCGTCCACGCATGCAGGATGCAAAGCAGCGGTTTGCGCAAAAATTACGTGACTCGATGGAAGCCCGGGGCTATGAAGCCAAGCCCTCCGTCCTGGAGCGCGAGTTCAACACCCGCTTCTGGGGCAAGCCCATGTCCCTGCATGGCGTGCGGCTGTGGCTGGTGGGCAGGACCATGCCCAATCACAAGAAGCTGGCCGCGCTCGCGGACTGGCTGCAGGTGCCGCTGGAGGAATTCATCCGTGCGCCCGCCGCAGGGCGCGAGGTGCGCGAGCCCAAGGGCAGCTGGTCCGCAGGGCTGGGCTATGAAGACAACGAGCTGTTCAAGGTCTACCTGCGCCTTCCCGTGCCCAAGCGCCGGCTGGCGCGCGACGTGATCCTGGCCATTGCCCGCGCCCACGAGGCCGAGGAAGCGGAACGCGCCGCAGGCTCATGAGCATGCGGCGCGTCGTCGTCGGTCCGGTCGGTGGCGAGGCGCTGCAGGCCCCGCCTCCTGGTCACCCAGCCATGGACAGCTGGCGCGCATCGCGCTGGGCGGGTGTCTCGCGCAGCAGTTCGTCGATCACTTCCTGGCGCGTCTTGCCGGCGCCGGCCTGCGGCGCCTGTGCCGGATAGACCCCTTCGTTGAAGCGCGAGGGGCCGCCCTCGCGCACAGCCGCCGCAGCCTCGGCGCTCACCTGCGCGCGCGTCTTGCCGCTCTGGAAATGCGAGGGATGGACGGTGACGCCTGTTTCATTGGTGGCGGGGTGCATGTAGCCCGCTGCCATGGCGGCGCCGGGCAGCGCCAGCGCCGCGGCGGCGGCCAGGCCGGCGATCAGGCGGGCAGAGGAAAAGCGGCGTTGCGTCATGGTTGGTTTCCTTTCGTAGTTCGGGTGTCGTTCGTTCTCCCCTCGCCCCGGAGATCGGGACGACGGGGAGAGGACTCCAATGTAGAAACCGGGCCCCCACGGCAGGCGCACAGGGCGGTGACATTGCTGTCATATTTCCGACACACACCGCGGACCCCGGCAGGCCACGGCCTTGGCAGCGCGCAAAAAAAAGGCCACGGCTCGTGCCGTGGCCTGTCAAGGGCGGATCTGCCGCTATGCGGCCGCAACACCGCCCTGGGGGCTAGCCCCACCCGAAACTTCCTGCGGCGGCGTGCCGCCCGGGCCCTGCGCGGACTCGTTGCGATAGACCAGGCGGTACAGCAGCGGCAGCACCAGCAGCGTCAGCATGGTGGACGACAGGATGCCGCCGATCACCACCGTGGCCAGCGGCCGCTGCACCTCGGCGCCCGTGCCCGTGGCGATGGCCATGGGCACGAAGCCCAGGGAGGCCACCAGGGCCGTCATCAGCACGGGGCGCAGCCGCGTGAGCGCGCCTTCGGTGACGGCCTCGAACACGCTGTGGCCGCCCTCGCGCAGCGAGCGGATGTAGGAGATCATCACCAGCCCGTTGAGCACGGCCACGCCCGACAGCGCGATGAAGCCCACGGCCGCCGAGATGGACAGCGGGATGTCGCGCAGCCACAGCGCCAGGATGCCGCCCGTGAGCGCGAACGGAATGCCCGTGAAGACGATGAACCCGTCGCGCACGTTGCCGAACATGGCGAACAGCAGCACGAAGACCAGCAGCAGCGCCACGGGCACCACGATCTGCAGGCGCTGGGTCGCGGACTCCAGGTTCTCGAAGGTGCCGCCCCAGCGCGTCCAGTAGCCGGGCGGCAGCGCCAGGCCCTCCAGGCTTTGCTGGGCATCGCCGACGAAGGAGCCGATGTCGCGCCCGCGCACGTTGGCGCTGACCACGATGCGGCGCTTGCCGTCCTCGCGGCTGACCTGGTTGGGGCCGGGCGCGATCTCGAAGCTGGCCACGGCCGACAGCGGCACGAAGCCGATGCGGCCGTCCGCGCCGCGCGGCAGGGCGATGGGCAGGCGGCTCAGCGCCCCTACGTCGTTGCGCACCACGTCGGGCAGGCGCACCTGGATGTCGAAGCGCTTGTCGCCCTCGAACACGGTGCCGGCCTCGGTGCCGCCCATGGCGGTGCTGATGGCGTCCTGCACGTCGCCCATGTTCAGGCCATGGCGCGAGGCCTTCTCGCGGTCGATGTGCACGGTGAGCATGGGCAGGCCCGAGGTCTGCTCGATCTTGACCTCGGAGGCGCCCGGGATCTGCTGCAGCATGCCGGCCACGGTCTGCGCGTTCTTCTCCAGCACGGCCATGTCGTCGCCGAAGATCTTGATGGCCACGTCGCTGCGCACGCCCGAGATCAGCTCGTTGAAGCGCAGCTGGATGGGCTGGGAGAACTCGTAGTTGTTGCCCGGCAGGCGGTCCACCGCGGCCTGCACGGCGGCCAGCAGCTCCTCGCGCGGGCGCGCCGGGTCCGGCCATTCGGAACGGGCTTTCAGCATGATGTAGCCGTCCGAGATGTTGGGCGGCATGGCGTCGGAGGCGATCTCGGCCGTGCCGGTGCGCGCGAAGACGCGCTCGATCTCGGGAAACTGCTGCTTGAGCGCCTTCTCGATCTGGATCTGCATCTCGATCGATTGCGTGAGGCTGGTGCCCGGGATGCGCAGCGCCTGGATGGCGAAGTCGCCCTCGTTGAGGCTGGGCGCGAACTCGCTGCCCAGGCGCGTGGCCAGCAGCAGGGACAGCGCCACGGCCACGGCGGCGGCCGTGAGCACCACGGCAGGCGCCGCCATGACGCGCGACAGCACGGGCGCATAGGCGCGGCGCGCCCAGCCCATGAGGCGGTTTTCCTTCTCGGCCACCTTCTTGCCGATGAACAGCGCGATGGCCGCCGGGATGAAGGTGATGGACAGCAGCATGGCGCCGGCCAGCGCGATGACCACCGTGAGCGCCATCGGATGGAACATCTTGCCCTCCACGCCCGTGAGCGCGAAGATGGGCAGGTAGACCACCATGATGATGAGCTGGCCGAACAGCAGCGGGCGGCGCGCCTCCTTGGCCGCGGCGAACACCTCATGGAAGCGTTCGCTGCGCGTCAGCAGCCGGCCGCGCGCCTCCTGCGCATGGGCCAGGCGGCGCACGCAGTTCTCCACGATGACCACGGCGCCGTCGATGATGATGCCGAAGTCCAGCGCCCCCAGGCTCATGAGGTTGGCGCTGACCTTGTACTGCACCATGCCCGTGAAGGTGAACAGCATGGCCAGCGGGATGATCAGCGCCGTGATCAGCGCCGCGCGCAGGTTGCCCAGGAACAGGAAGAGGATGGCCACCACCAGGGCGGCGCCCTCGATCAGGTTCTTCTTGACCGTGGCGATGGCCTTGTCCACCAGGTTGGTGCGGTCGTAGACGGTGATGACCTTGACGCCGTGCGGCAGGCCGCGGTTGATCTCGGCCATGCGCTTGTCCACGGCGCGCGAGACGGAGCGGCTGTTCTCGCCGATCAGCATGAACACCGTGCCCAGCACCACCTCGCGCCCGTTGTCGGTGGCCGCGCCCGTGCGCAGCTCGCGGCCCAGGCCCACCTCGGCCAGGTCGCGGATGCGGATGGGCAGGCCCTGGGCCGAGCCCACGATGACCTCGCGGATGTCCTCGATGCCGCGCACCTGGCCCGGCGCGCGGATCAGGTACTGCTCGCCCTGGCGCTCGATGTAGCCCGCGCCCACGTTGGTGTTGTTGCGCTGCAGCGCCGTGACGACATCGGCCAGCGTGAAGCCGTAGGCCCAGAGCTTTTCGGGCGACGGCGCCACCAGGTACTCCTTGGCGTAGCCGCCGATGGAGTTGATCTCGGTGACGCCGGGCACGTTGCGCAGCTGCGGCCTGATCACCCAGTCCTGGATCTCGCGCAGGTCCATGGGCGTGTAGGGCGTGCCGTCGGGCTTTCTGGCGCCCTCCTCGGCCTCCACGGTCCACAGGTAGATCTCGCCCAGGCCCGTGGAGATGGGCCCCAGCGTGGGCGTGATGCCGGGCGGCAGGCTTTCGCGCGCCTGCTGTATGCGCTCGCCCACGAGCTGGCGCGCGAAGTAGATGTCCGTGCCGTCCTTGAACACCACGGTGACCTGGGACAGGCCGTAGCGCGACAGCGAGCGCGTCTGCTCCAGGTTGGGCAGGCCGGCCATCACGGTCTCGATGGGGTAGGTGATGCGCTGCTCGGTCTCCAGCGGCGAATAGCCGCTGGCCTGGGTGTTGATCTGCACCTGGACGTTGGTGATGTCGGGCACGGCGTCGATGGGCAGGCGCTGGTAGCTGTAGATGCCCAGCGCCGCCATGCCCAGCACGGCCAGCAGCACCAGCCAGCGCTGCTCTATGGCGAATCGGATGATGCGTTCAAACATGGAGTGCTCCGTTCATGAACGCATCAATGCGCGTGTTCGGCCGTGGCCTTGCCCTGCTCGGCCTTGAGCACGAAGCTGCCCTCGGCCACGTAGGACTGGCCGGGCTTGAGGCCTTCGAGGATTTCGGTGCTCCTGGCATCGGTGCGCCCGATGCGCACGGGCTGGGCGCGGAAACCGCCTTGCACGGGCACGAAGACCACGGTCTGCGTGCCTTCCAGGCGCTGGATGGCCGCGCTGGCCACGGCCAGCGGCACCTGCTGCGAGGAGGCCGTCAGCTCCACGTTCACGAACAGGCCCGGGCGCCACGCGCCATCGGGGTTGGGCAGGGTGATGCGTGCCGGCGCCGTGCGCGTGTCCTGGCCGATCAGCGAGCCCACGTAGGCGACCTCGCCCGTGGCCGAGGAGTCGAAGGCCGTGGCGCGCACCGTGGCCTTCTCGCCCACGCGCACGGCGGGCAGGTCGGAGGCGGCCACGCGCATCTCGGCCCAGACCGAGCGCAGGTCGGAGATGGTGAACACCTGGGTGGATTCCTGCACGGCCTCGCCCACGGACAAATGCTTTTCGACGATCACGCCATCGAAGGGCGCGCGCAGCTCGAAGCGGTTGAGCCCGCCCGCGCCACCCGCGCCCGCGCCGGTGGCGGCCAGCTTCTGCTGCGCGTTGGAGACGGCGATCTCGGCCTCGCGCAGCACCTGCTGGGCCTGCAGATAGTCCTGCTCGGCCGAGACCTTTTCCTCCCACAGCTGCTTTTCGCGCGCATGCATGGTGCGCGCCAGCGCCAGGCGCTTTTGCGCGGCCGCCAGCTCGCTGCGTTGCTCGGACACCGTGGCGCTGCTGAGCACGGCCAGCAACTGGCCCTTCCTGACGGCCTGCCCCAGGTTGGCGGGCACGCTCTCGGCCACGCCGATCACGCGCGGCACCACGTGGGCCGTGCGGTCTTCGTTGAAGCGGATCTCGCCGGGCAGCTGCAGCACCGAGCGCACCGTGGCAGGCCCCGCCTCGGCCAGCGACACGCCGGCCGTGCGGGTGCGCTCGGCATCCATGGCGATCAGGCCTTCATCGCCGTCGTGCCCGGCCTCTGCGGCCGCCTTGCCGGCGGGCTGGGCGGCGGGCTTGCCCTTGGGTTCCTTGGACTCCTTGGGCTCCTTGGACTCTTCATGGTGCTCGCCGTCCGCATGGCCTTCGTCATCGGAGTGGCCTGCGGCGGCGGCCTTGCCGCCAGCGGCGCTGCCATGGTGCTCTTCATCGGCATGGCCCGCGGCCTCGCTGTGGCCGTGGCCTTCGGACCTGGGGGCCGCCGCCGTGTCGGGGCCGCTGCGCAGGATCAGCACGGCGGCCAGCGCGCCCAGCGCGAGGATGACGGCAATCGCCACCAGGGTGGGGCGCGGTGTCATGGCAGGGGTGGGAGGTGTGTGGTTCATGGTGCGGCACGGTCGGGTTCGGAAGGTGGTGTCGGGCCGGATGCCTCGCCCAGCAGGCGGGCGATGTCGGCGGCGGCGCGGTGGGTGGCCAGCAGCTGGTCCAGGTACTGCACGCGCGCCTCGGACCAGGTGCGCTGGGCGTCCAGCACGTCGATGTAGGCGAACTTGCCCAGCGCAAAGCCGCGCGAGGCCAGCTCATAGGCCGAGCGCGCGGCGGGCAGCACCTCGCCGGACAGCTGGCCGGCCTGCAGGCTGCTGGTCTGCAGCTGCTCGCGGGCCTCGAACAGCTGGGCCTGCAGCTGGATGCGCGTGGCCTGCAGCTGGTCCTCGGCCTGGTCGGCCAGGCGCAGCGCCTGCAGCTGGTTGCCGCGGTTGCTGTCCAGCACGGGCAGGGGCACGGAGATGCCGACCACGAACTGGTTGCGGCCCACCTCGGTGGCGCGCTTGACGCCCAGGCTCACCGTGGGGTCGGGAATGCGGCGCGCGGTCTCCAGGTCGGCCGCCGCGCGGCGCTGCTCCAGCGTCTGGCGCGCGCTCCACAGGGCCGGCGCCTGCTCCATGCGCTGCTGCAGGGACGCCAGCGTCGGCACGGCGGGCAGTTCGTCGACCGTGCCGTCGGCCTCGCCGAAAGGCCGCACGGCGTCGCCCCACAGCGCCTGCAGCTGGCTGCGCGCCACGCGCAGGGCCGAGCCGGCCCGGTCCAGCTCCAGGCGGGCACCGGACTCGGCCACGCGCGCCCGGGTCTCCTCCAGCGGCGGGATCTTGCCGGCCGCCACGCGCTTGGCGGCGGACTCGCGCACGTTGCGCGCGATCTCCAGCGTCTGGCCCGACAGCTGCACGCGCTGCTGCGCGGCCAGAACGCCATAGAAGGCGGCGCGCACGTCGGCGCGCAGCGCCGCCTCGGCCCCCGCCAGGTCGGCATGGGCCACGTCGCGCCCGCGCTCGGCCACGCGCATGCGGGCCGCGCGCTTGCCGCCGATCTCCACGGTCTGGTTCCACTGCCAGGTCACCGTGCGCGTGGCGCGCCGCATGTCCTCCTGCAGGAAGGACAGCTCCGGATTGGGCCGGGTGCGGCTTTGCACCACGGCCCCTTCGCTGGCGGCCAGCGCCTGGCGCGCGGCGCGCAGGTCGGGGTTGTTCTCCAGCGCCAGGGCCATGGCCTGCTCCAGGGTCAGCACGGGCAGTGCCGCGGCCGCCGGCGCGGCGCGGTCCACGCCGCCGGCAGGTTCGGCGGCCAGCGCCGCGCCCGCTGCCAGGCAGGCCGCCACGGCCACGGCACTGCAGCCGCTCCAGCGGCGCTGGCGAAATGTCCTCACGGCAAAGGACGGGAAGAAAGGCATAAGAAAACTCCTGCCCCGGGCGTCGCGGCCCGGGCATGCGGCAAGGCCGCTGCTCTGATGAATGCGCAAGCGAAATCGGCAAGGGCACCGGGGGACGGGGCCCCGCAGTCCTGGAGGGCGCGATGGCCCCCGGCCAGCGTCAGGCGCGCCAGCGGGGGCGGTCGGGCCGCAGTCCGGCGGCGGAGTCGTAGCGCTGCGCAGGCTCGGTGAACAGCGCCGAAGGCGGGGGCGCCGCGGCAGGAGCCAGCCGCTCCAGCGACGGCACGGCCACGCAGGCATGGCCGCAGCCGCAGTCCAGGCCGCCCCATGCGGCGGAGCCGCCGTCCGGGGCCTGCGCCTGCGGGTCGGCCGCATCCGCGTGCGGCCCATGCAGGCTGGCCACATGGCTGTGGTGGCCGAAATGGGCGGCCTGGTGCCCGTCATGCCGGCACAGGTCGGCCGCGGCCGCCCAGCTCCACTGGAGCAGCAGGGCGGTCACGAGGATGGCAAGTGCGGTGAGACGGTGCCGGGTCATGGCGGGCGGTGGGTCAGGCGGGAACGCGCAACGGGATTGCATTGTGGACCCTGCGGACTCTAGAAACCGTGACACGACCCGCCACTGACCCAAAAATGACAAATTTGTCATCTCCGGTTTTCGCGGCCATCATCGACAATGCGCCCATGAAACTGCTGGTCGTCGAAGATGAAATCAAGCTGGCCGACTACCTCCGCAAGGGATTGACCGAGGAGGGGTTCGTGGTCGATGTCGCGCACGACGGCATCGACGGCCTGCACCTGGCCACCGAGCTGTCCTATGACCTCATCGTGCTCGATGGCATGCTGCCGGGCATCGACGGCCTGGCGGTGCTGGCCGCGCTGCGCCAGTCCAGGCAGACCCCGGTGCTGATGCTGACCGCGCGCGGCCAGGTCGAGGACCGCGTCAAGGGCCTGCAAGGCGGTGCCGACGACTACCTGGTCAAGCCCTTCGCCTTCTCCGAGCTCGTGGCGCGCATCCACGTGCTGCTGCGCCGCGGCGGCCCCGCCCAGGCGGCGCCCGAGACCACCATGCTGCGCATGGCCGACCTGGAGCTGGACCTGATCCGGCGCCGCGCCACGCGCGCGGGCCAGCGGCTGGACCTCACGGCCAAGGAGTTCAACCTGCTGAGCCTGCTGCTGCGCCGCCAGGGCGAGGTGCTGTCGCGCACCGAGCTGGCCTCCCAGGTCTGGGACATGAACTTCGACAGCGAGACCAACGTGGTCGAGGTCGCCGTGCGCCGCCTGCGCCTGAAGCTGGACCAGCCTTTCGAGCAGCCGCTGCTGCACACCGTGCGGGGCATGGGCTACGTGCTGGAGTCGCGCACGCCGTGAGCGAGGCCGCGCCGCAGGACATCCCCCACCTGGGCCGCCGCCTGTCGCGCTGGCTGGCGCTGCAGACCATGCTGGGCCTGGGCGTGGTCTGCCTGGCCGTCTACGTCGTGGCGGCCATGACCTTCGACCAGCACCAGCACGAGACGCTGGACATCAAGCAGCAGGCCGTGCTGCACCTGCTGACCGAAAGCCGCAACGTCCACGAGCCCACGGGCATGGCCCACATGCTCGACGACTTCCTGACCGGGCTGGACGAGCTGTCGCTGCGCATCACCGATGCGCGCGGCCAGGTCATCTACGAACGCAAGCGCCAGGCCGGCGCGGGACGCACCATGCAGCGCGGCTTCGAGGTCGTGCTCGCGGACAGCGGCCAGACCGCCTTCGCCGTGCTGACGCTGGACCGCAGCGGCGATGACAGTCGCCTGTCGCTGCTGGCCTGGACGCTGGCGCTGGCGGCCGTGGGCGGATCGCTGGCCGTGTCGCTGTCGGGCATCTGGCTGGTGCGGCTGGGCCTGGCGCCGCTGCGCGAGCTGACCGAGCAGATACGCCAGCTCTCGGCCCAGGACCTGCAGCGGCGCCTGGACCCCAGCGGCCAGCCGCAGGAGCTGCGGCCGCTGATCGCCCAGTTCAACACCCTGCTCGACCAGCTGGCCACCGCCTACCGGCAGATGGAGGCCTTCAACGCCGATGTCGCCCACGAACTGAACACGCCGCTGACCACGCTGATCAGCAGCTGCGAGCTGGCCCTGCGCAAGCCGCGCAGCGAGGCCGAGCTGCGCGAGGTGCTGGCCTCCAACCTCGAAGACCTGCGGCGCATGGCCGGCATCGTGGCCGACATGCTGTTCCTGTCGCATGCCGACCGGGGCCAGGGCGCGCGGCTGGCCCCCGTGCCCAGCCTGGCCGCGCTGGCCCATGAGGTCATCGAGTTCCACGAGGCCGCGCTGCACGAGGCCGACCTGCAGGTCAGCGTCGAGGGGGATGCCGCCGCCGAGGTCGATGCCAGGCTGCTGCGCCGCGCCCTGTCCAACCTGCTGGGCAACGCCACGCGCTATGCGCAGCGCGGCTCCACCATCACCGTGCAGATCGGCGCGCGGCCCTGCGCACGCCACGCCGGTGCCGGGGAGGTGTCCCTGGCCGTGCTCAACAGCGGGCCGCCCATCGACCCCGCGCACCTGCCGCGCCTGTTCGACCGCTTCTACCGCGCCGACGCCGCGCGCAGCCAGGCCGACCGCAACCACGGCCTGGGCCTGGCCATCGTCGCGGCCATCGCGCGCATGCATGGCGGCCGCTGCTTCGCCCAGTCCGAAGGCGGGTCCACGCGCATCGGGCTGGAACTGCCCGACCACGCGCCCGGGCCATCCCCGGCCGCCTGACACGGCGGGCGGCGCGGCGGCACAATGGCGCCCCATGACGCAAGACGCCCCCTCCTCCCATGCCGCGCTGCTGGCCCAGGGCAATGCCCTCGTGGCCCAGGCCCAGAAGGCGGCCACCCAGGACTTCGCCCAGGCCCGCGCTCTGTGGCAGCAGGCCGGCAAGCTGTTCTACCTGGCCCACCAGGCCGATCCCGGCCAGGCCGAGGCGGCCTTTCGCCTGGCCCAGGCCTGGATGGCCGAGGCCCATGCGCTGCAAAAGGAAGACTCGCCCCACGCCGCCGTGATGTGGCGCAACGCGGCCGCCCAGTGCGAGCTGGCCTTCGACCTGGAGCCCGGGAACGGCCGCCTGGCCATGACGGCCGCCAGCTGCCATCTGTTCGCGGGCCAGCATGACGCGGCCAAGGCCTGGCAGCAGATCGGCCAGCATCTGCTGCAGCAGGCGCCCGGAGGCGACGGGGCCTGACGCCTGGCGGCTACAGCGCGATCAGCTTGAACACCGCACGGGCCGTGCACACGGCCCGGCCCGCGCTGTCCAGCACATCGCCCTCGCAGAACACGGTGCGCGCGCCGCTGCGCAGCACGCGCGCCTCGATCAGCAGGTCGGAGGTGGCCGCGGCCAGGAAATGCGTGCTCATCTCGATGGTGACCACGCCCAGGCCCAGCGGATCGGACGAGCGCGCGGCCGCGCTCAGCGTGAAGTCCAGCGCGCCCATCAGCGCGCCGCCATGGCCATGCCCCCGGCTGTTGGCCAGGTGCGGGCGCATGGGCAGCCGCGTGCGGGCCAGGCCCGGCGACAGGCTCACGGGCTCCAGGCCGATATGCGCCATGAAGGGCACGTCGATGCCGAAGTAGCCGTGGGCCAGCGCATCGGCCTGCGCGGATGCGGGGGGCGCCACCGCGCTCATCCGATCTCCGCAACGGCCTGGCCTTCGGCCACCTGCCCGCCCACGGCCACCAGCAGGCGCAGCACCCGCCCCGCCACCTCGCTTTCGACGGGAATCTCCATCTTCATGGACTCCACGATGATCAGGGTGTCGCCCACGGCGACGGTTGCGCCTTCGGCGGTTTCCACGGCGGCGACGAGGCCGGCGACAGGGCTTTGGATGAGGGTCATGTCAGGTCTTTCAATGCGTGCCGAGCACGCGGCGGGCGATGCCCGTGTCCAGGCGCTGCTGCAGAAAATCGGCGTGGCCGAGGATGCGGTCGATGAAGCTGATATTGGTCTTGACGCCTTCGATGCGCGTGCGGGCCAGCGCCAGGCGCAGGCGCGCGATGGCCTGGGCGCGGTCGCCGCCGCGCGCCACGATCTTGGCGACCATGGGGTCGTAGAAGGGCGTGACGCTGCAGCCCCGGGCATAGCCGGTCTCCACGCGGATGCCCTCGCCCTGCGGCAGATCGAAGCGTTCCAGCCGCCCCGGCGAGGGCAGGAAGCGCACGGGATCCTCGGCATAGATGCGTGCCTCGACGGCATGGCCGCTGGCCGTGGGTGCGTCGGGCAGCACGTCCTGCATGCGTTCTCCGGCGGCCAGGCGCAGCTGGGCCTCGACGATGTCGATGCCCGTGATCTCCTCGGTCACCGCATGCTCGACCTGCAGCCGCGTGTTCATCTCCAGGAAGACGAAGCCTTGCTGCGGCGTGTAGAGCATCTCCACCGTGCCGATCACGTCATAGCCTGTGCGCGAGAGCAGGCCGGCCAGCAGCAGGCGCATGTCGGCCAGCGCCTCGGCGGGAATGCCTTCGGGGCGCGCTTCCTCGATCACCTTCTGGTGGCGGCGCTGCACCGAGCAGTCGCGCTCGAACAGGATGCGCACCTGGCCGTAGCGGTCGGCCAGCACCTGGAACTCGATGTGGCGCGGCGCCTCGATGAGCTGCTCCAGGTACAGCTCGGCCGTGCCGAAGTACTTGGCGGCGATGCCGCTGGCCTGGGTCCAGGCGGCCTCCAGCGCCTGCGGATCGCGCGCGGGCAGCATGCCGATGCCGCCGCCGCCCCCGGCCGGCTTGACCAGCACCGGATAGCCGATGCGCGCGGCCTCGGCCAGGGCCTGGGGCACACCGTGCAGCACGGCCGAGCTGGCCGCCTGCGGCATGCCCCGGGCCGCCATGAATTCGCGCGCCTGGGTCTTGTGGCCCAGCGTGCGTATCCAGTGCGGCGAGGGGCCGATGAAGCACAGGCCCTGGCGCTGCACGGCCTCGGCGAAGTCCGCGTTCTCCGAGAGAAAGCCGTAGCCCGGGTGCACGGCATCGGCGCCGGTCTCGCGCGCCACCGCCAGCAGCCGCGCCTGGTCCAGGTAGCTTTGCGCGGCGGGCGCCGGGCCGATGCACACGGCCTGGTCGGCCGCGCGCACATGGGGCAGTCCGGCATCGGCCTCGGAATACACGGCCACGGAGGCGATGCCCATGCGCCGCAGCGTGCGGATCACGCGCACGGCCACGGCGCCCCGGTTGGCGACCAGCACGCGGCGGATGGGGCGCACGGATGGCAGGGACTCGCTCATGCGGCCTCCCCGGCCAGTGCGACCACGGCATCGACGATGACGGGCGCCTGCGCGCCGCGTGCCACCAGCACGGGGTTGGCATCGACCGACTGCACGCGGCCGGCCTGCTCCCGCATCCAGTCGCCCAGGCGCACCATCATGGCCGCCACGGCGTCGAGGTCCACGGCCGGCATGCCGCGCACGGCCGCGAAGGCCGGCGCGATGGCCAGGCGGCCCAGGGCCTGCAGCGCCTGCTCTCGGCTGAACGGCGCCACGAGGAACTGCACGTCGCGCAGCGCCTCCACCAGCACGCCGCCCTGGGCCGCCATGACCACCACGCCGAACTCGGCATCCACATGGGCGCCCAGCGCCAGCTCGAAGTCGGCCCTGTGCTGGGAGCCCAGCAGCAGGCCGCCATCGGCCGCGCCTAGGCGGCGCAGTGTGGCCGAGAAATCCCCCAGGGCCGCCAGCGCCTGCCCCGCCTCGCGGATGTCCAGCCGCACCAGGCCATGCTCGGACTTGTGCGAGAGATCGGCGGACACGCCCTTGGCCACCAGGGGCAGCGGCAGGGCCTGGATGGCGGCGCGCACCTCGTCCTCGCTGCGGCAGACCCGATGGCGCATCACGGGCAGGCCGGCGCGGGCGAGTTCGGACAGGCTGGAGGGTTCGTCCAGCGTGAGGGAAGGGCACACCGGCACCGATGCCCCGGCAGACGGCGCCTGCACCTGCGCCTGCGCCTGCCGGCCGCCGGCCTGCTCGGCCAGCAGCGCCAGGCCGCGCAGGGCGGCGCGCTCGCTCCAGAAGGTGGGCACGCCCTGGTCCTGGAAGGCCTGGGCCACCCAGTCCTGGTTGACGCTGACGGCGATCGGCACGCCGGTGTCGCGCGCAAAGCGGCTGGCCTGGCCCGCGAAATCGGCAAAGTCATAGCCTTCGCCGCCTATCGGGAAACCCACGTGGACGAGGTCCGCCGCACCGCTGCCCGACAAGGCCTGCAGCGTGTCGCCAAAGGTCTGCGGCCTGCCCAGCAGGGCCGTGGTCATGTCGATGGGGTTGCGCGCCGTGACATAGGCGGGCAGGGCCTGCGACAGGCCGGCCAGCGTGGCGGCGTCGAACGGCTCCAGGGCCAGGCCGTATTCCTCGGCCGCATCGGCCGACAGCACGCAGGTGGCGCCCGAGTTGCTGATGCTCACCACGCGCCGGCCGCGCGGCGCGGGCTGGGACAGGAACAGCGGCGCGTAGTCGATCAGCTCGCGGAAATCGGCCAGGCGCGGTATGCCGTGCTGGCGCAGGAAGGCGTCGGCCAGCGCATCCTCGGCCGCCAGCGCGCCCGTGTGCGAGCGGGCCGTGGCCTGGCCTGCGCGCGTGCGGCCCGCCTTCACGGCCAGCAGGGTGACGCCGCGCGCATGCGCCAGGCGCGCGGCCTCGGCCAGCCAGGCGCTTTGCCGCAGCGTCTCGATGTAGAGCACGACCAGGCGGATGCCCTCGTCCTCGACCACGGCGCGCACGGCCTCGGCCGCGCAGACATCGGCCTCGTTGCCCGTGGACAGCATGTAGCGCACGCCGATGCCCGCGCGGCGCAGGCCGCCATACAGGATGGCCGCGCCCGCGCCGCTCTGGCTGACGATGGCCACGGGGCCGTCGGCCGGCGCGTTCTCGTTGATCATGGTCGAGAAGTTGAGAATGGCGCCCGTGGCGAAATTGGCCACGCCCTGGCAGTTGGGGCCGAACAGGCGCAGCCCGCCGTTCGCGGCCTTGCGTGCCCGCGCCACCAGGTCGGCCTGCTGCCGCCGGCCTTCCTCGCCCAGCTCCGCAAAGCCCGAGGAATAGACCACGGCCAGGCGCGCGCTCATGGCCACGCAGTCGTCGATGGCGGCCGCCACCTCCTCGCCGGGCAGGCTGATGACCACGGCGTCCGGCGCCTCGGGCAGCGCGCGCAGCGAGGGGTAGGTCGCCAGGCCCTGGACCTCGGCGCGCTTGGGATTGACGGGCAGGATGCGGCCCGCGAAACCGTGGCGGCGCATGTAGGCGATGGGCCGGCCACCGGCCTTGAGGGGGTTGTCGGAGGCGCCGAGGATGGCGACCGAGCGGGGGTTCAGTGCTTGCAACAAAGACATGCCTACCTCATCAATCCAAAGACAAGGCTTCGCGCTGGATGACCTGGCCCCAGTCGGCGACTTCCTTGGTGATGCGCTGCGCAAATGGCGCGGGCGCCAGCATCACGGGTTCGCCCTGGCTGCTCAGCACCGCGCGGATGCGTGCGTCCTGCAGCACGCCCTTCGACGCTTCGTAGAGCCGGTGGACGATGGCCGGCGGCGTGCCGGCCGGCGCCAGCAGGCCGGCCCAGAAGGTGACGTTGAAATCGTCGTAACCAGCCTCGGCCATGGTGGGCACCTCGGGCAGCTGCTGCATGCGCCGGGGCGCGGTGACGGCCAGGGCCACGAGCTTGCCGCTGGCGATGTGGGGCAGCGCGCTCCAGGTGTCGAACTGCGTGTCCAGCTCGCCGCTGAGCACGGCCATCTGCGCCTGCGATGCGCTCTTGTAGGGCACGTGCGTGGTCTTCACGCCCGTGCGGTTGCTCCAGGCCGCATAGGCCAGGTGGGCGATGTTGCCGGGGCCGGCCGAGCCGTAGCTGAGCTTGTCGGGATGGGCCTTGGCGAAGGCGATCACGTCCCTGGCCGTGCGGATCTGGTTCTTCTGCGCCCACTCGGGGTTGACGGTGAGGATGAAGGGCGCATCCAGCACCATGGTGATGGGCGCGAAGTCCTTGGCGCGGTAGGTGATCTTCCTGTAGATCTGGGGGTTGATGGTGATGCTGCTGGAGTTGGTGACCAGCAGGGTGTAGCCGTCGGGCGCGGCGCGCGCCACCTCGCCCACGCCGATGGCGCCGTTGGCGCCGGGCTTGTTCTCCACCACCACGGGCTGGCCCAGCGACTTGCCCAGCGGCTCGGACAGCGCGCGCGCAATGGTGTCGGTGAACGAGCCTGCAGGAAAGCCGACCACGATGCGCACGGGGCGCGTGGGCCATTTGTCCTCCTGGGCCTGGGCCGCCGTCACGGCAAAGCATGCCAGGCACAGCGCCAGCGCGCTGCGGCGCGGAAGCAGGTGCGATTGTCTTGTTGCCATCTTGTGTCTCCTTGGGTTTTATGTGTTCAGGGCCGCAGGCCGAACTGCGGCGCACCCGCCTCGCGCAGCGGCGCGGCCAGTTCCACGAACTCGCTGAGCAGGGCGCGCGTGTCGCGCGGATCGATGACTTCGTCGATGCCGAAGGCCTCGGCCGTGCGAAACGGCGAGGTCAGGCTGCGCACGCGCTGCTCGATCTCGGCACGCTTTTGCTCGGGGTCGTCGGCGCCTTCGATCTCGGCCTTGTAGGCCACCTCCAGCCCGCCCTCGATGGGCAGCGAGCCCCAGTGGGCCGAGGGCCAGGCATAGCGGAAGTTGAAGCGCCCCATGTGCTGGTGGCCGGCCGCGGCCACGCCGTAGGCGCGGCGGATGAGGATGCTGCACCAGGGCACGGTGGCCTGGTAGACGGCGGCCAGGGCGCGCACGCCGTAGCGCATGACGCCGGCCTTCTCGGCCTCCACGCCGATCTGAAAGCCCGCGATGTCCACCAGGTTGACCACGGGCAGGTGGAAGGTCTGGGCCATGTCCACGAAGCGCGTGAACTTCTCGGCCGAGGGGCCGTCCCAGCCGCCGCCGTAGAAGTACGGGTCGCTGGCCACCACGGCCACGGGCCAGCCGTCGATGCGCGCCAGGCCCGTGACGATGGCCCGGCCCCAGTGGCGGCCCGTCTCCAGGAAGGAGCCCTCATCGACCAGGCATTCGACGATGGGGCGGATCTTGTAGACCTTGCGCCCGTCGCGCGGAATGGCCGACAGCAGCCATTCGTCGCGGCGCCGCGGATCGTCCTGCGGCGCCGTGCGCGCGGGCAGCTCGTACACCGACGACGGCAGGTAGGACAGGAAGCGGCGCACGCGCTCGAAGGCCTCCTGCTCGGTGGCCACCTCGTCATCGACCACGCCGTTGCGCGTGTGCACCTGGCTGCCGCCCAGCTCGTTCTTGGTCACGTTCTGGCCGATGCGCGCCACCACGGGCGGGCCGGCATTGAACAGCTGGGCGGTGTCCCTGACCATCACCGAGTAATGGCTGGAGGCCACGCGCGCTGCGCCCATGCCCGCCACCGAGCCCAGGGCCAGCGAGACCACGGGCACGGTGGACAGGTTCTGCACCACCTGGCTCCAGACCTTCATGGTGGGCACGCTGGTATGGCCCTTGGTCTCGATGTTGCGCACCGAGCCGCCGCCGCCCGTTCCGTCCACCAGGCGCACCATGGGCAGGCGCAGGTCGTGCGCCATCTTCTCGGCGAAGATCAGCTTGTCGCCCACGGCGCCGTCGTTGGCGCCGCCGCGCACCGTGAAATCGTCGCCCACCACGACCACGGGCCGGCCACCCACGCGCGCCCGGCCCATGATGAGGTTGGAGGGCGTGAAGTCCACCAGCCGGCCCAGGCTGTCGTACCGGCCCGAGCCCGTGAGCGAGCCCACCTCCACGAAGCTTTGCGCATCCGTGCAGGCCGCGATGCGCTCGCGCACCGTGAGCTTGCCCGCGGCCTTGTGCCGTGCCACCTTGTCCTCTCCGCCCAGCTTCGCCGCCAGCGCGCGGCGGTATGCGATCTCGTCCACTTCGGGTTGCCAGCTCATGTCGTCGTGTCTCCTTGTGCGCAGGACGTTGCACAAGGCATGCCAGCCCCCAGGGCATTGGAATCAAAGGACTTTTTCCAGCCGCAAGACACGCATGTCCTTCCCGAGGACACATCCACGGACACTGCGCCACCCCTGTCCACCACGAAGACACACCCGGGACACGCCTGCTGCAATGGCCTTGCTAGAGTGTCTTCACCTTCGTGCCTCCAGCTTCAGGAACTTCCCGCCGCGCGCCCCCCGCCATGTCTTTGTCCAGCACCCCCGAACACCGCTTCGGCGTCCTCGTCTGGCGGCACGGCACACCCGAGCCCGTGGCCCGGCTGGGCCTGGGCCGCGAGCCGCTGCTGCGCGCGGCCGTGCAGCAGGCCATGGCCCGTGCACGCACCGAAGGCCAGGAACCGGCAGGCCATGGCCAGCTGCTGCATGTGGAAACCCCCGGCCCGCGCGGCACGGTGGCGCGCCATGTGGCCGTGGTGCTGGCGGACGCCGAAGGCGAGCTCGCCCTGCTGCGCCCGGCCGACGAGGCGGCCGCGCTGTTCGACATGGTGGCCAGCGTGCCCTTCGCCTTCGCCATCCTCAACATGTTCCTGACCAACCCCTACCAGGCGATCACGGTGGCCGACCACGAAGGGCTGATGCGCTACATCAGCCCCGTGCACGAGAAGTTCTTCGGCCTGGCGCCCGGCACGGCCACGGGCCGGCGCGCCGAGGACGTGATCCCCAATTCGCGCCTGCCCCATGTCGCGCGCAGCGGCAAGGCCGAGATCGGCGACCTGCAGCAGCTGGGGCCGGGCGTCAGCCGCATCGTCAACCGCATGCCGGTCTTCGAGGGCGGGGCCGTGGTGGGCGCCGTGGGCCAGGTCAGCTTCAGCGGCGTGCAGGCGCTCGACCGCATGCAGCAGCGCCTGCACCAGCTGGACGACGAGGTGCGCCACTACAAGCGCGAACTGCGCCAGCTGCGCGGTGGCGCCCCGGCCACCCAGATGGTGGGCGCCAGCGCCCCCATGCAGCGGCTGGCGCGCGAGATCGAGGCCGTGGCGCGGCTGGACGTGCCCGTGCTCATCCTGGGCGAGAGCGGCAGCGGCAAGGAGCTGGTGGCCCAGGCCCTGCATGCGCGCGGGCGCGATGCCGAGGCGCCCCTGGTCAGCCTGAACCTGGCCGCCCTGCCCGCCACGCTGATCGAGTCCGAGCTGTTCGGCTACGAGGCCGGCGCCTTCACGGGCGGCAGGAGGCAGGGCCAGCCCGGCAAGCTGGAGCAGGCCGAGGGCGGCACCCTGTTCCTGGACGAGGTGGCCGACATCCCGATGGAGATCCAGGTCAAGCTGCTGCGCGTGCTGGAAGACCGCCAGGTGCAGCGCCTGGGCGCCAGCGGCGGCCGGCAGGTGAACTTCCGCATCGTGGCCGCCACGCACCGCGACCTGCGCGGCCTGATCGACAGCGGCCGCTTCCGGCTGGACCTGTTCTACCGCCTCAGCGGCGTGGTGCTCCACGTGCCCGCGCTGCGCCAGCGGCTGGAGGACATCCCGGCCCTGGTGCAGCGCTTCGCCCAGTCGTTCTGCGAGCGCAACGGCATCGCCCTGCCGCGCATCGCGCCCGGCGTCATGCCCTACCTGGCCCGCCAGCCCTGGCCCGGCAATGTGCGCCAGCTGCGCCAGCGCGTGGAGGAAGCCCTGGTGTTCTGCGATGGCCGGTGGCTGGGCGTGGAGAACTTCGCGCGCCACGAGGACCCGCTGGCCGCCGCGCGGCCCGCCGCCCCCGCCGCCCCCGCCGTGGCGCCGCCGGCGCCGGGCACCGCCGTGGCCCCGCTCAAGGAGCAGGAGCGCCGCGCCATCCTCGACGCCATCGCGCGCTGCGCAGGCAACAAGAAGCTGGCCGCGCAGGAGCTGGGCATCTCGCGCTCCTACCTGTACAAGGTGCTGGGCGCGGCGCGGGACGGCTGAGCCTGCCGGGCCCACGGCCGTCAGGGGATTGAAGGCGCGCGCAGGCGGGGCATGGCCATACTCCCCCGACCATGCAAGACACCCGCGACGCGCTGGAGCAGCGCCAGATCCCCATCTACTTCGCCGCCGTGGCCCTGGGCGCCGCCGCTGCCTGGGCCCTGCCCGGCACGGCCCGCCTGGAGCGCGCCATCAACCCCGCGCTGGCGCTGATGCTGTACGTGACCTTCCTGCAGGTGCCCATGGCCGAGCTGCGGCGCGCCTTCGGGCAGCTGCGCTTCCTGGCGGCGCTGGTGGCGGCCAACTTCATCGCCATCCCCGTCCTCGCCTGGGCCCTGGTGCAGTGCGTGCCCGCCGATCCGCTGCTGCGCCTGGGCGTGCTGCTGGTGCTGCTGGCGCCCTGCATCGACTATGTGGTGACCTTCTCCCACCTGGGCCGCGCCGATGCGCGGCTGCTGCTGGCGGCCACGCCCGTCCTGCTGATCGCGCAGATGCTGGCGCTGCCCGGCTGCCTGGGCCTGTTCCTGGGCGAAGAGGCGGCCGGCCTGGTGCAGGCCGGGCCTTTCCTGCATGCCTTCGCCTGGCTGATCGCCCTGCCGCTGGCCCTGGCCGCCGCCACGCAGCGATGGGCGGCGAAAGCCGCTTCGGGCGCGCGTGCAGCGGCCGTGCTGGGCCTGCTGCCCGTGCCGGCGACGGCCCTGGTGCTGTGCATCGTCATCGCCGCCGTGCTGCCGCAGCTGGGCCCGGCCACGCAGGCGGCCTGGAGCCTGGTGCCGGTCTACGCGGCCTTCGCGGTGGCCGCGCCCCTGCTGGGCTGGCTGGTGGCGCGCGCCTTTCGCCTGCCTGCGCCCGCAGGCCGCGCCGTGGCCTTCAGCGCGGGCACGCGCAACTCCCTGGTCGTGCTGCCGCTGGCGCTGGCCGTGCCGGGCGCCATGCCCGTGCTGCCGGCCGTGATCGTCACGCAGACGCTGGTGGAGCTGCTGGCCGAGCTGGCCTATGTGCGGCTGATCGCGCGCTGGGGCCGCGATCCGCGCAGCGACGCCGCCGCATAGGCCCGGCCCTTCGCCGCATCACGCCTGCGGCATGGCCCCCGCGGCTCGGCCGCCCGGCCCGGCGCCCCCGGCTCGGCGCCCCCGGCCCGGCGCCCGGCTTGCACGGGCAGGTCAAGGCGCATAACACGCTCTAGAACTTCACGTTCATCCCCAGCCAGTACCGCCGCCCGTCCTGCACCGTGGCGTATTCCTCGTAGTACACCTCCTTGTCGAACAGGTTGTAGATGCCGGCGTAGAACGTCACATCCTTGCTGTAGCGGTAGGAGCCGCCCATGTCGAACATGGCGTAGCTGCCGGCCACCCAGGACCGCGACGATCGCCCGCCCGTGGGCGGGCTTTCCTTGCCGCGGTAGGACAGCTTGGCCCAGCCCGCCCATTTCTGCGAAGGCTTCCAGTTCAGCGCCAGATTGAGCATGTGGCGCGGCAGCTGGGTCAGGGGCCGGCCCGCGTACTCGCCGCTTTTTTGCTCGGACTTGGTGAAGGTGTAGCTGCTGCTCAGGTCCAGGGTGCGCGCCAGCGGGGCCTTGAACGTGGCCTCGATGCCGCGCGTGATGGCCTTGTCCACGTTGACGTTGGTGGTCGGCGTGGCGCCAAAGGAGTTGGGCGGCCCGCACTCGGGGCAGGCCACGCGCGTGATCTTGTCCTCGAACTGGTTGTCGAACACCGTCAGGCTGGACGCCATGCCGCCGCTGCCGTTGTAGTGCACGCCCAGCTCCTTGGTCAGCGAGGTCTCGGGCTGCAGGTTGGGGTTGCCGTAGATGTCGCCGCCACGGCTGACCTGGCCCCAGTCGCCCAGGGTCTGGCGCAGCGAAGGCGCGCGAAAGCCCGTGGAGACACCGCCCTTGACCGTCCATTGCGCGTCCAGGTCCCACACGCCGTACAGGCGCGGGCTCCACTGCGATCCGCCCTTGCTGTCGTGGTCGAAGCGCAGGCCGCCGGTCAGGGCGAAGTCATCGCGCAGCCGCCATTCATCCTCGGCGAACCAGGCGTACTGCGAGCGGTCGGCCGTGGTGCGGTCCGATCCCGGCAGCGTGTTCGTGGTGGTATCGCTCAGGTCCTGCTGGTTGTAGTAGACGCCCGTGGTCAGCAGGTGGCGCTGCCCCAGGGGAAGCATCCAGCTGCTGTTGAACACCGTGTTCTTGATGCGCATGTCGCGCGACAGGTTGCGCGTCGTATCGCGCTGCAGATAGGTGTCGGACGAGGCCCAGCCCCAGCGGCCCTTGTGCTGCAGCGAGTAGTTCTCGCGCTCGAACCTGCGGTCGCTCGGCGCGTCGGTGGGCGGCAGCGTCATGCCCGGCGAGGACACGAAGCGCTGGCGCGAGCTGCCCACCTCGGCCAGCAGGTCATGGTCCTTGTTGGGCGTCAGCGCCAGGCGCAGGTTCAGCGCGCGGTTGTCGCTCTGGTTGTAGCCCTGGTAGATGCGGTCCTGGTCGCGCCTGCTGTAGTTGCCGTAGACGCTCAGGCCCAGCAGGTCCTTGCTGATGGGGCCGGACAGGTAGAAATTGGTCTGGTAGGAGTCGCCCGAGGTGGAGCGCTCCTGCAGCGTGCCGTCGGCGCGCACCGAGCCCATCCACTGCCTGGCCACCTTGCGCGTGATGACGTTGATCACGCCGCCCATGGCGTCCGAGCCGTACAGCGAGGACATGGGGCCGCGCACCACCTCGATGCGATCGATGGCCTCCAGCGGCGGAATCCAGCTCTGGTCCGTGCCCGTGCTGCCATTGACCTGCGTCTCGCGCGTGCTCATGCGCTTGCCATCGACCAGGATCAGCGTGTAATTGGCGCCCATGCCGCGCAGCGAGATGTCGTTGGAGTTGTTGTCCGAAGGCGTGAGGATCACGCCGGGCACATCGCGCAGCGCATCGTGCAGGTTGAGGTAGGCGCCCTGCTCCAGCTGCTCGCGCGTGATGACCGAGATCGAGGCCGGCGCCTGCGTGATTTCCTTCTCGAAGCCGCTGGCCGTCACCACCATGGTCTGCATCGTGGCCTCGCCCGTGTCCGCATTGCCGCCCTCGCCGGACTGCGCCAGGACCGCGCCCCAGGACAGCAGGCCGAACGCCGCTGCCAGCGCCGCCGCCAGCCGGGCGCGGCGCGGCCTGGCAGGGGCCGGGCAGGCGTGAAAGCAAGACAGGGGGGAAACGGGGGCCAGGGCCAAGCCACGGCCCGCCACGGGGGCGATGCTGCAGTTGTGCATGGGTAAGCTCACAGAAAGAGTCATGGACGGTCGGGGACCGGTGTGCGTATCCGCTCTGTTGGCTTTTTTGATTGCGAATGGTTCTTATTTTATTTTTCGTTCGCATGCATGACCCGCCCCTGCCGGCAACGCGCTGTTTCGTTTACAAGCGGGGCGATTTGTGCGCAAGTCATTCAGGATGCTGAATGATGCCTCGCGCATCCAGCCCGCGCGCGGCCTTGAGCCCCGCGGCACCTGCGGGCGGCGACCGGTTCCAGCGCGGTTTCAGCATGTCTTCAGGCACGGATCGCCTGTGTAAAGCGGGTCCGCTGCGGGTCCGCTGTCGCCACGGGGCAACAGCGCGGTGCCGGCAGCCCGCATTCGCCTGCCGCCCGCACCGGTCCTCAGGACCAGAGCCTGCCCGCGTTGGAGACCAGGAACAGCAGCAGGCCCACGGCACCGCCCACCAGGGTGCCGTTGATGCGGATGTACTGCAGGTCCTTGCCGATGTGCAGCTCGATCAGCTCGGACAGCTCGCGCGCATCCCAGCGGCGCACCGTGTCGGCGATGTGCTGGGCCAGGAACTGCGAGACATCGGGCGCCAGCGCCTGGGCCCAGCGCTTGAGGCGTTCGTTCATGGAGGCGCGCAGCGCCTCGTCATGCGCCAGCGACTGGCCCAGCCAGCGGCCCATGGCGGCGGTCTTGCGCGCCACCTGGGAATGCTCGTCGGCCAGGTCCGCCTGCAGCCGGGCGCGCAGGTTCAGCCACAGCGTGCGCAGGTAGCCGGCCAGTTTCTCGTCGTGCAGCAGGTAGTCGCGCAGGCGCTCGGCGCGATCGGCCATGGCGGGGTCGGACTGCAGCCGCGCGATCAGCCGCTGCACCGAGGCATCGAAGGCCTGGCGCATGTGGTGCCCGGGATTGCCGGCGATGTCCAGCAGCAGGCTGTCCAGCGCGCCCGCGATGGCGCTGGCGCCCTTCTCGCCCAGCCAGTCCGTGGGCAGCATCTTTTCCTTGAGCGGGTGCTCGCGCTTGAGCCACAGCACGATGGTCCGGGCGATCAGCACATGGGTTTCGGCCTCGCGCAGCAGGCCGCTGACGCGGGCCAGCACGTCGTCGAGCACGGCCTGGTGGCGGCCGTCGCGCGTCAGCCCCGACAGCAGGTCGGCCGCCGCGCGCGGCAGGTCCACATGCGCCAGCAGGGCCTTGAAGGACTGGGACAGGAAGCGCTCGACCTGCCGGTCCTGCACCATCTCCAGCGCCGCCAGCGCCAGCCGCGCCACCTGGCGGCCCAGCAGGGCGCTGTTGGCCGGCGTGGTCAGCCAGCCGGCCAGCACGCGCGCAGGATCGTGGCGCTCGATCAAGGCCACCAGCGACGGCCCGTCGAGGAATTTGTCGCGCACGAAATTCGCCAGGTTGGCGCCGATGCGGTCCTTGTTGCGCGGGATGATGGCCGTGTGGCGGCCGACCAGGGGCAAGGGGATGTGGCGGAACAGCGCCGACACCGCGAACCAGTCGGCCAGCGCGCCGACCAGCGACGCCTCGGTCACGGCCTTGACGCAGGCCAGCCACAGCGGCACCTGCTGCCAGTGCGCGGCGGCCACCGACGAGGCCGCGAAGCCCAGGGCCACGCACAGCAAGAGCGCCAGGGGCAGGCGCTTGGCCGCGTTCAGCGTTTGGCGTTGTTCGGGCGACAGCATGGACCGCAGCATAGCGCCGGTCACCGCCCCCGGCATGGCGGCCCGCACGCCAATGCCTGTCAGCCGGCGCCTGCCTTCGGATTGCGCGGACAATACCGGCTTGTCCCAGAACCCTCTTGCGAGAACAAGACCATGACCGACGCCAACGCCGCCGCCGAGCGCCCCGCCCTGCCCGACCACCTGTCCATCGATCCGCGCAGCCCGCACCATGTGGCGGCGGTGTTCGAGCATGACATCGGCATCCGCTTCAATGGCAAGGAGCGGTTCGATGTCGAGGAGTATTGCGTGAGCGAGGGGTGGATCAAGGTGCCTGCGGGCAAGACGCTGGACCGCAAGGGGCGGCCTTTGCTGATCAAGCTCAAGGGGGTTGTCGAGGCGTTCTACCGCTGATACGCAGTCTTTTTCTGACCCTGCCGGGCCGTTGTTTTTCGAGGCCGGGTTTCGGCCCGGCGGCCGACCTACTTTCTTGCCGCGCAGCAAGAAAGTAGGCAAAGAAATGCGCCCGAATGCCCGCGACCCCTGCGCTTCGCTCCGGGGCAACCTGCGTCGTGGCGGTTGCGGGGTTCGCCGTGAAACTCACTTCGCGCTGCGCGCTGCGTTCAGACAATCACGGCGAGTCAGATCACGAAGCAGTCCTGTCCTTCGGCAGGACTGCAACCCCGCAACCACCACGCCGCAGGCGCGGTCATACGGGGAGTTGTTGCGGGCCGTCGCTGCGCTCGGCCCTGGTTTGGAAGCGAGCGCAGCGATGCGTTGGCTGCTGGCTGTTCTACAGCCTTCCCCCTCTGCCCACCCCGCATCCCGCCCAACGCAGGTCGCCCGTAGCGAAGCGGAGGGTCGTGGGCAGTGG
>JBHIXF010000036.1:0-62674 GCA_041984925.1 Comamonas sp.
CCCATCACCTGGGCCAAGGACGTGTTCACCGGGCTGGTGATTTCGGCGCCCGTGTTCTGGGCCTTCACGCAATTCCTGGCGATCAACCTGCCGGGCCTGACCGAGACGGGGTGGCTGTAATGGAAATCTTCGACGCACTGCTGGCGGGCTTCGCCACCGCCATCACGCCGGCCAACCTGCTGTGGGCCCTGGTCGGCTGCGCGCTGGGCACGGCCGTGGGCGTGCTGCCCGGCATCGGCCCCGCCGTGGCCGTGGCCATGCTGCTGCCCATCACCGCCAAGGTCGATGTCACCGCCTCCATGATCTTCTTCGCGGGCATCTACTACGGCGCCATGTACGGCGGCTCCACCACCTCCATCCTGCTGAACACGCCCGGCGAGACCGCGAGCATGGTCACGGCCATGGAAGGCAACAAGATGGCCAAGAGCGGCCGCGCGGGCGCCGCGCTGGCCACCTCCGCCATCGGCTCCTTCGTGGCCGGCACCGTGGCCACCGTGGTCGTCACGCTGTTCGCGCCCTCGGTGGCCGACTTCGCCGTCAAGCTGGGGCCGCCCGAATACTTCATGCTCATGGTGCTGGCCTTCACCACCGTCAGCGCCGTGCTCGGCCAGAGCGCGCTGCGCGGCATGACGGCCCTGTTCCTGGGACTGGCGCTGGGCTGCATCGGCATGGACCAGATCTCGGGCGCCGCGCGCTACACCATGGGCAAGATGGAACTGCTGGACGGCGTGGACATTGTGCTCGTGGCCGTGGGCCTGTTCGCCGTGGCCGAAGTGCTGTATGCCGCCATGTACGAAGGCAAGGTCGTCGAATCGCAGAACAAGATGGGCCGCGTGCACATGACCGGCCGCGACTGGAAGCGCTCCTGGCCCGCCTGGCTGCGCGGCACCGTCATCGGCACGCCCTTCGGCTGCATTCCCGCCGGCGGCACCGAAATCCCCACCTTCCTGAGCTACGCGACCGAGAAAAAGCTGGCCAAGGGCGAGGACCGCGCCGAGTTCGGCACCAAGGGCGCCATCGAAGGCGTGGCCGGCCCGGAAGCCGCCAACAACGCCACCGTGACCGCCGCGCTGATCCCGCTGCTGACCCTGGGCATTCCCACCAGCAACACCACGGCCGTGCTGCTGGGCGCCTTCCAGAACTACGGCATCAACCCCGGCCCGCAGCTGTTCAGCTCCTCCGCGGCCCTGGTCTGGGCGCTGATCGCCTCGCTGTACATCGGCAACCTGATGCTGCTGGTGCTGAACCTGCCCATGGTCGGCCTGTGGGTCAAGCTGCTCAAGATCCCGCGTCCCCAGCTGTACGCCGGCATCCTGATCTTCGCCACCGTCGGTGCCTACGGCATGCGCCAGAGCGCGTTCGACCTGTTCCTGCTGTACGGCATCGGCGTGCTGGGCGTGATCATGCGCCGCTTCGACTTCCCCACCGCGCCCGTCGTGGTCGGCATGATCCTGGGCCCCCTGGCCGAGGCGCAGATGCGCAATGCCGTGTCCATCGGCGAAGGCAGCTGGTGGATCTTCCTGCAGCGCCCCATGTCGCTGACGCTGATCATCATCGTGGCCTGCGTGCTCATCGTGCCGCGCGTGCTCAAGCGCCTGCAGCCCAAGCCGTCGCCGGAGGCTGCCGCCGGCTGACGCCAACCCTTGCTAGCCGCCCTGAGGATGCCGCGCATGGCGTCTGCAGGGCCCTGACAGCCCCTGCCTTCCGAGGCAGGGGCTTTTTTTTCGGTCTCCGCTCACGCCAGGTGCCAGGCCTTGACTTGCATCAACCGGCACCAAATCCCCTTCGCCTGCCCACGGGCTATAAACTAGTCCTTCGGGCGGCGGGATGCCGGCACCGACGCCACCCACCGGATACGAGGACCACAGACGCTTATGAACAGCCGCAATGACAGCATGGAACTGGGCGACGACAGCGTATTCGAAAGCGCTGCCGAACTGTTCCGCGCCATGGCGGCGCCCATGCGGCTGAAGATCATCAGCGCGCTGTCCAGCGGTGAGAAGAACGTGACCGAGCTGCTGGCCACCATCTCCACCACGCAGCCCAACATGTCCCAGCACCTGAACATCCTGTACCAGGCCGGCGTGCTGGGCCGCCGCCGCGAGGGCGTGAGCATCTACTACTTCATCGCCAACGACAAGGTCGTGCAGATGTGCCGCAGCATCTGCACGCAGATCGCCATCGAGCAGGGCTGACACCCGCGCCGCCACGCCTGGCGGCTTGCCTGCCAGCCGCAGCGCAGGCGCATGGAATGCAGGCTTTGATCGGCGCCTGAAGGCAGGTTCGGCGCTTCGGCTAGGATTTGTCCCATGTCCGCCCCTTCCTCCCTGGCCCAGCCGCTGCCGCTCGATGCCGAAGGCATCCACGCCCTGGCGGCGCGTTCCATGTTCCAGCTGTTCTCCACCATGAGCCAGGGCATGTTCCTGGCCGACAGGGCGGGGCGCATCGTCTGGGTCAACGAAGGCTACCAGCGCTTTTTGCCCGACCTGGGCGTGGCCTCGGTCGACGACTTCCTGGGCCACATGGTGGAAGAGGTCATCCCCAACACGCGCATGCGCCAGGTGCTGGAGACCGGCGAGCCCGCGCTCATCGACCTGCTCACCAACCGCGCCGGCACCTTCGTGGTCAGCCGCATACCGCTCAAGGACGATGCGGGAGAAGTCATCGGCGCCATCGGCATCGTGCTCTTCGACCAGCCCGAAACCACGCTGCAGCCGCTGATCAGCAAGTTCGCGCTGCTGCAGCGCGACCTGGACGAAGCCCGGCGCGAACTGGCCGCCCAGCGCAGCCGCAGCCTGCGCGTGGCCCGCCAGGGCGAGCGCCGCGCCAAATACAGCTTTGCCAGCTTCGTCGGCAGCAGCCCGGCCGCCGTTGAGGTCAAGCGCCAGGCCCGGCGCGCGGCCCAGTCGCTCAGCCCCGTGCTGCTGCTGGGCGAAACCGGCACCGGCAAGGAGCTGCTGGCCCATGCCATCCACGCGGCCTCCACCCGCGCCAGCGGCCCCTTCGTCACCGTCAACATCGCCGCCGTGCCCGACGCCCTGCTGGAGGCCGAATTCTTCGGCGTCGCCCCGGGCGCCTACACGGGCGCGGACCGCAAGCCGCGCGACGGCAAATTCAGGCTGGCCGATGGCGGCACGCTCTTTCTCGACGAAATCGGCGACATGCCGGTCAGCCTGCAGGCCAAGCTGCTGCGCGCGCTGCAGGAAGGCGAGATCGAACCCCTGGGCTCCAACCAGCTCGTGCGCTTTGACGTGCGCGTGGTGGCCGCCACCTCGCGCGACCTGCCGCGCATGGTGCGCGAGGGACAGTTCCGCGAAGACCTCTTCTACCGCCTGCATGTGCTGCCCATCCGCGTGCCCCCGCTGCGCGAGCGCAGCCACGACATCCCGGCCCTGGTCGAGGTGCTCTGCGAGGAACTGGCCCTGCGCAACGACATGCCCCCGCCCGAGTTGCTGCCCGACGCCCTGGCCCTGCTGGCCGGCCAGGCCTGGCGCGGCAACATCCGCGAACTGCGCAACGTGCTGGAGCAGGCCGCCATGCGCAGCGAAGACCCCGCCATCGGCGCCGCGCTGCTGCGCGAAGTGCTGCGCTCCTCGGGCGTGGAGCCCGCCGCGCCGGCGCCCGAAGCCGCGCCCGCCACCGACGGGCAGCCCGCCGACGCCCACCTGCTGCGCCCGCTGGCCCAGCAGGTGGCCGAGCTGGAGCAGCGCGCCATCGCCGCCGCCCTGGCCGCCACGGGCGGCAACAAGCTGGCCACCGCGCGCATGCTGGGCATCTCGCGCGCCACGCTGTATGACCGGGTGGCAGGGACAGGCGCGGCAAATCCGCCGCGCCCTTTCAGGCCGCAAGCCCCCCGCGCGGATGGGGACACTCCCTACTCGTAGCCCAGCGGCTCCAGCTTGCGCGCCTCTTTCACCACGAACTCGAAGTAGTGCCTGAACGGCCGAAGCTGCACGCCGGGCGGCATGCCGGCCTCGGCCTCGGCAAGGCCTGCGGCATGGAAGTCGCGGGTGGCTGGCAGGCTGGACATCAGGCCCAGCGGAACGCATTTGGCAAAGAACATCTGGCCCAGCATCTGGCGCGCCGCCTCCGAATCCATGTCGATGCGAAAGTGCGTGACCAGGGCCTCGATGTCGATGAAATCGCGTGCCAGGGCAATGCCCTGGCCCGGGCGGTGCGTGATGCGACCGAACTCGGGCATCTGCTTGCAGATGGAACGCAGCTTCTGGCAGACGGCCATCAGCGGCGCATCGATGCGCCAATGGCCCATGCCCTGCACCTCCAGCGCGAACGCCTGTGCGAAGCGGTCGATGGCAAGGGTGAAAAGGCAGGCCTGGCCCGGCGCCAGCGCCTCAGTGTGAAGGGGGCCCGGCGTCGGACCCGCGCAATGGGCGCGCTGCCTGGGCCCCAGCTTGAACTCCACCTGCAGGCCGCTCCAGAACGGAGCCAGTGCATCGTCCACCTGCCCCGGGCGCGGCGAAACCAGAATGTCGAAGGCGTTGTAGCCATGCAGTTCGAAGCTGGAGCGCAGGGCACGCTCCAGCTTGAGGCACGCTTGCTGGTGCGGCATGTCGGGCCGCGCCGGCAGCTCCAGGTCCACCGGCAGGCCGGCATGTGCCTGCAAAAGGGCATCCATTGCCAGGCCTTCCTTGAACACCAGGGCCTGCATCAGGCCATCGTCGGCAAACAATGCCACCAGCGCTGCGCGCCGGATCACGTTGAGCCGTGTGCCGCTCAGAATGTCGGCCACCATTCCCTTTCCCATTCCTGTCCTCCTCGATTGCTGATCCGCGCCCCTGGGCCGCAGACTCCACAGGGTACTGGCCAGGGCACGCCTGTGGCGGCCGGGCCTGCGCGTGACTGCGCGCACCTGCCGGGTCACTGTGTCTGTGTGCGCATCGAGTGCTTGAGGCGGGGCGGATGGCCGGCGAGGCCGGGGGAGGTAGAGTGGGACAGTGCAGGCCCACGCCTTGCAGCGGCGCAGATGGGCAGGCCGGGTAGGCAGGCCGGGTAGGCAGGCCGGGTGGGCCGGCGGGCGCCGGCCCGGGCCGCGCCTACCTTTGCTGCTGCTGGGGCAAGGGCTGCCCCTGCTGGCGGCTGTTGGCCTTGCACTGCATCTGGGCGTGGTTCCTGTCCGTGATGGGCTGGCCCATCTGCAAGGGAACATAGACCGGACGGTGGTTGAGCGTGGCGACCTGCTGCTTCATGGTCCGAGTCCTCAACAGCCGGGGGGGCCGCGCGTCAGCGCTGCTGGTTGGGCTGCTGCTGGCCGGGCTGTGCCTGGCCGGGCTGGCCCTGGTTGGGGTTGTGCTGGTGCTGCTGGCCGGGATTGGGCTGCTGGGGATTTTGCTGGTTCGGGTTGTTCTGCTGCTGCTGCTGCTGCTGTTGCTGCTGCTGGTCGTTTTGCTGTGCCATGGGGAATCTCCTGAACAGTGTTGCAAAAAGGGCGTCCTGACGGGCGTCCGGCTTGGCGCGGGCAATGGCTCGATGGCCTGCGCTGAGAGACAGTTTGCTGCCCCTGCCGGCCGTGGCCTGTAGGAAACCGCATGGCATGGAGATTCCGGTTTTCAACGGCGCAGGTAGCCCGATCGCACCTTGTCCGACGGACACTTGCCCGGCCCCCGCCTGTTCCCCTGCCTGTACCCCCGCCCGGCCCCCGCCTGTACTCCTGCCCGTGAGCTACCCGGCCTGCCAGGATGCAGGCGCCAATGAGCCAATGAGCCAACGCGCGCTGCAGCCTCAGTGCAGCAGCGAGGGAAGCAGCGCCTGCACCATGTCCCGCCCCATGGTCGAGGCATACGGCCCAGGGCCTGCGGCCTGCGGTGCGTCGTTGACCACCACACAGGCCATGGACCAGTTGGCGAACCGGCGGCGGTCCAGCCGCGCCTGCGGATACAGCGGGGTGAAATCGACATGCCTGCGGTCCTTGGCGATGGACTCGATCAACAGCTTCAGCTGCTCCGGCGGGCCTTCGATGTACTGGAAGAAACAGGACCCGTCGAAAACAAGCACGCCCGTGATGCCGGCTGTCCAGTTGAATGTACGTGCCGCCTGGACGATCTCGCCGACGCATGTGGCGTCGGCGCCATCGGCCAGCCGGCTGTGGTACAGGAAGCACTCCAGAGAATTTTCGTGCATGCCTGACTCCCTGTCTGAATGGTGGGGCGGCGATGGTATGCGGCCCCCGCCCGGCGCCGCCGTAGGTAAAGGCGCCGTCCTCCCAGAGGCTGGCGCCGGGTTGCTTGCAAGCGCCCGCGTTCAGCGGCCTTGCCCGCGCCCGCTGGGACCGTTGCGCGGGGACAGGATCTCGGCCGCAGGCCCCAGGCTGCCGCTGTCCGCTCCCTCGGCCTGCCAGGTGCCGCCTTCGCGTTGCGTATTGCCGCGCGGATGGCCCATGTCGGTACCGTCGTCGAAGTTCAGCGGCCCGTCCTGGGGCATGTCGTCGAAGCGGTGCGCAGATACCTCTTGCACGGAATCGGCCACGTCCTGCTCCGCGCTCATGCGTTCTGCGGCGGGCCCGTTCGCTTGCACAGCGGCGCGCCCGGAGTCGTCGGCGTCGTCGGAGCCATCGGCGGTATCCATGCCGAAGTCGAGATCAATGTCGATATCGAGGCTGTCCTGGGTCTCGGTGGAAAGCCCGCTAGCAGGGGAAGGGGTGATGTGGTGACGCATTGCCAGCTCCTTGGGAATGGGTGCGGCCGACATGGCCTGCACAAGCCTTCAGCCTGCCTGTGCCCGCAAGCCGCGCAGGTGGGCAGGGCGCCCACCTGCCCGTAGGAGCCGGGCTGCAGCATCTGCTACCTGCGGCGCGATGCGATCAGCAGGCGCTCCGCCAGCGTTGGAGGCTCGGCCATGCGGCGCGCAAGCGCCACCGGACCGTCGCGCCCCGTGGCAGCCCGTGCGATCAACGCCGTGCCGATGGCGCCGCCAACCAGGCGGCCCACCACGCTTTGGGCGCGCCGCGCACGGTGCAGCGCCAGCAGGCCTGCCCCCAGCGCCAGCCAATGTTCACCCTTGATGCCTGGACGGGCCTGGTCCCATTCGCGCAGTTCCTGGATCTTTTCTGCAATCGCCATGCAATGCTCCTGTGGTTTGAAAGACTTGCATCGTGGTCCCGCCGGGGCGCAGCCACTGTCGGCGCCGTGGCAGAGCGCCGGTGGCCGAAATCCTACGGTGTGCGGCTGCGCGCGGCCCGTCACCTTGGCCAGCCCCCAAGCACTGCCCATTGCCGCGCACCGTGCGGGCCCCGCCCCTGTGGCGGCTGCACCCGGTGCGCCACCCCGGTGGCCGTAAGCGCCCGGTACTGCCAGTCCGGTACTGCCAGTCCGGTACTGCCAGTACCTGTCAAGGCGCAGGCCGGGCGGGCGGGGACACGGTAATCGCTGCCAGGCAGCGGCTTTCGCTGCGCTGGCCGAGAATGCCGTCCACATGGCACCGCCCCGGGCCCTGCATGCACACCCGCGCCGTATACCCTGCGGACATCGGCATGGGCCAGCCGAACGGCACGGCCAGCAGGGCGCGCGAATACGGCCGCATGCCGGTCCCCGGCTTGCGGCAGGCGGGCAGGGCCATGGCGCGGCAGGCCGGGTTGGCGCGGGGCCGCTTTTCCTGCAACTCCACCCCCACCACCCAGGCCCAGTAGGTGCGCTGAACCTGCCCGCCGCGCGGGGCCGATTGCAGCAGCAGCAAGGCGCTGCCGCCCTGGCCCAGCGCCTGGGCGCAGGCGGGCAGGGCCTGCTGGGGGCCTTGCCCGCCTTGCAGAGAGTGCACCGCTTGCACGGCCTGCGCCTGCTGGCGGTACAGCGCCACCTGCCAGCCCGGCAGCAGCCCTTGCATCACGCGCGCCACGTCGGCCGCGCCGGGCTGCGCGGGCAGGCTGGCGGGCATGCGCATGGCATGCCAGGGCCGGCGCAACAGCACGGCCGCGCAGCGGCGGCTGCACCACTAGGCGCCGTTGGGGTCCAGCGCATCGTGCGGGCCCGGCGCCAGGGGCAGCGGCGACCACTGCACCGCCCCGGTGGCCGCAAGCGTCTGGTAACGCCAGAGCCTGTTGAAGCGCAGGCCGGGCGTGAAGCAATGCGTCGCATGCATGTGCGCTCCTTCCCGCACCGGTCAGGCCCGGGCGGGCGGGGACACGGTAATCGCCGCCAGGCAGCGGCTTTCGCTGCGCTGGCCGAGAATGCCGTCCACATGGCACCGCCCCGGGCCCTGCATGCACACCCGCGCCGTATACCCCGCAGACATCGGCATGGGCCAGCCGAACGGCACGGCCAGCAGGGCGCGCGAATACGGCCGCATGCCGGTCCCCGGCTTGCGGCAGGCGGGCAGGGCCATGGCGCGGCAGGCCGGGTTGGCGCGGGGCCGTTTTTCCTGCAACTCCACCCCCACCACCCAGGCCCAGTAGGTGCGCTGCACCTGCCCGCCGCGCGGGGCCGATTGCAGCAGCAGCAAGGCGCTGCCGCCCTGGCCCAGCGCCTGGGCGCAGGGCCTGACGGGTGCCTGCGCCGCATGGGCGGGCTGCGCCACCTGCCAGCCCGGCAGCAATTCCCCCAGGGCCTGCGCCACCTCGGCCGCGCCCGGCTGCGCGGGCAGGCCATAAGGCATGCGCATGGCCTGCCAGGGCCGGCGCAACAGCACCGCCGCGCAACGCCGGCTGCACCACCAGGCGCCATGCGGGTCCAGATCATCCCGCGTGCCCGTGGACAGCGGCAGATGCGCCCAGTGCGTGCTGCCCGAGGGCGTGAGCGTCTGGTACTTCCAGAAGGTGTCGAAGCGCAGGCCGGGGGTGAAGTGGTGGGTGATGTGCATGGATGCCAGGAAGCAGCAGGCCCTGCGGACCTGCAAATCGGTAGAAATTTTCAATTAATACAGCATTGCTTTATTAAATCAAGTATTGGTTTATACGTATTGCCAACCTCAGAATCCAGCAATGCTTGAGAAAACGGCGGAGCTGATTCGGACGAGATTGGCGGCGGCTTTCGCCCGCTGGGAGCCTGCGGGCGGCAAGAAAACCAAGAAGCACCTTGCGCAACTGTGCGAGCAAGAGTCGGGTATCCGTTGCACGCCCCAGGCTGCTCAGAGCTGGTTCAAGACCGGCCGCATGGACAAGAGATGGCTCCCCGTGGTGGGAAAGATCCTTGGCACGAATCTGCTCTCGGACGTGGAGGTTTCGTTCGATCAGGATGCCAAGTTCGCTTCTTCAGGCGCACGAGCCTACCCAGTGATCTCCAAGAGCCGAAGCCGCCGTGGCGGTGAGCAGGCTGTGGAATTCGGGGACACCAGTGCATCGCCTCGTGCCTTCTTCCTGCAAATCAAAGGCGATTCCATGTACCCGGAATTCCGCGACGGTGACCGTGTGTTGATCGATCCCGATGTCAAGCCGCAGCCCGGGGAATATGTGGCAGCCAAGTATGGACGACAGCAGACGCTGTTTCGGAAGTATCGGCTGCATGGAGTCGACAGCAGTGGCAAGGATATCTTTGAATTGGTGGCGCTCAATGAAGATCATCCAACCCTTCGAAGCGACGAGCAGGCGCTTTCCGTGATCGGGACCACGCGGGAGTTGCGGCGGAAGTTCCCGCGCGGCTGACCAGCATTCGTTGCTGGCCATGCACATTGTGATCAACAAAGACTTGGCCAGTAACGCTGCCTTGATCACCAAGGGCAAGGCGATAGGGCGCCTGCGCCAGGAGATGAAGCAGGCTGGGTTCAGTATCGGGCAGGGCACCTTGCAGCGCATTCTGGCGGGTCACACTGGAGTGCGGATGGAGTCGCTTCAGCAGTTCGCTGACTACTTTGGCGTAGAACTCGGCACTCTGTTGCGCGGGTGGGCCGAAGAGGGTGACGGCCGCTCGCCTGCTGCTCCCCGGGAAGCGGTCCATGTCCCTGAAGCCGCCAAAAGAACCACGTTGAACAGGAAGCTTGGCAGCGCATCGATGATCCGCCGCGAAAACCTGAATGCGCTGTGCCTGCGCTTGGGCTGGGTCAGCCGAAAGGGAGGGGGCTCTGGATCTCCTGCGGAACTGGCCAACAGGCTTGGTCATGGCTCCAGTTACTGGTCCGACCGATTGAAGGGACGCAAGCCCATAGGCGCGGAACTGGCCCGGGAGATTGAAGAGGCACTGAACCTGCCGAAGTACTCTCTCGACGGGGACGAGGTGCACAGCGACTTTGTCGAGGTCTCGCAACTCAGCGTGGGCGCAGCGCCAGATGCCGATTCCGAGAGCGATCTTGTGGCCGAGGTGGGGGTGTTGCAGTTCCGGCGTGACTTTCTGCGCTCCATCGGTATCAGCGCCGTCAATGCTGCCCTCGTTCAGGTAACGGGCGCCAGCATGGAACCCGCCATCCGCGACGGCGCCGTGCTGCTGCTCAACCGTGCCGACCGGGTACCGCGTCGGGGCAGTGTCTATGCGTTTGCCTGGGGTGGGGAGATGCTCGTCAGGCGCTTCCAGCGGGTGGGGGATGCCTGGCATGCAGTGGCCGACAACGCGGACAAGGGGGAGCATCCGGATATCGTGCTGGTGGGGAAGGCTGAGGGGGTGGTGCAGGGGAGGGCGGTTTGGGTGGGGGTGAGGTTGTAGGGCGGATGCAGTTGGCTGATATCGACCCTGAGCAGTCCTTTATCACAAAGTCTGAAGACAAAAGACCATTGAGTTGGCCAATGCATGGGTTAAGTACGTGCTGAGAACAGGCGCCCCATGTCTTTTCGCCTCTATGACGAAAATGGCAGAAAGCACTATCGCCCCAATCAAAATATTGACCGCAAAACGGTCAGTGAAGCCATGTAGCAGAGTGAATGCGATGGCTGAGACAAGGCCTGCAACCCACCATGGCGAGGCAAGGAAATGACGAGCCAGCCGAATTGGTAACCACTGCCCCACAAGCGTCTCAACAAATGGCATGAACACCACGCCACCGATGAACAGAACACTCGAAGAATACCTATCCAACGGGTTTTCCGCTGAGGGCACAGGACCTAAAGCCCAGATTGCAAAAAAGGCCCACACAATCTGGCCAAAAAACATGATGCAGGCTCCGCCAAGAATCAACATCCATCTTGGAGCAGCTAGCAACAGGGTCGGTGTGTTGAAGTGCATTTACCGAGTAAGCCGTACAGCAATCAAGCGGTTGTAGCACATGAGCCCCATTTCATGAGAGACCGCTCCTGGCCGTGTGCAGACCGCACAACCTTCGCGCAGCCCCAAGGTTGTTAGCCTTGCACACATGCAGATCTCAGAACTAGCAACGCGCGCGGGTGTATCTGTCCATGCGATCCGCCATTGGGAACGTCTTGGGCTGATCACGGCTCGGCGAAGTTCGTCCGGCTATCGCGAGTTTGACGACAGCGTGATCCGTGAGTTGCGCTTCATCACCATGTCCCGGCAGTGCGGCTTTTCCCTCTCTCAGATTGCCGAGGTGCTGCCAGCGTACCGCAGCAAGGCACTGACGGCGGCGCGGATGATCGCCATGCTGCAGGAGCGGATCGTCGAAATAGATGCGGAGATTGCCAAGCGGCAGGCTCTGCGCAAGCACCTGGTTTCACACATCGACTGGTTCCGCAAGCGCGATCAGCGGGCTGGCAAGGCATCGGGTTTCCCGCGAGCACCATCGCGACGCGGCACAGAAGCTGGCACCGCCGGCAAGACGACGAGGAGCAAGAAATGATCCAGACCAATGAGAACTTCGCAAGAGACCTGGAGGCACTGGTGCTGTCCATGCCTGCGGCGCAGACTTTGAAGCTTCGCTTCAACCGCATCGAGGCGGGCGAAGTGGAGCTTACGTTGCCCTATCAAGACAGCATGAGCTTCCGACCAGGGCAATTGCAAGCCACGCCGATCTTCGCCGCAGCAGACTTTGCCGCGGTCTCGGCGGCCGCCACTTTGCTACCTCCGGGCTGGGTCAACGCCACCATCGACTGCACACTCAAGATCGTCGGCCCGGCGGATGGCGCAGAACTTGTGGCACGGGGCCAGGTGTTGAAAGCCTCCAAGCTGCTGACCGTGGCGCAGGCGAGTGTCTTTTCATGCCGTGATGGCAAGGAAACACTCTGCGCGACGATGCTGGCCACCGCGCGCAATGTGCCACCTGTGCAGCCGCAGTTGGAGAAGGCGGCATGACCCCGGCAGTCGATCAAGCTGGCTGGCTGAAAAAGTGGATTGCAGGTTTGAAATTAAGTAATTCCCAGGATGGTTGGGGCTGGGAAATCAGTTGTCGATGCCGCCATACGCCCGGCGTGCGAGGGCCGCGGCGAGGATGGCGCTCGGATCGACCAGCGTCCAGCCCTGCTGGCGGGCCTGTGCGGCGGTCGGCAGGGCCAGGGGGATTTCGGTACAGGCCATGACCAATGGCATGTCTCCATGTTCCGCGCGGATCTGCGCGCCGACGGCTTCGAAGCGTTGCTGTGCCAGGAGCAGGTTGCCGGCCTTGGCTCCGTCGTAAATGCCTTGCATCAGCCACTCCCGTGCCTGTTGGCCTGGGATCACGCACGCAATGCCGGCCTGCGCGAAGGCCTGGTCGTACAGTCCTTGGCGATAGGTGCCCTGCGTGGCCAGCAGGGCCACTCGGTCCACCCCCTGGCGATGCAGCTCGGCCGCTGTTTCGCGCGGCATGTGCAGCAGTTCGATATGGGGCACGCGGGCCTGCAAGGGCGTGTGCCACGCGTGCGCGGTATTGCACGGGATCGCTGCGGCATGGGCGCCGAGCTTGGAAAGTTGGGACAGGCCCCTGACCAGTGGTTCCAGTGGCTGGGCTGCGGCAGGATTCATCAGCGCCAATGTGCGATCGGGCACCGGCAATTGGGCCATCCAGTGTTCAGGATAGGCCTGGTCGCTCACCGCGCGGCCGTGGGCCCTGAGCCAATTCTCGCATGCGGCAACAAATAGGCGCACGAAATCAACGCCTGCGGCGGGACCCATGCCAGCCAGAATGCCGACGGGCTTGGAAATGCGGTTCTCGTTCATTGCAAGATCGTCAAGATGAATCGAAAGGATTCGAAAAGATTGGAAGCAAGCATCGATCTGCGGATATTTGGCGCACGGCGGCGCCAGGCTCCGATACCCGGGATCGAAGCTTTCTGATGAAGCTGGAATGGAAAGCGATGCGCACCATGGGCCACGCAAGTGGCGCCGTGGCAGGCAGGCTTTGAAAAGATGGGGGCGCGAACCGGGTCAGGTCATATGACCCGCCGACTTCGCAGCCGCTGCTGCCTGGGAGAAGCGGCTATGGCGGGCTGCCGCCTCGCTTTGCGTCGAACGACTCAGCCGAAGCCAGGCGAGGCGTCAATGGCGCATTGTTTCAATACTCGTTGAAAATGCGCTGCAATTGCTGGGGGTCGCTGGTCTGGGTCAGTGCGAGCATCAACAGAATGCGCGCCTTCTGTGGCGAATGCATCATGGACGAAACGAAGCCGGCCTGGGCGAATTCGCTGGTGGGCGTCACGATGCCCGTGGCCACGCGGGTGCCGGTGACAACGGCAATGCCCTGCTTGCGCGCCGCGACCAGGCTGTTCATGGTTGCCATGGGCATATTGGCGTGGCCTGTGCCGGCATTGACGATGCCTTTCGCGCCCGCATGGACGGCGGCGTCGATAAGGACACCATCGGAGCCCAGTGTGGTGTAGTTGATGTCCACGCGCGGCAGGCTTTCCAGTTGGCTGACGTCGAATTCACTGCGGCTGGTGTGCCGCCTGACCGGCGTGGAGATGAAGAAGGGCGCCGAGTTCTGCATATAGCCCAGCTCTGCGCCATCGGGGCTCTTGAATGTCGCGACATTCGTGGTGTTGGTCTTCATCACGCCGAAGGCGCTGCTGATGACGTCATTCATGCTCACCATCACGCCTTTGCCCTTGGCGGCGGGGTGGGCTGCGAGGGCCACTGCATTGACCAGGTTCAATGGCCCATCGGCGCTGATGCCGGTGCTCGGGCGCATGGATCCCACCAGCACCACCGGCTTGTCGCTTTTGACCACCAGGTTCAGGAAGTAGGCCGTCTCTTCCATCGTGTCTGTGCCATGGGTGATGACCACGCCATCGATGTCGTTCCTTGCCAGCAGGCTGTTGACGCGCTTTGCCAGGTTCAGCCAGTTGTCGATGCTCAGCTTGGAGCTGCCGACGTTGAAGGGTTGCTCGCCCGTGATGCGGGCGAACTTTTCCACTTCGGGCACGGCCGAGACCAGGGCCTGGATGCCGACTTGCTGCATGCCGGCGCCCGGACCGTATTCGGTGAGAGCCAGGCTGTTCGCGCCACGGCTGGCAATCGTTCCGCCGGTGGCGACGATGGCCACAGTGGGCTTTGTGGCCACGGTCTGCGCCAGGGCAGCAGGCGCCAGGTGCACGCAAAGCGTTGCAGCGCACAGGAAGGTGGATGCGTGTTTGACGAGATTCATGGGATTGGAAATCTGAGATGCAGGGAGGAAGGCGATCGCGGATCAGGGCAGGGGATCGCCTGCGCCCACGCGGTCCACGATCAGTCGGTAATGCTCGGGCCGCCGGTGCCTGGCGAAGTTGAAGACATGCTGGCGGAACTGCGCGCCGAGACAGAGGTCCGCACTTGCGCAGATCACTTCGTCCTCCTCGGTCAAGGTGCGCGCCACGATTTCCCCTGTGGGCGCCACGATGACCGAGCTGCCGATCATGTGGTGGCCGTCTTCCGAACCACATTTGCCGGCGGCGGCGATCCAGATGCCGTTCTGGTAGGCATTGGCTTGCAGGCAAACCAGATGCGTCGAGGTGCGCAGGTGGACGGGCTCGTCCCAGTGGATATTGAGCGAGGGCGTGTTGTAGCCCAGCATGACCACTTCGGCGCTTTGCAGCGCCATCACCCGATAGGTTTCGGGCCAGCGGCGGTCATTGCACAGGCACATGCCATATTTGACGGACTCGGAATCGAACACCCGAAAGCCCAGATCGCCGACGTCGAAATACTTTTTCTCGAGATGCTGGAACGGCACGTCCGGCTTGTGATCCGCGTGTCCGGGCAGATGGATCTTGCGGTATCTGCCCACGATTTCGGCACGGCGGTTCACAAGGATGCTGGTGTTGTACGGTCGCCCGTCTTCGCCCATTTCGGCATATCCCAGGAAGAAGCCGACGCCCAGTGCACGGGCTTCATCGAACAGCGGCTGGACGGCCGCATTGGGCATCCGGGCCTCGAAAAAGCGCTGCTGCGCTTGCGCCTCATCCATCCAGTAGCGGGGAAAGAAGGTGGTGAGGGCCAGCTCGGGAAACACGACCATTTCCGCCCTCCGTGCCTTGGCCTCGCGCAGCATGGCCACCAGACGGCGAACCACCTGCTCGCGGCCGTCTGCCAGGTGCACAGGCCCCATTTGGGCCACAGCCAATCCCAGTCGACGCTTCGTCATTGTGTTGTCTCCTTGTCAACCTGCGGCTCCATCCGCCTTAGAACATGGCCGGGCCGTGCGCTCGTCACCTGGCAGCCGTCCCACACCTGGCGGCCATTCACCCAGACCTGCTCGACGCCCAGGCTCACCTGCAGGGGCTCCTCGAAGGTCGCGGTGTCCGTCACCCGCAGCGGGTCGAACACCACCAGGTCGGCGAAGCAGCCGGGCGCCAGACGGCCGCGCCGGGGCAGTCCGTACTGGAGGGCCGCCAGACCCGTCATGCGATAGACCGCTTCCTCCAGGGACAGCAGGCCGCACTCCCGCACCATGCGCCGCAGCACGCGCGTGAACGTGCCCCATTGCCGTGGGTGGGGGTGGGGGTCAAACGGCAAGCCGTCCGATCCGACCATGGTCAGCGGGAACTGGAAGATGCGGTCCACATCGCCCTGGTCCATCAGGAAGTAGATGGCGCCGGCGGGCGACAGGCGCGCCAGCGTCTCCTCATCGGTGAGTTCCCATTCGCGCTGCAGGTCGATGAAGTCCCGTCCCTTGGCTTCGGGGCATGCCGTGGACCAGGTGATCATCGTGCGGGCGGCCAGGCGCACACGGTCCAGGCGCAGCATGGTCGAGGTGGCCGGGTAGGGGTGGCAGTCCACGCATACGGGCTGCGTGGCACTGGCCGCGCGGATGAGTTCCAGGGTCTCGGCGGAGCGCCCGTGGTTGTGCCCCCCGGCCAGCTTGTGGTGGGAGAACACCACGCGGCAGCCGGCATGCCGCCCCACCGTAAGCGCCTCCTGCATGGCGGCGATGATGTGATCGGCTTCGTCCCGCAGATGCGTGGCATACACCGCCCCGCGCCCGCGCAGCGGCCGGCAGACTGCCAGCAGCTCCTGCGTCGAAGCATGGCGCGCGGGCGGATAGAACGTGCCCGTGGAAATGCCGAAGGCGCCATCGTTCAGTGCCTCCTCCACCAAGTCCTGCATCTGCGCGCATTCCTGGGGCGTTGCTTCGCGCTGCAGCTCGCCCATTACCTTGACGCGCAAGGTGGTGTGGCCCACCAGTGGAATCACGTTGACCGCTGCGGGCTGGGCCTGCAGCGCCTGCATCCAGTCCCCGAAACGGGCAAAGCGGAACAGCTCGCAAGGGCCCAGCAGGTCCAGCGGCTGGGGCAGCTCGCTGCGCACCAGCGGTGCCAGGCTGATGCCGCAGTTGCCGGTCACGACGCTGGTGATGCCTTGCGATACCTTGGGTGCCATGTCCGGGTGCGCCAGCAGGTAGCCGTCGTCATGCGTGTGGGAGTCGATAAACCCTGGCGCGATGGCCATGCCTTGCAGATCGATGACGGTGGCGCCTGCAATGTCCGCGAACTCGCCCACGGCGACGATGCGCTCGCCCTCCACGGCCACCGCGCCCGGGCAGGCTTTCTGGCCGGTGCCATCGATGACGAGGGCGTTCTTGAAAATCAGCACGGAAGTCAGACCTTTCATGCCCGTCAGTTCAGCTTCTGGATCTTGCTCGACTGGATGATCTCGCTCCATTTGCGGCTCTCGCGGGCGATCAGCTTCCTGAAGTCCTCGGGCGTGCCGCCCACGGGCTGGGCCCCCAGGCTCTGCAGGCCCTGTCTCACATTGGGCGCTTGCAGCACCTTGTCCAGATCGGCCGCCAGGGCGCGCGCCTGCTCGGGCGTCATCTTGCGATTGCCCACGACGCCGCCCCAGGACACGATCTCGTAGCCCTTGACTCCCTGTTCATCCATCGTGGGGACATCGGGCAATTGATCGATGCGCTTGCCCAGGCGCGTGACGGCCAGGGCCCGCACCTTGCCGGCCTTGATCAGGGGAACGGCTTCCGAGCTGTTGATGAACATGTAGTCCAGACGGCCGCCCAGGAGGTCCTGCAATGCAGCCGGCCCGCCCTGGTAGGGGACAAACAGGGTGTGCAGCTTCTCCATGTGGTTGAGCAGCTCACCGCTCATGTGGCCGGTCGTTCCCACGCCCGAGGCGCCGTACGAGAGCTTGCCGGGATGGCGCCGGGCTTCGGCCAGGAATTCCTGGACCGATTTGATGCCGGACTGCGCGGGGACAATCAGCACGTTGTAGAGATCGAAAAGGTGGGAGACCGGCACCAGGTCCTTGTCCGCGTCGTAGGGCAAGGTGGTGAACAGCGAGCGGTTGACTGCCAGCGTGTTGATGTTTCCGTAGCCGATGGTGAACTCATTGCCACGCAGGATCTGCATGATGCCGATGTTGCCTGCGGCGCCCGGCTTGTTGTCCACGATCACGGGGCGCTTGGCCTGCAGCGCCCACTGGTTGGTGACAATGCGGCTGAGCACGTCCGGCGACCCCCCTGCGGCGGAAGGAACGATGAAGGTGATCGGCTGGCCGCCCGGACTCTGGGCCGCAGCAAGACCGGGCATGCCGGCTGCCATCACGGCGGTCAGCGACGAGGCAAGACGAAAGAGATGACGCCGGTTCATGGCAAGTCCTTTGGTGGTCTGAATGTCGCTTGCAGCGTAAAAGACCGCCGAAAATCTTCTAAATAGAAAAATATGGGTTCATACGCACACGAAGTTATCTATCCCCGGGGTAAACACCAAGATGCCAGATCGCCCGCCTGAGGTGCCCATGCGGCAGCCGCGCAGCCGCGCGCTGAACATGCGCCAGCTGGAGGTGTTCCACGCCATCATGACCACGGGCACGCTCAGCGGCGCTGCGCTGGCGCTGCATGTCTCCCAGCCGGCCCTGAGCCGGGCCCTGGCGCACTGCGAAGCGCGATTGGGCTACCCCTTGTTCGAGCGCATGGGACGCAGGCTGCAACCGACGCCGGAAGCGCATCGCCTGCACGAAGAGGCTCGGGATGTCTACCGCGGGCTCGATCGGCTCAACGCCGTGGCCCAGCGCCTGGGAGAAGCAGGCGTGGGCACACTGCACATTGCCAGCAGCGCCACGTTTGCAAGCACCGTGATTCCGCAGGCATTGCAGGAGTTCATTCGGCGCAGCCCGCAATCGCGCGTGGACTTTCGCACGGCCACCTACGATGAATTGCCCGAGTACCTGCTGTCGGACCAGGCCGATGTCGGCGTGTCGCTGGTGAAACCTCAGCACCCTGGCCTGAAGTCCAGGCTGCTGGGGCGCCAGCCCCTGGTGTGCGTGCTGCCTGGCACGCATGCCCTGGTGCCCCATGCCACGATCGATCCGTATGAACTGAGCCAGACCGCATGGATTGGGTACCCGCCTGACACCCCCCTCGGGCAGGCCTTCGTGTCCGAGCTGGGCATGGATGTCGGCACCGCCACCATACAGGTGCGATCACCGGCCATCGCCCTGAGCTGTGCGCAAATGGGCCTGGGCGCTGCCATCGTCGATACGTCCTGCATCTGTTTGCCGCTTCTCAAGGATCTGGTCGTGCGTCCTCTGAAGGTGGCCGTAGAGACGGAGATCTGGGCGGTCACGTCCGCACTGCATCCTTCCTCGGACATGGCCCAGCAGTTCATCGATGCCCTGCAAGCCACGGTCAGGCGTGCCGTACCCGATCCGCTGTTCGCCGCGGCCGGATAGGCCAGGGACTCCCGACAGCCAGTCCACCCTGGTCGAGGAGCGATGGCCAAGGCAGGCGGGCGAGATCCTCCGCCCGGACGGGCAGGGCCACGTTGTCCAGCGCGGCGCGCGCCCTCGATCAGCCGGTCGGACCAGGCCGCGCAGGGGCCCGCCGGCTGCGGTGAGCACCAGCGCCGGCCGGACTTGCGCAGCAAGGGCGTTTGGCAAGAGCGTTTGGCAAGGGCGTTTGGCAAGGGCGTTTGGGAATGGCGTTTGGCAAGGCCATTGCGCAAGGGCATTCCCGCTGCTTGGCCCGGGCGCTGACGGCGGATGGGGATCTGCCCGGCAGGCGCGGCCCGCCTGCCTTTTCAGCGGGGCCTGGTGGCGTCCAGCACCACGTAGGCAAGGCAGTCGCGAGTGCGCTCCTTGAAGCCGAAGGAGAGCTTTCCCCAGGGCTGGGTGGATGAGTACGAGGTCGCCTCTTCCAGCGAATGCCCGCGCGGGACATCGGTGATGTCCAGCGGGGTGCGGGCATGGGCTGGGATTGTTCCTTCACGTCAAATGGTTACGTGAGGTTCAAGCCTCCATCCGACAGCAGGATCTCTCCGGTCAGGTAGTCCGAGGCGACCAGCATCGCAACGGCCTGGGCAATGTCTTCGGGGCTGGCCGATCGGCGCATCGGGGCGCGTGTCTTCCACAGTTCCCGGGCCTGCGTCCAGTCTGCGGTCATGGGTGTGTCCACCAGCCCCGGGGCGACGCCATTGACCCGGATATCGGGCCCCAGCGAGAGGGCCAGCAGGCGCGTCATGTGGTTGAGCGCGGCCTTGGTGGCCGAATAGGGAATGGATGCGCCTTTGGGCCGGACGCCCGCATGCGAGCTGATGTTGACGACGCTGGCGGGGCGCCCCCTGCGAGCGGCTTCGCGCAATGCGGGTTGCGCCTCGGTGATCAGGCGGAAGGGGGCGATGACGTTGATCTCGTACAGCTCCTGCCAGATGGCCGGCGTGGCCGCGCCCAGGTCCGCATGGGGGATGGCGCGGCTGATTCCGGCGTTGTTGACCAGCACGTCGAGCCGCCCCCAGGCCGCGACGGCTTCCCGCACAAGCCGCGTCCTGTCCGCGTCATCGGCCAGGTCGGCCTGCACATAGATGGCCGAACCAAGCTCGCGGGCCATCGCCTGCCCTGTTTGCACCGAGCTGCGCGAATGCAGGACCAGGCGGTAGCCGTCACCCGAGAGCCGCCGGGCGATGGCTGCGCCGATGCCGGAGGTCGAACCCGTGACAAGGGCGACAGGGTGCTGAACCGTCATGCAAACATCCATGGGTTGGGAGGAGTGTGGATTCTTGCCAAGCCGGGCCGTTCTGTCCAACGGCGGCGCAGGGGCGCGGGTTCAGCCGTCTCGTCCACCTGGGCGCGGAGGGCGCCTGCCGAGCACCTGCCGAGCACCTGCCAAGCGCCTGCCGAGCGCCTGCCAAAGGAAGGGCCGGGGCTGTGGCGTTCGTGGCTTTCCCGGCGTCGCGGGCATGCAAAGGTGCAGGGCACGCGTGAAGGAGCGGGGCTTCGCTCAGTCCGTCACGTCGGCCAGTTCGTAGAAGCAGTATCCATTGCCGCGCACCGTGCGCACGGGCAGGGTTTGCCTGCTTTCCTCGCGCACCTTGGTGCGCAGGCGCCGCATCTGTGTGTTCAGGCGCCGCTGGTCGTAGTCGATGTAGTTGGCGCCCAGGGCCTGCACGATGTGGCGGCGGCCCACTTCCTCCCCGGCGGCGCGCATCAGGCAATGCAGCACCAGCAGGTCCTGGCGCGACAGCGCGACGGGCGGCGCGGCCGGGGGCAGCAGGCGGCCCGCGCCCAGTTCCAGCCGCCAGCGGGCTTCGCGCCCCTGCAGCCCCAGCCGGCGCGACAAGGCCGCCAGCGTGGCTTCCAGTTCGTCAAAGTCGCAGCCTTTTCCCAGATAATGGTCCGCTCCCCAATCCAGTCCGCGGATGCGGTCGGCGCCGGTGTTGTAGGCGCTGAAGATGAGGATGCCCAGCTGGTGGCCGCACTGGCGCAGGCGCTGGATCAGGGCCAGGCCGTCGCCGTCGGGCAGGTTGATGTCGATGATGGCCAGCCGGTGGCGCAGCGGGTCGAAGTGGCGGTCGAACTCTTGCAGGCTGGCCACGCATTGCGGCACGTAGCCGATGTCCTGCAGGAACTCTCCCAGCTCGGTGCGCAGCACGGGTTCATCTTCAAGGAATATGACTTCAATCATGGCGCGGGCAGGAGGGCGATGCGTGGTTATCGGCCATCTGCGCCCGTTACTTGAATGCCGGCCGCTGCTGCGCTGGCTGCTGCTTGCTTTCGTGCTGCTGCCCTGGCATGCCGCTGCGCAGGCGCCTTTGTGGCTGGGGCAGTCGCTGCGGGTGGTGGACACCTCGGGCCACCTGCAGCGGCTGGTGGATGCGCAGGGCACGCTGGATGCCGCGCAGGCGGCCCAGGCGCAGGGCTGGGCGCCGTTGCCGGGGCATTTGAGCGCAGGCTACTGCGACGACGTGGTCTGGCTGCGCATGCGCCTGCAGGTTCCCGGCGCGGGCCAGTGGATGCTGCAGGTGACGAACGCGGTGCTCGACGATGTGCGCCTGTTCGTGCAGGAGCCCGGCGATGGCCGCTGGCACTTTGCCGGCGCCAGCGGCGAGGCGGTGGCGAGGCCGCAATGGCCGGTGGATTTCCGAAGCCCTGCGCTGCAGCTGGACCTGGCGCAGCCGGGCGAGTACACGGTGCTGGTGAGGCTGGCCTCGCGCAATGCACTGAAGACCCGGCTGTTCATCTGGCAGCGGCTGGCCTTTGACAACCATACCCGGCGCGAGGGGTTGTTGTTCGGCCTGTACTTCGGCTTCTACATATTGCTGATCTGTCTGCATGTTTTTTTCTGGCGGGCCACGCTGGCGCCACTGAGCGGGCTGTTCCTGGCCTATGTGGGCATCTGCGTTCTGAACGAGGTGGCGTCGCTGGGGCTGGTGCAGCAGATCACGGGGCTGGGCGCGCCGTGGAGCGACCGGCTGCTGGGCATCAGCATTGCCTGCGCGTTTCCGATCGCCATCCGCATGGCCTGCGCCCAGCTGGCGCTGGACCGGCGCATGCCGCGCACGGCACGCGCGCTGCTGCTGTCCAGCGCGGGCACGGGCGCTGCAGGGGCGGTGCTGATTGCGCTGGACCGCTATGGCCTGGGCATCACGCCGATCCAGTTGCTGGGCCTGGCGTCCATGGTCGTGCTGGTGGCGCTTGCGCTCTGGCTGCTGCGGCGCGGCCATGGGCCGGCACGCGCCTTCTTGCTGGTCTTCGGGGTGTTTTACTTCAGCGTGTTCATTGCGTTCCTGCGCAATTTCGGCGTGTTGCCGGTCAACGCGTTCACCGAGCATGTGTCGGCTGTGGGCACCATGGCCCACATGGTGCTTCTGAGCTTCTGGATGATCGGCGGCTATGTGCGGCAGCGGCGCTTGCGCGAGCGCGAGCAGGTCTATCTGGAGGCGGAGCTGGCGCAGTCCCAGCAGCGCGAGGACACGCTGGCGCAGGCGCTGGACCTGGAGCGGCATATGCGCAAGGAGCAGCGCGATTTCGTGGCCATGGTGTCGCATGAGTTCCGCACGCCGCTGGCCATCATTGATTCCAGCGCCCAGCAGCTGGCGCGCAATGCAGCGGCGGCGCCCGAAAGGACGCTGGCGCGCGCCCACAACATCCGCCATGCCACCCGGCGCCTGCTGGCCCTGGTCGATGATTGCCTGGCCGATGACCGCATGAGCGAGCCCGATCTGGTCCAGGCACGCCGCGCGCCGTGCGACCTGCATGCGCTGATCGACGAACTGGTGCAGGATTTCGCCCCGGGGCGCATCGAATGCCTGCATGGCGAGGGCACGCGCCATCTGGCCACCGATGCCGCCCTGCTGCGCATTGCGCTGCGCAACCTGCTGGCCAATGCCGACCGCCACGCGCCCGCGCAGGCCCTGGTGCAGCTGCGCTGCTGCCGCAAGGGCGAGCAGTTGCATATCGAGATCGCCAACGCAGCCGACCCCATTCCCGCCGAGGACCAGCGGCAGCTGTTCGAGCGCTATTACCGCGGGCAGGGCGCGCGCCGCCATGCGGGGGTGGGCCTGGGGCTGTACCTGGTGCGCTGCATTGCCGACAAGCTGGGCGGCAGCGTGGCGCTGGTGGCGGCCGGGGGCGAGGCGCCGGTGTGCCTTCGGCTCGTGCTGCCCGTGGCCCCCTGAGGGCGTGCGGCCCCCATGGGGCCGGGGGCGTGCTCACTTTCGCTCATTTTGGAGCGGCGGGGCGCCGCTAGATTCGTGGGGCCTTCGGGCCGTGCCGATGCAGCCGCATCGGCGCGCCAGCCAGACCATCTGCGGTTGCGCCCATGAGAATGCCCTCGATCAAGTACACGATTGCCCTGCTGCTGGCCCTGGCCGCCAGTGGCTGCGCCACGCACCGCGATGTGTGGGTGCCGCCTTCCACGCCCGAGGGGGCGATGTGCGTCTCCAACTGCAATTCGCTCAAGCAGTCGTGCCAGGCCAATGAGCTGTTCCTGAACCAGAACGCCTACCAGCAGTGCCAGCGCAGCTATGCGCAGGAGATGAACACCTACAACGTCTGCAAGGCGCAGTACCCGTCGGGCCGCTGCACCAAGTGGCGCGAGTCGAGCACGGTCGATGCCAGCGGCAGGCAGGTGACCCGCAAGGTGTGCGAGGTCACCTCCTTCAGCAGCCCCTGCGTCGAACCCAAGCGCTGCGAGCAGCAGTTCCCCACATCGCGCTGCGAGCAGGACCACCGCGCCTGCTTCCAGGCCTGTGGCGGGCGCATCGACCGCGTGAAGGTTGATTAGCCATGGCGCCCCCTCCGTTTTTCCCGTTGAAAGCAAAGGCTCTGCAATGACCCACCGCTTCAGTTATCTCCTGCGCAGTTCAGGCCTCATCCTGGCGGCCGTGCTGACCGCCTGCGGCGGCGGCGATGACGGCGCGGCCCTGCCCCCGCCGGCCACGCCGGGCTCGCACAAGGTGGCGCTGCCGGTTTCCGTGGACAAGGTGCATGTCGAGATCGTGGACATGCCGGACCTGGATCTGCCCGAGGTCGCCGCCAAGGCGGGCCAGCCATTCCAGGCCACCGTGCCTGCGCAGCACGCCAATGAGTTGCTGCTGCTGCAGCTGCGCCAGTCGGACCCGTCCGATGCTGGCGCGGCCAGGCAGCAGGCCCATGTCGAGACCAGCAGCGGCAGCCCCGGCACCACCGTGGCCTATGTGCTGGTGATGGGGCGCGATCTGCAGGAGCAAAGCATCACCTTCAGCCCCATCACCGACTACATTGCGCGCAGTGTGCTGGCCTATGCGGAACGCCTGCCTGCCGCGCGCGTGCGCTACTTCCAGGATGAGCTGGCCGCGGCCCTGATCAGCCAGGACCTGACGGGTGACGGCGTGGTGGACTACCGCGATGCCCTGGCCTTCGATCCCGACAGCGCCGCGCACCGGCGGCGCCTGGCCTTCGACTACCAGGCGGTGACCCAGCAGCCGCTGGGCGCGGGGCCGAGCCTGATGCAGGTCTATGCCGCCGCAACGGCGGACCTGTCGACGCCCGCCGATGACCGCATGGAAGCCGTCACGGATGCGCTGTCCGCGGCATTCGAGCCGCTGGAATCCGTTCCTCTTCCTGATCCCGCGCGCTTTCAGGTGGCGGTGCTGGAGTTCGATGCCGACTATGGCGGCTCCATCACCATTGACGAGCAGCCCGGCCTGGTGATCGATGCCGCCAATCCCCGGGTGCTGCGCCGCGTGGAGCTGAACGCAGGGGCGCAGCAAAGCTTCACGCTGCGTGCCGTGCCGCGCACCGATGCGGACATGCGGTTCGCGCGCTGGGTGGGCTGTCCCCAGGAAAACGCGGACGGCTCCTGCACCGTGCCGGCCACGGGCGACCAGCGTGTGGGCGCGCAGTTCCGGCTCGACGGCGATCTGCTGATGCCGGGCATTGCGGGCGTGGTCAAGCTTGGCAGTTTTCCGGAGGGCACCTACGCCACCGAGCTGTCCGACACCGGCGTGCTGCGCGTGAGCGCAGCCGCCTCCGGCGCGCTGGCGCAGCAGCTGTCCGCCGCAGGCGCAGGCCATGTGATCGCGACCATGAACTGGCGCTACCCGCTGCGGCGCATCACCGCCGTTCAGCCCGGCGGCGCGCCCAACAGCTTCCAGTTCGCGACCGAGGAGATCGAGATCTACGAGGTCTACCAGGCTTTCTCCACGCTGGAGACGGGCCGCGAGCCGACCATCGATGATGTGGAGTCGGTGCAGTTGTCCGTCGATGGACAGGGGGCCTCCCGCGCGGGCGCCCGCACGGTGCCCGCGCCTGCGGGAATGACCCGGCATGCCTGGATTCCCGGCTACGGCCGCGCGGTGGACGCCGGCAACGGCTACTACCTGGTCAAGAACCCGCAGGGCAGGGGCTTTGCGCTGATTGCCTCGCCCGCAGGTGTGACCGAGGTCTCGGGCGCCTCGGCCACGCGGGCCATGGGCGCAGCCTGCACGCAAAACAGCGCGGCGCCGGACTGCGCTGTGCTGGGCGCGGCCTCGCGCCCGAGGCCGCAGGGCATTGCGCTGCCGGGTGGCGAGTTCGTGCTGGGCAAGGGCAAGGATCCCGTGCTGGTGGGCCGGTTCAAGCTGGCGATGACCCTGGAGTTCCAGGACACCAAGGGCTCCTTCACCTTCCTGTGGTCCACCGTGGGGCCGGGCTTCGACCTCAGGGGCAACATGCGCGGCAACATGGTCATCACCAAGACCTACGATCTTTTCGCGGGCTTCCAGGGCGAGGTCGACTATGCCAAGAGCATCAGCTCCGCGATGTGCGGCCAGGGCAAGGAGGTGCCTGTCGGCAACCCCAAGGGCGGCTCGCCCGACGCGCTGGTCAGCCAGGTCGGCAGTACCGATGACGATGATGAACTGGGCCGGGCGGGCGCAGCCCTGGGCGATGCGGCCGAGATCGACGTGTCCTTCTGCGCGGGCCCCGGCGGCGCGAGCGTCAAGGGCGGCAAGGGCGCGGTGGATCTGATCGAGCCTGAAAAGCTGCGCGTCGCCATACAGCTCAACAGCGTTACGCCGGAGGGGCTGATCGCGCCGATCAAGGCCGGCATCGGGGTGACCGCCAAGGTCAAGGGCAAGATCGGCCTGACCGCCAACTTCACGGACCGCCAGGTCTTTCCCTATGACGTGGATGTGGACATCGGCGTGCCCTGCAGCAAGGTGCTGGGAGTGACGGTCTGCGCGCCGCCGCTGCCCTTTTCCTGGAAGAGCCCGCAGCGCATGGAAGGCAAGATCGGCTACTACCGCAACTACCGGTACAGCCTGGGCGCGGTGGCCAATGCCGAGTTCGCGCCAGGGCTGGAGCTGACGCTGACCATGGGCCCGCGCGCCATCGCCGAGGACCTGATCACCATCGGTGCCGGCGTGAGCGCCCCCATGGGCATCATCGGCAAGGTGACCTTCCTGGAGGGGTCCAACTTCCCCGAGGATGTGGCGGCCACGCCCACCCAGCGGTGTGCGCTGCGCTACAGCTATGCCACCGGCCTGTCGCTGCGGCTGGGGGTCTATGCCAAGCTGGTGCCCAGGATCAAGGTGCCCATCCTGTCCAACCTGAGCTATGGCCTCAAGGAAATCGAGCTGTTCAGCAAGAGCGTCGACTACGACCTCATCCCCGCGGTGTTGCACAAGGGCGGCGGCTTTGCTTCTGCCGACGACCAGGCCGCCTGCCTGCCGCTTTCCGAGCGCCCGGCCCGGTACTTCGCCGAAAGCTACAGCTGGGGGCGCGGCGAGCTGCAGTGGAACGAGCCCAAGATCGTCTACACGCGCAACCGCAAGCTGGTGATGCAGATGGATGGCAACTTCGTGCTCTACAGGCTCGAACGCAAGGACGGCGGCGCAGGCGGCATCAAGAGCGAGGTGGCCTTGTGGGCCACCGGCACGCACGCCTATCCGGGGGCGCGGGTCAGCTTCGGCGACGACGGCCTGCTCACCGTGCATGACCTGTTCGAGCGGCGGCGGTTCTCGTCCGGCACGCCGGCCAGCAAGCTGGCGCTGCGCGCCGACGGCTCCCTGGTGCTGCTGGGCGACGGCGACAGGGTGATAGCGCGCCTGGGTGGCTGACGCAGGGCGCCGGGCGGTGCAAGCCGCCCGGCCTCGCGCCAGGGGCGCTGCACGAGGGCGCCATTTCATTTTCAAAGAGGCAGGAGATTCGATGAACCCCAAACCCGTTGCCCGCCGCTTCGCGCGACGCCGCTGCACTGCATTGCTGCTGGCCCTTTCGGCTGCAGGCCTGGTGGCCTGCGGCGGCAGTGGCGGTGGCCAGGCGGCGGCGGATTGCCCCGAGGGCGGTGACTATGCCTGCAGGACGGGCGAGAGCGAGCCCCTGTATCCCCTGCAGTGGGCCCTGAACTACGCCAGGAGCTTTTTCGCCAGCCATGCCGATGCCGGCGCCTTCGGCGGCGGGCTCGACCTGAATGTGGAGCCGGTGCACCGCGAGGGCATCAAGGGCCAGGGCGTCAATGTGCTGGTGGTGGATACCGGCGTGGATCTGGAGCATGAGGATCTGCGTGCCAATGCCGACTACGGCATGTCCTGGAACTTCGCGCGGCAGGCGAAGGATCCCAGCCCTTTGCTGACGGCGGACCGCGACGCGCACGGCACCAATGTGGCCGGCATGATCGCCGCGGCCCAGAATGGCAAGGGCGTGATGGGCCTGGCGCCGCTGGCCAGGGTCGGTGGCGCGACGCTGATCCTGCAGGAAGAGGATGTGCAGTCGGCCGAAAACTACCTGGACTCCTATGGGGGCGCGGCATGGTCGAGCAAGGCCCACGTGATCAATGCCTCGTTCGGCTCGGGCCTGTTTCCCGAGCGGTACGACTATGGCGACCATCCGCAGCTGCTGGGCCTGCATGTCATGAAGTCCCTGCGCGGCGGCAAGGGCATCGTGCTGGTCAAGGCTGCGGGCAATTCGTTCGATCACGGCTTCATGGGCGACCAGGTCATCGATTGCGGCCCCTTGACCGGCGCGTTCGATTGCAGCAATCCGGCCGATGATTCTTCCGCGCTGGAGCCCACGGCCATCGTGACGGCGGCGCTCAATGCCAAGGGCCAGGCATCGAGCTACAGCAGCGCCGGCTCCGTGGTCTGGATCACGGGCATGGGTGGGGAGTACGCAAGCCTGGGCAGGTACGGGGAGGTCTCGGGCCTGAGCGGCGGCCAGGCCGCCAGCGGCAGGACGGGCGACGGCCCCACCATCTTCTCCACCGATATCAGGGGCTGCTCGGAGGGCTACAGCCGCAGCGATGGGGACCCCGCCAGGGTCAATGCCTTCATGCGGGGCCTGACGTCGCTGGTGGCGGGCGTGCGCGACAATGCCAACTGCGACTACTCCAACATGAACGGCACCTCGTCGGCCACGCCGACGATCACCGGCGTGGTGGCGCTGATGCTCAGCGCCAATCCCGAGCTGAGCTGGCGCGATGTGCGCGATATCCTGCGCCTGTCGGCCAGGGTGGTGGACCGGGGCTATGAAAAGCGTGCGCGCAGCGACAACCGCGGCCACGGGCTGCCGCCCTACGACACGCTGCTGGACCTCAAGACCAATACCTTCACCACATACGCCGGCGGCAGCGCCCATATCTCCACGGGCTCCACCCAGGTGCCGCTGGAGCTGGGCTGGACGGGCAATGCCGCGGGCCACCTGCATTCGAACTGGTATGGCTTCGGCGTGCCCGATGCCGCCAAGGCGGTGGAGCTCGCCAGGCTGTACAAAAAGGAGCCTTCGCGTGGCAAATCGGCGGTCCAGGCCATTCCCAGGTTCTCGACGGTCGCCGAGCTGCAAGGCTTCGAATACCAGAAGGTCAGCCTGCTTGGCGAGTTCGAAGGCCCGGACCAGGTCGTGGACCAGTTCCAGGTGCGCCTGTCGGCCGAGAATGTCTGCCTTGGCTCGGTGGGCATTGCCGTGGAGTCGCCCGCGGGCACGAAGTCGCTGCTCAAGATGCCGATCGATCATTTCGCACGGCTCAACATTTCCGCGTTTTCCAAATACGGCGCGGGCAGCTATGCGTTCTACGGGGAAAACGGCAAGGGCAAGTGGAAGATCTATGCGCTGGCCTCCAATCCACGCCTGGACCGCGAAAGCTGGGGCAGCGATGCCTCCTGCGACGCGCTGCCCCAGGACGGCGCGTTTGCGCGCCATGCCGAGCTTCTGGTGGAAGCCCGTCTCATCGCCCAATAAGGAGATTTCCGGATGATTGCAAATCGCATGGACCTTGCGGCTTTCCGGTGGACCGGGCGGCATGCGGCCCCCATGGCGGCCATCGCGCTGGCCTGCGCGGCGATGGCCGCCCAGGCCCAGTCCTCGCAGCCGCCGCTGCGTGTTGGCCACAAACCCAGTGCAGCCCAGCTGGAGCAGCTGGGATCGCTGCGGCATGTGGAGATCGATGGCCGCCGCTACCAGGTGGTGGCCAGCGTCAAGGCGCCGGGCCAGCGGTCTGCGACCCAGCTGCTGGATCCGGGCGGTGTGGTGGGCCAGAGCTTTCACGAGGTGGTGATCGGCAACCAGCCGACGGCCGACGTGCGCCACCGTCTTGCCTTGCTGCCGAGCCAGCCCCTGGCCGTGCGCTATTACGACGAGGGCGGGGTGAGCATTCTGCGTTTCGCCGATATCTACCAGGCCGCCGCCGCCCTGGGGCCCCTGCGGGCAGCCCTGCCGCAGGCGACCGTGGGACTGCCCATCAGCACCAATGTGAACCAGCCGAGGTAGGACGGATTCCCTCGGCGCATTTGTGTTTTCCCTGTACGCAATCCAGACATCTGTCTGGATTGCAGGCAGGGCATCTGTCCAATATCCATGCGGCAGACGGCGGCGGGCCATGGACGGGCCGCGCTGCCCCTGCGCGGGCGCGGCTGCGGACCGTGTTGCCAGCATCTGGCACGAACCCTGCGTATCTCCTTCCAAAAGCGGCAGGCAGCAGCCCGAGCCGCCCACACCCAAGGAGACAAACCCATGCAACGCCGCCCCCTCGTCCAGGCTTTCTTCCTGTGTGCCGCATCTGCCGCGGCAACTCCCGCTGCTTTGGCGCAGCAGGACATCCGCATCGCCCATGTCTACAGCAAGACCGGCGCCCTGGAGGCCTATGGCAAGCAGACCCAGGCAGGGCTGCTGATGGGCCTGGAGTACGCCACGGGCGGCAGCATGGCCGTCAACGGCAGGAAGCTGGTGGTGATCGAGAAGGACGACCAGGGCAAGCCCGACCTGGGCAAGAGCCTGCTGGCCACGGCGTACTCCGATGACAAGGCGGACCTGGCCGTGGGCCCCACGTCCTCGGGCGTGGCGCTGGCCATGATGCCGGTGGCCGAGGAGTACAAGAAGATCCTGCTGGTGGAGCCGGCCGTGGCCGATTCGATCACGGGCGACAAGTGGAACAAATACATCTTCCGCACGGGCCGCAATTCCAGCCAGGACGCCATCAGCAATGCGGTGGCCATCGACCGGGCGGGCGTGACGATCGCCACGCTGGCCCAGGACAACGCCTTCGGCCGCGACGGGGTCAAGGCCTTCAAGGACGCCATCAAGAAGGGCAGGCTGGTGCACGAGGAGTACCTGCCCGCAGCCACGACGGACTTCACGGCCGGGGCGCAGCGGCTGATCGACAAGCTCAAGGACCAGCCGGGCAAAAAGATCATCTGGATCGTCTGGGCCGGGGCGGGCAATCCGTTCAAGATCGCGGACATGGACCTCAAGCGCTACGGCATCGAGATCGCCACGGGCGGCAACATCCTGCCGGCCATGGCGGCCTACAAGAACCTGCCGGGCATGGAGGGGGCCACGTACTACTACTTCGGCATTCCCAAGAACCCGGTCAACGAGGCCCTGGTGTCCATGCACTACAAGCAGTACAAGACGCCGCCGGACTTCTTCACGGCCGGCGGCTTCTCGGCGGCCATGGCCATCGTCACCGCGCTGAAGAAGACGGGCGGGGACACCAGGACCAACGCCCTGATCAAGGCCATGGAGGGCATGAGCTTCGACACGCCCAAGGGCACCATGACCTTCCGCAAGCAAGACCACCAGGCCCTGCAGAGCATGTACCACTTCAAGATCCGCGTGGACCCGGCGCTGGCCTGGGGCGTGCCCGAGCTGGTGCGCGAGATCAAGCCCGAGGAAATGCAGGTTCCCGTCCGCAACGGCCGCTGAGCCATGCTGCGTACAGAGGACCTGACCATCCGCTTCGGCGGGCATGTGGCCGTCAATGGCGTGAGCTGCGCTTTCGAGCCGGGCACGCTGACGGCCATCGTGGGGCCCAACGGGGCGGGCAAGACCACGTATTTCAACCTGATCTCGGGGCAGCTCAAGGCCACGGCAGGGCGCGTTCTGCTGGGCGGGCGCGAGCTGACGGGGCTGGCCCCTTCGGCGCGCACGCGCGCCGGGCTGGGGCGGGCGTTCCAGCTGACCAACCTGTTCCCGCACCTGAGCGTGCTGGAGAACGTGCGCCTGGCCGTGCAGGCGCGTGACGAGGGCCCGCACCGGCGCGGCCTGAACCTGTGGAGCATCTGGAGCGACCACCGGGGCCTGATGCGGCGCGCGCAGCACATCCTGGAGCAGGTGGCCCTGTCCGCGCGCCGCGACGAGGCCGTGGCGTCCTTGCCCCATGGCGACCAGCGCAAGCTGGAGGTGGCGCTGCTGATGGCGCTGGAGCCCCAGGTCTACATGTTCGACGAGCCCACGGCGGGCATGGGCCATGACGAGGCGCCCGTGATCCTGGACCTGATCCGCGCGCTCAAGCAGGACCGCAGCAAGATCATCCTGCTGGTGGAGCACAAGATGGACGTGGTGCGCGAGCTGGCCGACCGCATCATCGTGCTGACCAACGGCACGCTGGTGGCCGATGGCCCGCCGGCCGAGGTGATCGCCTCGGCCGTGGTGCAGCAGGCCTACCTGGGCGTGGGTGCGGGCGTGGGTGCAGGTGTAGGTGTGGGTGTGGGCGCAGCGCCGGGGCAGGGCGCCGCGAAGGAGGCCGCATGACATCCAACCTGCTGGAGCTGTCGGGCGTGCACACGCACATCGGGGCCTATCACATCCTGCATGGCGTGGACCTTGCCGTGCCGCGCGGGCAACTGACCATGCTGCTGGGGCGCAATGGCGCGGGCAAGACGACGACGCTGCGCACCATCATGGGCCTGTGGCGGGCCAGCCAGGGGCGCATCGCGTTCGGCGGCACGGACATCACGGCCCTGCCCACGCCGGCGATCGCGCGGCTGAACATCGCCTATGTGCCCGAGAACATGGGCATCTTCGCGGACCTGACGGTGCAGGAGAACCTGCTGCTGGCCGCGCGCGGCGCCGCGCGGGCCGACCGTATGGATGCGCGGCGGCTGCAATGGATCTTCGGCATGTTCCCGGCGGTGGAGAAGTTCTGGAACCACCCGGCCGGCAAGCTGTCGGGCGGGCAAAAGCAGATGGTGGCGGTGGCGCGCGCCATCGTGGAGCCGCGCGACCTGCTGATCGTGGACGAGCCCAGCAAGGGACTGGCGCCGGCCATCATCGAGAACATGATCGAGGCCTTCGCCCAGCTCAAGGCCGGGGGCACGACCATCGTGCTGGTGGAGCAGAACCTGGGCTTCGCGCGGCGCCTGGGCGACCGCGTGGCGGTGATGGACAACGGCCGCGTGGTGCACGCGGGCGGCATGGCCGAGTTCTCGGCCGACGCCGCGCTGCAGCAGTCGCTGCTGGGGCTTTCCTTATGAACAAGATGGATGTCGATTTCAAGCCGCTGCTGCTGGTGCCGGTGCTGGCCCTGGTGGCGTTGCCGCTGGTGGGCTCGGCCTCGACCTGGCTGACGCTGACGGTGGCGGGGCTGGCGATGGGGATGATCGTGTTCATCATCGCCTCGGGGCTGACCCTGGTGTTCGGGCTGATGGACGTGCTCAACTTCGGCCACGGCGTGTTCATCGCGCTGGGGGCGTTCGTGGCCACCAGCGTGCTGGGCGCCATGGGCGACTGGACGGGGTCGGACCAGCTGTGGCGCAACCTGCTGGCGGTGCTGCCGGCCATGGTGGTGGCGATGCTGGTGGCGGGGGCCATCGGGCTGGCCTTCGAGCGCTTCATCGTGCGGCCCGTGTATGGGCAGCATCTCAAGCAGATCCTGATCACCATGGGCGGCATGATCATCGGCGAGGAGCTGATCAAGCTGATCTGGGGCCCGCAGCAGATTCCGCTGCCGCTGCCCCAGGGCATGAAGGGCGCCTGGCTGCTGGGCGATGCCGCCGTGGAGAAGTACCGCGTGGTGGCCGTGCTGGTGGGGCTGGCGGTGTTCGCGCTGCTGGCCTGGACGCTGTCGCGCACCAAGATCGGCCTGCTGATCCGCGCGGGCGTGCAGGACCGCGAGATGGTGGAGTCGCTGGGCTACCGCATCCACCGCCTGTTCGTGGGCGTGTTCGTGGCCGGCTCGGCCCTGGCGGGGCTGGGCGGGGTGATGTGGGGCCTGTACCAGCAGAACGTGGTGCCGCAGATGGGGGCGCAGGTGAATGTGCTGATCTTCATCGTGATCATCATCGGCGGGCTGGGCAGCACGGGCGGGGCGCTGATCGGCGCGCTGCTGGTGGGGCTGATGGCCAACTACACGGGCTTTCTGGTGCCCAAGGTGGCGCTGTTCTCGAACATCGCGCTGATGGTGGCCATCCTGCTGTGGCGGCCCCAGGGCGTGTACCCGGTCGCCAATCGCTGAAGGAGTGATGGACATGCTCATCAACCGATTGCTGTCCGGCGACCTGCCGCGCAGCCGCTTGCTGGCGGTGCTGCTGGTGCTGGTCTTCGCGGGGCTGGCGGCGGCGCCCTTCCTCTTTCCGGGCGTGAAGGCGCTGAACGTGGCGGCCAAGGTGCTGGTCTTCGTGGTGCTGGTGGCCAGCTTCGACCTGCTGCTGGGCTACACGGGCATCGTGAGCTTTGCGCACACCATGTTCTTCGGCATCGGGGCCTATGGCGTGGCCATCGCCTCGTCGCGCATGGGGGCGGGCTGGGGCGCGCTGGCGCTGGGCCTGGGCGCGGCGCTGCTGGTGTCGCTGCTGCTGTCGCTGGCCATCGGCCTGTTCTCGCTGCGGGTGCGGGCCATTTTCTTCGCCATGATCACGCTGGCCGTGGCGGCGGCATTCCAGACGCTGGCCTCGCAGCTGTCGGACTGGACGGGCGGGGAGGACGGGCTGAGCTTCAGGCTGCCCGAGTGGCTGTCGCCCGGCTTCGAGCCGTTCGACGACGAGGTGCTGGGCGTGCTGGTCGACGGGCGCATCATCACCTACTACCTGCTGTTCGTGCTGGCCGTGGTGCTGGTGCTGGCGCTGCTGCGCATCGTCAATTCGCCCTTCGGCCGGGTGCTGCAGGCCATCCGCGAGAACGAGTTCCGCGCCGAGGCCATCGGCTACCGCGTGGTGGTGTACCGCACCCTGTCCAGCGTGCTGTCGGCCCTGTTCGCCTGCGTGGCCGGGGCCATGCTGGCGCTGTGGCTGCGCTATAACGGGCCGGACACTTCGCTGTCCTTCGAGATCATGATGGACTGCCTGCTGATCGTGGTGATCGGCGGCATGGGCACGGTCTATGGCGCGGCCATCGGCTCGGTGCTGTTCCTCATCGCGCAGAGCTATCTGCAGGACCTGCTGCGCGTGGCCAGCGAGGCCGCGCAGGGCCTGCCCTGGCTGGCCGCGCTGCTGTCGCCGGACCGCTGGCTGCTGTGGCTGGGCCTGCTGTTCGTGTTGTCGGTCTATTACTTTCCGACAGGGGTCGTCGGAAAGCTGCGTTCCCCCCGTGCCGGGGCCTGACAGGGCTGCCGGCGCATTCGTGCATCGAAGAACCATGACAAGGAGACAGGCATGTACCCACGTGTGCAAACCCGGTCGGGTGATGAGCGAAATCCCTGGCGCCGGGCCTTCACGGCCCTGGCCGCTGCCACGCTGGCGGCCTGCGGCAGCGGCGATCCCCGCAACGACCTGCCCCGGGGCTTCACCGAACTGGGCGCCACGGTGTACCCGGCCACCGCGGCGGGCACGGGCAGCACGCCGGCCACGCAGGACCTGCTGACGGGCGGCCTGGGCAGGACGGGCCTGGGCGCGGCGGCCGCCCCGCCGTATGCCGACCCGGCCCACCCCACGGCGGCGGAGCTGCGGCGCAATGCGCTGTACTCCAACTACCGGGGCATCCTGGACCCCACGGCCGGCGGCGGCTACGGCACGCTGTACGGCCCCAACGTCACGGCGGACGGGCAGGTGACCACGGGCGAGGGGCTGATTCCCGGGCGCGAGTACCTGGCCGTGCTGGACGACGGCTCGGGCCGCAAGCAGACCATGGTGGCCGTGCAGGTGCCGGACAGCTTCGACCGCAACCGGCCCTGCATCGTGCTGGGCCCGTCCTCGGGCTCGCGCGGCGTGTATGGCGCCATCGGCACGGCGGGCGAGTGGGGTCTGAAGAAGGGCTGCGCCGTGGCGCTGACCGACGCGGGCAAGGGCGTGGGCCTGCACAACCTCGCCGACGATACCGTCAACAAGCTGGACGGCACGCGCGCCACGCGCACGGCGGCGGGCAGCCTGTCGTTCTTCGCGGCGCGGCTGACCGACGCGGCGCGCAATGCCTACAACGCGGCGTTTCCCAACCGCATCGCCATCAAGCATGCGCATTCCCAGCAGAACCCCGAAAAGGACTGGGGCAGCGACACGCTGGCGGCGGCCCGCTATGCGCTGTACGTGCTCAATGCGCGCTACGGCACGCCGCAGGACCCCGTGCCTTTCGGCAAGGACAACACGCTGGTGCTGGCGGGCTCGGCCTCCAACGGCGGCTCGGCCGTGCTGCGCGCGGCCGAGCTGGATACGGAGGGCCTGATCGACGGCGTGGTGGCCTCCGAGCCCGTGACCGAGATGCCCACGCGCCAGGGCTACACCATCGCCGTGGGCAATGCGGCCATGCCCAACCCGGGCCGTCCGCTGGCCGAGTACACGACGTACGGCAACATCTACCAGCCCTGCGCGGCCCTGGCCGCGGATGCTGCGCTGGCCGAGGCCTCGATCTTCAACTACATGGGCCTGACGGCCATGACGGCGCGGGCCGAGGCGCGCTGCGCCAGCCTGGCCGCCAAGGGCCTGGTGGTGGGCGCGACCACGGCCGAGCGCGCGGCCCACGCGCTGGGCAAGCTGCGCCTGTATGGCTGGACGGCCGAGCACGACCGCATGCACAACGCCCATTACGGCCTGGGCAACGGGCCCATCCTGTCGGCCATGTACACCATGGCCTACGGGCGTTTCGGCGTGGACGCCAACCTGTGCCGCACCAGCTTCGCGGCGGCCGATGCCACGGGCGGCGTGGTGCCGGCCACGGCCAGCGCCCTGGCCCAGAGCTTTGCCACCGCCAATGGCACGGCCAACGGCACGCCGGCCACCGTGGTCTACAACGATTCGGTGGGGGGCGCCAAGGCCTGGCAGTTCGCCGTCTCGCCCTCCACGCGCGTGGCGGACTTCGGCCTGGACAATGCGCTGTGCCAGCATGCGCTGGTGACGGGCTTCGATCTGGTGTCGGGCTTCAACCTGACGGACAGCAGCGTGCCCACGCGTGCCCAGAGCGACGCCGTGCGCGCAGGCATCGACGAGGTGCTGCACAGCGCCAGGCTGCGCGGCAAGCCCACCATCATCGTGGCGGGCCGCAGCGATGCGCTGGTGCCGGTCAACCACAATGCGCGCGCCTACACGGCGCTCAACCGCGTGCTCGATGGCTCCGGCACGCGGCTGCGCTATATCGAGGTGCTGAACGCCCAGCATTTCGATGCCTTCCTGCCGTTCCCGGGCTTCGACACGCGCTTCGTGCCGCTGCATCCGTACTTCAACCAGGCCATGGACGCCGTGTGGACCCACCTGCGCAGCAACACGGCCCTGCCCGCCAGCCAGGTGGTGCGCACCACGCCGCGCGGCGGCCAGCCGGGCGCGGCGCCCGCCATCACGGCGGCCCAGGTGCCGCCGTTCGTGGCGCGGCCGGCCACGGCCGACACCATCGAAGTCGGCGACGGCCTGATCCGCATCCCCGACTGATCCCGCACCGTACAGAGACCGCTTCCATGTCCTCCCCTGCCTTTTCCCTGCCGCAACCCGCTTCCCGCTACGCGCAATGCGCGGGCTACGAGATCCACTACATGGACTGGCAGCCCGCGCCCGGCACGCAGCCCGAGGGCACGGTCATCGCCTGGCATGGCCTGGCGCGCACGGGGCGCGACATGGACGCGCTGGCCCAGGTGCTGGCGGGCCAGGGCTGGCGCGTGGTCTGCCCGGACACGCTGGGCCGGGGCCTGAGCCAGTGGAGCCGCGCCCCGCGCGAGGAGTACCGGCTGCGCTTTTACGCACGCATCGCCCGGGAGCTGTTCGACGCGCTGGGCCTGGAGCGCGCGCACTGGGTGGGCACGTCCATGGGCGGGGCCATCGGCACGGTCTGCGCCTCGGGCCTGTTCGAGCCCACGCTGCGCGAGCGCATCGCCACGCTGGTGCTCAACGACAACGCGCCCGAGCTGGCGGCGCCGGCGCTGGCGCGCATCAAGGCCTATGCGGGCCAGCCCCCGGCCTTCGATACCGTGGGCGAGCTGGAGGCCTTCTTTCGCCAGGCCTACCGCCCCTACGGCTGGCTGGGCGATGCCGAGTGGCGCAAGCTGACCGAGACCAGCGTGCGCCGCCTGCCCGATGGCCGTGTCACGCCGCACTACGACCCGGCCATGATCGAGCAGTTCACCGCGCACGAGGACGACTACGGCATCTGGCCGCACTACGACGCGCTGCGGATCCCCGTGCTGCTGTTGCGCGGCGCGGACTCCGACCTGGTGCTGCGCGAGGTGGCCGAGCGCATGGCCGCGCGCGGCCCCGGCAGCAAGGGCTTGCTGCACTGGGAAGAGGTGCCGGGCTGCGGCCATGCGCCGGCCCTCAATGTGCCCGCGCACTGGACGCTGGTGCTGGAGCACCTGCGCCGGGGCTGAGCATCAACCTGCGCCGCGCGCGGATGTTGGCGGCACGCTAGCATTCGCGGTGGTTGCTGCCTTGCCTGTCTTCCTCGGCAAGGGCATCCGCAGCGCGTGCATCACGCGATCCAGGGCAGGGGAGCCTCCGATGGGTTTTCTGGTGGAGCTGATCCGCGAGTACGGCTTCGGCATCGTCTTTCTCAATGTGTTCGTCGAGCAGCTGGGTGCACCCATTCCGGCCTATCCCGTGCTGTTGGTGACCGGCGCGCTGGAAGGATCGGACTGGGCTCGCCTGCTGTGGCTGGTGGCCGTGGCCGTGGGCGCCGCGCTGATCGCCGATGTGCTCTGGTACCAGGCCGGCAAGGCCTACGGGCACCGGGTGCTGGGCCGCATCTGCCGCATCTCGCTGTCGCCGGACGCCTGCATCCGCCAGACCGAGACGGTCTATGGCCGCTGGGGCGCGCGCTCGCTGCTGGTGGCCAAGTTCGTGCCCGGCTTCGCCTCCATCGCCAGCGCGCTGGCCGGGGTGATGGGCACGCCGCTGCGCAGCTTCGTGCTCTATGACGGCCTGGGGGCGCTGATCTGGGTGGGTTCGGCCGTCTACCTGGGCTCGCTGTTCAGCTCCACGGTGGAGGACCTGCTGGGCGTGCTCACGGCCCTGGGCCAGTGGGGCCTGTTGCTGCTGGCGGTGGCCCTGGGCCTGTTCATCCTGCGCAAGTGGTGGCAGCGCCACCGGCTCGTGCGTTCGCTGCGCATGCCGCGCATCTCGGTGCGCGAGCTGGCGGGCCTGCATGCCCAGGGCGTTCAGCCCACGGTGATCGATGTGCGCGCCCTGCCGCAGTACCGCCAGGGCCACATCCCCGGCGCCCAGTCCTGGGAACTGCGCCCGCGCTGCGCCGAGCAGCCGCATGCCCACCTGCTGCCCCAGCACGCGCATCCGCACGGCCTGGTGATCTATTGCGACTGCCCCAACGAAATCTCCGCCGCCCGCCTGGCGCGCCAGCTGCAGCGCGCCGGCTTTGCCAACGTGCGGCCCCTGGTGGGCGGCCTGAAGGCCTGGCAGGCGGCGGGCTTGGAGGTGGAGGCGGCGCCGCTGCCGGTGGCCGAGGCGGCGGGCGATGGGCCTGCGCCCAGCGTGCCCTGAGGCCCGTCGCTTTCCGGGGCCTTCCCATAGGCCCGCGCCCCACTTCTCACGAACGCGCAGCCATCGATTCCTGCGGTGCCGGCGGCATGGTCGCGTGGCCGGACAGGTCGCGCGACAGCCGCTCCAGTTCCCGGACCCTGTAGGCCTGCGGGCTGACTCCCATGTGCTTGCGAAAGAAGCGGCCGAAGTAGCTTTCGTCCTCGAAGCCCAGGCCGTCGGCGATCTGCTTGATGCTGCCGTTGGTGTAGATGAGTTCGCGCTGGGCCTCGACGAGCACCCGCTCGTTGATCAGGTCGATGCCGGACTTGCCCAGGCTGGCGCGCGTGAGCCGCGACAGCTGCCCGGCGCTGATGCCCAACTGCCCGGCGTATTGCGCCACGGTCCAGCGGTGGCGCATGTGCTCGTCGATCAGGCTTCTGAAGCGCTCCAGCTGCAGGGCCTGGCGCGACAGGGCCGGCCAGGCGGCGGGCTCCAGTGTTTCACTGAGCCGCGCCACCTGGACCAGCAAGGCGGTGATCAGAGACAGGCCTGCCGCCACCTGGCCCACCGCCGCCAGGCGCCATTCCCGCTCGATGCTCAGGTACAGCGGCATCAGTGCGGCGGTGTAGCGGCCTTGCTCCTGCAGATCGATGGCCAGCGGCTTGCGCAGCGTGTGCAGCAGCTCGGGCATGACGATCTTCACCATGGCTTCCAGCGGCTTTTGCGCCGCAGTCACGACCACGCCATTGACCTGCGGGTTGAATTCGAATCCATGCACACGCCCGGCGGGCACCACGACGAGGGCGGGCGCGCGCAAGGGGCGGCGGACATCGTCGAGCAGTGCATGGCCCCGGCCCTGCGTCATGTACAGGATCTGGAACAGCGACTGGTGCTCGTGCGGGTCGATCTCCCAGCCGTACAGCGAGGAGCGCTCGGGTATCCACTCGAAGTTGAACATGTTGCTGCCGCCCGCCGGCGCGTTGTCGCCATACATGGCGTAGTTGGGTATGCGGGGCATGCGGCGGCGCGAGGGCGGTGTTTGAGGCATGCAGGAAATGTCCTGCCGCATGCCGATTCACGCTGATAGGGATTACCCGTTGTGCCTGGCTTATGCACGAAAAGTCCGGTTCTTGGCTTGAATTGTCAAGCGACGCCCGGCGCCTCGACTTCCAGAATGCGGCTCTTCGGATTCAAGGAGAGTGGCGATGACGATGGAATCGGGGCCAGTGGACTGGCTGCAATTGCAGGACGCGGTCTGCGTGGTGACGGGGGCCGGCAGCGGCATCGGCCGGGCCGTGGCCCAGACGCTGGCAGGGCAGGGCGCACGCCTGGCGCTGGTCGACAGGAATGCCGGGGCGCTGGAGGCCGTGGCCGGCCAGTTGCAGGCGCAAGGCCGGCAGGCGATCGCGCTGCCCTGCGATACCTCCAGCGAGCCGCAGTTGCAGGCGGCCGCCGCCCGTGTCGAAAGCGAGTGGGGCGCTGCACGCACGCTGGTCAACAACGCGGGTGTGCTGCGCGCAGGATCGCTGGATGCACTGACGCTGGCGGACTGGAATCTGGTGCTGTCCGTCGATCTGACGGGCTACTGGCTGGCCGCGAAGGCCTTTGGCCCGCAACTGCGCTCGCACCGCGATACAGGGGGCGCCAGCCTGGTGCATGTGGCCTCGATCGCCGGGCATTTTCCGCAAAGCCACAGCGGCGCCTACAGCGCCGCCAAGGCCGGTGTCTGCCTGCTGTCGCGCCAGCTGGCCGTGGAGTGGGGGCCGGACGCGGTGCGCAGCAACGTGGTATGCCCGGGAATGATCCGCACGCCGCTGTCGGCGGATTTCTATGCCCGGCCGGGCGTGGAGCTGGCGCGTGGCGCGGCCACGGCCAGCGGGCGCGTGGGCGAGCCCGAGGACATCGCCCAGGTGGTGGCGTTTCTGGCCAGCCCGCGTGCGGGCTATGTGAACGCGGCCGACATCATGGTCGATGGCGGCATGTCGTCCAAGCTGATGGACATGGTGCCGCGCCCCGGCTTCGGTGAGGTGCGCTGATGTCGCGACAGGCACATGCAATGCACCGGCAGGCAGGGCCGCAGGCCATGGAGTGCGACGTGGTGGTGGTGGGCAGCGGCGCGGCGGGCCTGTCGGCTGCGGTCACGGCGCGCAAGCGCGGGCTGGACGTGGTGGTGCTGGAGAAGGAGCCGGTGTTCGGCGGGACCACGGCGCTGTCCGGCGGCGTGCTGTGGATTCCGCTCAGCGGCCATGGCCGTCGGCAGAACGCGGCCGATACGGCGCAGGCCGTGCGCCGCTATCTCATGGCCGAAACCGGGGCCTACTACGACGAGGCGGCCGTGAACCTGTTCATAGAACAGGGGCCGAAGATGGTGGAGTTCTTCGAGCGCGAGACGGCCATGCAGTTCGTGCCCACGCTCTACCCCGACTACCATCCGGATGCGCCGGGTGGTGTGGACACAGGCCGCTCCATCCTGGCCAAGCCCTACGACATCCGTGGCCTGGGCAAGGACATGGCCAGGCTCAAGCGGCCTTTGAAGACCATCACCTTCATGGGCATGATGTTCAATTCGTCCAATGCCGATCTCAGGCATTTCTTCCGCGTCACCCGGTCGCTGACATCCTTGCTGTACGTGGCCAGACGGCTGGCGACCCACGTCTGGGAGCTGCTGCTGTACGGGCGCGGCATCCAGGTGACCAGCGGCAACGCCCTGGCCGCCCGCCTGGCACAGTCGGCACTGGACCTGGGCATTCCCATTCTGACGAGCACCCGGGCCAGCCAGGTGCTGATGCAGCAGGGGCGGGCCGTGGGCGTGATGGCCACGGACGCGGGGGGCGAGCGGCGCATCATCGCGCGCCATGGCGTGGTGCTGGCCGCCGGCGGATTCCCGCACGATGTCCAGCGCATCGCCCTGGCCTACCCGCATGTGCGGCGCGGCCATGCCCACCTGTCGCCCACGCCGTCAGGCAATACCGGCGATGGCGTGAACATGGCCGAGCAGGCAGGGGGCGCGGTGGAGATCCGCCTCAAGGACGCTGCGGCCTGGATGCCCGTGAGCCAGGTCGATCTGGGGGGCGGGGAGGTCGGCGTGTTCCCGCACCTGCTGGACCGCTACAAGCCCGGCGTCATCGGCGTGCTGCAGAACGGCCAGCGCTTCACCAACGAATCCAATTCGTACCACGACGTGGGCGCGGCCATGGTGGCGGCCTGCGCCGGGATGGCGCAGACGGCCATGTGGCTGGTCTGCGACAAGGCCACGCTTTCCCGATACGGGCTGGGTTACGTGAAGCCATCGCCCATGCCCATAGGCCGCTTCCTGCGCAACGGCTACCTGATCGAAGGCCGCACGCTGGCCGAGCTGGCGGCCCGGGCAGGCATCGACCCGGCGGGGCTGGAGGCCACGGTTGAGGCCTTCAACCGGGGGGCTGCGCAAGGCGAGGATCCGGCGTTCGGGCGCGGCAGCACGGCCTTCAACCGCTACCTGGCCGATCCCGAGCACCAGCCCAACCCCTGTGTGGCGCCAGTGCAGCGGGGGCCGTTCTATGCGGTCAAGGTGGTGATGGGCGACCTGGGCACCTTCGATGGTGTGCGCACCAGCCCCGAAGGGGCCGTGCTGCGGCGCGATGGGTCGGCCATCGACGGCCTGTACGCCGTGGGCAACGACCGTGCCAGCATCATGGGCGGCAACTACCCCGGGGCGGGCATCACGCATGGGCCGAACATGACGTTCGGCTATGTCACGGCCCACCATATCGCCGACCTGGCGCAGCAAGGCAGGGCAGCGGCATGAGCGGCAAGGCCCTGATCGACCACCGCACCTACACCATCGCGCTGCGCAGGATGCCCGAGTTCCTGGAGGTGTTCCAGCGTCTGGCCATGCCCGTGCTGCAGCAGACCCTGGGGCACCCACTGGGTTTCTATACCAGCGTGGTGGGCCCGCAGAACCAGTTCGTGCATCTGTGGGCCTACGACGACCTGGCGGACTACGAGCGCCGCAGCCGTGCCCGCGATGCGCATCCGGATTTTCCGGCCTATCTGCAGGCCTCCGGCCATCTGATCACCGCGCAGGAAACGCGCCTGATCCGCGTGGCCGACATGCCTGGCGGCTGCCGCCAACGCCAGCCGCCACAGCGTTCCATTTCCCATTCCAACAACGGAGACAAGCCATGATTCATTCCTGTCCGGGCTTTGGCCGCCGCCGTGGCCTGCTGCGCGCTGCCGCCGTGGCCCTGGGCCTGTACGCCTGTGGGGCGGCCCTGGCCCAAAGCACCTGGCCCGCCAGACCCATACGCTTCGTCGTGGGCTTCCCCGCAGGGGGCTCCACCGATGTCATGGCCCGCGTGGTGGGGGCCGCCGTGGGCAAGGCGCTGGGCCAGCCCGTGGTCGTGGACAACCGGCCGGGCGCCAGCGGCAATATCGCCGCCGGCGAGACCATCAAGTCCGCGCCGGACGGCTACACCTTCATGGTGGCGCCGATTTCCGTGCAGACGGCCAACCCCTTCCTTTTCAAGCCCGCGCTCCATCCCGAGCGGGATTTGCGCCCCGTGGCCAGCCTGGGCCATGCCCAGCTGTATCTGGTGGCCAGGAAGGACTTGCCCGCCAGGACGGCGGCGCAGCTGGTGGCCATGGCCCAGGCAGCGCCGGGCAAGCTCAGCTACGGCTCCGGTGGAGCGGGGACGCAGATGCATCTGGTCGGCGAGCTGTTCAAGCAGCAGGCCCATGTGGACGTGGTGCATGTGCCCTACAAGGGCGCTGCACCCGCGCTGCAGGACGTGCTGGCCGGCCAGATCGACTACTACTTCGATCCCGCCAGCGGCATCTCCCACCTCCGTGAAGGCCGTGCCCGCCTGCTGGCCGTGACCGGTGCGAGACGCTCGCCTTTCTTTCCCGATGCCCCCACGCTGACGGAGTTGGGCATCAAGGGCGTGGAGCTGGGCAACTGGTTCGGGGTCTTCGCCCCGGCGGCCACGCCTGCCGAGATCACGGCGCGGCTCGAAAAGGAGATTGCCAAGGCCATGCTCCAGCCGGACGTCAGGCTGCGCTTTGCCGATCTGGGAACCGAGCCCATCGTCCAGGACGCCGAGACCTTCCGCAAGACCATCGCGGCGGAAACGCGGCTGCTGTCGGCGCTGATCAAAGACCGCAATCTCGTCGTCGATTGAGGGGGCATGCGCATGATTGTTTCGATCACGGCACGCAGGAAAATGCAGCGATCCATGGTCAATGCACTGCCGGGCGGCACGGGTTGTGGCACCCGGCTGCTCGCACTCGCGGTGCTTTGGGCGGCAGGCACGGGGGCCTGGGCGCAATCTTCCGTCACCGTATACGGTTCGGTGGACCAGTATGTCAGCCACCTGCGCAGCAGCTCGGGCCGGCACATGACCGCGCTGGAGGACGGCGCCTTGCTGCGCAGCCGGCTTGGTTTCCGTGGCAAGGAGGAACTGGGTGGCGGGCTGCATGCGCGCTGGCAGTTGGAGATGGGCCTGAACGCCGACAATGACACGCCGGCCGAGGCTTCGCGGGGCTTTGACCGCCAAAGCTGGGTGGGCCTGGGCGGCACCTGGGGAGAACTGCGGCTGGGCCGCCAGAACACGGCCTTGCTGAACAACGGCGGCGCCATCGATTTCACCGGGCGCACCCTGGGCTCGATGGTGAACAACTTCGGTGTGCCGGCACGCTTTGACAATGACATGGCCTACTTCTCGCCCCGCATGGGTGGCTGGCAGATGGAGTTGCACTACGCGCTGGCAGAGACCGGGGCGCCATCGCGGCAAGCCATCTACCAGGCGGGGGCGGACTATGTGAACGGGCCTTTGCAACTGGGCTACACGGGCCTGTACGCGCGTGCGCCGCAGGATGTGCCTTACAGGGCACCCGTGCGCTACGACAACCTGTACGGGAACTACGAGCATGGCAAGGGCAAGATCTACTTGGCCTTTGCGCGCAGCAACAACAGCACCGCCAGCGCCGCAGGAAACAATGCCGGCACCATCCTGCCCAACCTGGGCGGCGTGGTGTCCGGCACCCACGCGGACGTCAACCGCTATTACCGAATCTGGCAGATCGCGGCCGATTACCGCCTGCTGCCCCAACTGCGAGTCGGCGCCTTGTGGGGGTGGATCGACGGTTCGGGCGACCGCGGCGCCCGGGGCGGCACGATCGCTGCATACTTCGACCTGTCCAGGCGAACCACGCTGTTTGCGCTGGCCGAGCGGATGGCCAACGAGCGCAACGCCGGGTTCCGGCTGGCAGGCTCGGGGGGACTGAAGTCCAATGTTGCGGGGGATGATGTGAATGGGCGTTCGGTCACAGGCGTGCAGGTGGGCGTGATGCACCGCTTCTGACGGCCACCTCCGTGGGGGCATGGGCGTGCGCCAGTTCAGCCCGTCCTCGGCCCGTCAGCGTGGCACCGGATCGGGCCGCCGCGCGCGTGCCGGGCGCTGGTGATCGGCCCGGCCCTCGCGCCTTACTTGCCCGCCGGCATCGAGCAATGCCCGCCCTGGGCGGCCTTGCCCGATCCGGCCGCGATCAGCGGCGCTTCGAAGCGCAGGTCCACGGGCGGCGAGTGCAGGTGGTCCCAGGCCAGGAAGGTGACGAGCACTGCCCAGAAGACCGCGCGCAGGGTGTTTTGCTTTGTCATGGCGGGTCCTTTCAGAAGCCGTAATGGCGGCGGATGCGCAGGCCGAAGAGGGTGCCGGCGAAGGCCAGCGGCACCCAGATCCAGCCGTGGATGCTGCCCGTGGAGATGCCCGAGAGCATGGCGCCCACGTTGCAGCCGAAGGCCAGGCGCGAGCTGTAGCCCAGCACCAGGCCGGCCACCAGGGCCACCACCCATTGCGTGCCTGTCAGCGGCCTGGCGCTGACGGGCCTGGCGGCGGCCACCCACAGGGCGCCGCCCAGGATGCCGATGTTGGTGATGCTGGTCACGTCCAGCAGCACGGTCTCGTGCAGGCGCGCGGCGTTGCCGGGCTGGCTCCAGAACCAGTTGCCGGCCAGGTCCGCGGCGCCTGTGGCGTTGGCGATCTTGGCCGCCCACAGGCCGAAGCCGTAGACCACGCCCCAGGGCTGGCCCGCGATGACGAGGTTGAGCGTGGCCAGCACGGCCAGCAGCACGGCACCCACCACCCACTTGCGCACGAACACCGGCTTGGGCGGGCGCTTGAGTGCCGCGTTGGCGGAACGCGCATACCAGGCCACGCCCAGCGCGACCACGGCCAGCGCCGCCAGCGTGGCCAGCAGGGCCGGGCCCCAGCCCCAGGCGGTGACCAGGCCCACGGGCCGGGTGCTGCCCAGGTCCAGCCACCAGCCCAGGTGCAGGCTGCCCAGGAAGCTGCCGATGGCGAACACGGGCAGGATGGCCGCATTCATGGGAATGCCCATGCCGGCCTTGTACAGCGTGCCGCTGCCGCAGCCGTCCGCGATCTGCATGCACAGGCCGAAGACGAAGGCGCCCACCAGCAGGCTGATGCTGGGCGGGCCCAGCGCGGCCGTGAGTTCGGGATAGTGGCCCAGCAGCGGCATGGCCAGCGCGGCGGCCAGCGCCAGCAGCAGCAATTGGCCGAAGACGCCGCTGGCGTCCTTGTCCTCGATCAGCATGCGCCAGCCCGTGGTGAAGCCGAAGCGCCTGCCGGCCAGCACCGCGCCCAGGCCCAGGCCCACGGCGAACAGCGCGGCCTGGCGCACCGAGACGCTCCACAGCAGCCAGCCAAAGAAAACGGCCAGGATGGCCGCAAGAGGAAGTCGTTTCATATCTGGATTTTCTTGTTGTCTGGCAGGCGGGGCGCGGTGATGGCGCTCACTGCCTGTCGTGGTCCACTCCGCGATCACTTACGCGATCACTTACGCGGTCACTTGTGCAATCACTTGAACTTTTTCTCCCACCATTGCCTGGCGTCGTAGGCCAGGGATTCGGCACGGCCGGGCTGGTTGGCCATGGGGGGCGTGTCGGCCTGCTGCGTCCAGTCCACCATGGAGCCCGCATACAGCTTGACGCCTGGCAGGCCCGCGACTTCGGACAGGCCGAACCAGTCGGTGGCCGCCCAGTGGCCGGTGTTGCAGAAGGCGACCATGTCCTGGCCCTGCTCGCGCCGGACCTTGGCCGCGATCTGCTTGGCCGTGGCCGTATCGACAAAGGTGGAAGTGCCGGGCACGAACCACTGGTTGAAGTCCAGTTGCTGCGCGCCGGGCAGCGTGCCCGAGAGCTTGGCGGCGGGGGCGCGCGTCTTGCCCTGGTAGAAGGCGTCGGGGCGCGAGTCCACGAGGGCGGCGTTGCTGAGCCTGACGTGCCGGCCCACGTCCTCGCGCGTGGCCAGCAGGCTGGTGTCCATCTGGGGCTGGTAGGCGCTGCGCGCGACCTTCACGGCCTGGCTGTCCTGGGGCAGCTTCTGTTCGGCCCAGGCCTTCATGCCGCCGTTGAGCACGGACAGCTCCTTCAGGCCCAGCAGCTTGAGCGTCCAGTACACGCGGGCCGCGGCGCCGAAATCGGTGGCGTCGGCGCCGGTGGAGACCACGATGGCGTGCGTGGCCGGTGTCAGGCCCAGGGACTGCACCAGTTCCGTGAGCTTGGGCAGCCCGGGCAGTTCACCGGGGTTGGTGGCGGGGCCGCGCCATTGGCCGTAGGGGGCGTTGAGTGCGCCGGGGATGTGGCGCTCGCCGTAGGCCTTGGGGTCGCGGATGTCGATGATGCGCACGGCGTCCTGGCCGGCGGCGGCCTGCACGCCGGCGGGCGTGAGCAGGGGCTCGGCCGCGTGGGCCGCGCCCAGGCTGGACAGGGCCAGGCCCAGGGCCAGCAGGGAAGATGAGAAGGTCTTGGTCATGATGGCTGGTGCCGGCCAGCAGGCCGGCGGAACAAGCGACTGGGGTGCAATGGACTGGGGTGCAATTGTCCCGCTTGCGCCATCTATATACAAAGATGCTTATGGATTCTGCTCATGAGCCAGGGTTATATGGCCTGCGGATGCGGCACGCCGCCTCAGCGTTCAGCGCCCAGGGCCTTGGCGTGTTCCAGCCGGGCATCGAGTTCGGACTGCGGCGCCTTCTGCGTGGGCCAGCCCTGCAGGTGCTGCTGGGCGATGCGGCTCAGGGCGGTGATCCAGGGCGCGCTGTCGTTGAGGCAGGCGATGTACTCGAACTGCTCTCCGCCCGCGTGAAGAAAGGCCTCGCGCACTTCCTGGCTGATTTCTTCCAGCGTCTCCAGGCAGTCGCTGGTGAAGCCGGGGCAGACCACGTCCACGCGCTTGACACCGCTTTTCGCCAGCTCGATCAGCGAGGGCTCGGTATAGGGCTCCAGCCACTTGGCCTTGCCGAAGCGCGACTGGAAGGTCACCAGGTACTGCGCGGGCGCTAGGCCCAGGCGCTCGGCCAGCAGCCGCGCGGTCTTGCGCGACTCGCAGTGGTAGGGGTCGCCCAGGTGCAGCGTGCGCTCGGGCACGCCGTGAAAGCTCATGACCAGCTTTTCGCCCCGGCCATTGCCGCGCCAGTGGGCCTGGATGCGCTGGGCCAGGGCATCGATGTAGCTGGCGTCGTCGTGGTAGCGGTTGACGAAGCGCAGCTCGGGAATGTGGCGCTGGGTGCGGCCCCAGTCATAGACGGCGTCGAACACGCTGGCCGTGGTCGTGCCCGAGTACTGGGGGTACAGCGGCAGGATGAGGATGCGCGTGGCGCCCTCGGCCTTCAAGGCATCGAGTGCACTGGGAATGGACGGATTGCCGTAGCGCATGGCGTGGCGCACCAGCACGTTGTGGCCGGCCTCGCCCAGCCAGCCGCGCAGCAGCAGGGCCTGGCGCGCGCTCCAGTGCTGCAGCGGAGAGCCGTCCTTCTCGTGCCAGACGGTGGCGTACTTGGCGGCGGACTTGGCCGGCCGCGTGCGCAGGATGATGCCGTGCAGGATGGGCCACCAGGCGAGTTTGGGAATCTCGACCACGCGGTCGTCGCCCAGGAACTGCGCCAGGTAGCGGCGCACGGCCGGGGCCGTGGGGGCGTCGGGCGTTCCGAGGTTGCACAGCAGCACGGCGGTGCGCTGGGGCTGGTCGTGGCGGAAGGGGGGTTCTGGCGCGAAGCGGGATGGCATGGGTGCGATTGTGGCAGGACGGGACCGCCTGTCATGCGAGTCGGATGACCCGGCGGCGGCCTGCGGGCGGGCGTTTCGCTATGCTCGGACCATGTCCCAAGCCACTACCGCCCCCCTCGTCGCACCCTCTCCCGAATCCGCGTTGGCCGCGCTGCGGCAACTGCGGCAGCTGCGCCGCGATGGCCGCATCCGTGCCATCTCCATCGACCTGGACGACACGCTGTGGCCCGTGTGGCCGGCCATCTCGCGCGCCGAGCAGGTGCTGCTGGACTGGCTGCATGCCCATGCGCCGGCCACGGCCACGGCGCTGCGCGACGTGGCCGCCGTGCGCGCCATCCGCGTGCAGGTCGAGCGCGACCGGCCTGATCTTGCCCACGACCTCAGCGGCCTGCGCCGCGAGTCCATCCGCCTGGCGCTGCAGCGCAACGGCGACGACGCAGCGCTGGCCGAGCCCGCGTTCGACATCTTCTTCGCCGAGCGCCAGCGCGTGGAGCTTTACGAGGACGCGCTGCCGGCCCTGCGGTTCCTGGCCGCGCGCTGGCCCGTGGTGGCCTTGAGCAATGGCAATGCCAGCGTGCATGTGGTGGGCATCGGCGAGCATTTCCATGCCGCGCTGAGCGCCACCAAATCCGGCATGGCCAAGCCCGATGCCCGCTTTTTCCATGCGGCGGCGGCCGCCGCAGGCGTGGCGCCGCACGAGGTGCTGCACATCGGCGACGATGCGCGGCTGGATGCGCGCGGCGCCATGGATGCGGGTATGCACGCAGTCTGGCTCAACCGCGCGGGGGTAGCATGGCCTCACGAGGGGCCTGCGCCCCACGTCACGGTGGCCAGCCTCGCGCAGTTGTGCCAGGGGCTGGCTGACAGCTGACCCCTGCACGCCCAAGCCGCCATGCCCACCAGCCACAGCACAGCTTTCTTCCACCCCCCCGTCCTCCCCGCCGTGCGCAGCATCGGCTGGGAACACCCCTTGAGCTGGCTGGCGCGCGGCGCACGCGACATGGCCAGGGCGCCCTGGCTGAGCCTGGCGCATGGCCTGGTCTTGACCTTGATCGGTTTTTTGATCTTGACGCTGGGGCACAATCGCTTCTGGCTGATGGCCGGGGCCTTGTCGGGGTTCCTGATCGTCGGCCCCGTCGTGGCGACCAGCCTCTACGCCATCAGCCGCGCGCTGGAGCGTGGCGAGCGTGCCGACCTGTCCCTGGTGCGCAGCACCTGGATGCGCTGGCAAAGTGGCCATGCGCAGGCAGGGCAGGGCGGCTACTGGTGCCTGGTGCAGTTCGGGCTGCTGCTGTCGCTGGCGGCCACGGGCTGGGTGCTGGTGTCGGCCTCGCTGATCACGGTGATGTCGCCGGTGCGCGTGGCCACGCCGGCGGATTTCGTGCAGCACGTGGTGCTGGCCCGCGACGGGCAGTTGTTTGCGGTATGGCTGGCGCTGGGCAGTTTTCTGGCAGCGCCCATTTTTGCGTCCAGCGTGGTGGCCATGCCGCTGATGCTGGACAGGCGGGTGACGGTGCGCCAGGCGGTGCTGACGAGTTGGTCGGCCGTGCTGGCCAACCCTGTGCCTCTGGCACTGTGGGCCGCACTGATTGTGTTGTTGACTCTGTTGGGCCTTGGCAGCTGGCTGCTGGGGCTGGTGGCCGTGATGCCTTTGCTGGGGCATGCGAGCTGGCATGCGTACCGCGACCTTGTCGATGCCTCGGCATTCGCGGCGCGCTGAGCCGCACCGCACCGGTCCTGCAGGGGAGGATGTAGGACTGCGTTGCCGTGATATTCGGGTATACAGAAGAACAGATCGCCCATTTCTTCCTCACCTATGGCGTGGGGGCCTTCATCCTCTTCATGGTGTTCATCATCCTGCAGCTGGCGCGCCAGTCCAAGGCAGGAAAGTTCGGCACCTTCGTGATCTTCCTGGGCCTGGGCGTGGGCTTCGTGGGCTACCTGGCCAAGATCGTCATCCAGTGGTGGATGGAGCGCTGAGGCGCGCGGGCTGGCGGCCCTGTGCGGCTTGTACCACCTGCACCAGTTGACCGGGCGCCAGGCCGGCATCCGCGCTGGCCCAGGCCACGAAATGGTCGGGCCGCACCAGCACCCAGCGGGCGGCGTAGCGCTGCGTTTCGGCGGTGCCGGCGTCCTCGACGATGTCCAGGGGCAGGTGCGCCGCGTCAGCGGCCTCGCGCAGTTCGCGCATCCGGGCGGCTGGCGCCCCCAGGGCCAGCAGCGTGAAGCGCGTGCCCAAGGCGTCGTGGACGGGGCGGCCGCTGGACAGCGTGGCTGGCGCCAGGTGGTGGCCGGCGCGCGCCTCGAAGCGGTGCGCGCCTATGGAGCTGCTGGGGCTGCGGTCCGGGCCTTGCGCCAGCACGATGGGCGAGCCCTCGTAGTGGGGCTCGAAGGTGTTGACTTCACCGACGGCGCCGCGGGCGCGGGCCTGCCATTGCGCCTCGAAGGCGGCGCGATCGCGCTGGGGGTCGAAGTCGCGCAGGAAGGCCTTGTCGGTCTCTATGGACTTGGCGATGAAGTCGTTGGCGGTCGATGCGAAGACGGGCCGGCGCTCTGCGTCATAGGAGTCCAGCAGCGCATCGCCGCCCCAGCCGCGCAGCGCGGCGGCCAGTTTCCAGCCGAGGTTGCGCGCGTCTTCCAGGCCGGCATTGACGCCGTAGCCGCCGTAGGGCGGGTGGCTGTGGGCAGCGTCGCCGGCGATGAAGATGCGGCCCTGCCGGTAGCTGTCGGCCAGCGTGAAGCGCAGGTCCCAGAAGCCGATGTGTTCGAAGTCCATGTCGAACTCGGCGCCCACGGCCTGCTGCACGAAGCCCTTGAAGTCATAGTTGTCGGCCGTGGTGCCGGCCGGCACGGGCGCGTGGAAGAACCAGGTGCTGCCCAGGTCGACGCGGCCCAGGAATTTCCAGTAGCCCTCCAGTTCGGGGTGCAGCACGTTGTAGTAGGACTTGCCGGGAAAGCGCTCCAGCAGTTCGTGGAGTCCGGTGGAGCGGAACACCAGCAGCACCATGGAGCGGTCATGGTCCACGCTGGTCTGGGTGATGCCCGATTGCTCTCGCACCACCGAACGGCTGCCGTCGCAGCCCACCACATGGGCGGCGCGCAGCTGGCGCGGTGCGCCGCCTTCGCGCGGCACGATGGTGACGGTCACGCCGGCATCGTCCTGGACCAGCGTCTCGGCCTTGAAGCCGGACAGCAGCTCGACCGTGGGCAATTGGTCGGCGCGCTGGCGCAGCACGGCTTCGGTGGCGTACTGGGGCAGGCGTTCGTTGGCCGTGAAGTAGTAGGGGCGCACCAGGTCGCGCTGCAGCCAGTCGTAGGCATAGGGGCCGAGCAACTGGCCATAGGCGGTCAGGCCGCCGATGCCGTATTCGGGGGGAATCGTGCGCGCGGCGCGCAGCTGTGCTTCGGCGCCCCAGCAATGGAAATGCTCCATGGTGCGCTGGGTGAGGTTCTGGCCCTTGGGGATGGGCTGGGGTGCGAGGTGGCGCTCGATGATGAGGCAGCGCACACCGCGCTGGCCCAGTTCGATGGCCAGGCCCAGGCCCACGGGGCCGGCGCCGACGATGATGACTTCGGCGTCTGCCTGGCCGGAAACTGCGGGTTCTTGCGTCATGGATCTTGGTCGGTCAGGCGCCTTGCGCCGTGGCATGGCAGGGGCCTTTCCCTCTGGGGTCGAAGGTGGTGGTCGGGAGGCGATTGGAACGGTTTTGCGCGTGCAGGTCCAGCGCCAGATTGTGCCGCCTGCGTGGCGTCGTTTGCGCGCGGAGCGTGGCTGCGCCAGGGCCTGCGCCTGTCCATGCCGGCCGGCCCGCCCACCGCAGCTGCCACCGCCGTGGCGCCGCGGCGGGTTGCGCCACGGCGCTGGTGCGTGTGGCGATGGCGCTGTGCGTTCGATGGCTCAGTCGGGCTTGACCTGGGCGCGCTTGAGCACTTTCTGCCAGCGTGCCTGCTCGGCCGCGATGAATTGCGCGAACTGCTGGGGCGTGCTGCCGATGGGCTCGGCCGCGTCGCCCTGCAGGCGCTTGAGCGCATCGGGGGCCTTGACGGCCCTGGCGCATTCGGCGGCCAGCTTGTCCACGTGGCCCCGGGCCATGCTGGCGGGGGCGAGCATGCCGTACCACTGCGTCATCTCGAAGCCCGCAAAGCCCTGCTCGGCCACGGTGGGCACGTCGGGCAGCTGGGGCAGGCGCTGGGTGGAGCCGGTGGCGATGCAGCGCACCTTGCCGGCCTTGATGAAGGGCAGCAGGGCGGCGGCGCCGACCGAGGCGGCGTCCAGCCGGCCCGACATCAGGTCGGTCATCATGGGGCCGGTGCCGCGATAGGGCACGTGCAGCATGAAGATATCGGCCGTCATCTTGAGGTACTCGAAGGCCAGGTGGCCGGCGCTGCCGTTGCCGGCCGAGCCGTAGCTGAGCTGGCCGGGCTTTTTCTTCGCGTAGGCGACCAGTTCGCGCAGGTTCTTGACCGGCACGTCGGGGTGGACCACGTAGAGGCTGGGCACCTTGGCCAACAGGCTGACGGGCTGGAAGTCCTTGTTGGCGTCGTAGGGCAGCTTGTCGAAGATGTAGGGGTTGACGGCCAGCGTGCCGATGTGGCCCAGGATGACGGTGCTCTGGTCGTCGGCGCGCGCCACTTCCTGCATGGCGATGTTGCCGGCCGCGCCGGGCTTGTTGTCCACGAAGACGTTCTGGCCCAGGGTCTTGGACAGCTCGGCCGCCGTGGAGCGCGCCACGATCTCGGAGCTGCCGCCCGGCGCGAAGGGCACGACGAAGCGGATGGGGCGCGTGGGCCAGTTGTCCTGCGCCCGAGCGGCCTGGTGGGGCAGCAGGCCCCCCAGGCCCAGCGCGCCGGCGCCGGCCAGCCACTGGCGGCGGCTCACGGGGTGCAGATCGGCGTCAAGGGGGTGGCTCGGCGGCATGTTGTCTCCTCGGTATTCGTTGTGGTGAAAGGGCTGCGCAGGCAGCGCCAGCGATGGTGGCGCGCCCGGCTGTCAATCTGCTGTCAAACCGCGCGGGAACAACTACGGAGATACCCTAGTGCCCACCCCTGGCGGGCGGCATGCAGGGCTTGCGCCGCGCCGATGCCGCTGCGCACGGCGCCCTCGATGGTAGCGGGGTAGGGGCCGTCCACATGGTCGCCGCAGGCCCACAGGCCGTGGCCCAGCTCCATGCCGGGGCGCTGCAGCAGCGGCAGGCAGGCGAAGGTGGCGCGCTTGTCGATCACGGTGCGCAGCGCGGTCATGCCGTGCCAGCCCAGCTGGTCCCGCGCCTGTTGCAGCACCTGGGCCTGCAGGAGCTCGCGGTCCGATGCGCTGTCGCTGATGACGAAGGCCATCAGGCCTTGCGGGCCGCCGAGCCGTCCCCGGTCGAAGACGAACTGCGCGGGCGCATCGGGCGTGGCGCGCAGGGCCAGCCATGGTTCCCCCGGTGGCAAGGTGTGCGAAGCGTCAAGGGTCTGTGCATAGACGGTGGCGATGGGGCGGTGCTGCAGGTCCTGTGCCAACTGCGCCCACCGTTGCATGGCGATGCCGTTGCGCGCAGGCAGGCTGGCGTGCCCGGCGGCGGTGAGCGCCAGGCGCGCTGCTTCGGGCGCGGGGCAGGCCAGCAGCACGGCGTCGAAGGGCGCGTCTTCGCCCTGGGCTGCGCCCAGCGTCCAGTGCGGGCCCTGGGGTTGCAGTTCCGTGACGCGGCTGCCCAGGCGCACGGCATGGCCGCGTTCCAGCAGCCACTGCGCGGCCGGTGCGGGAAACAGGCTGCCCAGGTCGCTGCGCGGCACGAGGAAGTGCGAGCCACCGCGCCCGCTGAACAGCGCATCGCGCAGCACGCGCAGGAACACGCTGCCGCTGGCCAGGTGGATGGGGGTGTTGAGTGCCGAGATGCACAGCGGATCGATGAATTCGGTGACCAGCCGTGGCGGCAGTCCGGCGCAGAGATCGGCGACGGTGGCCTCGGGCGCGCAGCGAAAGCCGGCCAGCCGCCAGCGCACGGCCCGCGCCAGCAGGGCCGCGCGCTCGCCCAGGCTCCAGCCGTGTGCCGTGGCGATGCCGGCCAGCGCGTCCAGCGGCGCCGGCCAGTCGGGAAAGCGCAGGCCGCTGCCGTCGGCGTAGGGCAGGGCCATGGGCTGGCGGTGCAGGGCCACGGCCGGGTCCACGCCGACCTCGCGCATCAGGCGCAGGCTTTCGGCATAGGCGCCGATGAGGATGTGCTGGCCGTTGTCCACGCGCAGCGGGCCCTGGGGCGTTTCGATGTCCATGCCGCGCGCGCGGCCGCCGGGTTCGCGGGCGGCCTCGTGCAGCGTGATGTGCCAGCCGCTCCGCGCCAGGGTGAGGGCCGCCGCGAAACCGGCCCAGCCGCCGCCGACGATGGCGGCGCGCGGGGCTGCGGTGCCTTGCGCCGCGCTCACCGCGCCATGCGCCCCAGCGCCTGCATCTTCCAGGCCAGCCACAGCTTGCGCAGCGGCGGCAGGCTGATGCGCTGGTGCAGCACGCGGAAGTCGTCGGCCTCGATCTCGCGCAGCAGGGTGCGGTAGATGCTGGCCATCATGAGGCCGGGCTTCTGGGCGCGGCGGTCGGCCACCGGCAGCAGGGCCAGGGCCTCGTCGTAGAGGCGGTGGGCGCGCTCGGCCTGGAAGCGCATCAGTGCGGTGAAGCGGTCCGAGTACTCGCGCTTGGTGATCTCGTGGGCCTTGACGTCGAACTGCTGCAGTTCGCTGATGGGCAGGTAGATGCGCCCGCGCATGGCGTCCTCGCCCACGTCGCGGATGATGTTGGTCAGTTGGAAGGCCAGGCCCATCTTGTGGGCGTAGGCCGTGGTCTCTTCCTGGGTCTGGCCGAAGATGCGCGCGGCGACCTCGCCGACCACGCCGGCCACCAGGTGGCAGTAGCGCGCCAGGCCCGGGAAGTCCAGGTAGCGGGTCTGGTCCAGGTCCATGCGGCAGCCGTCGATCACGGCCTGTAGGTGGCGCTCCTCGATGCCATGGACGGGGGCATGCGGCATCAGCGCCTTCATCACGGGGTGGGAGGGCTTGCCGGCAAAGGCCTGGCGCACCTCGTTGCTCCACCAGCCCAGCTTGGTGGCGGCCACGCCGGGGTCGGAGACTTCATCCACCACGTCGTCCACTTCGCGGCAGAAGGCATAGAAGGCTGTGATGGCGGCACGGCGCTCGCGCGGCAGGAAGAGGAAGGCGTAGTAAAAGCTGCTGCCCGAGGCGGCGGCCTTGTCTTGGACGTACTGATCCGGATTCATATGGGCACGGATTGTCCCATGGACCAGCGGCGGCTCAGGCTGCGGCACTGTCCGTGTCGGCCACGGGTCCCCGGGGGCCGGCGGAAAAAACGGGGGAGCTGCGGCTGGCCCTGCCCAGCTCTTGCGCGCATTGCAGCAGCAGGGGCGCCAGCGTCTGCATGCGGGCTTCGGTCATGCGTACCGATGGGCCCGCAATGCTCACGGTGGCGATGGGCTGGGCCGCGTCGCCGGCATGGATGGCCGCCGCCATGGCACTGGTGCCGGCCTCGTAGGCGTCGAACACGGCCGCGTAGCCGCGTTGCCGGGTCTGCGCGATCTGCTCCATCAGCGCCTTCAGGCTTTGCGGCGCTCCGGGGCCGTGGTCGCGGATGCGGTCCAGGCCCTGCGCGGAAATCAGCGCCAGCGCGCGCTCATCGTCCACGGCGGCCAGCCAGGCCAGTCCATTGGCCGTGGCGGGCAGGTAGACATCGGCGCCCGCGTCGGGGTCGTAGCGCAGTCCGCCGCGCGCGCCCTGCGCCTTGGCGACCCAGATCAACCGGTCCTCTTCGATGACGGCCAGGCGCACGAGCTCGGCGCTGGCCTCGGCCAGATCGTCCAGCAGCGGCTGGGTCGCATCGGTGATGCCGCTGGCCGCCAGGTAGCTCAGGCCCAGCGAGGCGAGCTTGACCGTCAGGCGGTAGTGGGAGGTGCGTGGGTCCTGCTTGACATAGCCGGTTTCCTTGAGGTCGGCCAGCACGCGGTGCACGGCGGTGCGCGGGATGTCCAGGCGGTCGGCGATTTCCGACATCGGCAATCCGTACACGTGGTGGGCAAGCAGTTCGACGATGGCGAGTGCGCGGTCGCGGGCAGAGGTCATGGACGGTGGGGCGGGCTCGGCCAGAAAGCCCGGAAAAGAGGTCGTTGCAGGAATTCTAGTGTGCCGCTGTGGCCGGGCTGGGGTTAGTCCCATGTTCTGGATTGATGTTCCATGTGGAATGATGTTTCATATTGAATGAAAGACCACCGTGAAACCTGCCATCGATTCCTACACCTACCACCGCTACTTCGGCGAGATCTATCCCGGCCTCGAAACGGACCCCGGGGTGCGCATGACGATGCTCGACTTCCTGGACCGGGCCCACGGTCTGGGCGTGGCGGGCGTGTCCATCGAGTCCTGCTTTTTCCCGGATCCCTCGCCCGACCAGGTCGCGGCCCTGCGCGAGCGGCTCGATGCCCTGGGCCTGGAGCGGGTCTGGGCCTGGGGGCATCCGGGCGGCCTGCGCTCCGGCGAGGCGCCCGAGCAGCTCATCGACTTGCAGCGCCATGCGGAAATTGCCGCCGCGGTGGGCGCGCAGGTCATGCGCATCTGCTGCGGCGGGCGGCGCACGCGTCCCGCCGACTGGGGCATCCACAAGGCCAGGCTGCTGCCCCTGCTGCGCGAGGCCGCGGCCCATGCGGCCGGCCAGGGCGTGGTCCTGGCCATCGAGAACCACATCGATTTCCTGGCCGATGAGCTGGTGGAGCTGATCGAGACCATCGATTCACCCTGGCTGGGCGTGTGCCTGGATACGGCCAACAACCTGCGCCTGCTGGAAGACCCGGCCGTGGCCATAGAGAAGCTGGCGCCCTACACGCGCGCCACCCATGTCAAGGATGTGGCGGCCCTGGGCGGCAATCCGCGCGATTTCGCGTTCTGGCCCAGCGTGCCGCTGGGCCGGGGGCTCATCGATCTGCCGCGCGCCTTTGCCCAACTGCGCAGGCACGGCTACAGCGGGCTGCTGGCGCTGGAGATCGACTACCTGCACCCCGCATACGAAGACGACCAGGCCGTGGCCGACAGCCTGCAATACCTGCGCGGCCTGCTGTGAGGCAGGGCCGGCTTTTGATGGACAACCAACGGGAGCAAGACATGAAGGCAGCGGCGCAGATCGACATCCAGGATTTCCTGGATTCCAGGCCCTTTGCGGGCTTTCAGTGGCGGATTCTTCTGCTGTGCTTTGCCGTTCTGGTGATGGACGGCTTCGACATCGTGGCCATCGGCTTCATCGCGCCGGCCTTGGTGGCCGACTGGCAGGTGCCGCGCGAGGCGCTGGGGCCGGTACTGAGCATGGGCCTGTTCGGCCTGGCCATCGGCGCCCTGTGCGGCGGGCCGCTGGCCGACCGGTTCGGGCGGCGCCGGGTCATCATCGGTTCGGTGTTCTTCTTTGGCCTCATGAGCCTGCTGTCCGCCTGGTCGCCTGATGTGGCCGTGCTGTCCGTGCTGCGCTTTCTCACGGGCCTGGGGCTGGGGGCCTCGCAGCCGAATGCGGCGACGCTGGCCTCCGAGTACGCGCCCCGCAAGTACCGTTCCCTGATGGTGACGGTGGTCTATTGCGGCTTCACGCTGGGCGCGGCCGGCGGCGGCTTTCTGGCCAGCCATCTGATCGCCAGCCACGGATGGCCCTCGATCCTGGTGGTGGGTGGGGTCGTGCCGATGGTGTTCGCGCTGGTGCTGGCCGCCGCGCTGCCCGAGTCGGCACGTTTCCTGGCCGTCCGCCAGGGCGGGCGGGCGGCGCTGCAGCGCATCGTCAACGCCATCGCCCCAGGGGCCGCCGACGCTTCGACGGTGTTTCTGGCCGGTGAAGGCGGCAACGCGGGCAAGGCGGCGCTGCGGCAGATCGTGTCCGCCCCGCACCGGGTGGTGACCCTTGCGCTGTGGACGGGCCTGTTCATGAACCTGATGACGGTGTACTTCCTCAACAGCTGGCTTCCCATCATGGTCAAGGACGATGGCTTTTCGCTGGCCGATGCCGCCATGGTGGGCGCCATGATGCAGCTGGGCGGCACGCTGGGCAATGTCGTCATCGGCTGGGAGATGGACCGCTGGAACCCGCACAAGGTGATGATGGGCACGCTGCTGGGCGCGGCCGTGTTCACGGTCTGCCTGGGCTACCTCGACCCCGGCTTCACCGGGCTGATGGCTTTGTGCTTCGCGCTGGGTTTTTGCATCAATTCGTCCAACACCGGCTGGACGGCGATGGCAGCCGCCTACTACCCGACCCGCATGCGCGCCACCGGCACCAGCTGGATGACGGGGATAGGCCGCTTCGGCGCCATCCTGGGCGCGGCCGTGGGCGCCGTGCTGCTGGGGCTGCACTGGAATTTCGGCCAGCTGTTCCTGGCGCTGACGCTGCCGATCGCCATTGCCATCGCCGCGGCCTATGTCAAGGGGCGCCAGTCCTCCGGCCAGGGAGCAGGGCAATGACGCATCAGCAGCAGCCGCAGCCGCAGCCAGGGCCCGTCGCGGCCGGGAATCGCACGATTGCCAGCCCCTCGGGCCACACGCGCCTGTATGCGCATATTGGCGACCCCATCGAGCAGGTGCAGGCGCCCATGCTGATGAACCCCCTGTTCCGCGATGCCGAGATGGATGCGGTCATGGTGGCCATGCAGGTCGGCGCGGCGGACCTGGCGCAAGTCATCCAGGGGCTCAAGCGCATCGCCAATCTGGACGGGATCCTGGTGACGGTGCCCCACAAGTTTGCCGTCTGCGCCCATGCCGATCGGCGCAGCGTGACGGTGGAGCTGGCCGGCGCGGCCAATGCGCTGCGGCGCGAGGCCGATGGCACCTGGTTTGCCGAGAACTTCGACGGCCTGGGCTTCGTGGCCGGCCTGCGTGCGCAGGGGCACGAGCCGCGCGGCATGCGCGTGGCCCTGGCCGGGGCCGGGGGCGCAGGCGTGGCCATTGCCGCCGCCTTGGCGGAAGCGGGCGTGTCCAGCCTGACGGTGTCGGATGCCGTGATGGACAGGGCCTGCCGTCTGGCGGAGCGGCTCAACGCCTGGCGTGCCGGTGTGGCCGTGGCCGGGAACTGGTCGGCTTCTGCGGCGGATCCGGTCCGGGGCGAGGCCGATCTGCTGATCAATGCCACGGCGCTGGGCATGGGGCCGGGCGATCCGCAGCCCTTCGAGGTCCGGGGCCTGCGGCCCCAGGCCATCGTGGCCGACATCGTCATGAAACCGCAGCGGACCCGATTGCTGCAGGCCGCGGCGCAGGCCGGGCTTCGCACGCACGAAGGCCGGCACATGCTGGAGCCGCAGTTGCCGATGTACCTTGATTTCTTTGGTGCGGGAGCCGGCCGTTCACATGCGCAGCGCGCGCCATAGCAGCACCGGCGCATCGGCCTTGCCGACGATGGGGCGGCGGTAGAGGCTGGCACCTTGCAGCGCATCGACCTTGTCCAGGATGCGCAGGCCGCCCTGCACGACCAGGCGCAGCTCCCAGCCGATGCGGCCCGGCAGGCGGTGCACCAGCGGGGCGCCGGACTGCATGAGCGCGCGGGCCCAGGCCGATTGTTCGGCCAGCAGGGCGCGTACGGCAGGGGTCAGCGCGGCGGGCTCGGCGCGCAGGTCCTGGCGCCGCACACCGTGGGCGGCGCAGTCGGCGTCGGTCAGGTAGTGGCGTGCGCGCGGCAGGTCCACGCTCAGGTCCTGCCAGAAGTTGATGAGCTGCAGGGCGGTGCAGATGGCGTCGCTGCGGGCCAGCGATCCGGCATCGTGCACGCCGTACAGGTGCAGCAGCAGGCGGCCCACGGGATTGGCCGAGCGGCGGCAGTAGTCCAGCAGTTCGGCGCGGTCGGCGTAGGTGGCGCCGGCATCCGTCTTGCGCACGTCCTGGGCGAAGGCGCTGAGCAGGTCCTCCATCAGCGCCTGTGGCAGTCCGTGCGCGCGCACCTGCGGCGCCAGCGCCATGAAGACCTGCGGCCAGGCCGTGCGCGCGAGCATGGCGGGCTCGTCCCTGGTGCCCAGGGCCATCAGGTCGGCGCGGTAGGCGGCCAGCGCGGCCAGGCGTTCGGCGGGCGTGGCGTCGCCTTCGTCTGCCAGGTCGTCGGCCGTGCGTGCGAAGTGGTAGAGCGCGGCAACGGGCGGGCGCAGCCGTGGCGGGCACAGCCAGGACGCCACGGGAAAATTCTCGTAGTGCGTGACGGGCAGGACAGGGGGCGTGGAGCGTGGGGATTCGGTTGGGTTCACGGTGCGCCGATTGTCGTTGCTGCGGGCGGGACCGAGCATTTCGCTTGACGGGTACCGGGGCTTCTCCTAAATTACTAACCCGTCAGTCAGTAATAGGCGCTGTCCCAGTTCCGGAGCCTGCCGTCCGGCCCTGGGTGCATCAGCGCTTTCCGTTCCCCTTCTCCCGGACCAACATGCCCGCCTTGCCATCGCCAACCGCTGTGCCGGCTGCACCGCGCCATCTTCTTCTTGCTCCCGCCTGCCTTGCCGTCGCGCTGGCGCTGGCTGCCTGTTCCAAGGCCGAGCCGCCGCCCGAGCCGGTGCGCGCCGTCAAGCTGCTGACCGTGGGGGTGGGGACACTGGACACGCAGCTGGAATACGCAGGCGAAGTGCGTGCCCGCATAGAGTCGCGCCTGGGCTTTCGCGTGGCGGGCAAGCTGGTGCGCCGCGAAGTGGAGCTGGGCCAGCATGTGCAGGCGGGCCAGTTGCTGGCGCGGCTCGATGCCAGCGACTACCGCCTGGGCGCCGAGGCGGCACGGGCCCAGGTGACCGCTGCCACCACGCAGCGTGATCTTGCGGCGGCCGATGTGAGGCGTTACTCGCAGCTGAAGGCGCAGAATTTCATCAGCGGCGCGGAGCTGGAGCGGCGCGAGGCTTCGCTCAAGTCGGCCCAGGCCACGCTGGACCAGGCCAAGGCGCAGCTTGCCTCGCAGAGCAACCAGGAGTCCTATGCCCAGCTGCTGGCCGACGTGCCGGGCGTGGTCACGGGCATCGATGCCGAGCCGGGGCAGGTGGTGTCGGCCGGCACGCCCGTGGTGCGCATCGCCCAGGATGGGCCGCGCGACGTGGTCTTTGCCGTGCCCGAGGACAAGCGTGGCGCGATCCGCGTCGGCCAGAAGGTGAATGTGCGGCCGTGGTCCGCCGGCATGCAGCCGCTGCAGGGCCAGGTGCGCGAGGTGGCGGCCAGCGCCGATCCGGTCACGCGCACCTACCAGGTGAAGGTGGCCCTGCCCACGGCGGATGCGGCGGCCGTGCCGCCGCTGGGTGCCACGGTGCATGCATTGCCCGAGGGCATGGGCCCCACGGGCCAGCCGGTGATCAAGCTGCCCACCACCGCGCTGCGCCAGGAAGGCGGTGGCGGCCAGGGCACGGCCGTGTGGGTGTTCGACGCGGCCAGCAGCACCGTGAAGCTGCAGCCCGTGCAGCTGGCCACGGCCGACGGCAATGAGGCCGTGATCGCCTCGGGCCTGGCGCCGGGCATGCAGGTGGTGGCCACCGGCGTGCATGTGCTCACGCCGGGCCAGAAGGTCACGGTCTACCAGGACCGCTATGAAAAGCCCCGTCCGGCCGCTGGGCCTGCGCCAGCGCCTGCCGCTGCGGCGCCTGCGCCTGCTGCGGAGGCCGCCC